>NZ_CAXTTT010000001.1:0-164328 GCF_964247315.1 uncultured Nostoc sp.
TCGATTGTTTCGGCTGACAACTCGATTGTTTCGGATGACAATGCCATTGTTTCGACCTGCAAAAATTAACTCACGCTTTTTTTAACCTTGTTCTATCTAAAAATCTCACTTTATTGTTAGATTTTTTGTTGTAATGGGCACATTAAAGGTATACACTATACCAATATACTTATATGCCCGCCCAAGATAAAACCCGTCGTTTGCCTTCTCAATCAATTAGTCAAGATATAAACTCATTTCACGGCTTGCAAACCATCAGCACATATAACACAACCCGTACTGACGCTTCTGTAGCAAACTTACAGCAAGCTTATCAAGCGATGTTGGCGCAGCAACAATCCGAAACTGAAAAACTAACTTTATATCGTGCTGCAACCGATGCTGCGCGATTAGCAGAATGGGAATTTCATAATGCTGTATTAGCGATGAAAGAAGTAATCCGCGGACAATATGGCTCAGATAGCGATCAAGCTCAAGCCGTTGGACTGAAGAAAAAATCAGAACGCAAGCGTCCCAATCGTAAAAAGTCAGTTGCGATGGCGTAACCGCCCGCCAGAAGCGATCGCTAACTTTTCTCTGGGTGCAATCGCCCATGTCGAAAAATTGTAATTTGTTTAAACCGACCTTTGATTACTAGGAAATAATCTTTACTCCAAATTCAATCTATCAAAATAGGGAACTAATTTCATAACTATTGATGCGAGAAGTTCTATCTAGGGATCGATATGGATAATAAGCCAAATGAAGTAAAAATAGTATACTAAATCACATGAGATTGTATTGTATGAAATCCAATTATGTTGCAAAACAACTTTCCACAGTAAAACGCTGGATGGCTACAACATTACTTTGTATGTTAGCGATTGCTTTTGTTTGGCAAGGTGCATTTTTCTCCAACACCTCAGCAATGGCTAATCCTGCTGGAACCTTGATTGCATATGATGATGCAGATCGCGCTCAAGACAAAGCTAATAGAGATGCTGGACGAACCAAAAATTTCATTGATGATACGGCAGATAAAGTTAAGGACGCTGCCAAGAGCAATGCCAGTAAAGTTGACCAAGCAACAGACAATGATAGCTTTATTGGGCGCAAAGCAAAGAAAGATGCCGCTACAATTCAGAAAAGAGCAACTGAAGATGCATCTCGGACTAAAGAAGCAGTAGACAACACAAAGAATGTTGTTGAACGTACTGTTGAAAACATTAAGGATGCTTTTGTTAAATAGAGATATAGAATAGCAATCCGATTGGATTTGCGAAAATCGAAAGCTTTGAATTTCCGACTTCTTAAAAAAGTCGGAAATATTGTTGTTTACGAGTAATTTCGGAAAGTCTCAGGTTACGTCAATATTATTACAACAATTTACAGGTAGTTAAACGTTATGGTAGAGTAGCTAGCTCTGCATCCCTACAGGGGATTGTAGTTAAAGCCTCGTTTTCAGTTGGAGATTAACGAGATAAGATACAGAAATAATTTACTAAATACATGAAGTTAGATCAAGTAATCGAGTAGCTTTAGATACATACTTATCACAGTTATAGGAACTAGCGATCGCTGATAAAATTAGCTGCTGTCACTGAAGAAGAGCAAAAACTCTAGTTAAAAATTTACTAGTAATTATGCTAGATATATAGCTGTAAATTAAAATATTTGATTTTCTTTTTTACTAACTTACAGATGGCAAAATTGAGTCATCTGCTTAGGGAACTTCCGCAAATTACTCTTAAAAAACTTGTTTTTATATACGCATCACAGGCATTTTATAAGTAGCATTACTCACGGAAAAATGTGTTATAACTTTAACTGATTGGAATCTTATTTGACGAATTGTTAATGGTTAACAAATTTTTCACCATCATCAATTAAGAAGTTATACTTTCCACTACAACTTAGTAACAATGTAAAAGTTTGATTCTGTGGACAACCCGACCGTGGGAAAATCAAAATACCGAGACTCGAAGTTAGAGAGGAAAACCTTATAATATGCATCTGAGCGAAATCACCCATCCTAATCAGTTGCACGGTTTATCTGTTCGCCAACTGCAACAGATTGCCCGTCAGATTCGAGATAAGCATCTTCAAACAGTAGCAGTTAATGGTGGACACTTGGGGCCAGGGTTGGGTGTTGTCGAATTAACACTAGGACTTTACCAAACACTGGACTTAGATCGGGATAAAGTGATTTGGGATGTAGGACACCAGGCTTATCCCCATAAACTGCTTACAGGACGTTACGATCGCTTTCACACCCTTAGACAAAAAGATGGAATTGCGGGTTATCTTAAACGGGGTGAAAACAAGTTTGACCACTTTGGGGCTGGACACGCTTCTACAAGTATTTCAGCAGCATTGGGCATGGCTTTAGCGCGAGACTTGAAAGGAGAAAAATTTAAAGCCGTAGCTGTGATTGGGGATGGGGCACTAACTGGCGGCATGGCTTTAGAAGCCATCAACCACGCCGGCCACATGCCGAAAACCAATCTGTTGGTTGTTCTCAATGACAACGATATGTCCATATCTCGCAACGTCGGCGCGATTCCCCGCTATCTCAACAAAATGCGCCTCAGCCAACCGGTGCAATTTATTAAAGATAATCTTGAGGAACAGTTGAAGCAAATTCCCTTCGTTGGCGAATCCCTCTCACCCGAACTTGGACGCATCAAAGAAGGTATGAAGCGCTTGGCTGTTCCAAAGGTAGGTGCAGTTTTTGAAGAACTCGGCTTTACCTACATTGGGCCAGTGGATGGGCATAATCTTGAAGAACTAATTGCCACCTTCCAACAAGCACATCAAATACCAGGCCCAGTTTTGGTACATGTGGCAACAGTAAAAGGCAAAGGTTATGAAATTGCCGAACTAGATCAAGTTGGCTACCACGCTCAAAGCCCCTTCAACGTCGCAACTGGTAAAGCCATTCCTTCTAATAAACCTAAACCTCCGGCTTATGCCAAAGTCTTTTCTCACACTCTAGTGAAACTTGCCGAACAAAACCCGAAAATCATTGGGATTACTGCGGCTATGGCAACGGGGACAGGTTTAGATAAACTTCAAGCAAAACTGCCCAATCAATATGTTGATGTCGGCATTGCGGAACAACACGCAATTACCCTAGCAGCAGGACTTGCAAGCGAAGGGATGCGCCCTGTTGCAGCTATTTATTCCACCTTTTTGCAACGCGCCTACGACCAGATAATTCATGATGTCTGCATCCAAAACCTGCCAGTATTCTTCTGCTTGGATCGGGCAGGAATCGTCGGATCTGATGGGCCCACCCACCAAGGTATGTATGATATTGCCTATCTGCGTTGCATTCCCAACATGGTAATTATGGCTCCCAAAGACGAGGCAGAACTGCAAAGCATGGTAGTAACTGGCGTTAATCATACCAGCGGGCCGATCGCTATGCGTTATCCTCGTGGCAATGGCTATGGTGTCCCTCTGATGGAAGAAGGTTGGGAACCTTTGGAAATCGGCAAAGGCGAGATTCTGCGTACAGGCGATGACGTGTTAATCGTCGCCTATGGCACAATGGTTTATCCAGGAATGCAAGCTGCTGAAATTCTTAGTGAACACGGCATTGAAGCAACTGTAATTAATGCGCGTTTCGTTAAGCCTTTAGATACCGAGTTAATTTTGCCTTTAGCGAAGAAAATCGGCCGTGTTGTCACCTTAGAAGAAGGTTGTATCATGGGTGGCTTTGGTTCTGCGATCGCCGAAGCTTTACTAGATGCAGATATTCTTGTTCCTGTCAAGCGATTTGGTGTACCAGATATATTGGTAGATCATGCTGAACCCAATGAATCTAAGACAGAATTAGGTTTGACTAGCCATCAAATAGCAGAGAGAGTGTTGCAAGCTTTCTTTAAGCAGCAAGTATCTGCTGTTGTTTAGTTAATTCTTTGTAGTAATAAATCGCCCACACTTGTGATTCAGGTGTGGGCGATTTGCTTATGAAAATGGCAAATTTTCGTACTGCTGCAATTGTGCGATCGCAATAAAATTAAATAAGTCGGAAGTCGGATATCTGAAAGTCAGACACTTGGTTCCTGGTATTTGACTCCTCGTTTTTGATGACGGTTATCAGCAACGATATGATAAACAATGCTGCGTAACCGATTGATTGCACCGACCGGACGATGCACTGCTAAACCATTCGCAGGAGAAAAACTGAGATTTTCCCCAAAGTCACTTTCTTTAGGAGAATTAACCTGCTGATGCTTAACTGTCAAGCGACCAACTGTAAAGAAGGGTGATTCCTCTTCATTCCAAACAATGGTGGTATCATCAATGGACATTTCCGGGCTAGTTTGAAATTGGATTTGAAAGTCCCAACTATATTCAGCATCAGGTTTTGCTAAAGCTTGAATGATATCCTCTCGGTAGTAGTTGTCCTCTGAACCCGAAGCTTTGGCACGCTGAAGCTCACTTTCTGGTCTGGACTCCAGAGGAAGTTTTTGATGAGGTGATTGACTGGAAACTGGAGTAAATCCATATTTAATCACAACCGGATATTCCACAGGAACTCGCCCTGGTTGAGATGGATCGAAATCAGATTTGAGTCCCAACGAATACGCTGAAGCACTCCAATAGCGTTCTATGAGCAAACTTTTGGGAAAGCGTTTGAAACTGTTTTTTAGAAGTGTAGCTTCGTAGGGATGCGACTTTAGCCATAAAAGCACCAACAGCTTAAAAAGCGGAAACAGCCCTGCTCGATAAACCGTCAAGAAAAAGCTGTGGAAGTCTTTGATAGTTCTAACAAAAAAGAATTCGGTATTGTGAGTAATAATATCTTGGGTTTTTAACTCGTGACTTTGCGGTAGTCGTTCTCCTTCTACCCCGATCACTTTTACGGACATGGAGCGCGTATCTCCTTCATAATCATTCTTTACTGAAAACGCACCATTTGCAAATCGTAGCCAAACCGGATATTGTTTCGGTTTGGCAAATAAACCTTGTTTTATGGAAATGGCTTGAAGTTGAGCTTCTGTTAATGAGGCGCGTTTGCTCAATTCCTGCTTAATTGCTGCTTCATCAAAGTCAAAGATTTCTAGAGTTCCTTGTACAGCAGCGTTGGTTTTAGAGTGGGTATCTCTTTTTGCAGTTTTTTTCTTCTCACCACCGTAAAGATTATCCATGTTCTTTTTGACTAGCTCACTCATGCGATCGCAATATTTGAGTTCGTCTTTTTCTGGATATTCGGTAAATAGTTTCATTTTTTTAAAGGTAAAATTAATTAGAAAATACTTGATGTATCTTAAACAAGTAGGGTGTGTTTTATTATTCGTAACACACCCAAATTTCTTAGGTAATCAAACTGGGTGCCAATCTTCTCGATAAAACGAAATTCTATAGTTTTTACCTTCAGGAATGTTGCGATGCACCACTTGGGAGAGAGTCTTTGTATTCTGAATTTCTTCCCAACCTACGCGTGAAAAAGTTTCTGGATTGAAGACACTTTCTGCTAGCAGAGGATTGGTAAACGCTTGAGAAAAAGCATCAATTCCTATCAGTCGTCCGACTAAAGGTGGTAAAGCTGAATTTTGTCGTAAATCTTCTGCATAAAGACCGACGTACAGCTCAATGTTATCTACATGACCATACAATCGTTGCAGTTCTTTTTGGACTTTTTCATCGCCACTAATCTGATTGAAGTTGGTTATGCGGGGATACTTACATAATTCCCGATAATCGTTATAGCTTCTTAATTTTGCCTCACGACCCATGCGAATACTAGCTATTTCAGTGGGAATGAGAAATTCAGGTGTATTGAATAAACTCAGTTGCGCCGCGGGTTGGGAACAACTTTCTTCAAAGATGGCTCCTAATCCCTTGTTGATAATCATGTCGTTGTTCCACATCGAGGCAGGCATGGGAAGCTTTTGTCCGTTGTAAGTTAAAGTATCGGGTAGCATACTATGCCAACGATAGACTAAACTAAATTCCACCGACATCCAATTATGGCGATACCACTTTTCATCAGTGAACGCCAGGGGATCAGTGAAAAATTGAAAGTGATAGGGAGTGATGTGGTTGATGTAATCTTCTAAAACAATCTTGAGAAATTCAGCCATGACAATATTTCTTGCCGTTTGGAAAAGGCGTTCATCGTCCCAAGTTGGATAATTTTTTGCTAACAGATCGCACACGCGATTATGTTCCCTTAAGGAAAGAACATTCAGCATTACATAGCCGATTTGCACGTTTGCTCGTTCTATTTCCAGCCCCATCGCAAACAACTTCTGTTTCTTTTCTGGAGGGAACGTTTCTGCTTTTGGGGTGTCGTTGGTGTAAAGATGGGGCAACCCGTTAAATTCTTCTTTGGGTTTTCCATCTTCATCATAATAAAAGAGAGGATATTCTTCTCCATTAAGAATTTGGCTTTTTAGCTTACCGCCTTGATACGATCGCAGCAGGTGTGTAATCTTTGGATTTAACCCATAGACATTGCACATATCGATGTGGTGGTTGGAGCTATTCCTGCGTGGATCGTGGCGATCGGTTCTAAGAAAGCTATCTGTAAACCATTGAACAAAATAGGGGAAAATTAGAGAGGATTTAGGCGAGTATTTCGTTTCACCAGTTTTGCGATACAAAATCTCCAAATCTTGAATCGGCGGCAGATTTTTCTCGAACTTTTCAGCGGGCGTTAAATTAATGCCGATATAGTTTTCATTGGTCAAGGGTTTCCAATCTAGCGGTGGTAGTTGGAGTCCCGAATATGTTCGATCAATCAACGAATCCCAGGATGTATAGGGAGACATTGTACTAAACGGATAGGGGCGAGTGGGAATTTTTAAGATGGCATTGTTAGTGAGAGTTTTGTTGACTTTTCTGGCGAGACCTGGGTTGCTTTGAATAAAGTTCCAAATTGGTTTAAAGCCGGTTAAAACAGCCGTTTCAAGTTTATTTTTAAACCCATCTCTTGATGTGTCTCTTTTTGCGGTCATAATTGTTTCTCTTTTAGAATCGCTTGTTTCTGTTTGAAAATAACGCTTATTTCTGCTGATGGTTTTGGCAAGACTAAAACATCAGTAGGAGGGCTAAAGCGGCAGGTGCTCCTTGAAACAACATTATTAAGAAATTAATTGAGTTTATCGATAATCTTTTGTAGATTCTTGGGTCGATAGTCCTTGCGACTTTTCAAACGATTGATCGTGCTTTCATGAAGGTCTTCAATGACATCGCTGACCTCACGAAACTTGATTCCGGCCAATTTAAAGAATCCAACATCATTCTTAAAGTCACATTCATAATTGGGGTTAATGCCTGTCGGAATCACGCTTGGATCTAAGTCAAGCCCCAATCCCAGAACACCGATGGAATCAATCATCCACTTTAAGGCAGCATCTGATAAGCCGCTATGTTCTTCCGTTCCACCACCAACGCAGCCGTGTTCACCAGGAAACCACTTTTGAATCACTCGCTGGTTTTCAGCCTCAGGATGCTTTTTCATGGGAGTGACGTCAAAAACTTCGCGGATTTCGTCGATCGCCATCGCGTGCAATGCATTCTGAACATATTTGTTTAAAGTGGTATCATGGAATCTGTACCGCTTATTTAGCTGCTCGTGCAACTTGCTGAAGGCGGGCATCCCAGGAATCCCAAGAGCACCTACAGTGTCAAAACAACCGAGCAAGGTGATAGGGACACGCTCACCGAAAGTTTGACGGTATTCTACAGCTTCCTTATCCTTGGGTTTAATACCCCGGTTACGGTAAAGCTCGTAAGCTTCATGTGCTTTGGTCACATGAGGGCGGTCTAGAAGACCGGAGCAATAGATCATCCCTGATAGACTCCTAACTGTGTAAGCACCGCGACTGAACCCGAACAGATAGATTTCGTCACCAGAAACATAATTGAGACTCAGAAATCGGTAGCAATCTTCTATATTTCTATCGATTCCTAGTCCGGTAGCTCCCCCTAAAACCTTTTGACTTTCGGTTCCAATGCCCTCGTCATAAAATATGATCTGTGTAACCCCGTCATTGGCGATCGGTTTCACGGATTGAGCTAACTTAACCACATTGCTTGGGTAAGGACTTATTAATTGTTGCCAGGTTCCATCACAGCAAATAACAATACGTTTCATAGTTCTATTTCAAAGCCTTTAAGTAATTAGGTTAACGATGTTATTGGTTTGTTAGACCACTTTTCACTAACTAAGTAAAAAAAGATTTTATGAGAGCGATCGGCTTGATCAACTGAAGATAAATGATGGTGATTTATGAAAAATAAATAAACGTGCGATCGCTGTATCAATTTTAGGTAAATGTTCTTACTTAACTCCCTTCACCAATAGCAATAAAATTAAAAGCTGATTTTTCTTTCGTCACTGCGAGTTCTGAAGAACCTGTGCCAGATTGTTGTTTAATTCCTAAATCCCAGATAGCAACTTCCGCCTTGTTTGGAGTTATATCTTTAACAATAATTTGATTATCAGCACCCCAATCTTTCAAAGTAGCTACCACGCTGGGAGGTTCAACAAAAGGTTGTAAAAAAGTAATTACATAGGTTCCTGTATCCGGTGACTTAACTTCATATCCTTGTCCAGTTTGTTTTGTTCCATCTTCACCAACTGTGCCGTAAATAATTTGTTGTGTCATTTTTTTTACCTTTAGATGTTTTATGGGAGTAAAGCGCGTTAAAGCAATGCAATAACGCAACCTCTACCTCATCAAATTTCAGTCAACTTAGCTTTTAGCGGCTCAAGTCTAGTTATTTGTTTCCTGGTAACTGCTGTGGTTGTGCAGGATTAATTGAGATAGGTTTGAATGGCTTGAATGTGTTGATATCTACACAGATGGTACTATCCAGCTTGGTTCTGAGTTCAGCGCTGAAAGTAACTAGCTGCTCAACAAGAGCCTGGCGATCGGTTAAGCAGCCTTTGATTGCCATGAGTTCTCCCAAAGTCCACTCATAGAGATGTCTGTCTGCGTTGTTAATGATCACCGTCAGTTCGTTTCTGATTCTCAAAATTTGATTGAGAAGCTCGTCCACTTTGATGTTGATCACATTCGCTACCTGGATGTTGAATGACTCTCTATCGCCTATTATGTTGATCACTTCATCGACATACTGTGTAACCAGAGTTATGAATGTCTGATTCCACTCGTTGCGGACGTTCTCAATCTTGGTGTCAATATCTCTGTAGACGTTATTAATCTTGTTGTTAATTTCAGTGCTGTTGACAACGAAGTTCAGAATCCTGTTGTTAATTTCAGTACTATTAATAACAACACTCTCAATCTTCTGATGTATTTGAGAATTATCGTTCAAGATATTCTCAATCTTCTGAGTTAATTGAGCGTTATCAAAAATTTGGTTAATGACAATGTTGTTGGTTACATTGTGCTGTAAGCGCCGATCAACGTACTGGTTTAATACGTCATTCTCATTGACAATATTCTGAGTAATTAACTTGACGTAATTTTGTAGCTTTTGCTCGTAGCTGTCATCGATTTGCTTGCTAACATACTGATTAATATCAGTATTGTTATTGACGATGTTTTGAGTAATTAATCTGACAAATGTTTCTCTGCCACCTATTATGTTTATCAGTTCATCAACTTGCTGTGTAACCAAACTGATAAATGTCTCATTCCACTCGTTGCGGACATTCTCAATCTTGCTGTTAATTTCAGTGCTGTTGGTTACAAGGTTGACAATACTGTTGTTAACTTCAGTGTTGTTGTTTACAGTTTGCTGTAAGCGTCGGTCAACGTACTGGTTTAATACATCATTATCATTGATGATGTTTTGAGTAATCCCTTGGATGTGATTTTGTATCTTTTGCTCGAAGGTGCTGTCGATTTCCTGGCTGACGTACTGACTAATCTCAGAATTATTGACGGTGTTCTGAGTAATTAATCTGATGAATGCCTGTCTGCCACCTATTATATTGATAACTTCATCGACTTGCTCTGTAACCCGACTGATAAATGTCTGATTCCACTCGTTGCGGATGTTCTCAATCTTTTCGTTAATTTCAGTGCTGTTGGTTACAAGGTTGACAATATTGTTGTTAACTTCAGTATTGTTGTTTACAGTTTGCTGTAAGCGTCGGTCAACGTACTGGTTTAATACATCATTATCATTGATGATGTTTTGAGTAATCCCTTGGATGTGATTTTGTATTTTTTGCTCGAAGCTGTTGTCGATTTGCTGGCTTACGTACTGGTTAATTTCAGTATTATTATTGATTATATTCTGGACAATAACGTTGATGTTATTGCGTATCTTTTGCTCAAAGGTTTGGTCTATTTGCTGATCAACATGCTGGTCAATGTACTGATTGAGTTCCTGCTTCTTGACAATGTTGTTGATAATTAATCCAACGTTGTTACGTATCCTTTGCTCAAAGGTCTGGTCTACGTACTGGTTAACCTGCTGATTAATTCTCTTTGATATCTCAACGTTGATCTTATCTTCCATAAGCTTGTCTAAGTAGCCAGACCAGCCTTGCAAATGCTGGTTTAGACTAAACTCCATCTGCTGTATATAGGCATCCATTGAGAATCTGACCTTTGCCACTTCTACAGCCAAATTCTTGAAGTGCTTCTCGTAGTTCTTCAGCAGCCAATTTTCAAGCTGATCCCAATACTTAGCCTCCAGCGTCACATCGGCTTCATCTGTCACTTTGATAGATGCATTAATTTGCTGTAACTGCTCCTCCCACTTCTTTTTAAACTCGTCTTCGTTAAAACGGAAGGTAAACTCTACTGAGCTGTTCGCACCTACTGCTTCACGACTCACAGATCCACCTGAACCTTGAATATTTGTAACCGTCTCGGTTGTACTATTTGTAACAGATCCCGTTGTAGCAGCCTCGGTTGCACTATTTGTCACAGACCCTGTTGTAGCAGCCTCGGTTGCACTATTTGTCACAGACCCTGTTGTAACAGTTGCCTTATTATTCTTCTGTTTTTTATACTTCTCAGTCAGTTCAGTTGCACTTACTGGTTCTATTGCCAGAATAATTTGACCTTCGTTATCATCTTTGTAGGTGTCAATAAATAAACCTAATAAGGTAGTTTTTTCTTTGACCTCTAAAATTACTTCGTCTTTCAGACCATTCAATGAAAACCAACTTTCTTCAACTTCTATGCCAGTCAGTTTTGTAATAAATTTTCCACTTTGAACCAAAATCAAAGCCCAAGGTTCTAAGTCAAACTTCTTACTATCAGACCAATAGGTGGCATTCCCTTCACGAATTTTTATCTGATAATTTCCAGGGGTTAATTCCACAAAATTGGAACCCGATTGTTTTAAGCTAGACAGGTTTGTTTCATCCAGCAGATAACAATTGCGTTTACTGTCTACTGTTAAAGTTTGAGTGCTGAAAAATGGTTTATTACTGGTAATAGAAAGATTAATTGTTCCACTGTTGTCAGCATTATTGACATCAAAAAACAAGGCGTTGAGAACTGCTTTCTTTTTGACTTCTAACTTCAAACTATCATTATATCCATTTAAGGTTGTCCAGGTTGCGCCTACTTCAAAACCTGTGCTTTTATTGATAAATGTACTACCATCAGCCCCATATATCCAGAGGAGAACAAATGGTTCTCCTTCTGTTTTACTTTGGTCATAGCTGTAGCGACCATCAGTAATTTTGATATCAAAACTACCTTTCTCGAAAGTAAAGGAAGTTGCAACATTTTGTTGCAGGTTGTTCATCTGATCGCGGTCGATAACGTAACAATTATTTTTGGTATCGATGGTTAAAATATTCATATTTTCTTCCTTGATCGCTTGAATATCTTGAGATTTTGTCTTTTCCAATTTTTCGTTTGAGTTTACTTCCGGAGCGATTTCTGTTATTACTGCCGTAGCTGGTTCATAAATAGTGATACCTGCCCAACGACCGATAGGATCGGTTATAGTAACTAAAGTTCCAATACCCGTGGTAGTATCAATACAGATTAATTGACCGTCTTTACCTAACTTAAAGAAGTTGCCAGTCACGCCATAAAGAATATCACCGACAAACTCCATACTGGCAAGATCAGCAAAGCCAATATCGCCAATAATTTTGACTTCACCTGTCTCGATATTGGAGCTTGCTAATAATTTCTTCTTGTCGTAACCAATCAAGGTAATATAAGCTTTACCATCAGCATCAAAGGCAACTTCGCCACAGTTATAGTCTTTATCAGCTACCGTTACTACTGGTGTACCTTTTCCTGTTTCCAGATTAATCGCAATCAGTTGTTTAGCAGTTGTGGCGTAGAGGGTATGATGCTGGCTATTATATGCTAAACCAGATGTAGCAAAGCCAATATCACCAATTACAGTAGCATCACCTGAATTGAGGTCAATTTTAACTAGTCTGGTCTTATCGCCCTCTCGATCTAGTCCATATAGTTGGGAACCGACAAAAGCAATATCAGAAACCTCTGTAACTATCTCGCCAATAAAAGTAGCTTTACCTGTGACTAAATCTAGAGTATAAAGTTTGCTTAATTCATTGGAGACACAATCTTGGATATAAACTGCTCCTGGTTTGAGCTTAATTGTTTTAGCTGTGCGACTCCCACAGATAACTTTTTCTAAGACTGCACTAAAACCACCGATAGCATCTTTATCTGTAAAAGATTGTCCACCTGTTGAGGTTGCAATTCTAGCGTATTCAGTTTTGATACCTGCTTGATGCTTGCTCTTAGAAGTTCCAAAATAGGTGTGAACAGTAACTCCTGCTGTTTGGGCTTTTTGAATAGCCAAATTAGCAGCTGTAATATCCTTTTGCTCTGTTTTATCTCCACCGCCTTCCAATGCTTCATCGCCGAGATAAAAGATAGCTCGTGCTGCACCTTCGCGCCAATCAAAGTATTCTGAAATATCTTCAATGGCACGGGCTGCATCTTCTTGCGCTCCTGCTGACTTTAATTCTCCTCTTTTTCTACCCCGGAGTTTAGATTCAGTCACTTTAGACTTTTGAGTCAGATAATTTCTGATAGTTTGGGCAAAGTTTGTCCCTTTCCAAGTACCTTCTATCCCTAACCAAACTACTTTTAAATCTGATGGACAACTAGATTTAGCTTTAGCGATCGCACTCGCAGCAGCATCACTCAAACTTTGGGCTTCATCTTTCATCGAAGGACTAGTATCGATGACGATCACTAAATCAACAGCAGGTATATAATTTGCTTGTTTATTCATACTTGGTTCCTTTTTTTCCTTTTGGAATAAACTAAATAATTTCATATTTGAAAAGAGTAATAATTTTCAATATAAAAAATTAAAACCTAGTCTTAGATAATAGTTCACTCATTTTAGTTATTTATTAAAACACTTCATTTTCAATAAAGCAATTACATAAATGTTATATATTTAACCTGTAATTAAGATATTTTAAATGTTTATGCATAAAAATAACATTTTGTCAATACATAAATGTCATAACTAGCCTTTCAAAATGAGTAAAAATTTTGGTTAAGAAAATCTTCTTTAATCTTTTTACTGCATATTCTATGTGTACTTAAAATTAAATAAGTTACTTAATTAAGGTAGAAAATGCTGTAGTTAATGAAATTTGGTTTTTAAAATAAAATTATCAGTATGCATTAAAGTAAAAAATGTTGCTTATTTACTAACAACCTATTGCTATGACACCTTCCACAAACCAGGTTTATCCCGTTATTTGGCATAATTACTCAGTGTCACTAATCGATCAAACCCGTCTACCCAACGAATATACATTTGTAGAAATTCACCGCAGTGAAGATATGGCGCGGGCGATTAAAACCATGATTGTGCGAGGTGCGCCTGCAATTGGTGTGGCTGCGGCTTATGGAATGTATCTTGGTGCAAGAGAAATTGCAACAAGCGATCGCCACGAATTTTTGCAACACTTAGATAAAGTAGCCCAGTTGTTACGTTCTACTCGTCCAACGGCGGTAAATCTATTTTGGGCAATTAGCCGGATGATGAAAACTGCCTACGAAACGCTGGGAACGGTAGAAGACATCAAGCAAACCCTTTTCCAAACAGCCCAAGCAATCAATACTGAAGATTTGCAAACCTGTCAGGCAATCGGCGACAATGGTTTAGCAGTTTTACCGTCTACCCCAGAAAAGCTAACGTTACTTACCCACTGCAACGCTGGGGCGCTGGCTACTGCTGGATATGGCACAGCCTTGGGTGTGGTGCGTTCTGCCTGGAGGGAAGGACGTTTAGAACGTTTGTTTGCCGACGAAACTCGTCCTCGCTTACAAGGTGCAAAACTCACCGCTTGGGAATGCGTGCAAGAAGGGATTCCAGTGACATTAATTACTGATAATATGGCAGCCCATTGCATGAAACAGGGTTTGATTCATGCTGTAGTTGTGGGTGCTGATCGCATTGCTGCCAATGGTGACACTGCCAATAAAATTGGTACATATAGTGTTGCGATCGCAGCTAAAGCACATAATATCCCCTTCTTTGTGGCTGCACCCCTTTCCACCGTTGATTTTGAATTAGCCGATGGTAGCAAAATTCCCATTGAAGAACGCGAAACAACAGAAATTTATCAAGTTGGTGATACGATTCTCACACCTGCTGGTGTAGATTTTTACAATCCAGCTTTTGATGTGACTCCGGCTGAGTTGATTACAGCCATCATTACAGAGAATGGAGCGATCGCTCCAGGGGAATTAGTGAAATCACAGATAAAGCAAGTAGCTTAAGTAGCTGAACAAAAATATTTATAGTCATTGCGAAGTTATGAAGCAATCCCAAACTTTTGCGATTGCTTTATTTCACTTTGTTACACTCCCAATGACATTGTGTAATTAATTCTGTCCGACTACTTAACATCAATCCTGTATAAAGATCAAGATGCATATAACATTAGGATCGGACTTTATAAAAAAGTACTGCCAAAGCCGGCTAAAATGCTTGAAATTGAAACTGTTCCGCTCAATTGAACAGCATTGATATCAACTTTTTTAATCGGAATTATGTGATGAAAACTAGTAAATCTTTGACGATATTGACTATCTGTGCGCTGTCAGCATTCACCATTCCATTTGCTATGAATCTGCGCCAAGCGAATGCCTACCCCAAAAAGGATTGTGATAGGTTTGCTGTTGGCACATACCTGATAACATTATCTGGTGCATCCTCAGCCCGCGAACTGCTAACGTTGACCCAAGATGGCAACTTTTTCGCCTCTGACTCGAGCCAAGCCGGCATTTCGGGTACGGCTGGGGTGGTGGGACAACCCTTTGGTAATATACAGGGACGTTGGAAGTGTACCGGGAACAGGGAGATCACCGTTACGGCACTCAACTTCGGTTTTCCAACTGGGACATTATCCGCTAGCGTTGTTCGAGATGATTATCATATAACGTTCGATTCCACAACTCACGCAGTGCAAGGGACACTGACATTTCGTTCCTTCCCTTTAAATGCCAATCCGCTAAATAGAAATAATGATTCGTCGGTGAAGTCGTTCACAGCCACTTTCACAGGGCAGCGCATCAACGCTGATTAAATCAACTTACTGAGCACTTGCCAACGCTCTACATGATCTAGAATGCCCTACAAAGCCTCTTAATCCCTTAGACGTTAATCTTTCGCATATATCGCTGTCGAATTCACGTCAGGTTAAGAGGCTTGAACCTAGCGTGGAAATTCTATTCGCTAGGACTTAAGTTGACGTTAGTGTACTTAACCAAAATGCTGAATAATTGCCTCGGCAAATTCAGAACATTTTAAGGGTTCAACTGGTGGTTCTAGCAACCGGGCTAAATCGTAAGTGACTTGACTACTCGCGATCGCATCGCTTAAACCTTTCTTAACGAGGTCTGCGGCTTCTTGCCAACCCATAAATTCCAGCATCATCACACCAGACAAAATCACTGAACCTGGATTAATCCGATCTAAGCCGGCGTGTTTGGGTGCAGTGCCGTGGGTGGCTTCAAATATGGCACTAGCATCACCAATATTTGCCCCTGGCCCCATTCCCAATCCCCCAACAATGGCGGCGGCAGCATCAGACAAGTAATCACCGTTCAAGTTCATCGTCGCCAGAATCGAATATTCATCCGGTCTGGTTTGGATTTGTTGAAAAATACTGTCAGCAATCCGGTCATTCACCAAAACTTTATCTTTCCATTTACCATCGCCGTGGGTTGCCCAAATTGAGTTAAGAACAGTTTCAACTTCCTTGACAATTTGCGCTTTCTTTTCTTCAGTGAGACTATCAAACCCAGGTTCAATCTGGCGGGCGTTTTCTTCTAAGGAAATATTAGGGTTATTTTCCTTGTTACTCAAAATCCAAGATTCTTGTTCAGTAACAGTTTCTTGGCGAAATTCACTGGTTGCTAATTCATAACCCCAATCGCGGAAAGCGCCTTCGGTGTACTTCATGATGTTGCCCTTATGCACCAGAGTCACTTGTTGCTTGTTTTTGGGCAATAGCAAAGCGTGTTTGATGGCACGTCTGACTAAGCGTTGGGAACCAGTTTTGCTGATGGGTTTGATGCCAATACCAGAATCAAGAGGAATGCGTTTTTTCCCATGTTCTGGGGTGGCAGGGATCAATTCTTCATTGAGAATTTTAATTAAGCGATCGCCAATTTCGCTACCTTGTCGCCACTCAATGCCTAAATAAATATCTTCCGTATTTTCCCGATAAACAATTACATCCAGCTTTTCGGGATTTTTGTGGGGTGAGGGCGTACCTGCATAGTAACGGCAAGGACGTACACAGGCATACAAGTCAAAAATTTGCCGCAGCGCCACATTTAAAGAACGAATTCCCCCCCCAACGGGAGTAGTCAAAGGCCCTTTAATAGCTACACCATATTCTTCAATTGCTATGAGAGTGTCTTGAGGTAAATATTGATAAGTACCGTATAAATCACAAGCTTCGTCCCCAGCGTAAACTTTAAACCAACTAATTTGACGCTGACCCTTATATGCTTTGGCTACCGCAGCATCGAGAACTTTTTGGGTAGCAGGCCAAATGTCTATACCTGTACCATCGCCCCGAATAAAAGGGATAATTGGATTGTCCGGTACGATTGGTTCACCATTTTTGAAGGTGATTTTTGCTCCAGTTCCGGGGGGGGTAATCTTTTCGTACATCGTTCACACACTCCTAATCGATACGCTGCTATTCAAAAAATCCTTATGTGGCAGGCTTGTATATTTTGCTATGTCTTTTGTTTACCAAGCCATAAGGCACAGATTTTCCCCCTACTCCCCTTGTACATTATTTGGGAATTAAGTGTGGGATTTCAGTGAAGCGATCGCAATTTTGTACGATCAAAAATAGTAAACTACTTTTCGCTATCAGTGACTTCACCTTGGAGAATGCCCGATAGCTTACCGCTCTTTCACTGACCGCTAAAGCGAGAATGGCATGACAGACCCAATGATTTTATCAGGCCCTGCTAATGACATCGACTCCCTCCGACAACCGTTAATCGCTGGATCTGAAAAAGTCCAACAACAGATAATCCCACAGTTAGCTGAGTTGGGTAATAAGGGATTAGACGTGTTGATGGAATTTTTACTGAAACGACGTGAAAACCCAGCAACTTGGATTGATGGCAAAGCCTACCAAGTCCTTTACAACTCTGATATACCTCAAGTAAAAGAGTTTCTGCGCTCCTGTTTTCCTGAAGGAATTGTACCTCTAAAATCAGAGTGCGGGATTAACTACAATTTTTTGCAACAGCTACTAGCTGTTCAAGACTTCCAAGCAGCCGATCGCGTTACCATCGAAAAAATGTGCGAACTATCAGGGCCAACGGCTGTACAACGAAAATGGTTGTATTTTACTGAGGTAGAAAATACCTCGGCTGTTGACTTGCAAACTATTAACAACCTCTGGTTAGTCCACTCCGAAGGTAAATTTGGTTTTTCAGTGCAGCGAGAAATCTGGTTAAGTTTGGGTAAAAACTGGGAGAATTTCTGGCCAAAAATTGGCTGGAAAGCAGGTAATAATTGGACGCGCTACCCTAACGGGTTTACCTGGGATTTGAGTGCACCTAGAGGTCATTTACCCCTTTCTAATCAACTTCGGGGAGTACGAGTTTTTGCTTCTTTACTTTCTCACCCTGCTTGGACAAAGAATCCAGAAAAATGATTTTGAGTCTACGTACAAATAGATTATAATCAATCCCAACAACACAGAATTATACGTCATTATTTAACGGGATGAAGATGGCTACTATGTCGGAGAAATACCTCAGCTACAAGCCTGTTACAGTCAAGGAGAAACAATTGATGAGTTGATGGCTAATATGAAAGAAGTAATTTAACTTTGTTTAGAAACAAAAAGTGATGAAAAAATACCAGAATTTATAGGTATTCAAAAGGTAGTGATTTAATAATTTCATGAAGTTTGAGTGGGACGAAAATAAAGCGGCAATAAATCTTTTAAAACATCAGGTTTCGTTTGAAGAAGCCAAAACTGTTTTCGATAATCCGCTCTATGTTGACTTCTACGATCCAGACCACTCTGATGATGAGGAGCGTTACCTTATTATTGGAGAGTCAAATCGGGGACACTTACTAATCATGTCGTATACGGAAAGAGGAAATTCGATTCGTCTCATTAGTGCAAGAGAAGTAACGCGAGCCGAGCGAGAAGCATATAAAGAAGGGTAAGCCATAAATGGAAGAGGATTTGCGTTCAGAGTATGACTTAAAAAGCCTAAGAGTCAGAAAATTCGGCCCTGAACGAAAAAGCTTTGGTAAGACAACAATTCGTTTAGAACCTGATGTTGCAAAGGTTTTTCCCAATGCCGATGCCGTCAATGAAGCTCTAAGATTTCTGATTAGAGTTGTGCAGGATAACCAAGTTTCTGCACTTGCAAAGCAGCCTCACAGTTCCTCAGAGGGGGCGGATAAAAGCCCCTAGTACTAAATTGGAGGTTACTTGCCGCAGATCCCAAACTAAAAATATCAAATTGGATAATGGCCAACGTTCGTCTAGAAGATATTAAGCGTAGATTCAATAACGTCACTGCGATTGAGGATATTACCTTTGAAATTCCCGATGGCGAGTTTTGGGTTTTAGTCGGGCCATCGGGTTGTGGTAAGTCTACAATTTTGCGAACGATCGCCGGTTTAGAAACCGCTACATCTGGCAAACTCTATATTGGTGATCGCTTGGTAAATAATATCCCAGCCAGACAACGAGATGTAGCGATGGTGTTCCAAAACTACGCTCTCTATCCTCACATGAGTGTGGCAGAAAACATTGGCTTTGGCTTACAAATGCGGAAGGTTGACCGAAAAATCATTCAAGAACGAGTGATGAATGTAGCGCGATCGCTTTCTCTGGATCACCTGCTGGATCGTAAACCTAAACAACTTTCTGGGGGACAGCAACAACGAGTAGCATTAGGGAGAGCGATCGCTCGTGAACCCCAAGTGTTTTTACTTGATGAACCTTTATCTAATTTAGATGCCCAATTGCGCGATGATACCAGGGCAGAATTGAAACAGTTACATCAACAATTAGGTATTACAACTATTTACGTCACCCACGATCAAGTTGAAGCAATGACTTTGGCTGATAAAATTGTCGTGCTAAATCGAGGGCGGATTCAACAGATTGGCGATCCCCAAACTATTTATGCAAATCCTGCTAATCAGATGGTGGCAAGTTTTTTAGGCAGTCCGCCAATGAATATTTTGCCTGCAATCTATCAAAAGAATTGTTTTGATGTGAGTGGACAATTATTAGCAATTCCAGCAGTTGTAAAAGAAAAATTACAGTTGCGTCAGGGACACAGTTTTGATTTGGGGATTCGTCCAGAGCATATAAAAATAAACACTGACTCAGAACAGGCTGAACGCCCCGCTACCGCTAACAGTACTTCAAATTCAAGACTATTATCGGTTGAAGTTAAAGTTGTGGAACCTTTGGGAAGAGAAACTTTGATTCGTGCTGGTTTACCTGGTTCGGCAGTGATGTTGAATATTCAGGTAGGCGGTGATATGCGTCTTCGTCCAGGCGATCGCCTTTCTCTACAGCTCGATTTAAATCAGTTGTTTGTATTCGATCCCAAAACTGGGGACAGAATTTTATAAAGAGTTTCTTAAACTGCCAGAAGTAATCGCTAATTTCTAATTTTTTGTAGCCAAAATCTAAGAAAATGAAAACTGCAATAGAGACTGAATAGATTCGCTGCAAAACTTATATGACTATTAATCGACGCCATTTCTTGGTTTTACTTACATCAGGTGCTGGTGCTTTTGCATTAGACGCTTGTGCATCGGCAGAGAAATCTCCTCAGGGAAACACTGCAACTTCCAACACAACACCAAATATAACAGCAAATATAACACCAAATACAACAGCAAATACAACGCAAAATACAACAGGGGCTATCCAACTACCACCTTTACCTTACGCTTACGAAGCACTAGAACCACACATTGATGCTAAAACAATGCAATTTCACCATGATAAACACCACGCAACTTATGTGAAAAACCTGAATGCAGCGTTAGCCAAACACCCAGAACTCAAAGGCAAAACTGTTGAAGAACTGTTGCAAAAACTTGACAATGTACCACAAGATATTCGCAAAACAGTACGTAATAATGGCGGTGGTCATGTCAACCACTCAATGTTCTGGCAAATTATGAAGCCGAAAGGTGGGGGAGAACCAACAGGAAATATAGCCTCCGCGATTAATCAAAATTTTGGCTCTTTTGCAGCTTTCAAAAAACAGTTTAACGAGGCTGGTGCTGGTCGTTTTGGTAGTGGTTGGGTTTGGCTAGTGCGTAACAAGGGTGGCAAGTTGGAAGTGGCAACTACAGCTAATCAAGATAGTCCCTTTAGTGCAGGTAAATATCCCATTCTGGGTAATGATGTATGGGAACATGCATATTATCTCAATTACCAGAATCGCCGTGCCGATTATTTAGATGCTTGGTGGAACGTGGTTAATTGGGATGAGATTAACAAGCGGTTTGCAGCAGCCAGCAAATTTGCTTAAACATTGGGACACGGAAAGATAGAAAAAAAGTTTATCTTCTGCTCTGTCAAAGTAATTCGTAATTATAATCAGTGTGGGCTGCTGTAGCCTTTATAATTCAATACGCTTGGGTTAAGAAAATAGTAGGTTGGGTTGAGCATAAGCGTTATCCAACAAAGTTTTGATCTTATTGGGTTTCATTCTTCAACTCAACCTACACCAGTATAATTTTTAGGCTTAACTGAACTGTATTACTTTATAATTACGAATTACGAATTACGAATTACGAATTAGTTAAAGAGGCTTTTGGCTAGGTATACCAATAGCACGCGGAAACTGAACTGGTGTGGTGCTTATTTTACGCAAATACACACAGTGCCGGATGCTGTGACTTAAGGGTGTTGTAAATTGTTCGATTGATTCAATGACGCCACCCAACTGGTTCACAGCATTCTGTAAAGCAGCTGTTTCATCCTCTGTCCAATTACCGCGATAAATTATGGCTAAACCTCCCTGTTTGAGCAGTGGTAGAGTATATTCTGCACAGACAGAGGCTGACCCTACGGCACGGATCAATGCAATATTATAAGCTCGTCGATGCTGTGGGTGCTGACCAATTTCTTCCGCTCTACCAACAAGAGTTTTGGCATTAGTTAAGGCAAGTTCACTTAATATATTGTCGAGGAAAGTAATTTTTTTCCGAGTGGAATCGAGAAGAGTAATTGTGCAATTAGGTACAGTAATTGTCACTGGAATACCCGGAAAACCTGCACCTGTACCAATATCGATGAGAGCGGGAGAAGCAGAAGAGAAATTTACTGATAACAGAGATGCAATTCCTCGCAAAGAATCCCAGAGATGTTTTTCCCAAAACTCTTGGGGTTCAACAATCCGAGTTAAATTTTGTTGGCGATTCCCTTCTAGAATTAACTCATAAAGCTTTTGAAATTGTGTTTGCTGTTGAAGAGTTGGTTGCCAATTGAGAGTTTGCTGCCAGATTTCTGCCATTTCAGGCAATAAGTTTGTCATTTGTCATTTATCATTTGTCATTGGGCAGGGGGTATGAGGCATTCTCTTTCTCCCCTTGCCCCCTGCTCTTTTCTCACACAGTTGGTAGAGGTTCTTTAACTTTAGATTCTAGTGTCTTTGGGTCTACTGATTCTAGTTCGCCGTGGTTAAGTGTCCAGCAACGGTCTGCGATCGCTAACAGATCCCCAGCATCGTGTGTCACTATCAACAATGTCCAATCTTGTTTCAGTTTCGCTAATAAATTTACCAGTTGCCGACGCATTGACCAATCTAAACCAGCTGTGGGTTCATCCAATAACAGTAAATTTGGCTGGCGAATTAATTGCACTGCTAAAGCTAAACGTCGTTGCTGACCACCACTCAAAGCATGGGGAGCAGTAGATAGGGATAAATGCTCTAATCCCACCTCACTCAGCGCCTGTCTGACTCGTTCTGACCCTAACTCAGGATGTCCTAAACGTAATTCTTCTAAAATCGAACCACCACAAAAGTGTCGCTCTGGAAACTGAAATACCAACCCGGCTAATTGTTGTAGCTGTTCGGCTAGAAGTTCTTGTTCCCGCCAGAAGAGAGCGCCAGTGGTGGGTTCGGCTAGTCCCGACAAAATTTCTAGTAAGGTACTTTTACCCGAACCACTCGGGCCAATAATCAGACCTAGCTGCTGGGGTGCTAATTCTAAATTGATCGATTTGAGAATCGCTGTTGGGCACGCTGTCGGATGATAATTTACATTTCGGAGATAAAGCATTTGTTAAGATTACCAAAAAGTCAGCAAATTACTGATTAGCTACACTGAGAGTATCTGGAAAATTCTGGAAAAATTTATAGCGCATTACCTGGATTAACACCTTAATTTAGCAGCAAGAATTATCCACTTTTTCTCCATTGTGGCAGACTAAGCCTTAAATAATGGCTAGAGTAAGCCTGGAAGCATGGAAAGATTACCCATATATAAGAAAATTTTGGTTGAAGCAGAGGCAAGTTAAAATTAACCATTTTTGCATTCTAAGTAACACATACAACTATTTCAACCGCAATTATTCTGAGGGTTAAAATGACTAAAAGGTTTTCTTCGCCTCAAATAGTAGTGTCTGCTAAACTCACTACCTTTGCTCAGACTGCTTTTGTAGCTGCGATCGCAATTAATATCTGGGTAAATCCCTCCCTGGCTGGCGATCCATTTCGCAATCGCGAACCTCATCAAATTGGCGACCAAACAGAAGCAGCTTTTAAAGCGATTTTCCAACAAGGCAACTATCCAGCTGCAGATCGTTATCTGCAACAAGCACTATCCAAAGAGCCAAATGAACCTTTAGCTTATGCTATGAAGGCATCTTTAGCATACGGAAATAAGGATTGGGCTAAACTCGACACCTACAGTCAGAAAACTTTAGAAACAGGACAAAAACTGATTCCTAGCGATCCCTTACGTGGTAATTTATACACTGCTGTTGGTCATTTTTTAGAAGGTGCAGTAGTTATCACTCGTGAAGGTACAGTCAACGGTGTACCCCAAGCCTTGAGTCGGCTGCGACAAGTTTATGAATATTTAGACAAAGCCGAAGCAATTTCTGCCAACGATCCAGAACTGAATTTAATCAAAGGTTATATGGATTTATTATTGGCGGTTAATTTGCCTTTTGCTAGCCCAGATCAGGCAATTCGACGCTTAGAACAAAATGCTGCTCCTGGGTATCTAGTGGATCGGGGTATTGCTCTTGCTTACCGAGATTTAAAAAGGTATCCACAGGCACTAGAGTATGTGAATCGGGCGATAAAAACCACATCCGATAATCCAGAAATTTATTATCTCAAAGCCCAAATCCTTAAACAACTGGGGCAAAAAGAAAAAAGCCAGCAGATAATCCAGGAAGCGATCGCTAATTTTGACAAAGCATTGACTAAAAAATCCCAACTCCCAGGCGATTTAGTCAAACAAATTGAGCGTGAACGCAGAAGTGCTGTTAGCCTGAAAAATCCTGGGTAATTGGGCATTCATTGGCGATTAAGTTTTTTCTCTATCCCCTATGCCCCATTCCCCATCCCCCACTTTGATATGCTTATTTGCAGAAGAGTAATTGAGATATTAGACCAAAATGGAGATTCAGTTCCGCGAAATAAATCCTTTTGATGTGTGGATTTGGCTGAAATTCAGCACAAATCCTTCTGCGCGTGAAAAGCAATATGTAGAAGAAGTTTTCAATTCCTGGTTTTATCTGGGTAAATTGGGTGCATTTAATGCAGAGAATCTCCAGGTGCAGGACACTGGACTCGATATCAGCTACATGAATTATGATGAACAAGGCTATGACAAAAGCCTACTAGCACTGATGCACAATATGGGTGAGTTTGAATATGAGGGACAGTGGGGACGTTGTTGGTTTGATTTAGGAACCAGTGATGCGATCGCTCTGGATATTTTAATCAATGCCCTCACACAGCTAAGTCAGGAATATGTCACCATTGAAGAATTGTACATTGGTGGTGAAAATCCAGATTGGCCTATTGAGGATAGCGAAAGTCGTCCTCAGTCTGTTTATGATAATTAGTTACAAAAATGAATAAAGCTGGCGAAATTCGGGTAATAGCTTTGGGGCTAATTCGGAATGGCGAACGCATATTTCTTTCTGAAGGCTACGATCCCGTCAAACAAGAAAGATTTTATCGGGCTTTAGGCGGTGGTATTGAATTTGGCGAAACCAGCCGCGCCGCTTTAGAACGGGAGTTTCAAGAGGAAATTCAGGCAGACTTAACGAATATTAAATATCTAGGTTGTATAGAGAACCTGTTTACATTTAATGGTAGACAAGGTCATGAAATTATTCAGCTTTATCAATGTGACTTTGCTAATTCAAAATTTTATCAGCTGGAAAGTTTAGTTTTTTCCGAATCACCACATCATAAACATAGAGCATTATGGATAGATATCTCTCGCTTGAAATCGGGTGAATTCAGATTAGTACCTGAAGTCTTTTTTGAATATTTATAAATTATCTAGAAATTGCACTCAGCAAAAATACAATATACTGGTTGAGACTAACGCCTTCCCGTTCAGAAGTCTCAGCTAAACACCTGTGTAAAGATTTAGGCATTTGTAGTAGTAGTTTACCGCTGTAGCTATCATTACTACTTATTAAATTTTGAGAGATACAACAAGCGATCGCTTGGGGTGGGAGCAAACAAAGCGCGATCGCTCTAATCAAGTCTGATCTGCGTTAGTTATGCTTTAGATTTTGCCATCGTTCCCGCACAGTAAGCATTCATCTTATGATTAAAATCGGGAATGCGATCGCACTGTATAGCTACAACCCAGAGAGCAACTTCTTATACTCTGCGTGTGAACCTAGCCAAAACCAAATAACGGTATCTTCATCTAACTGTCCAACTGCTCGATAACTTTTGCTAATCCGTGCTGAATAAATTGGTAGTTCTGGATGTACTTTTTTGAAGCGCAAGCTTGGATGGCTCGGATCTTGTTTGAAGAGGCGGTATGCCTCACGGGTTTGCTCTTGAACTTGCTCAGGTAGATAAGCAAACTTTTGACGAAACTGAGCGGTTATACGTGACTTCACAATGTATCTGGATCTAACTCTTGGGTTTTTCCTCTACGGTATTCAGCCATTGCCTCGGTTGCTAAGAAAGCAAGTACGTCAGGGGAACGAGTGAAAGCTTCATCCCAAGAGCGTTCATCTTCTAGTTCTTCCAAAATCATCGCTGCGATCGCATCTTGTTCATTGGCAGGCAAGTTTTTTAGTTTGGCGATCGCTTGTTCAAGTAGCTCTGTCATAGCTGTTATACGAAAGTCATAATATAAATTATCTCTGCTTACACTCTGTTGGGGTTGTTAGGGTGCGATCAATTAGGGTGAGAGCAAAGCGCGATCGCTCCAATAAAATGTTAGGTTGCGATAACTGGTTGTCTATACTTCTCTTTAAAGAGCAAGCTTTTCCAGCAGATTATAGTCATTTATTCTCCCTTTTCTCAAGTTTAAATAATCTTGATATGTTTTGAGCTTGTGTTGCTCAACATCTCTAACGAATTCTTTTTTGTAGCTGTTAATTTTTCTCATCAAAGTTATCGAATTAGCACCTAGCAAGAAATCAATTCCTTTAATTTGAGCAACCTTATCAGACAACCCACCTTTACCATTTGCCTGTTTTAGGTTCCCGCTTTTAGAAAGACGGTTTAACTTGAGAGATAGACTCTCTTCTTCTTCTCCTAATAAATATTCGCAAAAATGATAAATTCTAAATTCATAATTTGCTACGCCTACAGATGAATCTTCTAAATTATTATGTTGTTTAATCCTCTGAATGCATTCATCAAGTAAGTCTGCCATCCGATCGCAAACAAACTGACATATATCTACATACTCAAGTCGATTTTTTGGAAAGTAGTCAATCTGAGAATGAGAAGAAACTGCTGAACCAGATATTCTATATCCCTAAACAATAACTTCTCCCTCATCCTCCCAAAAATCAGGACGTTTAATTTGATTTCCGTACATATCCGTGCTATCAAAAATACCCTCAATACGAAGGTATGTTAACCCAATGTGAAACTTTTCTTTTTCCATCCTTGGTTGTCCGCGCTATGAAAACTTAGATGCCTAATTTCTCACAGACAAAACTAACTCACCACCGAAATTACACAGATAACAGCGATGTCTACGACTGGCTATGCCTACGCACTTTGCATTTTACTCAAAACGTCGCAGTGTTGGGTAGTTATTAACGTGGGTAGGGCTGTGCAATAACAAGACCGGGAACAACACGGTAATGTTTCACATTGAATGTACAAAGGGTTGCACCTTGCCCAACAGCACAAGCAGCTATCACCGCATCTAACAACCTTAAACTGTGAGATAAATGGTACGGTCGTAAAGTCAGACAAGGCGCGAGTCAAGTCAGCCTCAGTAGCCCAGACTACAGGTAGCGGCGCAACCAGTTTTAAACCATTACTCAAAAAAGCTCATTTTCTAGCTCTGGCGGCAAATCAAGATTAATACTCACTCTGGTTCTCCTGTATAGGTTTGATTCTAGATTAATAGAAACATAAGAGTCAGGTTAAGCTACTGCTCAAACAATAGCTGCCTCTGGAATCGCACCTTGCATTCTCCCGAAAGCATCAATCAAATTCTGCAATTGTTGATCCGCCTTAAAAACTCCTAACCCGCGCACTGTCACTTTACCTGGAGAATAGACAAAGCGCGTCTTGAGATTTTCCGGTAAATTCGCCGCCAACAAATTCCAACCTGGTTCCTCCATCGGCGTTTCTAAAACGACGTGCTGCTTGTTTTCTGGTTTAATCCGGCTAAATCCGAGTTTTTTCGCTAGCTGTTTGAGTTCCATGACTCGCAAAAGTTGATTTGCAGGGACTGGTAAAGTACCATAGCGATCGCTCCACTCAGCAGCAATTAGCTTTAATTCTGATTTAGATTTAGCTGTCGCCACCGCCCGATAAGCACTCATCTTTTGATCCAAATCGGTAATGTAATCTGCTGGGATAAACGCCGTCAGGTTGAGGTCAATCTGAGTATCCTCCACTTTCGGAATTTCTTGTCCTCGGATTTCCCGAATTGCTTCTTCCAGCATTTCCATGTATAAATCAAAACCGATGGCATCCATTTGACCAGATTGTTCTGCACCTAGCAAGTTACCCACGCCTCTGATTTCCATGTCGCGCATCGCTAGTTGATACCCAGAACCTAGCTGAGTAAATTCCTGAATTGCTCGTAATCGTTGCCGTGCCGCATCAGATAATGCCCGTTGCTTCGGATAAAATAACCAAGCATGAGCTTGTATCCCTGCACGTCCCACACGACCGCGTAATTGATACAACTGTGCCAATCCAAAGCGGTGAGCATCTTCAATCAAAATGGTGTTGACTCGCGGAATATCTAAGCCAGATTCAATAATTGTCGTACAAACGAGGATGTCTGCATCGCCATTACTGAAGGTGAGCATGGTTGATTCTAACTCGCTTTCATCCATTTGACCGTGAGCGATCGCAAATCTAGCTCCCGGAATCACTTCTCGTAAATTGGCTGTTGTCTCTTCAATTCCATCCACTCGTGGAACTACATAAAAAACCTGTCCACCTCTGTCTAATTCTTGACGAATTGCAGTGCGGATACTTTCGGAATTAATCGGTGATAAATGGGTTTTAATCGGTCGTCTGGTTGGGGGTGGGGTGGTAATCAAACTCATTTCCCGAATTCCCGACAAGGACATATACAAAGTCCGGGGAATGGGAGTGGCGGAGAGGGTAAGCACATCCACCTGAGTTTTCAAGCTTTTAATTTTCTCTTTCTGGTTTACCCCAAATCGCTGTTCTTCATCTACTACCAACAGTCCTAAATCGCGGAATGTCACACCTTTACCTAAAAGTTGATGTGTCCCAATCACTACATCTAATTCACCCGTTGCTAATCGCTTTTGAATATCGCGGCGTTCTTCAGCCGAACGAAAACGGTTGAGTAAACCGACATTTACAGGGTAAGGAGCAAAACGTTCTTTGAGTGTATGGTAATGCTGCTGTGTTAAAATTGTCGTTGGCGCAAGGAGTGCCACTTGTTTACCGGCGGTGACTGCTTTAAAAACAGCACGAATCGCCACTTCCGTCTTCCCAAAACCGACATCGCCACAAACTAAGCGATCCATTGGGCGATCGCTTTCCATGTCGCGTTTTACATCTTGTACAGCTTTGAGTTGATCCGTTGTGGGTTGGTAGGGGAAAGAATCTTCTAATTCCTCCTGCCAAGGCATATCATCTGGAAAGCTAAAACCTTGTTGTTGCGATCGCGCTGCATACAGTTTCAACAAGTCCACCGCCAATTTTTTGATCGCTTTGCGGACTTTATTTTTGGTATTTTCCCAAGCTTTACCAGTCATCCGATTGAGTTCCGGTGCTTTATCACCTCCGGCGCGGAACCGGGATAAAGCACCGACTTGATCGGCTGCGACTCTGAGTAACCCGTCAGCATACTGCACCACTAAGTAATCACGGGTTTCGTTATTAATCGTCAAACTTTCCAGCTTGACAAATTTCCCAACACCATGATTTCTGTGAACCACATAATCGCCCGGACGCAGCTTATTAGGATCGACTTGTTTAGAAGTAGCTTTGTGGCGCTTGCGGATATAGCCAGGAGTCGCCAAGGAATGCTGCCCAAAAAATTCCCGATCTGTGACAATTACCAATCGGTACGTAGGCAGAATAAAACCTTCTAGTTCCGCAAGACCAGAATATTTTAGGGCAATGGGAGTATGGTTGATTTGGAGCTTATCTATTGCTTGGTAGTCGCGGGAATTTGGGATAAACTGAGCCGGACAGTCATGTTCTTGCAAGAGGGAGACAGAACGGGAAGGTTGAGCAGAAAGCAACCAGATCGAGAAATTGCGATCGCGTTCTTGGCGGATGGTTTCAGCTAGTTTAGCAAACTGGTGCGGCGTGACTGGAACAGGTCGGCTGGCAAGATTAATCCCATCATTTTCTTCTGAGAGTTCCGATAAATATAAGGTTTTAAATCTGGCAACATCAGCCAAAGACTCATCAAAAGAACGGTGAATTTTTGGTACTTGGTTAGACTCTTCCCCAGTTCCCAGTCTCCACTGTTCCTCAGCATTTTCTACCCAGCGATCGCTATGAGCATGACACTGTTCTGGCTCATCAATGGCAATCAATGTATTTTCTGCTAAGTAGTTTAGCAGAGATGCTGGTTGATCGAAAGCTAACCCCAAAAAGCGACGGCTACCCTCCATCAGTGCTGAGTGCTGAGTGCTGAGTGCTGAGTCAGAATTTAACTCAGCACTCAGCGCTCGAAACTCAGCACTATTTTTCAGTGCAGCCATTACGACGGGAGTGAAGCTAGTGGGGGTCAGAATTAACTGTTCAACTTTGTCGAGGGCTGAACGTTGAGTTGCTGGATCAAATTCTCGCATTTGCTCGATTTCATCACCAAACCATTCCAACCGGACTGGTAACTCAGAGGAAACCGGGAACACATCAACAATATCGCCCCGCCGACTCCACTGTCCTTCCATTTCCACCAAAGGCACTCTTTCGTACCCCAGAATAGTTATTTTCTCACTGAAGGCATTCAAGTCTAAATCCATCCCCCGTTTCAAGGTAAGACAGAATTGTCCAAAAGCTTCTGGTGGTGGTAAATGAGGTTGCAGCGCTCCTTGAGTAGCCACAATCGCCATTTTAGGTAATTGCGAGGGATTTGGGATCTGGTTTTCTTCCCCATGCCCCATTCCCAAATCTGCCAATACCTGCATTTGCCCCCAACTCATCTCAGTTTCCGGGTCAAAAGGTTCGTAGGGAGAAGCCTCGGAGGTAGGGTAAAAATGTACTGTTTGCCATCCCATTGCCTCCAGTTGTGCGTAAACGCGTCCAGCTTCTTCCAAAGTGGCGCAAACCACAAACAAATCCTTCCCCTGAGACTGCGCTAATGCCGAAGCCACTAGAGTCTTGGGCAGCCTGGGAATGCCATTTAACCGCAATTCTTGTTGTCGATTCAGCTTAGAAATAAATTCAGTGGTGAGCGGCGATCGGCCTAAGGCACGCACAATAGAAGAAAATGACATAAGTACTACTAGCGATGGGAGTCTTTGTGAGTCAGCAAATCTTGAGGCAGTTTATGTCAACTATTTTAAAAGTGTTAACAGCTTTCTTATTCCTTCGGTGGAAGAATAATGCACAGCGACTAATAAATTTAAGAACTATAACTATTACTTTATGTATAGTCAAAGCATTTATCGAAGCACCTTTAATACTAGATACTAGGGATTGAGCTACGTTCGCTCTGATAAGCGGCAATTTTAAACATGTCCTCCATAACTTTTGAAATTTTAATCATTTTGGTGCTAATTATTGCCAATGGCGTGTTTTCTATGTCTGAGATGGCGATTGTCTCGGCACGGAAAGTTAGACTACAGCAGCTTGCCAATCAAGGAGATGCCAAGGCAAAGGCAGCATTGAAACTAGCGGAGTCTCCAAATCATTTCCTGTCAACTGTTCAAGTGGGTATTTCCCTGATCGGTATTCTGACTGGTGCTTTTGGAGGAGCAACAATTGCTAGTCGGTTGGCAATCTATGTAAAACGTGTCCCCTTGTTAGCACCTTATAGTGACCCGCTCTCCTTCGGAATAGTGGTTTTGCTCATTACCTATTTCTCACTCATTGTTGGCGAATTGGTACCGAAGCGTCTGGCATTAAACAACCCAGAAAAGATTGCCTCAATTGTAGCTATTCCGATGCAAGCCTTGGCGGCGATCGCTTCTCCAGTAGTCTTTCTCTTAAGCGCTTCTACAGATTTAATCTTGCGATTACTGGGAATTACAGCTTCTACCGAGCCGCAAGTCACCGAAGAAGAAATTAAAATCTTAATTGAGCAAGGCACTGAAGCGGGAACCTTTGAGGAAGCTGAACAGGATATGGTGGAGCGAGTCTTTCGTTTAGGCGATCGCCCTGTCAGTTACTTAATGACACCCCGTCCCGATATTGTCTGGCTAGACTTAGACGACTCTGCCGAAGAAAATCGCCAAAAAATGGTTGATAGTGCTTATTCTCGGTATCCAGTTTGTCAGGGGGGACTTGACAATGTGCTGGGTGTTATCCCTGTCACCGACTTATTAGCCAGGAGTTTCCGAGGGGAACCGTTGGATTTAACGATCGGGTTGCGACAGCCTGTATTTGTGCCAGAAAGCACCCGTGGCTTGAAAGTTTTGGAATTGTTCAAGCAAACGATCACTCACATGGCGCTGGTAGTGGATGAATACGGCGTAATTCAAGGATTAGTCACTCTCAACGACATCATGAGTGAAATCGTGGGTGACGTTCCTTCAACGGATGGACAGGATCAACCACAAGCTGTACAACGCGAAGATGGTTCCTGGCTTTTGGATGGGATGTTACCAGTAGAGGAGTTTTTAGAACTTTTTGGTATGGAAGAGTGGGAATCTGAAGAACGCGGCAGTTATCAAACTTTAGGCGGTTTTGTGATCACCCATTTAGGTCGTATTCCTACCGCAGCAGATTATTTTGAATGGCAAAGTATGCGAATTGAAGTGATGGATATGGATGGTAATCGCGTTGATAAGGTGCTAGTCGTACCGAAGGCATCTAAATCAGCAGATACGAAAAAATCTGACTAGGATTGAGCATTGGGCATTGGGCATTGATAATTATTTACTATTTGCCATACGCCATAATAGCCAATGCCCTATTTATGCAATTTATCAAGTGCGAGATAGACGTTTGACTGCTTCACCCGCCAATAACTGATGAGCTTGTTTCAGGAGTTGAGGGATTTTATCGGCGTGGGGATTACGGGCAAGAGATTTCCCTAAGTCTAATTCTTCTAACCGATCGGCTTTGTTGCCGGGGAACCAGTGGCCACCATTGCCAAGCAGGTTGTAGCGCATTTTAGCGTAGTCTACTAGATCGTAGGCGATCGCTAAATTCCACAGCCACAAAATCACCCGAATATTTACCTCACCAGGGGTTTCGTCAAAAGTTGGTAGATTTGTTTCCCAGGATTTTACCCAATCTTCTCCCAAAGTAGCGATCGCTTCTTCTTCCAACCTTGCTAAAATTGGTGGCAAAATTTCTGCTGCTCGATCTATTAATTCTAAAGTCTTCAGGTGTTCATCAAAATCTTCTGGTTTTGCTGCTCCCAAGCTCAGGGTATGTACCTCTTGATGGCTCAAACAAAACAAATCATTAAACACCATTGGACTCAACGGGGCGCAAAGATTTACTAATTTTTGTGGAGGTTTATATAACAAACCTCCTTTATCAGATGGGCTAATGATAAACACCCCCATATCGTGGCGTTTAGCTGCTTCAATTGCTGCCCAATTCCATTGATTAATGTAGTACCAGTGCAGATTCACGTAATCAAATTGATTGGTATTAATTGTCTGCACAATCATATCTGTTGAGCCGTGTGTGGAAAAGCCAATAAATCTAACTTTTCCCTCTGCTTGCAACTGCTGTGCTACTTCCAAACAGCCGCCGGGACGGATACTGTCATCTAACGACTCAGGATGATTAATGCCGTGTAATCCTAGAAGGTCAACATAATCTAGCTGGAGATTTTTTAAGGATTGTTCAAATGTCTCTCGGAATTCTTTCGCATCTGCCTTTGGATTGATTTTAGTCTGAACAATCAACTTTTCGCGGGGAAACTTAGGCAATATTCTCCCCAATTGCATTTCGGAAGTGCCATAACCACGGGCAGTTTCAATATGATTGATCCCAACCTCGACTGCCCTTTTAATAGTTGCTTCCAGATTCGCCTGATTATCAACAGGAATTTCATGATTGGGAACATCTTCCCATTTGAACTGATATCTCATGCCACCGCAGGAAAACACTGGCATCTGTAATTCTGTGCGTCCAAATCTTCTATATAGCATCAGTGGATTGTGGATTGCTTACCAACTTAAAATCTAAAAACGATAGTCATTCCAGCTTTTATGCCACAATTATTCCCTCTGTTCAATCTGTGACACTAGCAATATTCATCGCATTCTTAAATCGGTCAGGTCTTTTGGTTATTGGATTTTTACCAATATTCCAGTTCCACAGAATAATTATCTCACCCTAGTTACCACTAGCAAGAATTTTTCTATTATTCTCTCAAGTTTAGACCAAGAAATGACAAAACGACCCAGCAGTGCTGAGTTGTGCGAAGTTGAACTGACAGAAAAGTTCAAATTAATTCTTTGCAGACTAAGACTGCGCCTGAGTTAAGCATTTTCTCAATTTTTCAGCTAACACTTGTACATGGGGTTCATTAAGTATATCAAGGTGAGATCCGGGAAGGTAATGGATATCTAATCCTCCAACTACTAGGTTGCCCCAGCCGAATTGAGGATCGTATTCTGTGCCTATAGCTTCGTTCCGATTTTTATCCTCTGTCCGCAAAAGAATAGCTTGACCAAGGTAAGGTGAAAAAATATAGTCACTGATGGCTTGAGTGTTAGTATCTATAACCTTTAAATGCTTGTCAGTTTCAGGTACATGAAGTACATCTTCCAAGTAACGGTTATATGTATTTTGCAGTTCTTGCTTACGCCAATAACTCCATCTCACAAACTTTTGCCAAAGGTAGTTAGGTCCTTTTTGAACAATATTATTTAAATGCAAAAAAACTCGCTTGAGAAATGGCGCCTGCCAGCTATATCCTGGACGACAACTATCAAGCATAACTAAAATGCCAACTTGTTCGCCTTGCTCATGGAGTTGCCGAGCCATCTCGAAGGCAACTGTACCCCCAAAGGAATAACCTCCAAGAAAATAAGGGCCATGAGGTTGAAGGGTCTGAATTTCTTTAATGTAGTGCGCTGCCATATCTTCAATGCGGGTATGGAGAGGGTGTTTTCCATCTAGTCCCCGTGGTTGTAATCCGTAAAATGGTTGTTCTATCCCCAAATGCAATGCCAATTCACGGAAACATAAGACTTCTCCACCCAATCCATGAATACAGAAGAAAGGTGGCTTGGAGCCGTTGGGTTGAATTTCTACTACAGATGACCAGCTAAATTTTGATTGGTCTAAAGTATTTACTAAAGCCGAGTTTTTTGTTAAATCTTCTTCTTGGCAGATTATTTTGGCTAGAGCCTCTACAGTACCTGACTGGAAAAGAATAGCAAGAGGCAGGTTTTTATTAAATGTCTTTTCAATTTGCCAAAACAGTTTTACTGCTAGGATAGAATGCCCTCCTAGCTCGAAGAAGTTATCCCTAACACCAATGGGCTGGATACCTAAAATTTGTTCCCAAATCTGTGTTAACTGGCGTTCCACTTGATTGCGGGGAGCAACAAAGGTGCTTTCTGGCTCTTGCCTCGATAAGTCTGGTGCAGGTAGGGCACGTCGGTTTACCTTGCCATTAGGGGTTAAAGGCATGGTATCCAGCACGATAAAAGCCGAAGGTAGCATATACTGTGGCAATTTTGTCGAGAGGAAGCGCCGGATATCAGTAATCGCAATTGCTGAGTCTTGATTCGGTATAATGTAAGCCACCAAACGTTGATCGCCAGGAACATCTTCACGGGCAATTACTACAGTCTGGAGTACATCTGGGTGTTGGGCTAACACCGTTTCAATTTCCCCTGGCTCAATGCGTATCCCACGGATTTTAACTTGATGATCTCGGCGACCGAGAATTTCTAGAGAGCCATCTGGACGATAGCATCCGCGATCGCCTGTATAATAAAGCCAATCCTGTCGATCGTTCCGAAAAGGGTTCTTGACAAACCGAGAACGGTTTTCTTCCTGGGCATTGATGTAACCCAAACTGCGGAATGGAGTTCGGATTACAATCTCGCCTGGTTCACCGATACCGCATGGTTGGTGATTTGGTGTAAAAACCAGTGCTTGGGTTTGAGGCAGGGGCAGTCCTACTGGCTGTATGCCTGGTGTACACTCAACAGGTACTTGGTAATAACACTTTGCCAAAGTTGTCTCTGTCGGGCCGTAAAGATTAACTATTTCACCTGATTCGGGAAAAGCATCCCGCCACCGAATTACAAGGGTTTCCTTCAAAGGTTCTCCAGCCAAGAACAACCAGCGTAAGTTACGTAAAGAGACTCCTGACGGCACATTGGCTAACCATAATTGCGCCAGCGAAGGAACTGTATGAAGTACAGAAATTTGCTCATTTTCCAAATAACGCAGAATTCTAGTCGGTTCTAAGTTATCTTCTTCTGGCAAGCATAGGGTTGCACCACTAGTTAAAGGTAAGAAAATATCTCTAAGAACGACATCAAAAGAAAGACCAGTTAATTGAGCAACACGGTCTTGCTGATTAATTTCAAAGGTCTGTCGCTGCCAGTTCAGAAAATGCGCCAACCCTTTATGACACCCCAATACCCCTTTCGGGACACCAGTAGTGCCGGAAGTAAAGAAAATATAAGCTGCATCGTCGGCAGTAATTTCAGGTAGATTTATTGCTTTAATGCTCTTTTTGCTTGAATTTATAGTTTCTCCTGTGTCTGGGTTGACAAAGATGCTAGTTAAAGACTCCCCTATATTTTCGTCTTCTGGACGCTGACCATCAATATATAATATGTATTTAGCTTTAGCTTCCTGTAACATCAACCGTTGGCGTTGGCTAGGAAGTTTTGGATCGAGGGTGAGTAGCACACCACCACTCAATAGTACGCCAAGCATACTAGCAATTAGCCCAAAGCTTCGTGTCCCAAATACGGCTACAACATCTCCCCGCTCTACTCCGTGAGATAACATAACCTGTGCTAAGGTTTGAGCGATTTTGCCCAATTCCCCATAATTCCAAGTGCGAAATCCTTGACGAAGTGATGAATGTTCTGGGGTACGATTTACCCAAGAGGTAAACATTGTTGTCGTCAACTCATACTGTGGTTCTGGTAAAACCACCCTTGGCTCTGGCAGCAAAGACCGCACTTCTGGTGTCACCAGGGAATATAAACTAATCTGGCTCTCTGGAGCAGCAACAATTTGATTTAGCAAGTGATGGAATTGATGAAGCATTTCCATCATCCGTTCTGAAGTAAACAGATCGGTGTTGTAAACTAAATCAAGTTGGATTCCTTGATTTTGTTCTGTAATGTAAAGGGTTAAGTCAAACTTGGAAGCTGTTTCTAGGATCGAGACTGGTTCTATAGCCACTCCAGGTAGTTCCAGTTGGATGTCCCTTAAGTTGAGCATATTAAACCACACTTGAAACAGTGGGTTGCGACTGGTATCTCGCTCTGGTTGCAGTTCTTCTACCAGTTTCTCAAAGGGCATATCTTGATGGGCATAAGCAGCTAATGCCATCTGGCGAACTCGATTTAGAACTGACCGAAAACTGGGGTTGCCAGCAAAATCAGTCCGTAAAACAACGGTGTTAATAAAAAATCCGATTAGCCCTTCAATCTCAGAACGATTACGGCCAGCAATGGGAGAACCGATGAGAATATCTTCTTGCCCAGTGTAGCGGTGTAATATTGTCCCAAAGGCCGTCAGCAACGTCATGAATAGAGTGACACCCTCCTGATGCGAGAGTTCTTTAAGTGATGCACTCAAAGTCTGCGGTAGTATCAGAGATTGGGCTGCTCCTTGGTAAGTTTGCACTGGTGGCCGTGGTCGGTCTGTAGGCAATTCCAGTACAGTATTAGCACCTGCTAATTGGGTTTTCCAATAGTTAATTTGCCTGGAAAGTACCTCACCTGATAGCCATTGGTGCTGCCACACAGCAAAATCGGCATACTGAATGGGTAATTTTGCCAAGGGAGAAGGCTTATTGCTTAAAAAGGCTTCATAGAGCGCTGTTAACTGCTGCCAGAGAATGCCGATTGACCAGCCATCCGAGGCGATGTGGTGCATCATTAACAAGAGTATATGTTCCTGTTCGTCTACTTGGAGCAAAGTAGCTCGCAACATCAAGTCAAATTCTAAGTTGAATGGGCGTTGCACCTCTTGATTGAGAAAAAATTCTACTTGCTCTTTTATTACCTTAATAATTTTGAGTTCTACTGACCGAGGCGTGCCAATTACTTGTATAGGGCTACCATCAGATGATGTAATAAAGTTGGTTCGTAAAGCCTCATGATGGACAACGATCGCATCTAGTGACTGTTGCAATACATCCACATTTAACTTGCCCGTTAAGCGCTGTGCATTGGAGACGATATACGCTGGGCTATTGGGTTCCAACTGCTCTAAAAACCAGACTCGCTGCTGGGCAAAGGATAAAGGAGCTAATTCCCGATTGGTTATTTGGAGAATGGTCTGATTTTGGGGATCATTTTCTGGAGTTTGGTTTTGAGCGACCGCTTGAGCTAAAGTAGCGATCGTGGGATGCTCAAATAATAGTTGCAGCCGTATTTCTATCTGAAAAGCTTGGCGAACCCTAGACATCACTTGAGTGGCCAGCAGTGAATGACCTCCCAATTCAAAAAAATTGTCGTGGATACCTACTTGTTCCAGACGCAAAACTTTCGCCCAAATGCCAGCTAAGATTTCTTCTATCGAATTCTGAGGTGGAACAAAGTTAGTTGACAGCCTAATATCAGACGTATCCGGTGCAGGTAAAGCGTGGCGGTCTATTTTACCGTTGGGATTTAATGGTAAAGTGTTCAAAAATACAAAGAAACTAGGCACCATGTATTTAGGCAACCGAGTTTCTAAAAAGCGACGCAACTCAAGCTGACTAGGAATTTGCTCTGAACTGACAACAATATATGCCACGAGTCGCTTGTCCCCAAGAACATCCTCTCTGGCTATGACTAGAGTCTGCGTCAGAGCCGGATGTTGAGCTAATATGGCTTCAATTTCTCCTAATTCAATTCGGAAGCCACGTATTTTAACTTGGTCGTCAATGCGACCAAGGAACTCGATATTACCATCGCTCAAATATCGTGCCAAGTCACCAGTTTTGTAAAGACGTGTCCCAACCTCAGAGCTAAAAGGGTTGAAAATGAACTTTTCTGTGGTCAAATCTGGACGGTTAAGATAGCCTCGCGCTAGACCAATACCACCAATGTGCAGTTCACCTGATTCACCAACAGACACTGGCTGTAAATTTTCATTAAGGATGTGAATCTCTGCATTGGTAATCGGACGACCAATGGGAGCAACTGCATAATTAGTGCCGCGCTGGCAAGTCCAGAAAGTGGTATCAATGGAAGCTTCTGTGGGCCCATAACAATTATGTAAAACATTCTCTAAATTCAGTTTGGCAAAGAAGCGTTCTATAAGTTCGCCAGATAAAGCTTCACCACCGCAGGTAATGTGTCTGATGAATCGGCAATTCTCAATTCCCCTCTCTTCCAATAAGACACGCAGTGTGGAAGGTACTAAAGCCAGAACTGTGATTTGCTGCTCAGTAATTACCTTCACAAGGTAGGCTGTGTCCTGATGTCCACCAGGGCGAGCTATAAACAATTGCCCCCCAAAGCACAATGGCCAAAATATCTGCCATACTGAGGGATCGAAGCTAAAAGAAATAGTCAGTAAAACTTTGTCTGCGTGAGTTAATCCAAAAGTTGTTTGCTTCCAGTGGAGTTGATTGCAGATACCACGGTGAGAGATCGTTACACCCTTGGGTTGTCCTGTAGAGCCAGATGTATAGATTACGTAGATGAGATTATCAGCAGTCGTCTCATTTACAGGATTTTCTTGAATGTTTTGAATATTCCCTTGCCAGTTTGAATCCAGACAAACCACTTGTGCCTGATGCGGTGGTAGGTTCTTGACCAATTTTTCTTGGGTTAACAATACTGGTGTCTGAGTGTCTTCTAAAATGAAGGCCAAGCGTTCTGAAGGATATGCTGGATCTATAGGCACATAAGCGCCTCCAGCTTTGAGGATTGCCAGCAGTCCTACAATCATCTCTAAGGAGCGCTCCAGGCAAATGCCCACTAGAACTTCTGGGCCAACGCCTAAAGCACGTAGGTGATACGCTAGTTGATTCGCCCGTTGGTTTAGCTGCTGATAAGTAAGTTGTGTATTTTCACATACTACCGCAATTGCTTGGGGCGATCGCTCTACTTGCATCTCAAACATTTGATGAATGCACAGATCCTGATGATAAACTACTTGGGTGTCATTCCATTCCTGTAAAACTTGAGTGCCTATGATGTGAGTTAAGGTATCTAACGGAATATTTTTCTTATATTCTGAAGTTTGGCTATTTATCTGCATTTTTGATTTATCGGCTCCATCAGGAAATCCAATTTTTTAAATTATTATTTATTGTAATATATGTTTATACAAATCCTATATAAGGCTACAAATTAACGCCTTGAGGCTATGAGTATGGGAATACAAAAATAATGCCTGTTTAGCTGTAAGATTGGCATAATGCCACTATTTTAAAATGTTGTGGCTTCTGCTCCTAGTATCCATGCTAATTCTTATATAATATTTTATATATAAAACCATTTTCTTATACATTGAGAGAATCGATTGATTACCCGTATAATAATCTATTTCCCCATTTGTACTCAATTTCTTCTTAACTGTTAACTAAAGATCAAAAAAGTAGGCAGTAATTATAATTTGCTTACTTTACCTTTCATTAAAAAACAATTTTTTTAGATATTGTATAATTAAATATACAATATCTAAAAAGACTCTATCCTTTTTTACGAAAGTTTGCCTAATGGGAAAATCATTCTTACCGAATCTTCATTGTGTTTATTGATATGTAAAAATAGTGTAAAGTTACGATCGGATTTGCTAAAAGACTTAAGTAAGCTCAACTCAGTGTAAAATTTATCATTAGAATCAAGAAGGGGCAAAGAGAAGTTTAATCGTTAACTTCCGGTGTTGGGGCACTCCGCCCCAGGTTTCAAAAGTTCAAAAAGGCAAAAAGCAGAAAAAAGAGGGTTTTAGCGCCTTATTCATCTTTATTTATCCTTTTCTACTTATTGTTCTTCCATGAATTTAGGTTGAAGGATTGATTTTTCGTTAGCTGAGACGATAAAAAATCATTAATTTTCACCAAGATTGACGAAAGACCTTTATCCCGACTCAGTGAAACCATCATCAGCACGATTTCATCTCACTATATAAAGCATACATAAAGTGAAGTCTTGCACATAGAATTAACCTTTAAATAAATGTAACAAAAAATACATCAAAACCCTTGCTTTTTCTTAGAGCGAAAACTTATTTAAGGTTTTTGGCTATAAATAATCACTTGCAGCAAGTCAAATATTGATTTTTTGATGGTGATATGACCGTGCTTAAACCCTCAATTTTTAATAGACAAGAATTAGAGCGGTCTAAAATCCAAATCTATGACACAAAAAAGTTTTATCAAAAACATATCAAAAAATTGACTCTCTCAAGAGGTGAAAATGTTTAGAATGAAGATACTGCAAGATTTACAGATATTAAACATACATTATTGAGCTTAACCTTGCTTATTAATAATAATTATCATTAATTTGTTACTAATTCTTTTAAATGTACCCATGAAACTGACCCAAGTTAAATCGCAATATTGGTTTATGTAAATTTTTGTAACGATAATCAAATTTTTGATGCATTTCGTTATATGTTAAATGTGGAAGTTTTGTTAATAAGTAATTATGCGTAAAGAAACAAAGAAGCTTTTAATCAAAACTAAAATATTATAAGCAAACATGCTAAAGTAATTTCTAAAGAGATGTAACTATATCTCTGTTATATAACGTACCTCTGCGATGCGATACCTATTTTGTCAACTCTGGCGAAAAAAGTACATTATGTCTATCCTGAATTTTAAGCAAAATCATGGGTTATGTGATCGCTATCTATGATTTGTTTATTTAATTAGCCTTGTTGCTAAAGTTCCTAAAAATAAGAGATTTTTCTCTGGTAAAATTGACAAAAGAGGGTTAATTTTGCTAATACAGTCCAATTATTTTGTACACGTACATTAAAAATACTAATATTGTTTACCTGACCAAGTTGATTGTTAATGTCAGGAATGTTATTCAAACATACTAAGTTATTTACCAACAAATCCTTATCCCCTTTGCTTTAGCATCAAAGCTAGAAATTTCTGTACGAAACAGGATGGATATTATCATGTCAACAAAAGTTAAGTACTAGAGTAGTAGTTACACTTAAATAAATCCTGGAATATGCTTTTAATAAAGAACTTATAAGTTACTCTGAAAAAAAGTTCAATAGTAGACTATAAAAACCAACTTTCTTTAAAATAAAAACGTGAATGTAAGTTAAGATTTCCCGATGATATAGTAGGTTTTCATAATTTTTTTAACGATACCAGGCATTACTAAACTATGAGTAATCAAAGCATTGCAACAAATAAATTGAGTGAAGTATCTTTAGATTTACGTGCATCTGCATTTGTCAGGGTACGCAAGGGTTCGTGGTGGTTAAGATTAACAACATTGTTTTTAGTAGATTATACTTTGTTATCCTTAGCTTGGATTTTTGCTGGATATCAATTTTCTTCTGAGCATCTTTCTTGGTATGTACCGAGTCAATATTTCCCGATTTTAATAACTATTGGAATTCAAATCGGATCGCTAGCTCTCCAAGGTATTTATCGAGAAGGTCAAAAACGCTATGACTATTGGAATATTATCAAATCGTTAACTTTTGCTCATGGATTAATACTCCTTGTTTGTTCTTTGTATAAGCCAGTTGTTGAGATCACAAGCCCAAGATTAATATTATTATCTTGGTTGCTAAGTATATTATTTATTTGCACTGGTAGATATGCTGTAAATGTTACTCTTGAATATTTGCGTAAACAGAAAAAAATCGTTCGTTCTTCTGTATTCATTATTTGCGATCCTCAAGATCGCGAACAGATTGCTAGCTTTATAAAAAAAGAAAAGCATTATATTGTCTCTGGAACGGCAAATGCTAACTCATTAGACAGATATAAACGCCAACAAACATTGAGTCAACTTAATGAATTAGGTGTAACAGAAGTTTTTATATCTTGGGATGCTCTAAAAAATAGAATGTTTTTGTGCTGGTTATTTCAAGCATCGGGAATTCAAGTACATATCTTACCGATGGAATTAAAACCAATTTATAGAAACGTAGAATTTAATAAAATAGGGGGAATGCCTTGTCTGAGTTTGGATTGCCCGATAATTACAGGTAAAGATTTTTGGATAAAGCGTATTTGTGATTTTTGTTTGGCGACTTTGTTTGTAATGTTCTTATTCCCGATTTATACAGCTATAGCTATAGCTATAAAACTTGACTCTTCTGGGACAGTATTTTACAGACAAACTCGTATAGGTTTACATGGACAACAGTTTAAAGTATGGAAATTCAGAACTATGAGGTCTGATGCAGAAACACTACAGAAGGAATTAGAAGCTTTAAATGAAACAAAAGATGGAATTATATTTAAAATAAAAGACGATCCTCGTATTACCCGTGTAGGAAAGTTTCTCCGTCGTTACAGCTTAGATGAATTGCCCCAACTTTTTAATGTTATCCTTGGAGAAATGAGTATAGTAGGTCCTCGCCCTTTACCTACTAGAGACGTTGATAAGTTTTCTGAACATCATTTTATTCGGCATGAAGTTTTGCCTGGTATTACAGGTCTTTGGCAAGTATCAGGTCGATCTGATATTTTAGATTTTGAACAAGTGATTCATCTGGATATGAGCTACATCGAAAATTGGTCACTTGCTTTAGACTTTGAAATTCTCCTTAAAACAGTTATGGTGGTTTTGAAAAAAGATGGTGCTTACTAAAAAAGAAAATCATAGCCGTACAGGTTCAGGATTGTATAGTTTAGGTTAAGTATCGATAAAAGTATTGCAGTCTACAGTTTAGTTGATAGCGGATTAAATTTGGATTTTTTTATCTTGTTGATTAGTTACCTGTTTAAAGGGATCTAAAAAATATTTTATTTCTAAGGATCTATCCGAAAAAATTATGGTGACTCAAAATGAACGAATTAAGCTGAATTAAGAATTTCAATAATGGTAGAAAAGTACAAATTCATAAGTAATTCCCTTTCAATGATGCTCAATCGGTTAGCACAAAGCATTACAGCATTTGTATTAACCGCTTCTATTGCTCGTACTTTAGGAGCTGAGGCTTTAGGGCAGTATCTACTCGCATATAGTTACTATTTTATCTTTGTAGGCATTGCCTCACAAGGGTTAAAGACATTGTTTACTAGAGAACTAGCTCGTGAGCCACAAAAAACACCAGTCTATCTAATGAGTGGTACGTGGTTACAGTTAATATTTAGTTTCTTTAGTTATGCGGCATTGGTAATTGTAGTGTTTTTGCTTCCCTATAGTTCCAAGACCTCGACTGTTTGTTACATAATGGGCTTAACGATCGTTCCTTTTGCGCTTTCTAATATCACAGAGGCGATTTTTCAAGCTAAAGAAAAGATGCATCTGATAGCGATCGCTACAGTGCCGATCTATATCCTACGCCTAATAATAATGATTTGGGCGATGCAACTAAAATATGGAATTGAATATTTGGGGGCGATCCTATTTTTTTCAGAAACACTAATTCTGATAATTGAATGGATTTTTATTGTCCCTTTAGTAAAAATACAATGGCAGATTGATAGAAATTTTGTCTTTAATACAATTAAAGAGGCGCGGACATTTTTTGCTATTGAAGGAATGGCTGTAGTTAATAGCAGAATTCAAATATTGATTCTTTCATTATTAGGAAATGAGTTTTTAGTAGGTCTATTTGGCGGAATAACACAATTATTACAACCCTTTTTGATTATTGCTAATAGTCTAACTTTAGCTATATTTCCAAGATTTTCCAAGGCAGTAGAGCAAGGACGGGACAAGCAGAGGCAGATAGCTGAAAATATTATCGAAATCCTACTAATTATCGCATTGCCGTTATATCTTGGAATCTTATTGTTTGGCAAAGATTTATTAGTTTTTATCTATAATACCAGCTTTGCTGAAGCAAATATAGCCCTTAGTTTAGCCGCTGCATCACTGCTTTTCTTGCCGTTTACACGCTCATTGAGTTATTTACTTGTAGCCAATGGTTTCGAGATAGTGAACTTACGTGAAGTAGTTATTACCACTACATTAGGGAGCTTGGGAGGTGTGGTATTAGTTTCGCACTATCAGTTACTAGGTGCAGCTTTAGTAGCATTATTAATGACTATTTTGGGTTTTATCCAGTATATTTATTTCACCTATACTCGTTTATTTTCATTAAATTTATGGCGAATATTGCGCCGTCCATTAATAATAACTATTGTGATGCTACCTATATTAATATTATTACAAAAACTTAACTTAGACTTTATATTCACTCTACTCATTGCAACTTGTGCCTATTCTTTGTTTGTAATTTATTTAGGTATTAGTGCGTTTGGCGGGTTTCGTTTTTTATGGGTCAAATTTTTAAAATAGTAGTAATTGTTGAAGATAGATTTTTACCATTAACTCATCAAAATTGAGCGAGAGTATAATTTTAATTATGATTAAAGTTGCTTTATTACATTTTTGCTTTGAAGATTACACTATTGAATTAGCAAACAGTTTGGTTAAATATGTTGATTTAACGCTTATTCACCCAGAAAAAGTCTCAAATGTATGCAGCAATGTTCTTGATTCCAGTATCCGCGTGATTACCTTTAAAAAACCACGGATTCGCGATCCGCGCAACCTATTGTCTATGTACGCGATAATGCGTATTATCAAAGACATAAAGCCAGACATTTTGCATGTGCAAGAAACTAACGATCCTTGGTATGATTGGACACTGTTACTCAACAAAATGCCACCACTGGTGACAACTATCCATGATATATTCCGTCACCCAGGTGATAGCATGTCTGTATTCGGTTCAGAGTATACCAGGCGTATTGCCTTCTACCGTTCCCAACAATTGATTGTTCATACTCATCAACTAAAAAAGATTCTAATTGAACAATTCCGTATACCTCAAGAGCGAGTCAATGTTTTACCACATGGGGAACTTGGTAGTTTGTATAAGCGTCGGGGTAATCACAATAGTCAGACTCGCGATCCAAATACATTACTATTTTTTGGACGCATCTGGCCCTATAAAGGATTGAAATATTTACTTCAGGCCATGCCTTTAATTGCTGAACGTATACCTGAAGTCAAGCTAATTATCGCTGGACGAGGAGAAAACATAAAACAATATTTCCCTAATGGTTATGATGAGAAACGCTACGAAATTATCAATGACTTTATCCCCCTTGAAGAAGTAAGTAATCTATTTCAACGCAGTACGATAACAGTTCTACCATACATAGAAGCCTCTCAAAGTGGTGTAGCAGCCTTATCTTATGGGATAGGAACACTGGTTGTAGCCTCTGAAGTAGGGGGATTAAGTGAGATAATTCAGCATAAAAAAGACGGGTTATTAGTTCCACCTTGTGATGTCCAATCTTTAGCTGATGCCATTATTTATTTGTTAAGCGATCGCGACTTGCAAAAACGTATGCAAACTGCGGCATTAGCTCGTTGTCAAGAAGATTTAAATTGGTCAAATATTGCTGCTCAAACAGCTCAAATTTATTATAAAGAAATGAATATGCAAAATAAATATTAGTTAATTTATTATGAGAAAAATACTAATTTTTTCTGAACAGGTATTCACAATTGTGAGCTTGCTGATGTATTCAGGGGCAATCTTTGTTCTCGTACTGTCAGGAGGAGCTGGACAGGGCGATTTAGTAGAAATTGATAGCTCTGGTATTCGGATTATTTATTCCTTAATCTACGCAGTTACCATAATACTACTAGTTTTGCGTTGGAAGAAAACTCTTTATTTCCTTAGCAAAGACTTTTGGCTTTATTTTTTAATTTTATTGTCAGCTGTTTCTATTATTTGGTCTTTTGAACCATCAACAACATTAAAAAATAGTTTTTCCCTTATTAATTCCAGTTTATTTGGATTATATTTTGCTTCGCGATATAGCTTAAAACAGCAGTTACATTTACTTGCTTGGAACTTTGCAATTATTATAATACTCAGTTTTGTTTTTGCTATAGCTTTGCCTAAATACGGAATACAGAGCGATTTGGATGGCTCAAAGTGGCGTGGAGTCTTCACGCACAAAAACGGTCTGGGAGCAAAAATGGTAACGAGTAGTATGACTTTTTTTATTCTTGGTTATCAAACTCAAAGACGTAGTTGGCTTTTATGGGCAGGGTTTACCTTGTCAATAATACTCTTACGGCTTTCCGCTTCTGGTTCCTCTCTAGTTAATCTATTAATTATAATATTGGCATTTTTTACTTTTCAAATTTGGCGTTGGTCTTACCAGTTCATTGTACCAACCCTAATAATGATGGCGACTATCAGCCAAAGTTTATATTTTTGGTTATCTAATAACCCTGATACCCTGTTCGGTGCAATTGGTAAAGATGCGACACTGACGGGTCGAACAGAATTGTGGCCATTAGTAATTGATAAGATTTGGAAACATCCTTGGCTTGGTTACGGTTATGGTGGATTCTGGCAAGGATGGAATGGCGAATCTGCCTATATTTGGCTTGCATCTGGATGGACGCCAAACCACCCCCACAATGGTTATCTGGCTCTTTGCCTGGATTTGGGTTTTTTAGGATTAGGGGTATTCTTTTTAGGATTTTGGCGCAGTTATCTGCAAGGATTTGCTTGGGTGCGTAGTAGTAAAACAGCATTTGATATTTGGCCACTTATACACATGACATATATACTCTTATCTAGCCTCACTGAGTCTAACTTGGTGGAATCAAATAGTTTAACTTGGATACTCTATGTGGCGGCATCTCTCTCAGTCAGAATGTAAAAATGAAGTGAAAATCAGATGATTAATCAATATAACTGTAACCAGCTAATAACAGCAAAACCGATAACTATTGTGATGTATATATGCATATTTATTGTTTAACCCAGTTTCGCCAAGTATTAATATAGGTTCCATAAATAAGGTATATTTTAGACTTGACAAGTGAGTGTTTTACTAAAGTAACGTTTCACATTTCCCTGCCTATCACCCATAAATTCAATGTTTCGACCATTGTTCCGAGTGAGTGAATAATTACTTACTAAACTAATTAAAAATTGAAATTATTATGGCATCACCAAAGAAAATACTAATTATCGTTGAGAACCTTCCAGTTCCCTTTGATAGACGGGTATGGATGGAAGCAACTACTTTGCAAAAAGCTGGGTATGAAGTTAGTGTAATTTCACCTACAGGTAATGGCTTTGAAAAAGATTACGAAATTATTGAGCAGATTCACATTTACCGTCATCCTCTACCACCGGAAGAAAGTTCTGTCATTGGTTATCTCCGAGAGTACAGTTGGGCGATTAACTGGCAATTCCGTCTAGCTCAAAGGGTATGGCGAGAGCGTGGTTTTGATGTTATACATATTTGTAATCCGCCCGATTTACTTTTCTTGGTAGCAGCATGGTTTAAATTATTTCATGGTATATCTATTATTTTCGATCATCATGACCTCAGTCCTGAAATGTATGAAGCTAAGTATCGGCGGCGCGATATTTTTTATCATGGATTACGCTGGGCTGAACGCTTGACCTATACCACAGCAGACATGGTAATTTCAACGAACGAGTCACACCGAGAGGTAGCTCTTAACCGTGGGCATAAGAAACCAGAGAAAGTATTTGTAGTTCGTAGTGCGCCGGATCTTTCGCGCTTTCGCCGGATGCCTCCAAACCCCAATTACCGTAGAGGTAGAAACTACTTGATAGGTTACATGGGTGTCATGGGAGAACCAGAGGGTATTGATTATCTCCTAAGAATGGTATATTACATTGTCCACAAAAAAAATCGCTCTGATATTCACTTTATGCTAATTGGTAGTGGACCTATGGCAGAAAAACTCAAGGACTTATCTAAAGAGTTAGAAGTGAATGAGTTTGTAGAATTTACAGGGTTTAAGCAAGGTGAAGAACTCTTAGAGCGGCTTTCCAGCTGCGACGTGTGTGTAGAGCCTTCTCCAACATCTGCTTATAACGAAAACTGCACCATGAATAAAATCCTTGAATATATGGCAATGGGAAAACCAATTGTCCAGTTTGATTTGCGAGAGGGAAGACGTTCTGCACAAGAAGCATCTCTTTATGCCAAGCCTAACGATGAAATGGAATTTGCCGAGAAAATGCTAGAACTTCTAGATTTTCCTGAACGTAGAGAAAAGCTCGGAGCCGAGGGGCGACGCAGAATGGAGGAGATTCTTGAATGGCAATATCAAGCTCCAAAACTGTTAGATGCTTACGATAAAGTATTGCAAAGTAGTTAGCTGTTTTAACTTTCAGAATTACTATAGTAAGTAACTGTATTGAGTAATGAATAGGTATTTATGGTCAAAAATTACAAACTGACTAAAAGTCGAGTTTTTTAGTTGATTTTGAAATTTTGCCTTTGGCTAAGATAGTTGATCTAACAAAGAATATAGCCGTATAATATCCAAATAAAAAATCAAGCCTTTGATAATCCAGAGAGAAATTTGAATATTAATGGTTAATAGCTAATGCAAAAACTTTTAATTGAACGTCCTGTTACTAAAGGGTTGGGTTGATTTATGGGATGGCAGTTATAGTTAGGACATAGTTAACTCACCTAAAATCCCAAAAATAACAAATTTTTTGCTGAAGAAAGGGACACATTTACACCAAAGGGGGACTAAATTTTTAACTTAAATACTCTATACTACAAGACAGTTAAGTATTTCTTGCTTCTTTATCTTTACGTCTATGGCGATTCGTAAAAAAATGATTTTGATAAGGAATTAAGCCTTAACTTAACCGTATTGGTCTATACTATATTTTATATTGTAAAATTATACATAATTGTCAATTGCACTAGTTTGTGACTGTTCTAAGTCAATTTTTAGTTTCTTGCTTAAGACCTGTACTTGGGAAGATTTATGTCAGAAAAATCTATGGAATCTAGAGAATCTATTGATTTAGACCTTAGTCGTTACTTATTGATATTGAAACGGTGGTGGCTACCGGCTTTCAGTATATTTGTGGCGACAGTTATTTTGAGTGCCATATCTACAAAATTTCTGAAGCCAGACTATGAAGCAGAAGGAAAACTGTTATTCAGAGTTCCCAGTTTTAAAGTAGCAGGCAATAATCTTTCCCCTGGCACCTCTGAAGGAGGAGACTCAGGAGATTTGAAACCATTGGTAGCAACTCAAAATCCCATAAGCAGTCAGATAGAAGTTATTTCTTCCCCAGCTTTATTGCAACGGACAATAGACAAACTACAACTTAAAGACAACGAAGGCAAACCTCTGAAGGTGAAAGGACTACAACAAGTCCTAAACCTAAAAATTGTTGGTGGGACAGATGTATTGCGTGTTGCTTATAGAAGTGACGATCCTGAAGAAGCAGCGGCAGTAGTCAACACAATTATGAGGTTTTATTTAGAAAATGATATTCTGACAAATCGCTCTGAGGCAGGAGCAACTCGTCAGTTTATGGCTAAGCAACTTCCTACAACTCAAGCTGCTGTTAATAATGCAGAAGTAGCGCTACGTATATTTAAACAAAAGCATCAGATTGCAGATTTATCAGAGGAGACAAGATCAGCTGTTGCAACTATTGGAAATCTAGACAATGAGATGAATACTGTCAAGGCTCAACTGGATGAGGTAAATGCCCAAACCAATGAACTGCGGCAGAAAGTAGAGCTAAATTCTCAAGAAGCGATCGCTGTGAGTGCCCTTAGTCAGTCACCAGCTGTACAGGGAATTCTTACACAACTCCAAGAGACCGATCGGCAGTTAGCGGTTGAGCGCAGCCGTTTTCTAGATGACAATCCTATAATTATTAACCTAGAAGCAAGAAAAGCTAATTTAAAATCTCTCCTGCAACAACAAGTTGGTCAGACTATTGGCAATCAAACACAAGTTCCTCAGAGCCTATTGCAAATTGGAGAACTCCGACAAAGCCTGATACAAAACTTTTTGCAATCAGAAATACAACGTTTTGGCTTAACTCAAAGACTCTCCTCTCTATATAATTCTCGTGTAAAGTACGAACAGCGGGTGAAACTCATACCCCAGCTAGCACAAAACCAGCGAGAGTTGGAACGGAAAGTTGAAGTTGCAGAATCAACCTATCAAAATCTATTGAAAAAGGTTCAAGAGCTACAGTTAGTTGAAAATACAAATACACCTAGTTCCCGGATTATTGCTCAGGCTTTAGTGCCCGAAGATCCTACATTAACCAAAACAATAATTGTTTTGGTGCTAGGAGTCATGTTCGGTTTGTTTTTTGCTACCACAACTGTACTTTTTCTCGCTATGAGAGATAGATCTCTAAAAACACTTAAAGAAATTAGAGATGTATTTGGATATACTTTGCTAGGAATTGTTCCTTTGTCTGTTAAAAAGCTTCGTTCCCGTTATTCAAATGCAGAATCAATAGCTCAAACAATTGCTGTAAGGGATACTCCCCACTCTTTAACGAGCGAAATGTACCGGATGATTCAAGCAAATCTGAAATTCTTAAGTTCAGATAATTTGCTCAAAACCATTGTGATTACTAGCGCAGTTCCTAAAGAAGGCAAGTCTACAGTTTCAGCTAATTTGGCAGCAGCGATCGCCCAACTAGGACGTCAAGTTTTACTAATCGATGCAGATATGCGAGTTCCTTCTCAGCATCATCTCTGGCAACTAACCAATGAAGTTGGTTTGAGTGAGGTTCTTGTAGGTCAGGCTGAATTTGACATTGCTATATCTAAGGTAATGGACAACCTTGATGTTTTAACTGCTGGAGTTAGACCTCCCAACCCACTTGCTTTGCTTGACTCAAAACGGATGGCATCACTCATTGAGAATTTCTCGTCTCAGTATAAATATGACTTTGTAATTATTGATGCCCCTCCACTACTTTTGGCAGCCGATGCTTTGACTTTAAGCCAAATGACTGATGGTATTTTGTTAGTAGCCCGACCTGGAATAATTGATTCCAACAGTGCTAATGCTGCTCAAGAGATATTAGAGAGATCCAACTACAACGTTCTAGGTTTAGTAGTCAACGGAGTCATTGATAAAAATGAATCTAGTAGTTATCGATATCATTCTCACGAATATTTTAAACCAAGAGAGCTGACAAAAGAGCTTAAGGGACTGGCGAAGAAGTAAAGCTTCCAAAAAATTATTTTAGGAGTTACATCAAGTTCGGATAAATATTTATTAATAAAGACTGATGCAAAGACGCAAGAAGTTTTAAATAATAAGTAATTAACCGGACTTAGAATTATATAGCGCTCCTACATCTGATAAGGTATATCTTCACCAGTATAGGAAACGCTATATTAGGAGCTATAAATGATTTTTAGGATGGTAGTCCGATTTCTTTAGGTGTTGCCACTCCAGTTTCATTGGATTCATTAGGGTTTTTGCTAGCCTCGAAAGTAATATGTGTAATTCCGTTTGCTCCATGCACAAAACCTTATTCATCCAAATATCTCCAGTAGCCGCACATAATTTCAGCATCTCTATTCTTCTTGTTTATGCGGTCGTGCTATTGGGTCTTGTTTTCCCTTGTGACTCTTTCTGAACCGTCTCCAATTGGGTTGTAGACAAAAAGTCTGTATAAATCTGTATACATAAGAACCTTATCATACAACCCAATGCTATACTTTTAACTACTATCGGTTTTCGTATGCTCCTCTATCGGTTGCATAACCGGACACACGAGGATTGCCTAGAAAATCGGTTTTCAAACTACTCCACTTTAAACCATTATTAATTGCCGGACTTGTTGATTTCAATCTAAAGTCACGAGCCGAGGCATTAACAAACTGTGGATCTGCAATCATATCGTGAGATCCTGTAACCTTGATCGTCGAATTAGTGGGATAAACATTGTAGTCATAAGTGACGTTGACATTCTTCACATTGCTATTCACAGCATTACCAGGGGCAGCATACATAATGTTATTGAAAATTTTAACATCAGACGAATAACCAGCATAAATTTCGCCCTTTTCCTTTTTTTGAACTTCTGGACTTTGCTGATTCAAATATGCCGTGTTGTTGATAATATCGATATGCTGACTATCATGGGAATGAATACCTGAACCGCCATTATTGTAGGTGATGTTGTTAGCAATTAAAACCCGTCCTCTATATCCTTTTGAAACATCAACAATAATGCCATTACCGTCTGTAATCCTTTTCTGGACAATCCAAGGAACGTACATTCGATTATTGTAGCTCCTGTTATTGGTAACAAATATCTTGTATCCCTGGTTGTTGTCAGAACTCCAATTATTAAGCATGGAAATGCCACTGCAACCATTAACTGTGTACCAAGAGTTATTGAAAACAGTGTTATTATCAACTTTCACATAATCAGCTTCGGTTGCTGAGATACCTGCTCCTCCACAATCATGCACTTTGTTATTCAGAATATTTATGTGATGAGAATGACCTTTGTTTTGTTCTCCAATGCTTATGCAATTTCCGTTAGTAAACTGATTTTTTTGGTTATCCTTCTGACTCATCGCATAATCACGGTCGATTTTAGCATTGTTCCCTATAACCTCCAGCCCGTTAATCTCGATATATGAAGCTCTGTTTGAAATCAAGATACCATTCCATGTATTGTGCTGAATTTTTGGAAAATGCCCAGGATATGCTTTATATTTAATCCATGCATTTGCTGTTCCAGAACGTTTAATATTTAGTACAGCCCCATCTTGGGGTTTATTCTTGTATTCCCCGTTCATAATCAGTACCGTGTCGCCAGGATTAGTAAGGTTTGCTGCCCTTTGAAGTGTCCTAAAAGCGGATGAGGTAGAAAGCCCGCTGTTTCTGTCGTTTCCGTTACTACTAACATAGTATGTTGTCGCAGTTGAAATACTACTGATCAGCTTGCGGTTAGGTAGTGGTATTTCCTGAACAGTGGATGACTGAGGAACATCTTTAAATAAAGACTCTGTTATTTTCTGTCCTTCAACCAGACCTGTTAATGCCCAGGGAAGTACAAGAGATGCGCTCAAACTGAGAAAACCGAAACCATGAATCATCATAGGGAAAAATAGGGTATGTTGCAAAAACTCAATCGTTAACGGTCAGTAACTCTAGCCTTAGTTAATAACCCAGTATTGGATACGGTCGTATCACTGCCACTTGTAAGTTTATACACGGTTTTATAGGTTTAAACCTGCGCATTTTTGCCTAAATATGGCGGAACCACCTTTTGAGCTTGTGTTCTAAAAAATAGCAAACATCTGATAAAATCACTGAAAAAAATATCAGTATCCAGAGTTAACCTATTTATGAACACCAAGCAAGTGTACAAATAGCGTCATTTGCAATTCGACATCATTCTACTGTGTATACGCGGTATCTGTGGTTAAAATAGTATATCTGTCATCAATTAGTTAATTTACTTAAATAATTCTTATGATAATAAGAATCGCTAAATGACTAAAAATAGGTTAGGGACTAGTATTTACGGAATCTGCTTTCTAAAATATTCTCATTATCATAAAAAATCCGAGTACTTACAATAAAAATTTCAAAAGCCTATCAATGCATATTAAGAATTTACAGTGAGAATTTTAAAGTTTACAGTATTTCTCTATGAGTAATATTACTTAAAATTATTATAATGACGGATATATAACAGTGGTCAAATAGCTTAGAACATTGGCAAATCAGAAGAGAGTGGCTGTCAGAGTATTTATAGCAGACTTGTCCTAACCAGTACGACAGCCTCTATAAAACGCAATTTGGAAGAAGCGATGCCTTGTGGAGCGTTTGTTATGTGTAACTTGCTTTTGATTCGAGGATAGTGCAATTTTAGGGACGAAGAGGGTTGGCCAACGCCCCCAATTTGCAATCTATCTCTTAAACTAGAGTCCGAATAAGTTCAAAAGATTAAAGATAACACCTAGAGGTGCGGTTATAGTGTTGACGGTATCGCCAGTCTTAGCTGAACCAGATCGGTTAACTACTACAACGTCATTATTTCGGAGTATGGGATTAGTTTGCTCATTAATCCCAGCTGAGAAATCCACTTTTACTATACGTTTAGTGACAGAACCATTAGGGTTGAGGCGAATCAAATCAACAGCCTTACTACTAGCTCTAGCATCATTAAATCCGCCAGCAGCGAGTATAGCTTGATTTAAAGAGCTATTTGGCTGAACGTCTGTTAAGCCTGGTTTTTTAACTTCGCCTACCACACCAACCTGAATCCGTGTAGGAGACAAAGTAGTGGTAGCTAATTGAGTAGCTTCTGCGGGGTTAATTTCAGTTGCCGTCGGAATAACAATCGTATCTCCGTCTTGCACAATGATGTCTTGATTGGCATCACCACTTTGTAATAGTTGCCAAAGATTAATATCTATAGATTGTTCTGAGCCAGTTCTTGTCGGTCGACGTAGCTTGAGATTACGAACATCAGCTTGTGCTGTAATTCCGCCAGCTAATTGAATTACCCGTGTCACATTTGGCAAACCATTGGGAGTGATAGTACCACTGTTAGTGGTTGCGTCCCCCTGTGCATCTGTGTTGGCTGGGGTGACAAGATACGAACCGGGACGGTTAACTTCACCAATGATTGTTACCGTGCGAGGTGTGGTTTGGCTGGCGGCAAAGTTGGATGCAAATATATTGCGAGATTCTGCCACGTTGAAGTTGGTTGCTGTTGGCACAACTATAGTGTCTCCATCCCGCAAGGTAATATCCTGCGATAAGTTGCCTGTTTGAATGAGTTCCTTCAAATTGAGGCTGACAGCTTGCTCTGAAGAACGTCCTATCTTACGCCTTAATTGAACTTGAGTCACATCCGCAGCTAAAGTCACCCCCTGTGCTGTTGTTAATGCAGCTAATACAGTGGGGTATTGTACGCCTGGATTGTTCCCGGCGCCTCCGCTCAAGCTTAGAGTGTAAGCTCCAGGACGTGTCACCTCTCCAGCAACGAAAATATTGATGGGACGAGGCGATAACAGATTGACTGAGATTAAGGGACGTTTGAGGAAGCGAGCATATCTTCTAGCTATTTCGTCAGAAGCTTGTTCAGTTGTTAGCCCTAGTACGGACACACTGCCAATTAAAGGTAGGTTGATTGCTCCACCTGGGGGAATTTGGTATTCACCTGTATATTCAGGTACTTCAAATACATTTACACGGATGAGATCGCCGCCTCCCAATGAATAATTAGTATCTAATTGTGTTTGTATGATTGGTGGTTGTGTAGTTGGTGGTAATGGTTGTCCCTGAGCTAGACTGGCAGATGACACAGCGGCATTGACAGCAGTTAACAAAGCCATACCTACAGCTGGCTGAATTAGGAATTTAGACAAACTTTTGTTAAGCATATTTACCTGAGACTCTGAAACTACAATCAATAAAGTACTGTCTAAACATTTTTATTTTGACTATACCTAAATATTCAAGTTCCCCGACACTCTTATTTTCCTAGAAAAGTGTGATTTTCCGGAGGAAATTTGTTTATTGAACTTAAATTTTTAGTGAAGTTAGCTTAAAGTTAATGTTGCTTGAATAGAGCAATATCAAAAAATATAGGATTTACGCAACTCAACCCAGTTTCTACAATAAATTGTTTGTTAGTCAACAATCAAGTAGTCACGAATAAAGTTTTCTTGTCAAAGTTAATTTGATGACATTTAAAATATACGATGAGTAGTAAGGGACTACTAAAATTAGGAACAAGTTCATTAAATAAATATAAATAACCTTGAAAAGATGTCGTAATTTTGTTTTTTGTGGGTTGTGTTGGGCAAAGAGAACTCAAAAAGGCAAAATTTTGGGTTTTGTTCTTCAAGCCAGTCGATAATTTACTATTTGGCAACAAGACTAATTCAATGAATTGTTTTTTCTTTGGATCTGTTGAATAAAAAATTCTTCTAGGGAGTGACGTGACAAGTTAATGGCGATAATTTTACCTTCCATCAGACGAAGACTGGCAAGAAAATCATAGTAATCATCTTGTAGTGTACCGTGCCAGGAACCATCAGGCTCAAATATGAGAGCGGGTATCCATTTTTTGAGAATTTCCCAGTGACCACCTTGACCTTTGACGTGATATGTGTTAGGGACGCCTAAGAGTTTATTGAGGGAACCAGAGCAAATTAGTTCACCTTGAGCAAGGATGGCAATGCGATCGCAAATCTGTTCTACTTCACTCAAAATGTGGCTATTAAAAAAAATTGTTTTACCAGCAGCTTTGAGTGCCAGAATAATTTCTCGCATTTGGTAGCGTCCCACTGGATCGAGACCAGACATCGGTTCATCCAGAAAAACTAAATCTGGCTCATTAATTAATGCCTGTGCCATACCAACACGCTGTAGCATTCCTTTAGAATAGCGGCGCAGCAGCTTTTTACGGGCATCGGCTTGGGATAAACCGACTAATTCTAGTAGTTGGGGAATGCGCTGGCGTTGGACACTTTGGGGAATTTGGAATAACCCAGCAGCAAGCTGCAAAAACTCCCAACCAGTAAGATAGTCATACAAATAGGGATTTTCCGGCAGATAGCCGATATGTTGCTTAACACTGCGATCGCCTATTGGCTTACCCAACAACGATCCCCGTCCAGAGGTGGGATGAATAATTCCCAACAACAATTTTAAAAGGGTGGTTTTCCCAGCACCATTAGGCCCGAGCAAACCAAAGGTTTCGCCTTTGTAAACTGTTAAAGAACAGTTTTTGAGAGATACGACTTTTTGATTTAGCCAAAAACCAGTGCGATAGACTTTTCGCAACTCAGAAGTTAGGACTACTGGCGGAATGTCTGTCGTATTAAGTTGAGAATTAGGGTCATCTGCAACAGACTTCATCTCGGTTAAATCACTATTTATCAGCTTGGTATTAATTAAAAATTACCCGGTAGGCTGATAATAACCATCACCAAGCTGTGTGTCAATTATCGTGAACTGGGGATTAGGGACTGGGGAGCATGGGAGCAGGGGAGAAGTTGCAGTAAGTTTTTCCCTTCTGCCCCTGTCCCTCTCTGCCTCTTGTGCCCAATATGCAATTTGACTCCTTTCATAGAACTCCCTTAGAACTGGGAATTACGCCAGCACGTCGAGGGTCAATTTCTACCGCCAGCCGTGTTGCTCTTGCAAAAGCTTTAAATGTCGCTTCAATGATGTGATGGGAATTAATGCCATCCAGTTGCCGAATATGCAGTGTCATCTGGCTATGGTTCACCAGTGCCACAAAAAATTCTCGCACCAGTTGGGTGTCATAGGTTCCTACCCTCTGAGTAGGAATTTGCAAGCCATAGCTGAGGTGAGGCCGTCCAGAAAAGTCTAGCGCTACCTGAACTAAGGCTTCATCCAGTGGTGCAAGAAAACTACCAAAGCGGACAATGCCTTTTCTGTCGCCTAATGCTTGGTTCAAAGCTTGCCCTAAAGTAATGCCTACATCTTCGTTGGTGTGATGATCGTCAATTTCCCAGTCTCCCTTGGCTTGGACATCGATATCAATCAGCCCGTGGGAGGCAATTTGATGCAACATGTGATCCAAAAACGGAACACCTGTTGCTGCTGTGCAAGTTCCTCTACCATCCAGGTTGATAGTAACTTGCACATTAGTTTCACCAGTGGTGCGGTGAACAGTGGCAATCCGAGGGGTTTGGGTTAAGCGATCGTAGTTTGAATTTACTTGGCGATTGGTTGTTTGCATGGGAAATAGGTCATGAGGAATAGGGCATGGAGTATGGGGAATGAAAAATGGACAAGAATTTTACTAATACTCAATTCCCAATGCCCAATCCCCCATGCCCAAATTATCTTACATTCCCATAATTTCATATCCTGCATCTACATAGAGAATTTGTCCGGTAATGCCGCTGGACAAATCACTACACAAGAAAGCCGCAGCGTTGCCTACTTCTAGCTGAGTGACGGTGCGTCGTAGGGGAGCTACTTCTTCTACGTGATGAATCATATCCAAAATCCCACCCACTGCTGAAGATGCCAAAGTGCGGATGGGGCCTGCGGAGATAGCATTCACGCGAATATTTTGCGGCCCTAGTTCAGCAGCCAGGTAACGCACACTAATTTCTAACCCCGCCTTGGCAATTCCCATGACGTTGTAGTTAGGGATTGCTCTGACGCCACCTAAATATGTCAGGGTGACGATACTACCTCCCTCTGTCATCAAAGGTTTAGCTGCACCACTTAACTGCACTAGTGAGTAGGTGCTGATTTCTAAGGCGGTGTTAAAGCCAGAACGAGAGGTTTGGCTAAAATCTCCACTCAAATCGTCTTTGCTAGCAAAGGCCAGACAATGGATCAGAATATCTAGCTTTCCCCACTGTTCGCGGATTGTCTCAAAGGTAGATTTAATTTGTTCGTCATCTTGGACATTACAGGGAAGAAATAAGCTGGGGTTAAGAGGTTCTACCAATTCCGCAACTTTTTTCTCCATCTTGCCGCGTTCATCCGGTAGGTAGGTGATACCCAAGTTTGCTCCGGCTTTGTGCAGTTGTTGGGCAATGCCCCAGGCGATCGAGCGGTTATTGGCAATACCTGTAACAAGGGCATTTTTTCCAGTCAGATTTAGCATAGAAATTGTTAATGCGATCGATCATTAGGAGCATACTAGAATCTGAGGCTAGTTTGTCTTTGTTTTATACAGGATTGACAAAAATGAATATTGCTAAGGGTGTTTCTTGTGAGAAAAATCTTGATTTTTTATAAAGATATTCTCAAGATATCTTTATTTGTTCTTCAAAAAACCTTTTGAATACAGCTATTGGAACTACTTATCAACAATTAGTAGCTGAAAGGATCAACAATTATGTATCATTATAAACAAAGAGTTATGAAGAGATTAGTTTGAGTATAGGAAAGTACAGAAAGGTTGACGGTGCTTTATTCATTTTTCGGGTGTATTCTTAGGTAATCAGTTTTTGTTTTTCCGGCATTGGGTAGGGGAAGGGAGATGATTGTGACACAAGATAAAGCCCTAGCAAATGTTTTTCGTCAGATGGCGACCGGGGCGTTTCCGCCAGTTGTGGAAACGTTTGAACGCAATAAAACGATCTTTTTTCCTGGCGATCCTGCCGAACGAGTTTATTTTCTTTTGAAAGGTGCTGTTAAACTTTCCAGGGTGTACGAGGCAGGAGAGGAAATAACGGTAGCATTGCTGCGGGAAAATAGTGTTTTTGGTGTATTGTCATTGCTGACAGGAAATAAGTCGGATCGGTTTTACCATGCAGTTGCATTTACTCCTGTAGAATTACTGTCGGCACCAATTGAACAGGTAGAGCTAGCACTCAAGGAAAATCCAGAATTATCAATGTTAATGCTGCGAGGTCTGTCTTCGCGAATTTTACAAACAGAGATGATGATTGAAACTCTCGCTCACCGAGATATGGGTTCTAGGTTAGTGAGTTTTTTGTTAATTCTTTGTCGAGATTTTGGCGTTCCTTGTGCAGATGGGATCACAATTGATCTGAAATTATCTCATCAAGCGATCGCAGAGGCAATTGGTTCAACTCGTGTTACCGTTACTAGGCTACTGGGAGATTTGCGTGAAAAAAAGATGATTTCTATCCACAAAAAGAAGATTACTGTGCATAAACCTGTTACCTTAAGTAGGCAGTTCACATAAAAACAATTGGAGAAAGGGGAGTCGGCGCGTGTTGTGTTTTGAAAAATGACACTAATAGCTAGAGGTAAATCTAAAATTGAACAATTTCAGCTATTGCCAATTTTCACTTCTCCACAGACAATACTTAAAAGTAGTAGGCTGTATCTGGAAGGATTTCGGTAGCTAAAGATGACCACCGGATACATCCTCATCGCAGCAATTTTGATTCTGGGAGGCGTAATTGCCACCGTGGGCGATCGCATCGGCACACGAGTTGGCAAAGCCCGCCTCTCACTTTTTAAGCTTCGTCCGAAAAACACCGCTGTACTAGTAACAATTTTTACTGGTGGTTTGATTTCGGCATCAACTTTAGGGATTTTATTCGCTGCCGACGAAGGCTTGCGAAAAGGAGTCTTTGAGTTAGAGGATATTCAAACAGACCTTAGACAGAAGCGGGAACAGCTAAAAACCGCAGAAACTCAGAAAAGTCAGGTAGAGGGTGAACTAAACCAAGCAAGAATTGCCCAAGCAAAGGCACAACAAGACTTGCAGGCAATTAATCAATCCTTGCAGGCGGCAAATGCCAAACAGAGGGAAACGCAAGCTCAGTTGAACCGCACAATTAGTCAACAAGCCCAAACCCAAACTCAACTCCAACGCACTCAAGGTCAGCTAGATCGGGTGGTAACTCAATACCAAAAAGCCATAGCTGAATTGCAAAGCGTTTACGACCAGAGAAAGGAACTACAGGCGGCAGTTGAACTACTGAAGACAGAACGTCAAAGACTGTATGCGGAAGCGAAAAAAGCCATTGACGAAGCCAAAACAGCAATTGAAAAACGCGATCGCGAACTTGCTAACCGTCAAGAAGCTATAGAACAGCGCGATCAAAAAATTTCCCAACTAGATCAACTAATTCAAAAGCGTAATCTAGAAGTTGCAGCACGAGAGCAAGTGATTGCTAAACGGGAATCGCGCCTTAAAGAATTGGAAGCACAACAGGAGGAACTAGAACAGGAAGTTGCTAGGCTGGAAAAATATTATCAGTCTTACCGCGACCTGCGTTTGGGTAAGCTGGCCTTAGTTCGTGGTCAAGTTCTGTCTGCTGCTGTAATTCGTGTTACTCAACCTGCTGCTGCTCGTCAGGCAGTAGTACAACTTTTACAAGAAGCCAATCGCAACGCCAACCTCGAATTAAGTGAGCCTGGTGCAAATCCTGCAACTTTAGAGCTGCTGCGCGTGACCCAGGATCGGGTTGACCAATTAAGCAAGCAGATTGGCGATGGTCAAGAATATGTGGTGCGAATTTTCTCGGCTGGTAATTACGTCAGAGGAGAAAAGCAGATAGAATTTTTCGCGGATACAGCCCAGAATCAACTGGTTTTTTCAGGAGGCGCGGTGCTAGCCACGACTACTGCTGATTCCAAAACCATGACATCTTATCAGTTACAGCAGCGCCTAGAAATACTGATTTCTGCTTCCCAATTTCGTGCCCGTAATGCCGGAATTGTCGAAAATGTGCAAGTAGAGGGGACTTTTCTGCGCTTTGTTAGCCAACTAAGACAGTATAATCAACCCTTGGAGATCAAAGCGATCGCAGCAGAGGATACTTATACAGCCGGGCCATTGAGAGTAAAATTGGTGGCAATAGTTAACGGAAAAATTATTTTTGGTACTTAAAAAATTATTTGCACGCTGTTATTAGTAAGATTTAAACATATTGAACAGCAGTCAAAATAGTTGCTGTAGCTGCATTTTTTATTTAGCAGATACTACGCGTAGCAAGATCCCTGTAAGGGTACATTTCTAATTTTTAATTTTTAATTTATTATGAATTTCCGTGAATTTTCACCAACGCAACCAGTCATCTTAGGGTTTGATCCAGGTCGAGATAAGTGTGGTTTAGCGGTGATGGGACTGGATCGGCGACTGTATTATCATCAGGTCGTGCTAGCAAAAGAGGCGATCGCTACCATTGAGACACTGCGTCAAAGGTTTCCGATCTCTTTGATGGTCATGGGCGACCAAACTACAGCTAAACAGTGGAGAGAGAAATTATATCAAGAATTGACAGAACCCCTGAGCATTATTTTAGTGGATGAGCGCTACACAACCTTAGAAGCACGCGATCGCTATTGGCAAATGTACCCGCCCAAAGGGCTAATAAAGCTATTGCCACAGGGTCTGCGACAGCCACCAAGACCCATAGATGATATTGTTGCCATCCTTTTAATCGAAAGATACTTAAATCGCCTCACTGAATCAGCAGCCAGCCAATTTTAGATTTTTTCTTCAATCCAAAATCTAAAATCAAAAATCCAAAATTGAATAACTCCTAAGTTTTAAAGTTCCGCCCGAATCGTAAAAGCATAGTCTCCTCCAGGCTCTAGCTGGTAATCTTGTTGCTCCAAGAATCGACCGAGGGGTTCTTTGATCAAGGCGCGACCTTGGGAGGGCTTGACGGCAAGTTCTCCCCGGCGAAAATGCCACTGGAAATGCCACTCAAACTCACCCGCACTCACTTCGCCCTCAAGGAAGCCGTGTTGCCAGGATTGGCGGGTAATTCTGACATGGGCAATGGTTTCTGGCAGACGTTTTGCACTCACAATGCTTTATGTCAAGTGTGGAATAACAGCCGATAATGTAGGCTACTTATTTTATTTACCAAACATATCTTAATTAGACAAACTGACAAAGTGGGTATTTGTAGTTGACTAGGTTGTGTTTATAAGCAAGACTACTTCAGTATCCTGAAACCGCGCCACCGATAGCGTAAGCAAGCTGTCTCCTAGAGAAGCGTTAGCTAGTCTTCCTTCGAGGGTAACAGCTAGTCGTAGAGATTGGAAAATAAATCAAACGAGAAATGCTAATTTTTCCGTTGCTTCTAGCGATCGCACTTCAACTACTGGCACATTTCAGCAATCGTTTCCATTCGCAACGTGAAGCAGTCTCTACCGTCAATAATCAAATTAGCAGCCTTCAACCCTCCTGTCACAATTGCGTCATTGAAGGTCTTTGTTGCGAAGCCCACAGTATATCTATACCGCAAGATAGCTGTTTTTTGAATCTATATGTACAGTAAAAGTTGGGCAAAAGTATCTAGAGTATACAATAAATTAAAAACTACAGATAAAAAGGTTTCGTGACTTACGTATAGACGCTTGTACGATCGGGCAGTGCTGCAAGAACAACTATGTCGAGCAGCAACGTTTAGAAAAACAGGGGGAATGTCTGTGAAGTCTTTAGAATAAACCAAAAAGGCGGCTTTTTATAAGTTAGTAGTACTAAGTGCATTTTCAGAAATAACTTTATAGATTTTAGTATTTTTTTTGTTTTTACTGCCTAAATAATTTGTCAATAATGATTTAGGTATAACTATTATTTATTACTATTTGTTTAATGCTCAATTCCCTAACTCAAGTAAGATGTGCGCTTACTATTAAAATCGATATTATATTTAGTAAATGTAAATTTCAGTTTACGTAATGAGGTAAGTAATGGCAATTCAATTGAAAGTTCCAGATATTAAAGGTGATGAGTGCGCCAAGAAAATAACTAAATCTATTCTGACTATGGAATCTGATGCCAAAGTAGACGTGAACGTTGATACTAAAACTGTAACTGTAGATGCGGCAGCTTCTGAAGAGTCAATTAAACAGATGGTTCAATCTGCTGGTTATACTATAGAGGGTTATTAATTATTTTATCTAAATTTCCTAATAAATTTAGATGAAATGATTTAGCCAACACAATTGCTTAATGATATTTACGTCCGTTGGACGGGCGTAGATATTAATAACTTACTCTACTTAATCACAAATATTCCTCCTTTGACAGCAGGGCAAACGGATCTAAATATTGGCAAACCTGAATAAAAGTTAAATTCGTCAAGACGCAATTGAATATAACTTTCAGAAAATTAAATGCTAATTCTCGTATTAATAATCATTATTAGGTAGAAGTTACCCTGAAGTTAGAGGCAACCGACGGTTGTCTGTCAAATAACTTAGTATTCCCACGCCTAGCCAAAAAAGAATTATATTCACTTATCCTCAAGTTTAAGTACTAGGGAGGATTTATGAGGAATAACTAACTGATAGATAATTGGGGCAGAAAGCTAAAGCTAGAAGCATGGAAACCAAACAGCTAGGAAAAACTGGTATCTTTGTAAGTGCAATTGGTTTGGGTGGTATGCCCATGTCAATTTCTAATCGCCCTCCAGAATCACAATCAATCCAAGTTATTCATCGTACCTTGGATTTGGGTATTACATTTATTGACACTGCCGATTCTTACTGCAAAGATGAGTCAGATAAGCACCACAATGAGCGGCTAATTCACAAGGCACTTAGTAGTTACAAAGGTGATGTTAGCCAAGTGATTGTAGCAACTAAGGGCGGGTTGATGCGTCCCGATGGCAACTGGACAAGCAACGGCAACCCAGAACATTTGCACCAAACAATTCGAGACAGTTTTGAGGCGTTGGGTGGTGCTAAACCCATCGATGTTTGGCAATATCATTCTCCCGATACTAATTACACCATTGAAGAATCCCTTACACCAGTTAAAGAAGCAGTAGAGGCTGGTTTGATTCGGTTTGTGGGAGTTTCTAACTTTTCCGTTGAACAAATTAAGCGGGCGCGGGATGTGGTGGATATTGTCTCGGTGCAGAATCAATACAGCCCTTGGCAACGACAGCCAGAAAATGACGGCGTATTGAAGTATTGCGAACAGCAAGGATTGACCTTTTTACCTTGGAGTCCCTTTGGTGGTAGACGTCGCCATCAGGACTTGCAAGATATTTCTGTGATCGCTCATTTAGCTAAAGAAAAAGGCGTATCGGTATATAATATCGTTTTGGCGTGGTTGCGTTCCAAGTCGCCTGCTATTTTGCCAATTCCTGGTGCTAGCAAAGTTTCAAGCATTGAAGATTCAGCAAAAGCTATCAATGTGAAACTATCTGATGAAGAAGTGCAAAAAATTGATCGGGCAACTTAATCATTCGGCGTTGCTAATTAAATGTATAAATCTGGGTGTAAAAACGTTGCATTGCAACGTTTTTACACCCAGATTTTTAAATCACGCAAAATCATTTTCATATCTGAATTCAACAATGCCAATTATTCCACTCGCTAACGTAGATGTAGTAGAAGTTGCCTATAAAAAAAGACATGATATTAGAAACACACCGCTTGCTAATGCGTGATTTTGTAGAGACAGACTGGCAAGCGGTTTTTGCCTATCAATCAAATCCTTTGTACTTGCGTTACAACTACTGGACACACCGCACACAGAAGGATGTTTGCGAGTTTATCTAGATGTTTATCGATCAGCAAAAAGAGCAACCAAGAACAAAGTTTCAGTTAGCTATTATCCTTAAAGAAGAAAATCGGCTGATTGGCAATTGTGGCATCCGTGTAAATGACCTGGAAATGCGAGAAGCACAAAGTATTAGCAGCGGGTAAAAATATCTGCGTTCTAGTGGACGAATAGCTACAGATAAATTATTTCAATGGGCAAACATTTCAGCCTGGAGGATTATCAGCCTTTCTTTACGGTTCATAATCCCAAAATACTATAACCTGGTGTTTTTTTTGATGTTTTCTAATACACCTGATGCTTTAAAAGCTGAATAAAACCTGACATTTTTGCTTACCTCTCTGAGAAAGTTGCAGAGAATAATTAGTTATTTATGGAGTCTGAAAAATGCGATCGCTACTTTTAACTTTTGACCAAAATCTAAGTTTTTTTGAAATCCAATTGGAAAGAATACTTTCACAACCTTTAACTGAAGTTCTTACTTTACCTAAATTGCAACAAGAATTAAACAGCTTAGATACCAATTTACTTAAGAAAACCTTGCCGACAGCAGGAGGAGTTTTAGCTAAAGAATTACCACCTTTTTATAACTGGCTAAAAAATGAGTTGGGAGTAAAGCAGGTTCCTGATAGTCCCGATCACACAACAACATGGGTAATTGGTTTCCTCCATAATCAAGAAAGTTTAACTCATTTAGTTGAGTTACACCGTCCAGTACCTCGTCTGGCTTTAGAAGCTTCTATTCCCCGCTTGGTAGAGATATTTGAAGGTGTCGAAGATGTGCAAGTTCGGCAGGAATGGCAAAAAGCGATCGCGGCTCTATGTCTAGTTTTAGTTGTTGCTGCACGCGAACAAGATAGAGTAGCTGTAGCAATGTAAATTACTGTCCTTTGCGTGTAAGGGCGCACAGCTGTGTGCGCCTACTAATCTATATCTCCAGAAGCGATCGCATCTAATTTATCAGCATCAAGTATTATAATCGTCCCACCACGGCGATAAGCAATTACCGACTTGAGACTTTTAATTAATCGCACGCATTCTTCGTAAGTAATGCCACTACTTCGAGCCATCCGATAATAAGATAATTTAACTTTTAAACATTCGCCTTGGGAAGTAGATTCAGTTCCAGATTCGGCAGCAAAATATTGTATTAATCTGGCAAGGCGAACAATAGCTCTTTCAGAAACTAACCCGTGGACTGTTTCATGTAATTCCTGAATCCGATTGTTAAAAACCATCAGCATTTGTAAAGCAATTTCAGGATTTTGCCCAATAGCTTTTAATAAAGCATCTCGCTTTACAGTGAGAATTTCACAATCAGATTCAGCAGTGACAGTTGCCGGAGAAATTCCATTTCCCAACAAAGCCGGAGCCGCAAAAATTTCCCCAGCAGCTAAGGCGCGGAGAATTGTTTCTTTTCCTGTTGTTGCTGTTTTGGTAACTTGAATTACTCCACTAACAACAGCGTAGAGTTTTGCTGGTAAGCGATCGCCTTCATGGAGAATAATCTCCCCTTTGCGATAGCCTTGTACCTGAGTGTCAGGTTGCAAACCGATCTTCTCTGCTGTTTCTAAACCCGCAAACACGATAATTTGCGAAAGTTGTTCCAGAGATGCCTGCATGATTAGCCCGATATTGCCCAAGCTGGACGATGATGAATCCAAGGGTTAGCCGCTTCTAATTGTGCTGCTAGGCTGATGATTGTGGCTTCAGCGGCAGGTTTACCAATTAGCTGCACGCTCATGGGTAAACCCTGACTGTCAAAGCCCACAGGAATTGCGATCGCAGGTTGTCCAGTTGCATTTGCAGGCGGACAAGGAGCAACCCACTCAATAATATTTTGGAATGTCTCTTCTAGACTCAGTGAAGCCCATTCCCCAATGCGCATGGGTGAATGTAGATAAACTGGCAATACCAGCACATCAACGGTATCGAAAAACGCCACAATTTGACGTGCCACTATCTGCATTTGGGAAACTGCTTGCAGGTACTGGGCAACAGAACCTGTACGTGCAAATAACCAGCGATTCAATGGTTGCAAAGCTTCAACAGGAAGTCCTGATGCAGCTACCCCAGCTTGCCAAACGATTTGAAATGGTTCAACTAAACCACTAAAATCTGGGGATTTTTGTTCAACGTGATGGCCGAGTTGTTCTAATAACTGGACTGTTTGGCGGACACCTTGCTGACAGTTCGCGTCAGCTTCTCCTAAAGGAGAAATGCTAGTGTCAAAAGCAATTCGCAAAGCACCAAGTTTTATCTGAGTGGCGGCGAGAAATGATGCTTCGGGATCTGGCAACCAGTAAGGATCGCCTGTCATGTACCCAGATATGGCATCCAAAAGGGCAGCAGCATCAGCTACAGTGCGGCCGATTGGCCCGTTGACGGCAATTCCAGCGAGGCGTTCGCCTACGGGTGCTTTACTTACCCTGCCTCTAGATGGCTTAATTCCTACCAAACCACAACAAGCCGCAGGCCCCCGAATCGAACCACCGCCATCAGAACCTTGAGCGATCGCACATAATCCCGCTGCTACTGCGGCCGCTGCGCCACCACTGGAACCACCAGGGGTGTATTCTAAATTCCACGGATTTCTCGCTGGGGGAAAACCCGCAGGTTCGCTGTAAGGGAATGAACCTAATTCAGAAGTTGCTGTTTTACCAAGAATAGTAAATCCAGCTTGCTTAATCCGCGTTACAACACCATCATCATAGTTAGGGATATTGTTCAGTAATGCTGGATTCCCATAAGTACAGGTAACACCTGCTACAGCATTGAGGTCTTTAATGGAAATCGGCACGCCAAAAAATGGCGGTAATTCTGAGGTAGTTGTCAATAATTCTGTTTTGGCTTTGGCATCTGCGATCGCTAATTCTGCCGTCACCGTAAAATAACTTCCTAATTGGGGATTTAATTGCCCAATCCGTTCTAAATATATTTCTACCAACTCTAGCGGTGATATTTCCCGACGACGAATTAATTGCGCCAACTCTAGTGCTGGGGTAAATGCTAAATCAACTTCATTCATAGGTTAGTGAATGGATAATTTTGTCTTTCTCTGGGATTTTTAAACTGAAATTGTTACTTTAACAGCATTTCCGGGAACTATATATTTTATAGCTCCTAAGATTTTTCAGTAGTACTAAGTACTGAGTGCTGAATGTAACTCCATAATTAAAACTAGAGGATTGAAACAAGGACATATTTTTTCTTGCACTACGTGTCTCGAAAAAAATATTATTATTTTTCCTTTCTCAGCACTCGTTACTCAGCACTGTTTTGGTGACTCATTTAGGATGCTCAGATGCAACAGGCGTGGTTATATTCTTACTCAAGCCATTTTAATTGTTTCGCATAAACTTTCGACAAATCTCTAAAGGGTATTTATGGCTAACCTAGAAATACTTATTAGTGAATTGCCAACATTGATTCAGAGTTTAAAACTGACTATTGGCGATTCTAATGAAATCATCGAACAAATTATCCCGATTAATAATGCTCAGGAGAAACTACGAAATATTAAAAAATTAATCACTCAGGAATTGAAATTTGAGAACGTCAAACATTCTGCGATCGCTACACTTCCTCGATTAATCACACAAGCTACTTTATTTATACCTAGTGTAGGATTAGTAGATCCAGTCATAGCAGAAAAATTTGGGAACTCAGAAACTAAAATTTCATTAACTGATTTACAATTAAAAATTGATTCTTGGATTGAATGGGGTTATTTTTTGCAAGCAATAGCGGCTGATATTCTCAGTGATATTCAATTAGTAAATCAACTAAACTCTTTGATTAGTCATTTAAGCATATCCAATGAACTTCAAACGCTTAATAAAAGTTTAATAATTAAGTTAGATTTATGCAATTTTAATATTTTAACAGAGCAAATTCAAAACATTAGCGATTATCAAAAACAACTATTACAGCTACAAGAAAAATTAAATTATATTTTTAATACTATTAAAAATAATCATAACTTATTAAATATTTTATTAGGTGTATCAGTTTTTTATGGTAAATCTAGTTTCGTTTTAGAGTGGTTAGATGATGACCATGAATTAATCATATCAAGTGAGGGAAAATTTCAAGAGTTAACAGATATTCTCAATGATTGTGATTTTTTCCAAGAACAAATTGCTACTTTGATCGTGCAATGTGACACTTTAAATCAACAGGCAGAACAAGCCCTAAAAAAAATTGAACAGGAAAGTAGTGAAGAAACAATTAATGGTCAAGAAGTAGAAATAGTACCGAAGTTTTCTACACCAAAAGTAGTACGTTCAGCTTTGATTATAGCCTCAAGTTTATTACTATTAACTTTTGGTGGTTGGAAAATTAAAGAACAAAGTCTAAGTTTAACTCAAGAAAGAAGTGCTGATGCTAAGTTTAAATCTGCTCAAAAACTTGGTATGGAGGCTGCTTCTCTGGTTCAAAAGCCACCGCATCCTCTAAAAGTCTGGCAACAAGCACAAAACAAATGGTATCAGGCAATAAACTTGTTAGATACTATTCCTCATGAGACATCAGTTTATGATCGGGCAAAAAAGAAATTGGCTTACTATCAAATTAACTATAAATTTATCACTCAAAGAGTGTTAATTGAAAAAAAAGCCTTAGAAAACTTAGAATCAGCCCAAAAGCTAGCAGCAGAAGCTAATTTATTTGTTCAAAATTCACCTCATTCACAACTAAGTCGGCAACAAGCAAAAGATAAATGCCAGCAAGCAATTAATTTATTAGAAGCTATTTCAGAGAGTACGTCTGTCTCTGTACAAGCTAAAGAGATGCTTACTATTTATAAAATTAATTATGCAGTTACTAGTGATATTTCTCATTAGTTACCAGGGGTGAACAAGTTTGTAGTCAGGACTTTAGTGCTGGATTTTTAAGCACGCTTTTTGCTTATTACAAACTCATCAAAATTAATGGGACAGACTACTAGTCAGCAGTTCTAAATCATTTGTGAAAATTAGATAGGATTCCTTCTACCTTATCCGTGATAGATTGCTTCGTCCAGCATAATTTTACCTAACTCCATAAGGCGGATAAGATAGGATTTGAATCTGCATTGGTATTAATTAATATTCTCTGTCCTTACCTTCGCGAACCTACATTGCAGGAAGGCGAAGCGCCTATGCGTTAAAAAATAAAGAGGTAAATCGCCCTCTTTTGGCACTTCACCTCTTAACAACAGATAATTACAACTAACAATTACACCTTAGAACGGTCAGTTAAAATCTCATAACCAGTCTCTGTCACTAAAACTGTATGCTCAAACTGAGCTGACAAAGAATTATCCATAGTGACTGCTGTCCAACGGTCAGATAATGTCCGCGTGTGTCTAGAACCCGCGTTTAAAATTGGCTCAATTGCCAGCGTCATCCCCGCTCGAAGTTTAACATTTGGCATCTCACGAGTACGATAGTTGAATACTGAAGGTTCTTCATGCAAGTTACGACCGACACCGTGCCCAGTAAACTCTTCAACTATACTAAAACCGTTAGATTTCACATGATCTTCAATTGCTCCAGCTAAGTCAAGCAGGTATACACCAGCCTTAACTTGCTCAATGCCTTTATATAAAGCTTCTTCTGCTACGCGAATTAATTTAGTAGCTTCTTGCGTCACTTCACCGACAGCAATTGAAATGCAAGAATCACCATGAAAGCCTTGGTAATAAGCGCCCGTGTCTACTTTTAATACATCCCCAACGCGAATCACTTTCTTGGGGCTAGGAATGCCATGTACTGCTTCATTATTAATGCTAGAGCAAATAGAACCTGGGAAACCGTGATATCCTTTAAAACTAGGTGTTGCACCCATTTCGCGGATGCGTTTTTCTGCATAAGCATCCAAATCAGCTGTTGTCATTCCTGGCTTTACTAGCTCGGAAATTTCTTTTAAGACAGTTGCCACAATTGCCGCTGATTTCCGCATGATTTCAATTTCACGCGGCGATTTAATTTCAATTCCTCGGCGTTGTTTTTTTGCAGTTGTAGGCTGAGTTGTTTGAGAAAGTAAGTTACTGAAAATGTTCATGGGAAATTAATAATTACTGGTGGCTCTGACGCTGAAGTATCAATGCTTTCTCTAGATTAATTGAGAAATAATATCTATAATTTAAGTTATTTTAATCCCTGATAGGGATTCTTCCATTTTTGGAGCTAATGTATATAGAATAACATCTTTACATACTCCTGATATGTTGGACTTGAATCAAAAACGTCCTAAGTTATTTTTCACGACACCCTATGGGAGTTAGTACAGCTTTGTCCAAAATGAGGGTTGAAATTTAAACGCAGAGGGACGCAAAGGTAAGCGCCAAGGTACGCAGAGAATTTAATGAAATGTTGTATTTAGCTCAATTATCTTTAATTTTTAATTCTTGATGGCAATCTCTCCAGTCATACCTGCTTCTGTATCTCCTGGTATTGTACAACGTAAGCCAAAAGTACCAGATTTCAGAGGGACAAATACCCATTCTTTATATTCTCCATGCTCAGTGCCCATCTCTACCTAATGCTTTTCTCTGCTAACACAGATGGCCCAGCAGTAACGACTATGATTTTATCTTGGTGGAGTAACTCACGAGCCGCTTGATTCACTTGGGTAAGGGTGACTTTCTGGATTTTATCAGTGAAGGAGTGCAACTCTACTTTATCTAGTCCATACACTTCATTCATCAAAATTCTATCTGTTAATTCCTCTGGGTTTGCCAGGGAAACGTTGTAATTGCTGATGAGAGTGCGTTTAGCTGTTTCTACTTCTAGTACAGTTACACCTTGTTGATGGATTTGCTGTAGCATCTGGCGGGTACTAGCGATCGCTTTACTGCTATCTTCAGGACTAGTCTGCATCTCAATCAAAAATGTCCCTACATTCTTCCCGGCTTGGAAGGAGCTATAAATTCCATAGCTCAAACCTTGGCGATCGCGCACTTCTGCACCTAGTCTACTAGATAAGGTATCGCCTCCCAATATCTGGTTCAATACTAAGGCTGCATGAAATCGAGGATCGTAACGGTTAATGCTTGTGTAACCCATATAAGTTACAGCTTGGGCTTTATCTGGTAAAACTGGGTTGACACTGACGATTTTCTCCGGCATTGCCACCGGGGGATATTTTAATGTGGGTGCTTGACCGCTAACTTCCCAATCTCCAAACTTATTTTTAATCAGCGATCGCACTTTGTCTAGATCAAAATCTCCCACCAGCGCTAGCACTGTTGTATCTGGACGATAATGTTTAGCTTTGAAATCAATCACATCCTGGCGCTGAATCTGCTGTAAACTTTCGTCTGTGGGAAAGGTATGTAAGGGATGTTTTCTCGGATAAATTGACTGAACAAATACTCTTCTGGCTACTTCTGATGGCTCATCTAATTCCAGTTGCAGTTCGGTTAAAGTTTGTTGGCGATGTAGTTCTAACTCTTTGGTTGGAAAAGTACTATTTTTAACAACATCTGCCAATATCTCCAGGACTATCGGCAAATCATTTGCTAAACTATCACCTTCGATATGCACACCTTCACGGTAGGTTTGAAAGTCTAGACTTGCCCCTCGTTCTCCTAAGACTTTAGCAATAGTAAAAACATCCTTGCTCTTAGTGCCATTTAGCAAATTATCTGCCACAAAAGCAGCCAATCCAGCTTTATTCTCTGGATCGAATTCCGTCCCAGCTTGAATATAACCGCTCAAGGTAATGGTGGGAGTACTACGATCGGGTAACAGTAATATTCGCAATCCGTTGGTAAATTTAAATTTATCAGGTAAGACTTGGGCAATCGCATCTGTAGCCAAATCCACAGGTGGTAAATATTTCATCACCTCAGAAAAAAGCACAGGTACGCCAGAAGAAAAATTTTCTGTAGTTTGGGCTGAGTCTGGTTTGTCAGCAACTTTTGTTATCCGCTTCTGGGTTGGTTCAAAAAAGCCTACTGTCCGCGCTTCTTTTGTCAGATATTTGTTAATCACAGCAACAACATCCTTCGGCTTCACCAAACGAACAGCAGCCAAATAGCAGTCTGTGTAGCTATAATCACCAACAGTTGTCTCATCAGTGCCCAATCGCATTGCTTGAGAGGTGATATCACGGTTACTCAAAATTACATCTGCTGTTAATTGAGTTTTGGCTCGTTCTACTTCCTCAGATGTCAGGCCTTTTTCTGCTAGATTAGCGATCGCACTACTCAACATTAAGTCAATTTTTTTCAAATCTTGTTTAGAACCAGCCGTTACCAACACCTCATACCAGCCAGATTCTCGCAAACTGGTGACGGATGCTGTAACTTCACTAGCTAAACCTGATTCCACCAATGCCTGATAAAGTCTAGAATTCCGTCCCTCTGTCAAGATGTAATCCATCACATCCAGCGCCGGGACATCCGGTTGATTTGCATCCGGTAGCGGATACACAACTTGTAACAGCCGCCCTGCTCCCGGTTCTCGTAATACTATGGGAGTGCTGAGTGATGGAGAAATAACTCCAGCCCTCTGCCTCCTGCCTCCTGCCTCCTGCCCACTGCCTCGTGTCCACTGCCTCGTGCCCCCTGTCTCCTGCCTCGGTAATTTACCAAATACCTCTTTAATTGTTTCGAGGGTATTTGCAGTTTGAAAATCTCCAACAATCACTAACACAGCATTATCGGGACTGTAAAAATTGCGGTAATATTTTTCTACCTGCTCAACTTCAAATTTTTCGACATCAGCTTTTGTGCCACCTACAGGCAACCCATAAGCATGATTGGGAAACACCGCTTGCATGACAGCGCGGTTGAGGCGATATTCGGGGCTATTTTCGTAACCCTGCAACTCGGAAATTACTACCCGCTTTTCACTCGCTAATTGCTCTGGCTCAATCTGGGAATTTTGCATTCTGTCTGCTTCCAGCACTAAGAGCGCTTTTAGCTTGTTTCGTTCCACAGTACCGTAATATGCAGTTTGATCGTAGCTAGTGAAAGCATTGGAATCACTACCTAAAGCACTAAACAAACGTCCAAATTGAATTGGACGGTTTTTTGTACCTTTAAACATCATATGTTCTAACTGGTGGGCAATGCCATTTACACCCGGTTCTTCGTTGCGTGAGCCAACCTTGTACCACACCTGCACCGTCACCACTGGCGCAGTATGCACTTCCTTTGTCAGGACAGTTAGACCATTCTCTAGTACTGTCTTGCGGACATTTTCTGTCAGTGTTGAGGGCATTATTCTTTTTGCTAGCAAGGTTGACTGATATTTTTCTTTGTTAGTAAATATAACTGGATGTTGGCTATGAGCAGGTCGATCGCTCAACAAAAAAACAGCTACTAGCCATAAACTTAAAAGTAATAACGGCAAAGGATATTTATAAAATTTAGAATAAAATTTGGAAAATCCATACATGTATTTAGCAGATATATCTGTAAATTAAGTTACATAATTATTTTTGTGGGTGACTACACTTTAATCTGGCAAAAAAATCTGTGACTTCAGTAACAATACAGAAAAACAATATATTAGCAACAAAGGTAATAAAAAAGCTAAATTATGGGAGTTTTGCTAAAACGCGAATGAATTCCAGAGGTAAGCCATCAGTATCGGCGATGAAAGCCACTTCGTAAATGCGATCGCCTATTTGCTGTTGTGTCGGTTCTAAAAGTACCTTCAACGGTTCTAATGCTTCGGTTTGACTCTCAGCAGCTAGCGATACACGTTCTTGTAAACTTGTCAACCAGCTAGGTAAATCTGGTGTAATCTCAGTTAAATCGAACGAGAGATGATAGTATCCCACATAATGCTCATCATCAAAAGCATCTGGGGCTGGTTTTGGTTCGGGAATTTGGATCAGTTCAATTCTGCCGCCCAATCCTTCTATCCAGCAAGCTAAGGTGTAGCCTGTGGTAAAGCGTTCTGAGATTGTAAACCCTAAAAGTTCATAGAAAGCGATCGCTCGATGAATATTCGCAGTCCGAATAGAAGCGTGGTGCATATTAGTCCTTAGTCCTTAGTCCTTAGTCATTTGTCCCTTGTTATTCACTAATGACAAATGACTAATGACAAATGACCATTACTCAAACAACCTGAAATAAGGGTAGCGTACAGGGACACCAGGCTCTTTTTCCAAGTCAAAATTAATCACTTCCCAACAGGCATCATCTGAAGTATCGGGGCTAAACTCCACGGGTAAACCGTACAATCGCGCAGCAGTAGCTTCTGGTTGTCCAGAACGCCAAGGTGTGCTGCGTTCCAAGTAGCCACTCATCAATTCCTGATAGCGTCGAGCAATAATCACTCGTGTTGCTCGAAAGCCTTGGGTATAGAGCTTATCTAATGCTTCGTGAATTTCAAAGCGAATACCATCAGGATGAGTATGTTGTCTATACCATTCATTATTCCACCTCCGCCAATGACGCCCCGATTGCAAATGGATTAACTCTCCATTTTTAGGATTAGCTTCAAACGCGCCATGACGAGGACACAAATAGGTATCTGTTAGTGTCAGCGCCGGAATAGTCTGGCGACAATGGGGACACTGTATTTCCGGCCCAAACATCGGGTACTGCAAACCTGGATTCATCATGAAGTGCGTACAAACATAATTTTGTCTTCACCAGCACTAGTGGGTTGGGTTATACACTTCGGCTCAACCACTTTGGGTTACTTGCTCGCTGCTGCATAGACACGGTGTTGCAGCAGGAACATTGTTCACTAGTGTTTTCCTCAGCGTAGAGGCTTGACGCTGTGATATCCTGGTTGTGCAACCAGCCTCAAAGGTTGGAGTTTCTCCAGTGTTCCTGGGTACCATATTCATATTCTATCGTGTCTACCGCTTCTTACTGGACATCTCCTGATTTTTCTCAAGCTGCCTTCATTGCGAACAATGCTGTTGTTATGGGTTCGGTAAATATAGCAACAGGAGTGAGCATTTGGTATGGAGCAGTGGTGAGGGCAGATGTAGAACGGATTGAAATTGGCGAATGCACAAATATTCAGGATGGTGCAATTTTACATGGTGATGCTGGTTTTCCAACAATCTTAGAAGATCATGTTACCGTAGGGCATCGCGCTGTGGTACATTCTGCTTACATTGAGCGTGGAAGTTTGATTGGCATTGGCGCAGTGATTTTAGATGGAGTACGAGTGGGTACTGGTAGCATTATTGGTGCTGGCGCAGTGGTAACTAAAAATGTACCGCCTTTGTCGCTAGTTGTCGGTATTCCTGGTAAAGTATTACGCCAAGTAACAGACGTTGAAGCCGCAGAACTGATTGAACACGCTAAACGTTACCAAAAGTTAGCTTTAGTTCATGCTGGTAAGGGTAGTGATATTGGTTTTAGCAAGGCTTAGGGAGTGGGGAGTGGGAAGTAGGGGAAGCAGGGAGAGATGAGGGACAAGAATTAATAACCAATGCCCAATGCCCTTCAGGAGTGCTGAGTGCTGAGTGCTGAGTGGGGAATCTCACTTCTTTACTCGTTTGCCGAGGAACTCGAAACGGGCTAAATGCCTCGCTGACGCTAACGGAACTGTTTTGCCCCATGCCTAATGCCCCATCAATTAAACATTCTTTACATTTAGATTTGGAAAAATTGCCCACTTCAGCTAAAAATAAAAATGAGAGCTGTTGACAAAACTTTAATTTCTACTTAAGAGAGGGGTTCTAGATATGGATATCGATTTTCGTATAGCGATCGTTTTAGCACCAGTTGCAATTGCTGCTGGCTGGGCAGTCTTTAATATTGGCGCTGCGGCTCTAAGACAAATTCAAGGTTTTTTGGATAGGGAAGCCTAAATTCATTAATCGGGCATGGGGACATTGGGCACTTGTACTGAGTGAAGCCGAAGTATTGGGCATTGGGTTTAGTAGTCTCCCTTGTCCCCCTTGTCCCTTTGTGTCTTACCCTGCGAGAAGCTAAAGCTACATCTTTCCCAGTCTTTTTATTCAATTTTGAATTTTGAATTTTGAATTGATTTCTCTCCACTTCCCCTTCCTTGGATATTGATTCTGTAATACAACCTCTCCAACGCTTTGGTGTCCATTTGGGACTTGATCGCATTGTCAATCTATTGGCAAATCTCGGCAATCCCCATCACCAAGTCCCGATAATTCATGTTGCTGGCACTAATGGCAAAGGTTCAGTCTGTGCCTATCTTTCCTCGGTACTCACTGAGGCTGGTTATCGTACAGGACGCTACACTTCCCCCCATTTAGTTGATTGGACGGAACGTATTTGTCTGAACGAACAACCAATTTACTCAGAGGAATTGAGTCAATTATTAGAAAAAGTCCAAGCGGTTATTCGCCCTGATGACGAATCGGCAACTCAGTTTGAAGTAATTACGGCTGCTGCTTGGTTATATTTTGCCCAGCAAAAAGTTGATGTGGCTGTGGTAGAAGTCGGGCTAGGAGGACGCTTAGATGCTACCAATGTCTGCTTAGAACCTTTGGTTACGCTCATTACTTCCATTAGCCGGGAACACTGGCAGCAACTTGGCCCTACCATCGCTGATATTGCTAGAGAAAAAGCAGGTATTCTCAAACCTGGATGTCCCGTTGTGGTTGGGCCATTACCACCAGAGGCAGACAAAGTGGTGCGATCGCGTGCCTTAGAATTACAATGCCCGATTTTTACGCCTCAACCCGCCCGTCAAATCGCTACAGAATGGGCAGAATATCAAACAATTCAAAATTCTAATTTAATTAAATATCCGTTGCCGTTAGCGGGACAAATTCAGTTAACTAATTCAGCTTTGGCTTTAGCTGCTTTAGAAATTCTCCAACAACAGGGTTGGCAGATTTCAGAAGAAGCCATAATTAACGGTATGGCAAAAACTAAATGGCCAGGGCGGATGCAATGGACTACTTGGAACAACCATAAATTATTACTTGATGGCGCTCATAATACCGCCGCCGCCCAAGTTCTCCGCCAGTATGTCGATAGCTTAGATGCAGTTAACCACAAGCCCGTCAATTGGGTTATAGGAATGTTTGCCGATAAGGATCATACTGATATTTTTACCGCCTTACTGCGACCAGGCGATCGCCTTTTTCTAGTGCCAATACCAGTAGAACCTTGGCCAGGTAGAACTTCTGCGGATCTAGACTACTTATCAAACCTAGCTTACAGCCTCTGTCCCCAATTAAGCGATCGCCAAATCCATCCAGATTTACTCACAGCATTAGAGACTGCAACCTCAACCACTACTACAGAAGATTTAATCGTTTTGTGTGGTTCCCTTTATTTAGTAGGCAACTTTTTAGCAACCACTGATATCATTCGTAAATCATAATTACGAATTACGAATTACGAATTACGAATTACGAATTTACCTTTGATTCCATTCTTGCGCCGCATCTTCTACGGCTTTATCTACAGTCTTCTCGCCTAACATTGCTGCTTGCAAATTTTCGTAAACAGCCTTTTGCAGTTTATTAAAATCCTTCAAAGTAGGCGTTAATATTTCTGCCTTTGCCAGTTCTTTAGCACTCATAACTCGCGCTTTTTCTATTGTTGAAGCATTAGCTGGAACATCTTTAAAGTAAGTATCAGATAATGCTTTGATTGTAGAAGGTAGGACATTTGCAGCTTTAGCGAAGGCTAACTGATTTTCGTCATTGGTGACAAATAAAGCAAACTTAACAGCGCCATCTGGTTGTTTGCTATCGCGGGGAATAACTATGTTCATCACCGCGACATTTTTCTTACCTGTGTCACCAGTAAGTTGAGGTGCTATTCCTGAATCTTGAGCGATTTTTGGAGCATTATTAGCGATCGTTTTTAGGAACTCTGGCCCAGAAGCTAGAAACGCCGTCTCTCCAGATTGGTATAAATCGATCGCGTGGCGATGTCCTTGGGTTAAGGCCTCTTTAGGAAGCAACCCTTTTTTATACAAGTCTACCCAATACTGAAACGCAGCTTTCCCTGGTGCTGAATTAAATGCCGCTTTCCCCTCAGCATCTATTAAGGTGACTCCCATTTGTACAAAAGATTCCAGCACTTCACCAGAATCTTGCGGTACGAAAGTTACAAAGAAGGCATATTTCCCCGTCTTGTCTTTAATTTGTTGCGCTGCTTGTGCCAATTCTGCGTAGGTTGTAGGGACTTTATTGATACCTGCCTGTTTTAATAAATCAGTGTTATAAATGGTTAGCCGTGTGGTGAGATACCAGGGAATCCCAAAACTCTTACCATTAAGCGTGCTTGCTTTCCAGATATTCGGCAGATAGGAGGAACGTACATCATTTGGGACTTTCGCATCTAAATCTAACCAGGCATTTCGTCCGGCAAGTTGGGAAGCAAAACCCGGATTCAAGTTAACTACATCAGGTGGCGTTTTTGCGGAGACAGCTGTTAATATTTTGTTCTCCATTGCCGCCCAAGGTACATCAACCCAGTTAATCTTTATACGTGGATTTTGCGATTCAAAATTCGCAATTAGGCTTTTGAAGTAGTCGGTAAATTGAGGTTGGAGTTGCATTGTCCAAAACTCAACAGTTCCCGCTCCTGAAGTAGCTTGTTTTGTACTTGTATTAACATTACCTGTACTGCAACTTACAATCCAACTGGTTAATAAGCCAAGCAGTACCAAAGCAACAAGTTGTTTAGATTTTCGCAATTGAATCATTTTCCCAGTATTTTTACGCTTGATCGGTGTGAAAAGCTTAGACAGAATTGTTGAGATTATAGGCTAAATAAATTACCCGTAAAGACGTAATATATAACGCCTTTACTGCAACAAATTTAAATTTTCAATTTAGCAGTCCAGCGGGCACAACTGTGGTAAAAAGCTTCAATAGTCTGTTTGGCAAATCGAAAAAAGGGGTAGGCATTGAACTTGCTCCCGAACGGGTGAATGTTGTTCAGCTACGCAAGCAGGGTCAAGGCTTGAAACTAGAAATCTATACATCGGTAGCAGTTCCAGAAGGGATAGTTATCGATGGTCAAATCAGCGACCCTCCAGCAATGGCGCAATTAATCCAGCAAGCGCTAGCTGAGAGCAAAATCAAAACTTCTCACGTTGCTACTGGTGTACCAGGACGAGATTCTATTGTTCGGATTATACCAGTGCCAGCAGAGTTAGATGATAAAGAACTCCGAGAAATGGTGCTGAACCATGAAGCAGGTTTGTATTTACCCTATCCTCGTGAAGAGGCTGATGTAGATTATCAGAAACTTGGGTATTTTGTAGATGAAGATGGCATTGAAAAAGTACACGTACTCTTAGTTGCCACCCGCAAGGAGATAACGGATACCTATATAAGTACCTTCGAGCAGGCAGGATTACAAATTGATGTTTTAGAAATTAACAGTTTTGCTCTGATTCGGACTATTCGCGAACAACTGCGACAATTTGGCCCGCAAGAAGCAGCAGTACTAGTTGATATCGAGTTCGATAGTACAGAAATAGCCATCATTGTTAACGGAGTGCCGCAATTTTCGCGCACAGTCCCAATCGGGACTTATCAAATGCAAACTGCCTTAGCAAGGGCAATGAGCTTACCTACATCACGAGATATGGAACTGTTACACGGAATGGTTATTCCTGCAACTCCTATAGACGGCGGCAAAACTGGCGTTACCGAACTCGATCCTGGTATGGCTGCCATATTAAGAGTCTTGGGAGAACTAACGGATGAATTGCGCCGTTCCATCGATTTTTACCTGAATCAAAGTGAAAATTTGGAGGTAGCGCAGATTTTATTAGCTGGGCCAGGAGGTGGACTTCAACAGCTAGATGAATTTTTTACCCAACGATTGAGCTTGCCAACTACCCAAATAGATCCAATCGGGTCTTTGTCCTTGCAAGTGGACACTGATAAATATCCACAGGTACAACGCTCTGGCTTGGCGATTGTACTAGGTCTAGGAATGCGGGAGGTGTAACAAAATGTACAGCCTAGATGTTAACTTTCTTAAAGACCGCCCAGCATACCAGCCAAATCCAGAGAGAAAGGGAGGAATAGCCCTAAAATTTCCTACGGGAGATTTGACACTACTGTATGTCGGAGTTGCAGTAGGTGTAGGTTTTCCAGCTTTATTAGGAGTTGGTTGGTGGTTCCTGCAAGGGAAGATTGTTGAATTAGATGGTCAGATAGCACAACTAGACCAAGAAAGCAAGAGATTAGATACAGAAATAGGAAATATTAACAATATCAAAGCCGAGACAAACGCAATTAAAGGGGAAACCCAAGCTTTAGTAACTGTATTTGACCAGATTCGTCCTTGGTCAGCAATGCTGCAAGATTTGCGCGATCGCATCCCAACGGCAGTGCAAATCGAGAACATCAAGCAAATCCCACCTGTAGCGGTAGCGGCAGGTCAGCCACCAAATAATCCCGCAGGGGGATTAGAAATTAACGGATTGGCTCGTTCTTTTAATGATGTCAATGATTTCTTATTGAGTTTACAACAGTCTCAGTTTTTAAAGCCCACAGAAACCAGAATTATGACAGCAACGTTAGTAGATGCTCCCTTAACATCAAGTGCGAGTCAATCTTCTAATGATGTAACAATTAAGCAACCTCAAGTAGTTAAATACACTATTCAATCAAGCATGAACAACGTTCCAGCATCGGAATTAATTCGAGAGTTGGAAAAAAAAGGCACAGTGGGGTTAGTAACTCGAATTCGTAATATGCAACAAACAGGAGTCATTTCAAAATGACGCTGAGTGATGATTTAAATTTTGCCGAACAAGGTGGGGAATTCGATCCGGCAACGCCAGCCGCACCTGTGGTATTTGGTATTGCCTTCACACCAAAAATTATTGGGATCTTGGTGGGGGTAGTTGGTTTAGCGGGAGCAGCTTATATATTTTTAAACCTGCTGATGCCAGCTTGGGAAAGCTATCAACAGCAGCAAGCCAAAAGCTCTGAACTGCAAGCGCAAATTGAGCAAAAGAAAGCCAATATCAAACAGATTGACAAAGTTAAAGACGAGCTAGCACACGCAAAGCAGCAAAAAGTTCAGGTTTTAAGTTTATTTGCTAACGAAAAAACCTTAGATACATTGCTATTGGATTTAAACCGCTTAATTGAGTCTGGCAATACTGCAACTTCTATTAATGCAGTAAGAGCCAAACTGAAGAAATATGTGCCGATTTCCCAAAAACCAGAACCAATTACCGATGGAAGTCTAGGACTAGAGGTTAACGGCAAGCTGCAACGCAGTACTATCAGTGCTGAGATTACAGCAACTTATGAACAAACACAATCGATAATTCGTAACATTGAGCGGTTACAGCCTTTGTTAATAGTTAAAGATTATCAAGCAACTTTGGCTCCAGCAGAGACAAGATCCCCATTAGATAAAACGCCGATGCAGGTTGGCCCCGCAGCGATTAATACATCATTCCAGTTACAGGTATTGATGCCACTTAGTCCAGAAGAAATAGCCGCAGCAGCTAAAGCTGCTCCGAAAAAGTAATCAAATTAGAGCCAGGACAAATAGAATTCGCGGCTACACAAGCGTAGACAAAGCCTTCCCGCAAACTAAGGAAATAATTGAGGGTTTTGAAACTCACATTCGCCCTTGGCGTTACCGCAGGGTAGGTGGGTAAAGTCTCGTATAGTCAAGCCAGTGCAATCTTCTCCAAAAAGGAGAGGCTAACGCCAATAGGGTTTCCCTCATAAGCAATTGGCGTGTGGTTTCTAACCGCCTACTCAAAATTGTTTGTAAACAAAGTTTTATAAGGTGAGGAATGAACTGTGAAACAGCTTCACGGTAATAGTTTTATTTTAGGTACTGCCGCTTTTGCATTTTTGGCAGCTCAACCAGTTTGGGCACAAATGAGCCAAGTTACTGGTGTCCAATTAAATCCAGCTAATGGTGGAGTTAGTGTTGTTTTGAAAACTTCTTCCGGGTCGCGCCCCCAAGTTTTCACTACAAAAAGAGGCAAGGCTTTAGTCGCAGATGTTATCAATACTCAATTACGATTACCACAAGGTAATAGTTTTCGTCAAGATAGCCCAGCACCAGGAATTGCGTCTGTTGAGGTTAATCAGCTTGATGCTAATAGCATCCGAGTGACGGTAACTGGCAGCAACAACACACCTAGCAGTCAACCGGTGATGCGATCGCCAAATGGAATTACACTCAGCTTTAGCCCTTCAACAGGCACTACAGCATCAGCACCAACCCCAACAGCCCCAATATCCACAGCACCACCTGTTACTACTCCAGCCCAACCGGGTCAAAAGCCAGATGTTCTCGTTCCTAACCCGCAAGTCACCATTGACGGACAACCTGCACAAGCTGCTGGGCCAGGTCAACCTCTGAGTCAGGCTCCACCATTCTTACCTCGAGCCGTTGCCCCACCAGTGGGAGATATTGCTATTTCGGCTACCGATGCTTCTCCTAGCACTGTTGACTTAGCAACTCAGGAACGTGTACCCCGCCTAGTACTGCGAGATGCCCCAGTACGTGAAGTTTTGTCATTGCTTGCTCGTGCTGCTGGTTTGAACTTGGCTTACGTAGGAGGTGAGCAAGGTGCCGCTGCTAATGCACCAGCAGTTTCTCAAACAATCTCGCTAGATATAGAAAATGAGCCAGTGCAAGATGTGTTTAACTACGTTTTGCGCCTGAGTGGTTTAGAAGCTAATCGCAGTGGTCGTACAGTTTTTGTCGGGGCTAAATTACCTAATGCTACGCGTGATATGGTTGTACGTAGTATGCGACTCAATCAGGTAACGGTGGGAACCGCTCTGAATTTTTTGGTTGGCTTGGGGGCAGAAAGTGCCGTCAGCCGCGAACGACAAGTTACCAGTGTTAGTGCCGTAGCCGTGGGTAATACGGCTGCTCCCATCACCCAAACTCAGACAACCACGGAAACCAGACTAGAAACCCAACGCGCTAATTTTCAAGACTCTAGTCCATTACTAAGAGGTTTACAGGCATTAGGAGACGAGCGCACCAATTCCCTAACCTTAATTGGCCCTCCTAGACTGATTGAGATTGCGATGGCTCAACTAACTCAGCTTGATATCCGCCGTCGTCAAGTGGTAGTCAACGTTAAGATTATTGATGTCAACCTCTCAAACATTCAAGACTACAACACTAGCTTTTCTTTTGGGGTTGGTAACAACTACTTTAGCAATGATGGTGGTGTCGCAACTCTAAATTTTGGTGGTGCCAGAACACCTACTAGTAGTGAAGTAAGAAGTAGCGTTACTAGTACACCAACGATTCTAGATCCAAGAGCTGCTTTGACTCCTGCATACAGGTTCACCAAGTCTCTTCTCACTAGCTTGCAGGCTCAGGTTACAAATGGCAATGCCAAGATTTTGACCGACCCAACCTTAATTGTACAAGAAGGTCAACAGGCTCTGGTCAATCTTACTCAAGAAGTAGTGGGAAATATAACCCTCCAAACAACAGATACTTCTGGTGGTTCTAGGACAGAAAGAACAATTGAGAAACAAAAAGTGGGCTTAACCTTGAACGTAAAAATTGAGCGGATTGACGATAATGGGTTCGTCTCTCTATCCATTGCTCCTACTGTCAGCGCTCCTTCCGCCTCACAAGATACAGGAAATGGACAAATTGTTTTAGTGTCTGAGCGCTCTCTTACTTCTGGCTTAATTCGTTTACGAGATGGTCAAACACTAGTCCTGAGTGGTATAATTCAAGACCAAGACCGGACAGCTGTCTCCAAAATTCCTATCTTAGGCGATCTTCCGCTGATTGGTTCACTATTTAGAAGTACAAACAGGCAGAACCAGCGTCAAGAGGTGATTGTATTACTCACACCTCAGATTATGGATGACTCTGAGAACTCCTCCTACGGCTATAACTACGCCCCCAGCCCCGAAGTGCGGCAAATCCTTGAGCGTCGGGGGTTGAAGGTTCCTGGTAGGTAATAAAGATGATAAGCAGGTGAGTTAACTCTGCTAAAGGCTCAGATACCCGACTTCTTAAAGAAGCCGGGTATCTTCTTTTTTACGAGTAGGTTTAAGTTTAAATGTCATTCTAGAATAAAACTACCCAATTACAATAGAAGTAACAGTATTGGGTGAACACTAATGAGTTCAGAACAAGAGTTATTAACAAAGTGGCGTTCTCTTCCACAAAAAAAACAAAGAGAAGTTTTAGATTTTGTTGAATTTCTTGGTTTGAAAAACTCTGCAAATAAAATCCCTTTGGGAGAACGTTTGCAGCAAATTCGTATTAGGATTGTTGGTTCTGATAAACTGTTTTTGTGATCGAGATACTTTCCCCTAATGACAGCTTAAAAATAACTCAGAAGAAGATGCAAGAGTATATCGAAAATGGTTGTCGTCTAGGTTGGTTGATCAACCGAAAAAAACAGGAAGTAGAAATTTATCGTCCAGGACCAGATGTGGAAGTTTTAAAATTTCCTCAAAATCTTTCCGGTGAAAATATTTTACCTAGTTTTGTACTTAATATACAACGAATTTGGTAAAAGTTTCGGTGTGTGAATTTCAGTTCTCATATACTATAAAAAGATTTGAAAAAATATAAGTTTTCAGCTTGTAAACCAAGATTCAATAGATAATGTTCTTACTTGTTGAATACGTTGAAAGTCGCTATCGGCTGAGACAATAGTGAGATTTTGTTGCAGAGCAATAGAAGCAATCCACAAATCATTTTCATCAAAACCTAAATCAGCTATTTTAGTTTTTCTGCGTTTACTTTTTTCTTTTGGTGCAAATTGATTGAATAAAGCAGCTTTGAGTTGACCATAAGTATTAGCAGTTTCCTGGTCAATATTGTAAATATAAATACCTGTAATAAAATTTCTTACTAATGCTAAATTAATTTGTTGTTTTTGAGAACGTGCTGCCATATCTATTAATTCTCCCTGCACAATGACACAAGTTGAAACTAGACTGTTTTCAATCTCAGCAAGGCGACTTAATATATTGACATTACCTAAAATAGCTAGACTACAGTGATTTGTATCGATTAGCTACATTATTCAAAAGGATTATCTTCATTAAACTCTGCTTGACCACGGCTAGCAATTACTAGCTTCAGACACTCCTCTAAGTCGTCACCTTCCCAAGTACCTATAGTTTTCAAATGTTCTAAAAGTGTGCTTCCTGTAGAATGAACAGTAGTATGACTAGCAGATTCTACTAGATGTTGTGTTGATTGCACTTGGGTTTCCTTTGTTTTCAAAAAACGTAAAAAATTAAGTGTTTCAGTCAAAAGTGCATCTGGTGCTGATTCGATTTCTTTGATAAGTTGTTCTTTTATTTTCATATTCACGCTTCTTTAACTGACATTTTTTAGTAGCATAAAACAGCAAATAGATTTGTGGCTACGTTAGTAAACTTCCAGCTTGAAAAATCTGTTCAGCGGTTAAATTCAATTCCGGGAAAGTAGGCGAGACTATGTTAGCGCTGCCTCTAAATTGAGTAACTTGGTATTCACCATCGATTAATTGATAAATAGATATAGTAGGCTGTTTGGGATTGTCAGTGAACTTTTTAGCACCTAGACCGAGATAATCTACAACCCAGTATTCAGGAATCCCAATACTCTCATACTTACCCTGTTTTGTGTAGTAGTCATCATCCCAGTTGTTACTAACTACCTCAACTACTAAAGGAATTGATGCTGCAAGGCTTACAGTTGATTCTTTTTTCCATAGCGGCTCATTTATCAAATTAGGGCGATTGAGTAATAGCACATCTGGGGAGTAGCCAGATTCCGACTTAGTTGGTTTTACCAGCGAAGTTTTGGGGATTGTATAAGGTAAATTTAATCGGTCAAATTCTACTATTAGTTTTCTTGCTACAAAACCTACAACATCTTCATGGTCTCCGACTGGTTGTGCCATTTCAACAATCACGCCATCATGTAATTCGTATCTTCCGCCTTCGGGCCGCCATGCTGCAAAATCTTCAAAGGTTACTAGTTTGGGTATGACTTGAGTCATAATTTATCGCCCTTAGTAGTCGTTTCGGTCATACCGCTTCTTTGCCTTGGCTCGATTCACATTCAACCTTAACAGTAATATTAATGGGTACAGTACTGGAAAAGGTTTGTTGCAAAGAACTGAACTATGGTGGCAATAACAACATCCGCAGAAAATAGGGTTTTACTCCACAACATCAGCTGGCAAACTTTTAAAACCATGCTGGCTGAAATGGGTTCAGATCGTAACTCCCGACTGGCTTATGACAATGGAACCGTAGAAATTATAATCCCACTGATGCCGCACGAGAACTCAAACCGTGTAATTGAAGGTTTTGTTGGCGTACTGTGCGAAGAGTTGGGCTGGGAAATTAGACGCGCTGGTTCATTAACTTTAACGCGGGATGATTTGCAGCGGGGAGCCGAGCCAGATAGTAGCTACTACATCCAAAATGAAGCATTAGTTCGAGATAAAGAAAATATTGACCTCGCCACCGACCCGCCCCCTGATTTGGTGCTTGAAGTGGAATATTCCAGGTCTGCAATAGACAAGCTGAGGCTTTATGCTGCGATGGGAGTTCCTGAATTTTGGCGTTATAACGGCAGTGTGTTGCGAGTCTACACGCTTGTAAGTGGGCAATACTCAGAAGTCGAAACCAGCCCTACTTTTGCGCCTGTGCCAGTGAAGGAGATTCCTCAATTTATCCAAGAAGCGAAGAAGAATGGGGAAATTGCTACTACTCGTGCTTTTCGGGCTTGGGTGCAACAAAAAATTTCTGCTAGGGATTGACTCACTCCGGCATTTTTCTTATAAGGGACTTGCAAAAAATAAATAATCCCAAAGTAGATGGAGACAGTTAGAGGCGTAACGGATGCACCAGAAGAAGTTGTTGCAGCGATCGCCCCACAAATGTTAAGAAAGATGTGACTAATGGATAGCCTTGTAGGGGAGAAGCTTTAATTTTTACCCCTTTCCGACTAAAGAAGCTTCCTATGGGGTTAAATTTCGCATTGGATTTTCCACATCACATGAAAAGTGAGCAAAATCCCCGACTTTTTAGAGAGATCGCGAACCTGAGCCTTCAATTTCCATAAAAATTGGTTAATCTCAGCAATAACTCTTCAACATCGGTAATGAATGCCAACAAACGTTGACCATTTCCCACCTCCTGACTCCCCTGTTTTTTTGCAATTACGGGATTTACTAAGTATTTTTTCCTACTTTTGAGGTGGTTTTTAACGAAACAAGTACCCTAAAATTACAAAAAATCCTGAAATCTATATAAATTAATGGTTTCATCTATCCACATCAGGCTACAACACCTTAGAATGATTCATTGAAAAGTCGAGCCGATGGGATGTACAGCCGTTTTGAGTAAAAATACTCCCAAAGGCTGATTTTTGTATATCCGCAAGCAAAGATTTCAGTACGGATGTATTAATGTGCGTCCGTACTAAAATCTCAAGTAAACCTTCAGGAGTTTGACATGAACAAAGGTGAATTAGTTGATGCCGTGGCTGAAAAGGCTAGTGTTACCAAGAAACAAGCAGATGCAGTCTTAACTGCCGCTTTGGAAACGATTATTGAAGCGGTTTCCTCTGGTGATAAGGTAACGTTGGTGGGATTTGGCTCATTTGAATCACGGGAACGTAAAGCCCGTGAAGGTCGCAACCCGAAAACAAATGAAAAAATGGAAATTCCAGCGACGAGGGTTCCTGCCTTTTCGGCAGGAAAACTGTTTAGAGAAAAGGTAGCACCCCCAAAAGCATAGGTTCTGTCTTCGGGAACCCTTTTTTAATGCGGCAACCTGCACACGGGGGAAATTTAGCCTGGGCAGCAGCACTGGCTGGCTGTCCCCCTGATGCTATTCTGGATTTTTCTGCTAGCATCAGCCCGTTGGGACCTCCAAATAGCGCGATCGCTGCTATTAAGTCCCAAATTGGTAATCTTAAGCACTATCCAGATCCAAATTATAGTGAACTGAGACTAGCTCTCAGTCACTTCCATCAACTGCCGTCTGAGTGGATTCTGCCGGGTAACGGCTCCGCAGAATTACTCACTTTAATCGGTAGGGAATTAGCTCAATTAGCCGCAACAATTTTAATCACTCCAGCCTTTGGCGACTACTACCGAACCTTGGCAGCGTACAACGCTAAAGTGCTGGAGTGTCCCCTGATTAGTTCTGAGCGACGAGTGCCGAGTGCTGAGTTACTAGTTTTACTCAGCACTCAGCACGGGCTAAACCCTAGCTTTCCGCTAACAGCACGGGCTAAACGCCCCGCTTCCGCTAACAGCACTCACTGTGGACTATTGCTGAATAACCCCCACAACCCAACCGGAAAGCTATTTTCGCGGGAGTCTATTTTGCCCTACCTGGAGCAATTTGCTTTGGTTGTGGTGGATGAAGCATTTATGGATTTTGTGCCGCCCAATGAGGAACAAAGCCTGATTTCGGTGGTGCAGGAATATCCAAATTTAGTAGTGTTGCGATCGCTGACCAAATTTTACAGTCTCCCAGGACTGCGATTGGGATATGCGATCGCACATCCTGACTGCCTAGCTAAATGGCAGCTATGGCGCGATCCTTGGCCTGTAAACACGCTAGCGGTGGCGGCGGCAATTGCAGCACTCCAGGATACGGAGTTTCAGCAGCAAACTTGGGAATGGCTACCACCTGCACGAAACCAACTATTTCAGGGTTTAAATGAAATCCCAGGATTTCAACCCCAAGCAAGTGCTGCTAACTTTTTACTGGTTGAGTCCCAAGAATCTACTTCCCAGTTACAGCAACAATTACTCAAGTATCACCAGATTTTAATCCGCGATTGCCTTAGTTTTAAAGAACTAGGCGATCGCTTTTTCCGGGTTGCTGTACGTGAAGAGTCCGATAACCAACGCTTACTAACAGCATTAAGCTCAATGCTAAGTGAGGAGTGGGGAGTAGGGTAGATGAGGGAGATGAGCTAATTTTTCATTCTCCTTCATGCCCAATGACAAATGACAAATGACAAATGACAATTGACTACGATGTTGTAATTATTGGCGGCAGTCTTGCTGGATACTACGCTGCCCTTGCTGCAACCCAACTACGTGCTAAAGTAGCCCTGGTACAACCCAAAGTAGACTACGGGTTTACTCATCACCATGCTCTTACCGAAATTGGTAAACTAGCACAGAAGTTGAAGGATGCGGCTGGTTTTAGTATTCATGCCACACACACTGATACCTCAGAAGAATGCCACATATCTATGGCATGGCAAGAAGCGATGCTGTATGCTCAATGCGTCGCCTCAAATCTCCAAGAACAGCATTCCCCTGCCATCTTAGCTGCGCAGGGAGTCGATGTGCTCGTTGGCAGTGGTCAATTTCAATCTTTACCCCAATTGGCTTTTGCCGTTAACAATCGCCTACTACGCGCTCGTACTTATTTGCTGGCTAGTGGTTCGCGTCCAGAAATTCCTGAGATTGAAGGATTGCAAACCACTGGCTATCTAACCCTTTCTAATATTTGGCAATCCTTACAGGGAACGACATTACCCAAAAATTGGGTAATTATCGGTGGAATTCCCCAAAGCATTGAAATCGCTCAAACTTTAGCAAGATTTGGTTGCAGTGTGACGCTGGTAGTCAAGCATCCTTATGTTCTTCCATATCTAGACCCTGAGATAGCCATATTGCTTCAGGCGCAGTTGGAAGTCGAAGGTGTACGCGTTCTCACCAAAAAACTAGTAACTCAGGTGAGGCTAATTGAGAATAAAAAGTGGATTCAAGCAGGAGATAAGGCCATTGAAACTGATGAAATTTTAGTGGCGACTGGACAACAGCCGAATCTTGAATCTTTAAATCTGGCAACAGTAGGTGTGAAATGGCATCGGCGTAGCTTAGTTGTGAATGATAAGCTGCAAACCACTAACCACCGCATTTATGCTTGTGGTGATGTAATTGGTGGTTACGACTTTGCCAATATCGCTAATTATGAAGCAAAAATTGCGCTGAAGAATGCACTCTTTTTCCCCAGGTTGCGAGTAGATTATCGCTCCATTCCTTGGGCGATGTTTTCTGTGCCGATGCTGGCACAAGTGGGTTTGACAGAGGCACAGGCAAAACGCCTATTTAGCCGAGATAAAATTTTAGTTTTGCGACAATATTTTAAAACAGTGGCAGCAGCCCAACTTCGGGACGAAACCACTGGTATGTGTAAATTAATTGTGCTAGACAACGGCGAAATTTTGGGAGCTTCGATATTGGGGGGAGAAGCTGGCGAATTAATTAATTTGATTGCCCTAGCAATATCACAAAAAATTAAAGTCAAACATCTAGCAAATTTATCTCCTGCCTATCCCAGTTTCTCAGAAATTTTGGAACGAACTGCAAGAGAGTGGAGTAAGCAAAAGTTAAATACCAACATTCCTTTGCAAGAGTTTTTAGAAAGCTTCTTCCATTTCTGCCGCAATTGAATTAGCATTTACGCACAGAGTTGTCACTATAATAACTTAAAGAAGGTGCTGATATTATTACTGACTTTGCAGTTCTCGCTGTCTTTGCCAATATTGACAGCACCTTGATTGCAAACGCAACGTCATCAGAATTGGGGAGTATCCCTCAAAATTGAGCTTAAAGGATGTTTTAAAAGGGTCTTTTGCTTTCATAGTTAGCACAGCCAAGCATCTCAGTACACTGCAAACTTCAAAATAGTAGTATTGTAGTATGAAGGAGTAGTACTCCAAAGTTAGGTGCTAAAAATTAGGGGTATAAATCACCGATTTAATAGTGCGATACCGATAGCACTACGTTAGCGAGCCGTCGAGCGTCACAGCCCGCCGCAGACATCGCAGTGAAATAGCCGTTTTTATTGAGAATCTACATTATGAGTGCCTGAAATTCTAGTCTTAGACTGCAAACGAGGTAATTGGGAGTGCCTTAAAAACCCTGCATGAAAATCCAAACTACTCCCGCCGCTGTTAGAGGTACGCTGAGGTTATCTGTGCCGTGGGGCGAGACTGCCTCTGCTAGGGTTGCAAAAGTAGCAGTTACCACCGCCGTCAACAATGCCCATCCTAAACTTAAAGGCGTTGCGAGGGGACTCAGCAACGAACCAGGTAGCAGTAACAGCACCAAGAAAATTACTACTGTACTCGCCACAAACATTGCTGCTGAACCTTCCCAGGAACGTATAGAACTTCCCACTTGGTATTTATGCTGCCCGAAGCGCTTACCAATTAATGCTGCTAGTGCATCACCCCAGGTCATCGCCATTATCCCTGCTACAGCAATTGGAGCGCTATCTACTGGCCCCTCTGGTCGCCACAGTAGCCCGAACAGCAGTGTCACTGAGATAGCGAAATAAACTGTACCGGGTGAGCTATCCTGGGTATCCATTGCGCCGATGATTCGGTAACGGTAAAACAGGTAGTTCAGTCCGATAAAGGTAGCAAAAGGTATAATTCCGATTTCCCAGTTTCTAAACAGTAGCAGGACGCCGAAAGCCCACATCCCTGCACCAATATGGATTACCTTGCGGGTCAAATCCGGCTTCACACCAAACAGCTTACGCAATCCCTCGCCAATCACAAGCAGACTGATAGCGTAAACATAAGAAATTGCTAGCCCGATAAAATCATTTGTCATTTGTCATTTGTCATTGGAGAAAGACTTACAGAAAGCTGCCCCTCTGCTTTGCTGGTTCACTTAGGTCGATCGCTATTTCGTCTAAAGTTCTTTTCTAGTGACGAAACGCTACCAATACCTTGAAGAATACCACGACCGATTAAACCCAAACCCCGACCAACTATTTGGGTAAGGATAAAAACTATACCGCTACCGAAAACAGCTAATAGTGATTTTAAACGCGGTGCGATCGCATCACTAAATTCTAGGAGCAATGTCACTACTAAAGGAATATTAGAAAGTTTTACTAACTCCTGATTTCGAGGAGCATAAACTGAAGTATTGGCAATGCCACGAGGCGCAATTACAAATAGCTCATACCGACTTTCAAAAACTGCTTTTGGCTCATTTATATAATTTTTTAATCTATATTTCCATGATAAATCATTTCTAAACCGTTCAATTTCTCTTGTAGAAATCAATTCACGTCCATAAAAGTTTTGCTTGATCTCTTCTACATCTGCTAAAGAATTTAACAGTGGTTGCACTACTCCATTCGCTACCTGAATCAACAAGTTCTCTAAAATCATTAATGCTTGCGACTTGGCTTCGGTGCTCACTACTGGATAGGAGGTATTATCAATGTTCAATTCTGTTTGAAATAAAAGATAAGAATACAACTCACGAATTAACGGAATTTTATTGAGAATATCTCTTTGCACAATCTCTATATTTCGCAGCAATAAATTAACAATTTCTACATTTTGATTAACTATTTTTATCCGAGAAAACTTCCCAAAAAAATTTATAATGGCTGCTTGCCATAAATCACTTATTAAGGTATTTTTTAGTTCATATAATTGATTTATCTCTATTTGAGAAGCACGCAGATCATCCAACTGTTCAGCCAATTTTTGTAAAATGAGATAAAGTAATTCTCGTTTTTTATCTTCACGAAAAATGTCAATTTCTAAAGGTATATCTGTGACATTTCTTAAAGGAAATTGAAGCTTATTAACGCAAGATGTAAACAAGGCAGATTGTAGGGTTCCCGGACTAAGTAAAGGCGATCCGGTTTGCCTTTGCTGAATGGCACTGCTTAATGGAGGAATCAAAGGCGGCTCACCAGCAACTAGAATCTGTTCCTCTTGCCTTTCTTGTGATGAAACCAACAACCGATTTAGCAACCAACGAGCCGCTAGCAGTTCTCGCCGCTGTCCAGCTAGAATGGCTCGATCTAGTACTGCTAATCCAGGAATTTGTAATTGTGCTGTTACTGCGGCTAGGGTAGCGTCAATGTTAGCAATTCCTGACAAACGCAAATTATTTCGCAGTTTAGAGAAGGGGAGTGGGGAATTAGGAGTTATTATTGCTTGCGTGTCCTGAAACCAATAGGAACCACTATCTGCAACTTCTTGCATGGCGGCGACTAACTCAGGAAGTGGTGTACCTTTGGGGCAGTAGCCATTTACACCAACAGATTTCGCAGCTAATAGCAGTCCTTGTTCTTGCACAGAACTGAGGAGCAAAATCGGTAGATTGGGATATAACGCTCTGATTTGCCGACAGAATTGTAAACCTAGCTGTTGACTAGTAGTGGAGCGACTATTACCGAATTCCAAAACTACCAAATTTACCTGATTAGGGTCTTTTTCAGCAATTTCTGCTAGAATCTGCAAGGCAATGGTGTCACTTTCTACAACTGCGATCGCTTCTAGGTTAGGAATCGCTTCTAAGGCTACCTGTAATCCTAGACGAAAAATCGGGTCTTGGTCGATTAACAATAATTTTAGAGGGCGATCGCTCATAATCCACTCAATTACATCAGCACTGTTTTTTTACCAATCAGAAAATAGCTTTGATACAAAACTTTGTCTTCCCCATTGTCACCTGTTTTCGCAAACTGATAAATCGATCATAATTGCCTTATGCAGCCTTCACTGTGTAATTAAATGAACCTGAGTATTCGGCACTGGTTGGCAGAACGCCATATCGCAATCAATCAAATCAAAGGCTTTTCAGAGGGGCAATTAGCAGGTATTGCCTACCATATTGTTCAGGATATGGAAGTCAAAAGCCTAATTCCTTTTGATATCTGTACCTTAGTAGAGGTTTTAGAACTGCCCTTAAGTATTGTTTGGGAAGAAATCAGTGTCATTTCCCAGTTGACAGAAAAACTGTTACGTAGCCTTAGCCAAAAAAAACCCTTAAAACGTAACGAAGGCACATGGTTAGCGTTTCAAATTGCCTATCTCCAGGCTTTGCAAGCAATTCTAGACCAGGAAGCAAGCCTACAAAAACCCTGGTTAGACCGGGCAATTATACCCGTACAACCACATATACTTAAAGAGGATTTAGGTAAATTCATTCTCCAAGAACCACAACTACAAGGATTGCTGAAAACTCTCAGCCCAGGTAAATTGACTGATACTCAAGCTGAACAAGCACTGTCTTCAGTTGCAGATTCATTACTGGTGCAACAAATAAATAACGCTGTTATAGCTTGGTTAGTTGCCAATGGTGCAGAAGAACCGGAAGCGAAACTCCTAATACAGCGTTTGGTCAACTCACTTCCTGGTGACATACTGGTAGTCGTCACCGAGAATGCTGCACCTTTAGCCCAACTGCAAAAATTTTTCCGTTTGGGGATTTCGTTATCTCCCAGTTTCATTACCCCAGAAGTTGGTTCTACAGTCGGTGAGAAAATTGATTTGCACCGAGAACATTACCGTGCAAGTTTGATTAAAAACCTCAGTATACCTTTGCTAACGGAATCCTTTGCTCTTAAGGATATTTATGTGCCACAAAAAGGCTTACCAATAGAGGAAAATATTTCTGAACAAGATAAAAAAGCTGTTAAACCAGTTGATTTAAAAATATGGGCGCAGCAACAGCTAACCGATCTAGAAACGATCGCTGTTATTGAGTCGGAACCTGGTTATGGAAAAACTAGTTTTTGCCAACTTTGGGCAGCACAGGTAGCACAGGAATTATACCCTATTTGGATGCCTATAGTAATTAGGTTACGAGATATAAAATACGGTAAAACTCTGATCGAAACTCTAAATTCTGCCTTTTTGGTTAATCTTTCAACTTGGTTAGAGCAAGAAAATCTGCCTTGTCTGTTGCTGCTGGATGGTTTGGATGAATTGCCCCATTCTGCTTGGGGTATCAGGGCACAAGCAATTTTTATTCAGCAATTACTGAACTTTCAATCTCAGCATCGGCACAAAATTGTGTTAACGAGTCGGTCAAAGATATTACCAGAAATCATTTCCGAACTACCCCTATTGTTGTTGAGGCGAATTATTATTCAGCCGTTGGATGTGGACGAACTCAAACAATGGTTTCAACAGTGGGCAAAAGTGCAATCATTGCCGATTACTCAAAATTTCTTTACATTTCTCAAACAGGCAGGGTTATTTACCAGCCAATCAAAGTTAAGAGAATTATCTGCTCTTGTCCGTCAACCCCTAATGCTACATTTATTGGGCATCTTGCACCGCGAGGGATTGCTAGATGATGAACTGTTGCAGTTAGCTGCTAATACCCAAAAGTCTTTTCTGTTATCGGAAATTCATCATCGCCTGAGTCGATGGTTGTTGGGTTATCCGCTAAGTGGTGGGAGCAAAACAATGCTACTGCGTTCGGGTACGGCTCATATCCACCGGACTCCAGAAGCGATCGCTAATTTACTCGCCGGTCGTCATCCCCAAGATTTACTCGAACAGATGCAAGCGATCGCTCTCAAAATTTTACACTCGCAACGTCATCAAATTAATCTAGCTGGTGAATTTAATAGTTTACCAGCATTTTATTTTAAAATTTGGGATGTAGAAAGCTCAGGCGAAAGCGCAGCAAAAAGTAGTTTAATTGAGTTTTCGCATCTCAAGTTAGGAGAATCTCTTTGTGCAGATGCGATTGCTGCTCAACTTAAACTTCTGACTCAGTACCAAGATGAAGCTTATGGTACGCCCACTTTTGTACTTGATTCTCTCAGTAGCGTAGCCCAGAATATTTATAATTTACTAGGTTACGGGATACTTAGCCAAGAAATTGAAGAACTAACGATCGCCGGATTGCGTCGCCAACAAAAGCACAAATTTTCGTTTGAAGTTCTGTTTCAACGTCTTTTATCTTTCTGGCGTGCTTACTGTCAAGGACGTTGGTTAGATGAAGGGATAGCCCATAACGCTTTGACTAGTTTTCACACATTGCAAAACCTTGTGAATGTTGAACAGGTGAATGCTGCTGTGGGACTGAATGTGTTTTTATTGCTTTGTGCTTGCTACCGAGAAACAAAAGTTCCATTTTGGCCTTGTGGGAACCCAGTCAATTTGACAGAATTCAATCCAGAAGTGCTAAGTGTGTTAATTGCTAGGACAACGGTTTTGCATAAAAGTGCTTTTGTAACCCGAATCAAGTCTTTGGCTGGACTCAATTTATCGGGAGCCTCTTTATCGCAAGTAATGTTAACTGGGGTAAATATTGAGCAAACAAATTTATCTAACGCGGAATTAACAGGGGCGAATTTGGCTGAAGCCAATTTGCAACAAGCCAACCTCGCAGGCGCAAACCTACAACAGGCAAACCTCGCAGGCGCAAACTTACAGCAGGCAAATCTCACAGGCGCAAACCTGCAACAGGCAAACCTGATGGGGGTAAATCTTAATTCTGCCAATCTTACCAACGCTTGCTTATTTGACGCCATCCTTGCTGCGACTGACAAAAAATTGGCCGCTGATAATGGTGCCCTATTCTCTAAAGAATCCTTTCAAATATTGAAACATTTGCGATCGCAGCAACCCTTTTTAAACACCGTAAAAATTACACCAAACACAAACGTTAATTGGAACAAAACTCCTGCAATCGGACTAATTGAAAGCTGTGAAGGCACAATTTTGTCAGTAGATTTAGATGATGAGGATGCCGATGATGAGACAGTTTTTGGCAATAATTCGATTGGGGAATAGGGCATTGGGCATTGGGCACAAGAGGCAGAGGGGTATAAACTTTACTACAACTTCTCCTATGCTCCCCTGCTCCCCAATCCCTAGCACAGTACGGCGTAAATAAGCAGACCATTGAAAAGCTCTTTAGAGCTTATTCTATAAAACTTTTGACTTTTGACTTTTGATTTTTGACTTCCGCCTTGCGGTACTAGCCCTCCTGCGGATTGCGGTAGCCAAAAAAGTTAATACTGTAGTCAGTAATCCGCACTCCTGTTTCTTCTTCAATTTTGTGAATCAAATCTTCTGGTAGTTCCACATGAACATCAAGAATTTGATTTGTATCCACACAGTTGATATGACTGTGAGAGTCACTAATATTGCCGTACAAACGCCCATCACAACGTTCAATACACTCAATGATGCCTTGACTCGATAATGCTTCTAAATTTTGATAAACAGAGGTATGACCGATTTCTTTACCTTCTTGGTTCAAGCGATCGTAAATCTCTCTTGCAGCAAGATGTTCATTTGCTTGCCAAAGTAATTCCAGAATAAAGCGGCGCTGACGACTGACGCGCATACCCAGGATTTGACAACGCTCAAGCGCATCTTCTAAGGAACGAATTGGTTTTGTAGTAATTGTTTGTTTTTGCATATTACAGCTTATTAACTGTTGGGGAATTTTCCAATCTAAATGTTTATTGGTTATTTAATATATGCAATGATATTGCACACTGCTGTTTTACCTGCACTTATGTTTTGGCTTTTGATGCTGGGGAAGTGACAGGTGCGATTATGATTTTTTTTGCTTGTTGACGGCTATTTTGTCAGACTTTAATCTAAAACAAACTCATTACAACTTTAACTTAAAATTGCTGTAAATGTCCACCTTGGGGCAGCCATTGTCTTGCCCAAGTAGGTTGATTCTAATGGCGTACCATATTAATCGTGTAGTAATTATTTATTAGATGCGAGTAATTATAGCAATGATAAAAGTAACATTTAATTTTAGTAAACATCGGTGAAGTGAGTCGCGTAGGCGAGTATTTACCGCAGCCATCACCAGTGGCTCATATCAAGGCTATTAATGGATGTATATTTGTTATAACCAGCGAAAATTAAATAAAAGTATCAAATAAATTTGAGCCAGGTCAGACTTATGTTTAAACTTTGTATAGATTGACGAAATTATCAGCAAAAAAGTATCAGTAAATACTAATTGATTTATTAAGAAGACTTTGTGCTATCAAAAGTTAATGTAGCGTCAATCCCTGAAAGCTGCTACTGTATATTCTCGATCCTACAGTTGAGCATCAAGAAAGTGGCTGCTGAATCAATGACAATTGCGATCGCACTCAATAATGACTTCATTAACAAGCTGGATCTGTCCCCTGCATCAACGGTGATTGAAAAACTGCTGCAAGATGGGGTTGCATCCCACGAACAGCAGCTACACTTTGATGTCAATTACGATCTCCAACCTGGCGACCCACGAGAACTTTCAGAAATTCCAGAGGTGCGGCTGTGGTTTGTGCGTCTAGATGCCAAATATCCCTGGTTGCCATTTTTACTAGATTGGAAAACTGGCGAATTTGCCCGTTATGCCGCCATGCTTGTACCACACCAGTTTAGTTCCCAAGAAGGCATTCAATACAATCCTGAAGCCTTAGAGATATTTTTGATGCACAAAATCTTTATTTTAGGTGACTGGCTCAAACAGCAAGATATCCCCAGCCTCTCGCGGCTAAAGTCTATGGCGCAAATTCTAGGTTATGAATTAGATGATGCTTTTTTTGAAATATTTTAAATAGTTAATAGGTCATGGAAGAGTTTTGAGAAAATTTTCCTCATTTTAGTGGACTATGTGAGGTTATTATTCTTAGATTGTAATATCGTTCAGTTAAGCCCTAAATCCTCTGTAGAGAAGCGTTAGCGCATCGACACGAAGTATAATTTTGCGCCTTTATTTGCCGAAATCAATACCAAAAACTTAACTGAATCGTATTGCTCTATACTATATTTTGCGATATTTCAAACATCCTCTAAGGATGAAATTTTTATCTATCTAAAAAGATATTTTTTAAATTAACTATAGCAAATATGCTGAGAATAGAAACCTGTTTCTTATACAGGGAAAATAACAAGTTGTCTTTTATACTTGTTCATTAAAGTGCTTTCAGTAGTTCGCAAGATCCTGAAAGAGCAATTTTGTAATTAAACAAGCTTGAGAAAATGAGGGTTTTGGAATGAAAAATTTAGTACCTGAGCGTGCAACATCTGAAGAAGAACGTTTTCAAGATGACTATTATTCTTACTTTGAATCCCCGGAGAATGTCACCCGATACACACCTACAGGTGGTTTTTTAAGTAACGCTTTTCCAGAAAACTCATTCTCTTTATTAGATTTAGGATGCGGTAATGGGGCTTTAAGCAAATATCTTCCGGCTCGATGTGACTATCTAGGAGTCGATCACAGTGAATTAGCTATTGAACAATGTTTAAAACTCTACCCAAATAGAAAGTTTGTTACCAAAGATTTATCGCTTTTCCTGTCTGAACTTGTTGAAGATAATCAAAAATTTGATGCAGTCGTGCTAGCGGGTTTATTATTTCACAGCATTAACAAAGATACCCAAGAAAAAAAAGACGATCAAGAAATTATTCAATTTTGCCTGAATAAAATACTAAACGACAAAGGATATCTTGTTCTCATTGTACCTTTTTGCTACGGCGATCATCCATCTCACACTTTGTTTGTTCGAGCAGAGTGGCTACAAAAGTCAATAGAGAAAATGCTAGAAATTGCTAATGCAAAAATTGTTCACGAGAATATATCTTTACAAATTGGTTTAGAAAAGAGAGTTCGACAGCAGAAAGCGACTCCTGACTGGTTTGTTTCCGATAGTAATGCTGATTATCCCAGTATATTTGTGGGAACATATATGGCAAGCTGGACATTTATTGCTTGCCTCTAATTAATAAAGGGAGCATCCCAAATGTGCAAGTTTATTTTTATACAGCATTTGGACTTAGGCGGAGAATGAAATAACGAACCGCCAAGGACGCAAAGTAAAGAGGTTTGTACAGGGTTTTTGTAGCAGTCCTGTGTGTTTTGGCTTGCATTGGGATGCTCCCTTAGAATAGATCGATTTGTCTAAATAAAAACTGAAAGCCGCTCCCAACTTGTGACAACGGCTGAGTGATAAATTATAGAGCTTTTCATTTGTATGCAATATACATTCACCTCTCTCCTGTAAAGAGAGAGGTTTTGAGACTTACTCTCTGTTCTAGGTATCTAAGTTTGGGAAAACTACTGGTTTAGCCACCCCAAATTTTCTCTAAAACTGTGTTTGGTGAAATATCCGCCGTTTTTCCCGTGAGGGATTCAATAGCGAGGAATTTATCGTTTTTCGGCAACAACTTAGCTGGATTGCTAGGGCCAAATACAGCAATGGTATAGGTTTGAACTGCAACACTCAGTTGTAGTGCTGCGCTATCAGTAGATAACATCAAATTTGCCCCGGCAATTATGGCAGTTAACTTACCAATATCATCTGGGGCAGTTACCTTGATTTCTGGAGAAGACTCCAGAAGCGATCGCACAAACAGCTCATCATCAAGTCCCTTAATCACCACCACAGGTAAATCGGGCTGCTTTTGTTGGAAGGCTTGAATAATTTGCTGCCAATTCTCGACAGGGTAGATTTTATCTAGTTCTTTAGCCTGTAATAATTGGCCAGAAGCGCCATGAATCAAGATATAACCTGTTTCATGAACCCCTAAACGTTTTTGTTCCTTTTGTGCCCACTCAATATCTGGTTTTGGCACATTTACTGTTAATTCTGGGACAGGGCTATTTATTTCCAACGGTTGCAGCAAGTCGTGATATACTGCTGCCGCATATTGGGATGGTTTGAACGGCACAGCATGGGTAAGAAAACCCGATCCTTTGCCTTGGTAGCCAATACGTATAGGAATTCCCGTCAACCAGAGTAAAAGACCAACCAACCAATTTTGCTTAACAGCAATGGCAACATCGTATTCGCGATCGCGAATTGTCCCCACTAAATTACCCCAATCTGCCAGACTGTTACGGTCATTAAAATCAAAGTTCAGCACCTCGTGAACTGACTTGCTCACTCGGTAGGCAGCCTTTGACCGGGGTTCAACAACGACATCTATCTGAGCGTTAGGGTAATGGTGCTTCAGGTCATCTAGAGTCGGAAAGAAGAGAATTTGGTCGCCAATTCCGCCAGGTACAAGGGCTACTACTCGCATAATATTTATTGACGCTTACTCGCTCCCTATTTTAGGGGAAAATATATAGCTTAAAGATTGAGGAATTCTGTGTATTTACTAATTCCAGCTGCGGGAATCGGAAAAAGAATGGGTAGTAACCGCAATAAACTCCTGCTACTCGTGCGATCGCAACCAATTATTGCTTGGACTTTATTAGCCGCAGAAGCCGCCAGTACAATCAGTTGGATCGGGATTATTTCTCAGTCTAACGATTGGCCAGAGTTCAAAGCAATTATCGCCGATCTAAAGCTGACTAAACCAGTGGAATTGATTCAAGGCGGCTCTACCCGCCAAGAATCTGTTTACAATGGCTTGCAATCTCTGCCAATAGCCGCAGAACAAGTGTTAATTCACGATGGTGCTAGATGCCTAGCCACACCAGATTTATTTAACTCTTGTGCCGAGGCCATTTACCACTGTCCCGGTTTAATTGCTGGTGTACCCGTCAAAGACACCATCAAAGTCGTTGATGAGCAAGGCATAATTCAAGATACACCCGACAGACGACAACTATGGGCGGCACAAACTCCCCAAGGATTTGATGTCAAGTTGTTGAAACAGTGTCATGCTGAAGGAGTCCGTCAAGGTTGGGAAGTAACAGACGATGCTGCTTTATTTGAAAGGTGCGGCATCGAAGTCCGAATTGTCGAGGGAGAAGAGACAAATTTAAAAGTAACCACTCCACAAGATTTAGCGATCGCAGAATTTATTCTTACAAGTAGAGGCTTTTGAGGAAGCGAAGAAAGGAATAGGGTAAAGATTATTCCCTGTCACCTGTCACCTCTTTTCTAATCCCAATGCCAAATTTAAAAGTTTTAAAAAATACTTTGACAATTTACGATATAATGCCACACACTTGTTGATTGTTAGTTGTCATGTACTAATGACCAATGACTAATGACCAATGACTAACGACTAATTACTAAATGATTACAGCCACAGCGACGAAGATAGAAGCAATTCTCTATTTAAAGGGTAAACCCTTGTCGCTCGGCGAAATCGCCGAGTATGCCGCGTGCGATCGCGCCACTGTCAAAGAAGGCATAATTGAACTTATGGACAACTATGCCCACCGAGATAGCGCTCTAGAGGTCATAGAAACCCCAGATGGTTACAGTTTGCAACTACGATCTGACTTTCACGATCTAGTGCAAACAATGATACCAGTAGAATTGGGTGTAGGAGCATTGCGGACTTTAGCAGCGATCGCCCTTAATAGTCCCATACTCCAGAGCGACTTAATTAACTTGCGCGGTTCGGGAGTATATCAACATGTTCCAGAACTCGTCGAACTTGGTTTCATCCGCAAACGCCGAGACAGCGATTCTCGCTCCTACTCACTCCAAGTAACACCAAAATTTCATCAGTATTTCCAAATCGAACAACTCCCGCAAATACTTTCTACCAGCCAGAAGGAAGAACAACTAGAACTAGAACTAGAACTAAAGGGAGTAGGGTGATGAGGGAGATAAAAAAAATAATCAATGCCCAATGCCCTTCAGGAGTGCTGAGTGTTGAGTGCTGAGTCCTGAGTGGGGAATCTCACTTGTTTACTCGCTTGCCGAGGAACTCGAAAAAGAGGAACTGTTTTGCCCAATGCCCAATTCCCCCTTCTCTTGACTTATACCTGTGGTGAATGCGCTACCCTTGTACTATGGTTTAGAGTAGAGTTAGCAATTAAGCTAAATAAAACTGCCAATGGTGTTTAATCCTGACTTTTTGAATGACAACTCCGAGGAACACCCGAATCAACTTCTTTCCGACCACTCTGAGGAATACCCTAATCAGTTACTCAAATATCTACAGCATCAGTCTCCTGATGTTTTAGCTAGGATTGCTCAGTCCGCCAGCCCCGAAATTAAACAAATCATCTCGCAAAATGTCCAAGGGCTAGTGGGAATGCTCCCGGCAGAAAATTTCAACGTGCAAATCACAACAGATCGGGAGAATTTAGCTGGACTTCTAGCGTCAGCTATGATGACGGGGTATTTTTTGCGCCAGATGGAACAGAGAATGCAGTTAGAGCATTTGTCTAATGGTCAATAATTAATAGTCAGTAATCAAACATTCTGGGACTATTGACTAAATAATCACTAATTCGTAATTCGTAATTAAAAAAGGTATAGTAGTCGACACTGAATTAAAATTTAGTGGTCAACAAGATATTTATGGAAAGTTAAATCTTCCATTGATAACACAACTTTAGCGAGTTCGCGTACTCTTTCAGAGAAGCAAGCTACGCTTTTAGCGTCTCCTAGAGAGCATCTTGTAAGCACGAATTACGAATTACGAATTACGAATTACGAATTATTTTGACTACTTCCTTTCAGGATAAGCTCCTGATTGGACTTTAAAGGTTTGATTTTTACCGCTGCGGTTGACTTCGATAGCTATAATGTCTCCAACTTTGCTCGACTCTACCAGCCTTTGAACTTGGGCTGAAGTTTTGACCGATTTACCATTAAATTTTTGAATCACGTCTCCAGGAAGCAGTCCTCCACGCTTGGCTGGGGAATCATCTGTGACTCCTTTAATCACAATTCCAGCATCCTGCTGAATATTCAGTTGATTTTCTTGATTAATCTGCTGCTTTCTGATGGGAGAAAGGTCTGCCATTTCAATACCCAAGAAAGGATGTTCCACACGCCCTTTAGTAAAAAGTTCATCGGCGATGCGGGCGGCGGTTTCAATGGGGATGGCGAAACCGAGTCCTTGAGCATCAGCACGGATGGCAGTGTTAATACCAATCACTTCGCCTTGAGCGTTTAATAAGGGCCCACCAGAATTACCAGGGTTAATTGCGGCATCAGTTTGGATAAAGCTGACTCGCTTATCTGGGACACCAACTTGAGTGCTAGTGCGATCGGTAGCGCTGATGATGCCGATAGTAACAGTATTATCTAAACCCAGAGGATTGCCAATAGCGATCGCCCATTGTCCTGGGATCAGGTTTTGCGAATTGCCCAGTTTTACCGTCGGCAAATCATTCGCTTTTATTTTCACTACCGCCACATCTGTCACAGAATCAACTCCTACCACCTTCCCCTCTAGACTCCGACCATCCTTGAGGGTAACTTGTACTGTATCTGTATCTGCCACTACATGAGCGTTGGTGAGTAATTCTCCATCTTCGCTCAAAATAAATCCCGATCCTGTACCGCGCTCAATGCGTTCTTGAGGAATTGGTTGGTCATCCTCTCCAAAGAATCGCCGCAATATGGGATTTTTTAAAGCATCAGAGATGGGATTGGCTACTTTGCGAGTGGCATTAATTCGCACTACAGCCGGGCCAACTTTTTGCACTGCTGTCGCAATAAAATTCAGGTTATCACCACCAGTAGGCCCAGTCGCTCCATTAGAAGAATTTGGAACTACGGATTCTGGAGGCGAAGCCATTGTTACATTTCTTAACTGTTGGAACGAGCGATTTTGCGGTATGAGATAGCGACTGCCAAACAAACCTGCACCACCGCCAATTACCAGTAAAAATACATAAACCGCCAGTTGCTTTAAGGATAACTTCATAATTGTTTTGCTCAAGAACAGCAATGCAGTTGCTAATTTCTAAGTGTAGTCAAGCTAACGGCAAGTGGACAGATCAATTTACGAGAAATTAGGGATTGGGCATGGGGCATTGGGCATTAATTATCCTCTTCTGCTCCCCTGCTCCCCAATTCCCATTCTTCCCATCTAAAATCTAAAGTTAATGCGCTATTGACCTGTGTACATGACTTTACCCTTTCGTCAACTGTTTCTCTGTAGCTTAGTTAGCGCCTTGGGCCTAGTAAGCATACTGCCATATTCAAACAGTGCTAAGGCTGCTGTGGGTGGTTGCTCAACTCCAGCCCTATCTCGCTTCCAACGCCATAAAGTTGTTCGTGGCGAAACTTTGGAGAGCATAGCGCAGAGCTACAATCTCATTCCGACAACTATTATTGGCATGAATCCAGCTTTGCAGAATGGTGCAGCTGCCGCCGTTGGTAGTGTGCTTCAGATTCCTCCCTACAATGGGATTGTAGTCGAAGTGCCTCGCGGTCAAACATGGCGACAAGTGGCGGCACAATACAAAGTTCGTGCTGATAGCCTGTTTGAGGTGAATGGCTGCCAACAAAACCCCAGAATCGTGTTTGTTCCGGGGGTAAATTGGTCGCCCAATGGTGTTGTAACTAAGTCCCCTTTGCCTACTGATGCAGGTACACCAAACCGTGCATCCTTGTCTGGATATCCCTTAGCACAAGTGGCAACTGTGGGATTAGCTTACGGCTGGCAAATTAATCCTGCGACAGGTGAAGTTTTCTTCCACAGTGGTGTTGACTTATTATCACCAGTTGGTACTAATGTGCTAGCGATCGCACCTGGAACTGTAGCCTTTGCCAGCGAGCAAGGTTCTTATGGCAAGTTGGTCGTTATTAACCACAGTGGCGGACTTCAAAGCCGCTACGCCCAGCTTGACAGTATCAAAGTTACTGTCGGTCAACAAGTGAAAAAAGGAGACTTACTAGGAACGGTAGGCACTAGTGGAAAACCAACATCCACTCAACCGCATCTCCATTTTGAAGTGCGTTCTAGCTCATCCCTGGGTTGGGTAGCACAAGATCCCAAGGGTTATTTGAAGAAATGAAGAAATGGGAAGTAGGGAGTAGGAAATAGCGAATAGGGGACAAGGGAGACTACTAAACTTCAATGCCCAATGCACCATGCCCTATGCCCAATTCCCAAATTCGCTAGATTTGACGATGTGCATTCCTGCCTCTGCAAACCTTGTAAATGCGGCATCTGCCTGTTCTGTATAGTCCACAACACCTGGGACAACAACGGGGGAAGTGCAATCTTCTAGTAGATAGATTTTTTTCGCCAGAGTAGCATCTACCTGTTTAATTTCTGTTAATAAATCGTCAATTGTCCAAGCGACGCAGTGACTTTTAGCTTGACCACCAATAATTACTGCATCATATTCTAAAAGTTGTTTAATCAGCAGCGTATTCTTTTGAGCAAGTGGACGTTGTTCAAAATCTTCTAATACTTCTGGACGTAAGATGGAATAATTTTCTGTTAAAGGATTTTCACCTTTGATTTCAAATTGCGTTTGACTCTGACGCGCAATGCCGTGAAAAAATATCGCTTCTTCTATCGATGAAACTAGAGCATGACCGATACCACCCAACATAGAATGATAAGGCCAAACAGTAAGGGGATACTTACCATCTTGACTGAGTTGCTTAAGGTAATGGTAAGCGTGTTTTTCTAATAATTCATAATCCCCATTAGTAACACTGTTAGCAACTGCTGGGTTGACTTTCCAGATACCTTGTTGAATATCTGCTGGTGTGATGCTAGTTGCTGCTGGAGTGGGATGTTCTCCCGCAGCGTTCACCCAAAAGATTGGATGGAAGATTTGCGTTGCAGTGTGAGTATCTAGAGTTGGTACAATTTTCGTAATTATTCCCAAGTTTCGATAGATAAACTCAGATAATCTGAGGTTATCATCCACCGCCGCATTCCCGGATTTCCCAGCTACAAATAATTCAAATCCGGGAATGCAGAAGGTGTTTTGGACATCAATTAATAGTAGGCAAATACGAGTTTTATCTAAAGATGCTGGTTTTATATCGTGTTGTTTTGCCCAGATTTCAGCTTCAGCGGCACGTTCTTGATAAGGTACGCGCCAGACTTTGCCCACTTCTTCAGGATTAAAGTGTGGGGGAATTAGTTGTTGGGGTGTTATTTGAGTGTTCATATAATTCTACACTTGTGTTGATAATTACTAGGCTTGACTCAGTTAAATATAATACTTGACTAAGTTTTTACTACAAAATTCCCCTTCCTTCTTTACTGTGCAAAAATGCAGCAATTTGTGCGGCTGACTTCAATTTAACAAGCTGTTGACATCCAAAATGCGGACATTGCAGGTAAAACATATCTATAACAACATCTGAGTGATTGCGTTTTTCACGTAAGACCATAGGTACATGATGTATGGGGCATAGTACATCGCTATTTTCTACCTTCAAATGCTGTCTAACACGATCAACCACTGTAATTTGGATATTTTTAGGTGTAAAACTCTGACTTAGTTCGGCATTTGATAACTTAAGTTCAAAGACATTTGCTTTATGCATTAAACCAATATCCTGCGTAGAAAATTTCTGTGTACCTTTACATTGAGTATTTGCATGATTGTAATAGCCAATACACGACCAAAAAAAGTCATTTAACATCAATAAACTGCTGTCAGGTCGATTTTTATGTTGTAAAAACATTGGTCTGCCACACCCGCATTGCTTTTCAAGAACAACTTGCCCCATGTGAAACTGAAGTATGTGAACTTTATCATTGTTCAAGAATGATGTTTCATATTTATCAGGGTTTTTTACTTGTTCGGCTACGACTTCTTGAGTTTTAGCCTTTTGCCACTGCTCAAACTTATCCTCACGTTGTTTTTTTAACTCTTGGAGTTTCTCTAGCTCAGTTCGCTTTAGCAGTCCATCACGCGCCCGCTTTTTCTCAAGTTCCGTTTCCTCAAGGTCAATATTCTTGATGTCAATTTGAATATTTACAGTAATAGGTGTTGGACTAGGCGTAGCCTGGTTTTCTTTGGCTCTCTCTTGCGAAATCTCATTAACAACTCTAGCAATATAGTTTTTGGTTACTTGATTAACAGTTCGGATTGCCTTCATGACAATAGCTCCAGCACCAAAAATTGCTTCTATAAATCCCATATTCCTGCTTTTTCAATAGATTTTTCATTTACTAGGGTTCCCTAAAGACTAGAGGATTGTTACTTTCTCCATTTTTTTCTATACTAATCGTCCAAAAAAGACACTAGCTGTGGCAATCTGGGAAACAGAGATTTATTAAATCTGATATTTTAGCTACAGCAAATTTACCTAATCAGGTTATGCAAACTCTGCCCACAGTAAACACCTCAAGCATCACATCACCTCAAGCCACCTTTGATACAACTATCAAGCGGCGTCAAACCCGTCCTGTAAAGGTGGGAAATCTCACCATTGGCGGCGGCTACCCCATTGTGGTGCAGTCAATGATTAACGAAGACACTCTTGATATTGATGGTTCCGTAGCTGCTATTCGTCGTCTGCACGAAATTGGCTGCGAAATTGTCCGCGTCACAGTGCCAAGTATGGCTCATGCTAAAGCTTTAGGGGAAATTAAACAAAAATTAATAAAAACTTATCAAGACGTGCCAGTAGTGGCTGATGTCCATCACAACGGGCTAAAAATCGCCGTGGAAGTTGCCAAGCATATAGAGAAAGTGCGGATTAATCCGGGCTTGTATGTGTTTGAAAAGCCAAACATCAATCGCACTGAATATACTAAAACCGAATTTGATGAAATTGGCGAAAAAATCCGCGAAACCTTAGAACCTCTAGTAGTTTCTTTGCGCGATCAAGGGAAATCGATGCGAATTGGGGTAAATCACGGTTCTCTCGCAGAGAGGATGCTATTTACTTATGGTGACACTCCCGAAGGAATGGTGGAATCTGCCATAGAATTCATTCGCATCTGTGAATCTTTGGATTTCCACAACTTGGTAATTTCCATGAAAGCCTCACGAGTCCCGGTGATGGTAGCCGCCTATCGCCTGATAGCCAAGCGCATGGATGAACTGGGTATGGATTATCCGCTACATTTAGGCGTTACCGAAGCCGGTGATGGCGAATACGGGCGAATTAAATCCACGGCTGGTATTGCTACCTTACTTGCTGATGGCATTGGCGATACAATTCGCGTCTCACTTACAGAAGCACCAGAAAAAGAAATTCCCGTCTGTTATAGCATTCTCCAAGCTTTGGGATTGCGAAAAACGATGGTGGAATACGTTGCTTGTCCTTCCTGTGGACGCACTTTGTTTAACCTAGAGGAAGTGCTGCACAAAGTCCGGGAAGCTACTAAACACCTGACTGGGCTAGACATTGCAGTTATGGGTTGTATTGTCAACGGCCCCGGAGAAATGGCAGATGCTGACTATGGCTATGTTGGCAAAACACCTGGTTATATTTCTTTGTATCGTGGTCGAGAAGAAATTAAAAAAGTCCCAGAAGATAAAGGTGTAGAGGAATTAATTAACCTCATTAAGGCAGATGAACGCTGGGTAGAACCTTAAAGGGAGCAGGGGAAAATTGAAGTTGCAGCAAGTTTTTCCCCTGTGCACCTCTGGCTCTTGTGCCCAATGCTCCATGCCTAATGCCCAATGCCCCATCCCTAAAAACTTTATATTTTTTAACCACCAAGGTCGTCTGATTGTCAAGTATTTTGTTCAAATTAAGAATACATACTTGGTCTGTAAGTGGTAGCCTGTGTTAGATTGAGCATACTGACTATAAATTTTCCCTCTGACGCAGCTGTCATTATGGTGATTACAAAAAGTAGGCTTGTTTTGGGTGCTACGGCAGTTACACTCTCCACGATCGCTGTTACTAGCCTTGGCATTCACTCGCGAGGTCAGGCTTTATTTAAAGCAAGTCCCAAAGAATTAGTAGATGAAGTTTGGCAAATTGTTCAGCGCCAATATGTTGACGGTACTTTTAATCAGGTAGATTGGCAGGCTGTTCGTAAGGAATACTTGAGCAAGTCCTACAGTAATCCGCAGGATGCGTATAAGTCCATTCGGGAAATGCTGAAAAAGCTAGAAGATCCCTACACCAGGTTTATGGATCCAGAGGAATTCAAGAATATGCAGGTGGATACCTCTGGAGAATTGACAGGGATTGGGATCACCATTAGTCAGGATGAAAAAACTAAGCAATTGGTTGTAATTGCGCCAATAGAGGATACACCAGCCTTTAAAGCTGGTGTTTTGGCAAAAGATATCATCCTCAAAATTAATGGCAAAGATACCAAGGGGATGGATACCAATCAGGCAGTATCCTTGATTAGGGGTGAGGCAGGATCGAAAGTTAACTTGACTATTCAGCGCGACGGTAAGACAAAACAATTTGACATTACACGGGCGCGAATTGAAATCCATCCAGTTAAGTTTTCTGAAAAGAAAACCCCAGCAGGCAATCTTGGTTACATTCGCTTGAACCAGTTCAGCGCCAATGCTGGTAAAGAAATGCAAACCGCTATCAAAAATTTAGAAAACAAAAAGGTAGCTGGATATATTCTCGATCTGCGTGGTAATCCAGGCGGCTTACTTTTCTCCAGCGTGGATATTGCCCGGATGTGGATAGATAAAGGTAAGATTGTCTCCACTGTTGAACGCCAAGGAGAGGCAGAAAAAGAAGAAGCAAACGGACGAGCCTTGACAACTAAACCATTGGTGGTGCTGGTAGATAAAGGTTCAGCTAGTGCCAGTGAAATCCTTTCAGGGGCTTTGCAGGATAATAAGCGTGCTACTTTGGTTGGTACTCAAACCTTTGGTAAGGGACTAGTACAATCGGTGCGTCCCTTAGAAGATGGTTCAGGATTGGCGGTGACAATTGCTCATTACTATACCCCCAATGGTACAGATATCAATCACAAAGGCATTTCGCCAGATGTGAAGGTGGATTTGAGCAAAAAGCAGATGGAGGATTTGTGGCTCCACGAACGTGACAAACTAGCTACTTTAGCAGACCCTCAATTTGCTAAAGCAGTGGAAGTGATAGGTAAAAAAATTGCTGTTAAGGGTACACCTACAGCAGAAAAATGAAGAGTTAGGAGTCAATAGTGAGGAGTTAGGAATAAAAACCTTCACTGTCAACTCCTAACTCCTAACTTAAACTGGTTGGCACTTTCCAGCCCTAATAAGTCCAACACGCCGAGCGATCGCTTCTTCTTGGGAACTAAAAGGCCCCCACTGTTCTATAATTTCTAAATTATCGTCGCCAACTTGGTCGCTGGGGATAATTTCACAGTTTCCAGCAGAACACTTGACAATATACCAAGTTTGTGGAGCGTTCATATTTTAAATAAAAATTTTGTTTTTATAGTAAGAATTTTACGGTATACAGAAAATATCTTCGCACTTACTGCTAAATCCTACATTCTGTAGGTGCGATCATAAAATCCTGTAGCTTTTTGCTGACCAGTCATATCTTGAATGCTTGAGGTAGTTTCTGTTGCTTACCCTACCCTCAAAAGTTTTCCTCTGTCAATTCGCTACGAACTTGTGATGTTTCAGCCAATTCATATCGTGCGATTAGATGAACGATCGCTCAAAATGAAGAAATAGAGCTATAAATTCTACCAGATGGTAGTGTAGAACTATAAATAAGTTAAACTATGCAGCAATGAGCGACCAAGAGCTAAAGAGTTACTTTATCACCCACAAGGATGATAAGGAAGCCTTTTATGCTTACATGGATAGACGAAAATCTCGTCATCGTGATGCTGCAATAAAATTAAATGATCCGGCTTGGGAAGAAAAGATAATAGCTGTGATTCAGAAACAATTAGTTTCTGATTGATAACTTAATAATTTCATATTCTTAATCGAGGCGGACAAAATTTTTGCAGTCCCCTCGATTTATCACATAAATTTACCTTTGGCTAATACTTGCGCTCTTTTGGCTCAAACATAGTAATCGCCACCGGTCGATATTGAATCTCAATACCTGCTGGTGAGTAGTAAGCCATTGTGTGTTTGAGAAAGTTAGCATCATCTCGCTGGGAATAGTCTTCACGGAAATGAGCGCCACGACTTTCCTGGCGATTTAGGGCTGATGCTAAAATGGTCTGCCCTACTACCATCAAACTTCGCAATTCTAAGGCTTCTACAAGTTCTGTATTCCAGCAACTACCTTTGTCATCTAAATAAATTTGAGGATATTGCTGTTGTATTTCTTCTAGTTTCTGCAAACCTTCAGTCATTAATGCCTGAGTGCGGAAAACACCACAGTATTCAGTCATACAATCCTGAAAAGCTTCACGGACTTGGTTAATACGGTACTGTCCTGGTTGTTCTAGCAAAGCTTGAATTTGTTGCTGGGCTTCTGTTACATACCGTTGCTCATCTACCGAGGGTAACTTACGTTTTTGCACAAATTTGGCGATCGCAGCCCCAGTTCTCTTGCCATAAACGACACATTCCAGCAGAGAATTACTCCCCAAGCGATTCGCCCCATGTACGGAAACACAAGATGTTTCACCCGCAGCAAAGAAAGCGTCAACTAAACCATCACCACTACTACGAACTTGACCATCAGTGTTAACTGGTATACCACCCATACAATAATGAATTGTCGGGCGGACTGGCATCGGTTGAGTTACTGCGTCAACACCTACTAAACGATGGGCTTCTTCCCAACAGAAGGGAACGCGACTCATAATTTTTTCTTTGCCTAAATGGCGTAGATCCAGATAGACAAAGGGGCCTCCAGCACTTCCATTGAGATGAACACCACGTCCAGCGCGAATTTCGTAAGCGATCGCTCGTGAGGTAATATCACGAGGAGCTAGTTCCATCCGACTGGGTGCATAATTCGCCATAAAGCGATCGCCTTCACTATTAATCAGATATGCCCCTTCTCCCCGCACCGCTTCTGAAATCAATACCCCTACCGGATATAAACCAGTGGGATGAAACTGGACAAATTCCATATCTTCTAGGGGTAAACCTGCGATCGCAGTCATTGCCAAACCATCACCCGAAGAAGCGTAATCATTAGAGGTAGTATTATAAACGCGACCATAACCCCCGGTGGCAAACATCACCGCCTTAGCCCGCACCACCTCTATACGTCCATCCAAAAGATGGAACATTACCACACCCTTCGCCTCATTTTCTTCTAAAATAAGACGCATCACGTACCACTCTTCGTAGACTTGCACCCCATAACGCCGCAAATTGTTAACCAATTCGTGCAAAATTGCATGACCGGTTTTGTCAGCAGCGTAACAAGTGCGGTTGTGGGAATGTCCGCCAAAAGCCCTTTGGGCAATGCGTCCATCGGGTAAGCGAGAGAACAAAACGCCGAGATGTTCCAAGTCAATCACCACATCTGGCGCTTCTTGGGCGAGAATCGCCACAGCATCTTGGTCTGCCAAGTAATCAGAACCCTTGACAGTATCAAAAGCGTGTGCTTCCCAACTATCTTCGGAATCAACATTTTTCAACGATGCAGCCATACCACCTTGAGCCGCAACCGAGTGGGAACGAATTGGATGGGTTTTTGCAACCACAGCAATATTTAAACTAGAGTCAATGCGGGCAATTTCTACAGCAGCGCGACATCCCGCCAATCCACCCCCGACAATAATCACATCGTGTTCCAGCATAATTAGCCCTCTGATTGCAAACCACTGCTGTTCTATTGTAGAGACGTGATTAATCAGCTAGTGAGTTGTAACAGTCGCATCTCTACAAAAAAATCCCTGCTTATAGACAGGGACGTTATAAAAAATTTTGAAATTAGGAGTGAAAAGTTAAAAACAAAGAGTTACGGCACTGCTGGAGCGACTCATAACTCCTGTACAGACGCGATTAATCGCGTCTGTACTCATAACTCCTAACTCTTTAGCTAGTTGCTTGTACAGGTTGTTGCTGAGACACATTACCTGGTATGGGTTCCATTTTGGTTTCTGGTCCTACAGGACTGACTTCAACATGATTTAACAAGGTCGTGACAAACGCAAACAACAAGAAAGGTAGCGATAGCAGAACGACGAGACCAGCTGTTGCTAAAGCGTACACGGGCCGCTTGGCACCCATCAGCGCTAAAGCTGATGCCAAACTTAGGGTAATTGTAATCAACCAAACAATTATTTGACCGTAAATATCACCGAAAGTCAGGGTACAGACAAACCGATACTTTTGAATATTATTTTCGCTCATCACATTTGCCTCAAGTCTCTCCTAATAGGTTCTACGTTAGAACTATGTTTGCCTTGTAGGCAATTTCTAAATATTTTTGCAAGCTTTGTAATATCACTTCACAATTAAGCCGCTTTTGGTGGCAAGGAAGTTATGCTCAAAAACTTCTTCCCTTCATAGGAGAGGTCGCAATTGCGATCGCCTCCTTAATAAACACTATCTTAGTTTTAGGCAAAGAGACTATTTGTCATCTGTCAAATTCAGGATATTCAAAATAAATATATAGCAATTCTATTTAATTTGTGAAAATTGCAACCCACAAATTCCCAACTTCCTAAAAGTTGTCGGGAGTCTTGTTTCTCATGAATGATTCAAGATTGCTATAGTATTTAGTTTTTTGCTAGTAAATATTAACTAGAGAAATCATGTAAAGTGCTTGATGTCAAACCGATTTTTTGATGTTAAATTTTGAGTATTGCCCGAACTTGTTGACTAAATCAACAAAAACCTTTATTTTTCGTGGCAACATTGTTTTAGGAGTGAATGTGAATACTATTTTTCTTCGTAAAGGTGTTTTTTGGTTGCCAAGTTTAGCTGCTCTTGCATTCCTGAGTAGCGGTTTATCTGCAAGCGCCCAGACAGTAGACAAGGTGAGCAGTCAGCCATTAACCGAACCTTCCGCAACCGTAGCGTCTCCCAACGAGTTTAATCCAGAAATAGACACTGAAAGCCAAAATCTCTCTACAGAAATAACTAAGACTTTTACAGTCACAAATTTAACTAAGGGAGAGCAGTTGCCCAATACTGCGATACAAGAAAACGCTAGTGTAACACCCACACCCGTTCCAGGCACAGTGGCGACTTCATCTGCGACGCTTACCTCTGAATTTGTCCAACCGACTTCTAAAGCCACTGCTCAACCAGCTACTACCAAAGTGGCGCAATCGGATATTGATTTAGGTAGAACTACAAATGGTGGTAGTAGCTATCTTGGGATCGCTGCTAACATTGGTTTGAGTGGTGGTGACACGTCTTTGGGCGACGGTAACTTTGCAGTAGTTAGCAAAATCGGACTGACAAATTCTATATCAGTGCGACCCTCAGCCGTATTTGGGGATAACACCACAATTTTACTTCCGATCACCTATGATTTTACCTTCAAATCAGCAGATGCTTTTAGCGAACCATTAGCGATCGCACCTTATGTCGGAGTGGGTGCAGCTTATAAAACTGGTGATGATTCGCAATTTGCCTTTTTGGCATCGGCTGGCATTGATGTGCCTCTAACTTCTCAATTTACAGCAACAGCTGCAATAAATGCCGGATTTTTCGATGAAACTGATGTGGGCTTGTTGTTAGGAGTTGGTTACAACTTCAATGGGCTTTAAGAATTAGGAGTTAGGAGTTATTAAGATTAAATTCATAACTCATAACTCCTTAGTTTTTATTTAGGGGTAACTTTGTCAATCACTTTGATTGTGCCATCATCTCCTACTGTCCAAACATCGTATACACCAACAACATCACCGTTAGCATCGACATCTACGTTGCCGCTGGCTCCTTGGTAGTTAATCTTTTTACCATCTTTAAGTAACTTCAATCCCTCGCAGACATCGGTAACTTCCGTACCAGGCCCATCAGCAACTTCCCGGATTTTGCTGGCTATGCCAACGCCTGTATTTTGTTTAGCAGCTTGCGCCGCCAATGTCAATAAAGCAGCTGCATCCCAAGTTTGAGGAGCGTATTCCCCTGGCGCACCACCCTTTTTATCTTTCCACAGCTTGTTGAAAGCTTCTAATGCTTTACCATCGGAACCCGGTACTGTACCGATCGCTCCAGTTAAGATATATTTACCATCACCGCCTTTGCCAACTTGTTCGGGAAAAGTTGGTGATTTAACCCCATCTGTTAACAAAATTTGTACTCCCTTCGCCACACCTTGTTGATAGGCGGCTTTCAGGAACAGACTACCAGTTTCCGCATAGAGTACAGCCAGTACTGCATCTGGCTTACCAGCAAAAGCAGCAGCTGCTTCTGTATCAAATGTTTGGGCTTTTGGATCGTAGCGGACAGGTTGAGCTTTATTAACTACAGTTCCACCCAATTTTTCAAAAGTTTGCACAAATGCTTTTTCAAACCCTACGCCATAGTCATTATTAATCACGACTGTAGAAACTCGCTTAAAACCTTTTTTTCTGGCAAGTTGGGCTAAAGCTAGCGCTTGATATGTATCGGGGGGGGCTGTACGTGCCCAAAAGCCGTTATAGTCGCCTTTTTGAGCCTTTTCGGTAAATACGGGACTGGTACTACCAGGAGAAACCAGCATGACTTTATTTGGCGTAGCAATGGAGACTGCTGCACTAGAAACACTACTGGCAAAGGAACCAACTACACCTGCTACTTTATCTAAAGTTGCTAGTTTAGTCATACCGGCAGCTCCAGCTCTTGGGTCGGTTTGGTCGTCTACTTGCACTAGGGTAACAGGTTCGCCATTCACCCCACCGCAAGCGTTGACTGTATCGACAAGTAAAGGGACAGAACCTAGCATCTGCTGTCCTACAGAAGCCAAGTCACCTGTTGTTGGTAACAGTGAACCAATTTTTAGTCCTTTAGCACTGCTTGTAATAGTTGAGTTTGCGGCTGGGGTAGCAGTACTTCCGTTATTCGCTGTACCGTTGGGGGTACTGCTATCACCACAAGCCCCAACTAAAAGCCCAGTTGCTAAGGTAGCTATACTGAAAACTAAGGCGGTACTAATTTTTTTCATAAATTACTCTCACTCCTCAAAATACTTAGGAGCCTAAAAATAAAATCCAAACTAGATTTATAACTTAGCTGGATCTTATCAAGACTTTAAAGGATAAATCATATCATCCATCTTTGGGAGTAGGAGTATTTACCCGGCATTAATATTTATTTTTCTACACAGAATATACTCCGTGTATCAAAGGCTAGAAAACGGAGAGGGAGGGATTCGAACCCTCGGTACGGAGTTGCCTGCCGTACAACAGATTAGCAATCTGCCGCTTTCGACCACTCAGCCACCTCTCCTGACTCACGAATAATAATGGTAGCAGGTTTGTTGTCAAGAGTCAATAGTCATTTGTCATTTGTCATTGGTTATTTATAAAATACTGAGGATTAAGGACTAGGGACAAATGACTAATTATTTAAAGGACTTGCGATCGCATCCAAGCTATGGGCAAGGTACGTAACTTTTTCCACTGGGGAACAAAAGCGCGCTGACTAAATACATCGTAATCGTTGCGTTCTATTACCTCCAAAATTTGACCGTACAGCATTGATGCTGCCCACACAGGCCAACGGGCATCGGATGCTAAATAAGTAATTCCCCGGTCGGATGTAGTGTAAAATTGGCGGGCGCGGTCAATTTGAAAACGCATCAATGCCCGCCAACGCTCATCTACCACACAATTAAAGAAGTCTTGCTCGGTATAGTTGAATTTTGCCAAGTCCTCAAGGGGAATGTATATCCGCCCCCGTTTGGCATCTTCTCCCACATCCCGCAGGATGTTGGTGAGTTGATTGGCAATTCCCAGAGCGATCGCTTCTTCTGTGGGAACATAAGGTTGGATGTTTTGCCGCCACGGTGCTGCATATATGGTGTTATCTACACCCATAACTGATGTTGACATTAAGCCAACAGTACCAGCAACACGGTAACAGTAGAGGTATAACTCCTCAAAGGTTTCATAACGACTGCGATATAAGTCCATGCGCTGACCGGCAATCATATCCCGAAATGGTTGAATGTCCATCGGAAAGCGCTGGAGAGTATCAACTAAAGCGACATCGTAATTTTCTAATGGGCGTCCCGCAAAAATGGATTCCAGCTGCTGTTCCCATAGGTCTAGGGTTTCTGGCGTGGTAATAGCAGATGCGGGGCCATCCACCAATTCATCTGTACGGCGACACCAAGCGTAAATTGACCAAATAGATTGACGTTTTACCGGACTCATCAGCAAAGTACCCAGGTAAAAAGTCTTGGCATACTTTGCTGTGAGATGCCGACAAAGTTTGTATGACTCGTCTACAGAGACCAGCGTTTTCATGCGCGGCGGGGAATCAGGCAGTTGCAGCATTCGTTGCGGGCGGTCGGGTGAGCGTTTGCAGGTTTGAGGAATTTGCTACCGGGAGGGCCTCAGAAATCGCCTGCGCTGTCAGCTTACCAGAAAGTACGGCACCTTCCATACTGGCTAAGTAGCGTTGCATGGTGTAATCCCCGCTGAGATAGAAATTACTAATGGGGGTTGTTTGCGAGGGACGGTACTGTTGACGACCAGGGGTCGCTTTGTAAACTGAACGGGGCGTTTTCACCACATGAGATTTCAGCAATGTTGCTGGATTGTCTCCCCCAAAATGGTCGGGGAAGAGTTTTTCTAACTCGGCAATAGTTGCAGCCACAATCTCCTCATCGGATTTGGCAATCCAATCTTTTGCCGGGGCTAGAACTAATTCCAGCATCGAGCGTTCGGGGTTGGCGTATTCACGGCAGGTATTGCTCATATCAGCATAAACGCTTAGGAGGGGCGATCGCGAGAATAGCAAGTGATCAATTTGCGTAAGTTTACGATCGAACCACAAATGTACGTTAATCACAGGCACGCCTTCCAACCCTTCTAGCTTTTGGAAAAACTCCATTTCTTTCCAAGGTGCTGGCAAAATCACCTTTAGAGGGTCAACCGGCATGGCAGATACATACAAATCCGCCGTGAAAACTTCATCTTCCTCTCCATTCAACCCCCGAATCAAGTATCCTTTAACGCTACCATCGGCGTTCAGCAAAATCTCTTTTAGAGGGGCATTCAAGCGGACTTCTCCACCGCGTTCGGTAATGTAATCCACTAGGGGCTGACACAATCGTTCTGTTGGCGAACCATCCAGAAAGGCCATTTTCGAGCCTTTTTTTTCTTGGAGGAAACGATTGAGGGCAGTTAAAAGAATGGTTGCCGAAATTTCATCTGGGCCAATGAAGTTCAGAGACTTGGCCATGGCAATAAAAACTTCTTTATTGACTCGTTCTGGAATGTTGTGTTTACGCAGCCAATCTGTCCAGGAGTATTTGTCCATTTCTTCAACGTACTTTTGCCCCTGAATCATCGCCGGCAATAATCCGATGCCAAAGCGGATTTTTTCTGGCCATGTCAGCATGTCGTTGTTTCGCAGAATTGCCACTATACCATTAATCGGTGCCGGCAAATCTGGGAAATCAAAGCGACTGTAAGTACCAGGTGCATCCGGCTGGTTGAAGATCATTGTGTGTTCTTTCCACTGCAATCGATCTTCAATGTCCAGCTCTTTGAATAACTGCAACATATTAGGATATGCGCCAAAAAAGATGTGCAGACCTGTTTCGTACCAGTCTCCATCAGCATCTTTCCACGCAGCCACTTTACCGCCTAGAACGTCTTGACGTTCCAAGACAATGGGTGTGTGACCTGCGTCTGTAAGATATTTCGCGCAGGAAAGTCCTGCTAGTCCCGCTCCCGCGATCCCTACTCGCATGTAACCCTACTGCTCTTCAATATTTCTTAACCGTTTTATCGTTTTCATTATACGTTGCAATCCGTTACATTTGGCAGTTGTTGTGCGATCGCTTCCCCAAAAAACTTTTGCCAAAGGGAATTTTACCTACGCGCACCTGCCCAAATAAATTGCCAATACCATTATTGGTAATAGCTTTGCAACGTGCACTTTATCTATATTTACATGTAAGTGATTTCGGGAAACAAAAGTATTTCCTTTGACTGAAAATAGATAATTTCAAAAGTTATCTTAAAGTAGTTGATTTCTTTGCTAATTTGTGTATTTGGTCTGAGAAAATATCTATGGTATTGCTTAAGGACTACTTTAAAAACTTTCCTCTCCTGATAAGGGTGTAGGATAAATGTTTATGTCCTCTAGGTTGAACAACCAAGTTGTTTACCTAACAACTTCTAGGTAAAAGATTATGAGTGTATCGCAGGAGCTAAGGCGCTTTGGACATCACCTGATTCTAGGTGTTTCCGGCACTACATTAAGCGATGACGATAAACGCGCACTCAATGAATTAAAACCGATTGGGGCGATCTTTTTTGCTAAGAACTTTTTGGATGGCACCCCATATCAGATTTGGCTGGAAAGCTTCAAGGATTTAAACAGGCAAATACGAGAATACGCTGAACGTGATTCCATGTTCATCACTCTCGATCATGAAGGAGGTCGTGTAATTCGTACACCACCGCCAATTACCCGCTTTCCTCATGCCTTATTGCTGCGATCGCACGCTTACGAAGTAGCAAAAGCCACAGCAATAGAACTAAAATCATTGGGAATAAATTTATCTTGGGCACCTGTAGCAGATATTTTTTCCCATCCTGACAACCCCGTGATTGGGCCTCGCGCCTTTGGTAACACTCCCGAAACTGCTACTCAAGGTGCGCGTGACTACTACCTTGGACTTCGAGATTTAGGAATTTTGGGATGTGCCAAACACTTTCCCGGACATGGAGACACCAGCAAGGACTCTCACATTGAGTTACCAATACTGAATTTAACTCTAGAAGACCTGCGACTTCGAGAACTTATACCCTTCAGAACTTTAATCGAAGTCCAGATTCCTTTGATTATGACTGTCCATATCTTATTTCCCAAGATAGATCCTGATGTGCCAGGAACGCTTTCTCAGGCTATCCTCAAAACCATACTTAGAGAGGAACTTGGCTTTGAGGGAGTGGTTGTATCTGATGATTTGGATATGAAAGCGATCTCAGATATGTTTATGAAAGCTGGTAGTGTGGCGCAGTCATTTAATGCAGGCTGCGATCTGTTTATTGTGTCGCGTAATATTAATTCATCATCTATTCAGAGAACTTATCGGATTGCTGAAGATTTTGCTGATTCGCTTAGTAACGGTAGCTTAGATGAAACAGTGGTAGAAGCAGCTAGAGAAAGAATTGAGAAACTACTGGCAGTAACACCGCAATATCCCATACATGCTTTGGATAAAAATGTATTATCGCAACATGCTCAACTAGCGATCGCGAGTTGCTATTCATAACCCAACGAGCATTCAAGTTGTACATTAGCAATTGCCAAAAAGCTAACTAAGATTGCATTTCTTAATTTTGAATTTTAAATTTTGAATTTTGAATTGATTTAGTGGGTGGTATAGGGGTCGAACCTATTTCTGCGGGTTAAAAGCCCGCTGCACAGCCGGTATGCCAACCACCCTAGTTAATTTGAAAAAGAAATGAGCAAGTGCGATCGGATTACATCGTAAACCTTGTAACACCAAACTTAGATATAAATCCACCAGGGAGGTACTGCCCCTCCTATTTCTGTGTTATCAGCACAGCGCCTCGCTTTTCGGCTTCAGGTGGATAAGTGGAAGATGGAGGAATCGAACCCCTACAGTTGCCCATACCCTGGTTTTCAAGACCAGTTGCCGTCCATTCAGCGGCATCTTCCATTCAGGGGCGTCTGACGGGACTTGAACCCGCTCTGACTGGTTCCACAAACCAGCGCCTCGACCACTTTGGCTTCAGACACCATCAGTGGAATCAATGGGACTTGAACCCATAACCTCCTGCTTGCAAGGCAGGCGCTCTATCCATTTGAGCTATGACCCCATCAAAACAAGTCAAAAGTCAAAAGTTAAAAGAAGAATCTAATTATTTGTCTTTTTTTTACTTTTTACTTTGCTCTTTTTACTTATTCAGGCGGGAGTGGTAGGACTTGAACCCACAACTTTCGAGGTAGAAGCTCGACGCTCTATTCCATTGAGCTACACTCCCAAGATTTGGTAGTCCTGGCAGGAATTGAACCCGCAACATTCTTCTTGTAAGGAAGACACTCTACCAATTGAGTTACAGGACTATGCAAGCGAGTAGAGGGACTGGAACCCACGCACTGAGTATGGCGTACTCAGATGCTGCCGATTACATCACACCCGCAAGTCAGAGCGGATGGCGAGATTTGAACTCGCACGAAGACGTTGGAAGCGTCTCATGCTGCCGTTACATCACACCTGCATCAAGCTGGTAACAGGAATTGAACCTGCAACCTACTGATTACAAGTCAGTTGCTCTGCCAATTGAGCTACACCAGCATTAATTTTGGTGACGGAGGCAGGAGTTGAACCTGCTGATGTTCAGGTTATGAGCCTGACGAGCCACCGTTGCTCTATCCCCGCATATTCACCAAATACCCCTGACTGGATTTGAACCAGCAACCTCTTCGTTCTAAGCGAAGCGCCTCTTCCGTTGGGCTACAAGGGCAAAGTCTGAGTGGCAGGGATTGAACCTGCGACCTGAAGTTCCCAAAACTCCTGCGCTCCCATCTGCGCCACACCCAGATATTTTGGTACTCCCGACAGGATTTGAACCTGTAAAAAACTAGATCCTTGGTAAGCGTGCGTCTTCCATTCCTTCACGAGAGCTTGTACCAATTCTCTAAAATCCGACAACAAATTCAAATCAGGAAACCAGATGAAATCTGACTTTCTTAATTACGAATTACAAATTACGAATTGGTATTGGTACTCCTGGTGGGAGTCGAACCCACAACAAAACAGATTTTAAGTCTGCCACCTCTTCCAATTGGGCTACAGGAGCAAGTTTTGGTACTCTTGGTGGGAATCGAACCCACAACATACCGTTTTTGAGACGGCAGCCTCTTCCAGTTGGGCTACAAGAGCAAAGTTTGGCAGCCCCACCAGGACTCGAACCTGGAATCTTCGCCTTCAAAGAGCGCTATGTTGCCAATTACACCACAGGGCTTTATTGCCAGGGCAGGGTTTGAACCTGCAACCTCATCGTTCAGAGCGATGCGACTTACCAATTCGTCCACCCGGCATTAAATAATTCGTAGTTCGTAATTCGTAATTATGTTTTGTGACGAGAATTTAAATCCCGACTGACATAAAAGCCGTTAAAAAACGTGGGTATCAACCTTTATTTAATTACGAATTAGATAGGCTGCCTCAGTAGGACTCGAACCTACAACCGCGCGGTTAACAGCCGCTTGCTCTGCCATTGAGCTATGAGGCAACGAAGCCCCCCAGGTCGGAATCGAACCGACGACCTCCTGTTCTTCACACAGGCGCTAACTACCAACTGAGCTACCGAGGGATAATGAGGAGAGATGGGTTTTACCCAGTGGACTGGTTTAATTCAACTCGAATCAGCCACTCCATCATCTCTCCCATGTAACGAGAGCGGAGGGATTTGAACCCTCAAATCTTCAGTTTCGTAGACTGAGATGTTATCCAGTTACACCACACTCTCAAGGCGGAAAGGACAGGATTTGAACCTGTGACGGGTATTAAGTACCCGCTTCCTGCTTAGCAGGAGGACGCTTTGAGCCACTCAGCCACCTCTCCACAGTGGGTCGAGCAGGATTTGAACCTGCGTGCAAAAAAGAACAGTTTTACAGACTGTCGCCTTCAACCAGACTCGGCCATCGACCCATAATGATTCCCCTGACGGGATTTGAACCCGCAATCTCTGTTTTGAAAGAACAGCGACTTAACCGTTCGTCTACAGGGGCATAATTGACGCAGGGACTAGGATTTGAACCTAGAACATCGGATTTGGAGTCACGAGGTGTTACCGTTACACCATCCCTGCATTTGGTGGCAGTGGCGGGATTTGCACCCGCATATACCAGGGTATGAACCTGGGGCTTTGCTGGTTAAGCTACACTGCGATCGCACCAGAGGCTGAGGTGAGATTTGAACTCACGATGTCGGTTTTGCAGACCAACGCCTTCGACCACTTGGCTACTCAGCCATTTGGGAGTCCTGACGAGATTCGCACTCGCAATCTTCAGCTTGAGGGGCTGACGGCTTAAACTATTCGCCTACAGGACTACAACCAGGGTGACGGGACTTGAACCCGCAACATTTCCGCAGACAACGGAACGCTCTAGCCAATTGAGCTACACCCCGATTTTTTGAATCTGTGCCTAAACTTTTAGGTTTTTAGGTACAGAATTTTGATGAACTTGCCCATTTATTATTTAGTTTTCAAGGTTCAGAAAAATTACTTTTTACTGTTAGAAACTATTAGGAAAACAACCGAAACTCTAGGTAGCAAGCCTGTTGTGTATTACGGATGTATTCAGTAGTTTTGATGAGTGCAAATTTAGAACTTTTTTCGTTTCTTGCTTCTACTAACGGTGGTTTGCAAGTAAAAACAACTTTGTTGATTGGGGACTTTGGTTTATTCCAACGCCTGTCTTTTAGTTGTATGTAGAACATAACTTTGACTTTTGGAAAGCTTTGTCTTTCGCTTCACTACAAATATACTACAAAACACTACAAAAGGTGTCAAGGGGTTTTAGAAAGTTTTTTTTAAATTGTCTAGAAAAGCTTCTGCACTTATATTTGAGCTTGTAAAACCCTCTGGAAAGTCAAACTACAGCTTATGATTGGGTGAATCTTTAAAAGCCTGACGTGACAAACAACTCCCTCAAGCGACAACAGATAATTAGTTTTGTCGCGATCGCCTCTAGTGTTACAGCTTGTAGTATTGTTCCAGGTATCTCCCCACAATCGGGGTTGAAAATCCATACTGCACAAGTTCAAGAGCCAGGAAAGGGCCAAATTAATGCCCAGCTACCGTCATCAGTCAAAGTAGAAAACCCTACTTTTACAGTCCCAACTAAATTTCAGGGAAAAACAGTTTATAAGGTGCAACCCAGCAACAACGAAAAGGTTATCGCTCTTAGCATTGATGATGGGCCCTGGCCAAAGACAACCCTAGAAATGCTGGATATCTTGAAGCAAAATGATGTGAAAGCAACATTCTTTTGGGTAGGACAAGCTCTGCAAGCAAATCCTGACCTAGCCAAGCGTGAAGTAGTCGAGGGACACGCCATTGGCAACCATACTTGGCATCATTGGTATCGACGAATGGATGAAGCCACAGCCAAGAGTGAAATTGATCGCACTGCGGATCTGATATACAAAACTACAGGAGTTAAAACGTCTCTGTTTCGTCCTCCTGGAGGCTTTTTAAATAACGGACTAGCCGCTTACGCCAAAAGCCAGAAAGATGCTGTCATTATGTGGTCGCTAACTTCAGCTGATACCGATCCTCACGCCAAACCTCAGGCATTTGTAAATAATGTCCTCAAAGGCGCGAAACCTGGTTTCATTGTTTTAATGCATGATGGTGGTGGCGATCGCCACAGAACTGTAGAAGCTTTGCCACAAATCATCAGCGGACTCAAACAGCAAGGCTACCGATTTGTGACAATTCCTGAACTACTAAAAATGGCGCAATAAAGGGTGAGGAAAATTTCTCACCCGACTATTTCGTTTATTCACTCATCACAGAAGCACAAGATTGAGCTTCTTGCCAAAGTTTCTGCAAAAAGAACTCAGCGCGATTGCTCATAGTGGTGACAAACACACCGACAGAATCCTTAGAACTAGCTGATAGCCAAGAACCCCGCAGGGTGACTTCCATATATTCGGCATCACACGCACAGAGGGCAATGATTTCTCTGTCATCTCTTTTCACCTCAGCCCTCAATACTTCTACTCCTGGCAAATCAACAGGAAGCAAAAAGGAAGCGGTAGTGGGTTCAATGGATAAACCTTGCCCAACTCGCAGGGCTAAAATCACTCGCTGCGCTACCCATTCTTCTAGCGACAGAGTGACACATTCCAAATCAAAACTGCTTTCAGTGTAAGTTAATTTCAGCATTCCTTATGCTCTCCTGTTATTCCAGGTTTGCTTGCATATCTATCCAAAACTGTTCAGCAAAAGAAATCGCGGGGTGGATTGGCGCTTTTGGTTTGGTACGCAGTTGCATACCAGCTTCAAACAAAGTGCGATCGCCTTTACGGGAGTTACATCTTTCACAAGCTGCGACTACGTTATCCCAAGTGTGAGAACCGCCTTTAGAACGCGGCATCACATGATCTAGCGTTAGATGTTTGCCGCTGCCGCAATATTGGCAACTGTGATGGTCTCGTCGCAATACTTCCCGCCGATTGACTGGCGGAACTTTCCACATCCGCTCATTAGAAGTGATTGTTAAGCGAATATGTTTTGGCACATCAATTACCAAACTGGGTGAGTGAACTTGCCATCCGCTTTCTGTGGTAAAACCCAGCGGTTGCGCCTTGTTGGTTACTAACAGCACAATCGCCCGCTTGATATTGACCCGACATAGTGGCAAGTAATTTTGAGAGAAAACCACCACAGATTGCTCTAACACTTGCATTGCGTTCGCGCCGCGCATGGAAGATATCGTCACAGCTATAACTCCTTATAAAAAAACCCCCGCTTCAAGTTTTCGGTGAAGCGGAGGTTAGAATTGACCGGAAAATTTTCTAGTCTCATATCGGTACAGGATTCCTTTGCCTATACCCCCCGCTTTTTTGATTTAGTTGTGGTTTTGCAAATAGTGCACTAATGGTTACATACTTATAATCATCATTACCCTCTGTGATTTGCCCATGATTTCGGCTACCATCGCCCATAAATAAATACTCCACTTCCATAGCAGCTGATTCCCAATTGGTTCGGCAATTGGTAGCGCACAAAATTGAAGTAGAGATGGGGTAAATGGATTTCACAGAAAATTTCACCTATTGAACATTCCTTTAAACATACTACACTTGTATTACTATCCTGTCTATACCTTTAAGGAGAAAAACTGATGCATACGATCGCTCGCACCCCAACCACTGATATGGAAGTTACCAGCATTCGCTTAGAGCGAGAACTCAAAGATAAGCTCAAAGAAATAGCTGGGAATCAGGGATATCAAGCTCTGATCCGAGATATCCTTTGGAATTATGTCCAGCAAAAATCAGGTGAGTGGAAGCCTCGATTTTCGCGATCCGACATTCGAGCTAGCATAGCTGCCACAGCTCAGCAAGAAGAACGCTGTGTACTTACAGGTCAACTAATTCAACCCCAAGAACCGATGTTGTTAGGACTAACGAGGAATGGCGATATGGTTCCTCTGAGTGTCGAGAGCTTGGCTGGATAAACTTCGTCCATTTTGAAACCTGGAGTAGGGCGGGCCGAAAAGCTCGCCACTACCAGCAGGGAGTACTAAATGCTCTTACTACTTTAAAAAATATAGTTTTCAAAATAGATGTGGTTTAATTTTATATTCAGACGAATGCAGCCTAGTTATTTTTACTAATAACTGGGCTGCATTCAAAATTTAGCCAGAACTGCCGCAACCTCTGATAAGCAAGAATTTATTTAAATTTAAGTTCTACTCCAAATTTCTGCCACAGTTGGAGAGCAAGACGCTCACGAACTCGCTACCACAGTTACGCTATCAGCGTAGGTCTGAACACGAGTGTGTCTCGTTGGCGCAGCCTCTCGTAGAGAAGAGAAGCCTACACTACAAGAGCAACCTCCTCGTGCCTCTTTTTACTTTTATTGATATTTTACTGAGAGTTACGGAGATCGAAGAGTAGCTTGTTAAACCTACTAGTTTTTTCAATAAATGTAATAAAGCTTTATAAAGTAAGTTACGTAATTTTACGCCCTCAAAAGGTGAATTTTGCTGGAATTCCAGAGAAATTACGGTTTATGTGATACTTACAGACAGGATAAAGTTAGTAAATTATTTCAACATAGAGTAGTTAAAAATAAGCTAACTGAAGCATTTATAGGATATCTTAAATATTCTATTACTTATGTACCAATGTAGCAATTTGCTTGATACAGTGGAAATTTGGTCATCTGAGATAGAAAAGGGCTATAACAGGTGAGAGAAAGTATTCACACAAAATTTGTCAATTATCAGGGTGTAGCAACACAACTAACGGTGAAGAATATGCCAAGAGGTTGGGTGCAAGAACAATGGGGTTATTATCCGAGGGCGTGCCAAGAATGAAAAAGCCTTTATCATCGCCGCCACATTACGTAGATGACATAGATCGACTACAACCTTACCAAGTCAAGCTGATGCAGCATCAGGAAGAACCTGCCCACGAGTTGGTACAAAAGATTAACCAAATCATTGCCAATAGCTCGGCTACGGCATTGATGCTGCAAGATATTGCTCAATTGCTAGGAGTTGCTTTTCAAGTAGATTGCTGCTGCTTGGTTTCAGTGGCGGATCAGACATCCGACGAAGCAACTACTAGTAATTGGTGTGCTGATGAGTATCTAGGGTTGCCACACCCAGAAGAAATGTTTTCGATGGAACAGTTGCTTATGCACTCGCCAGTGCTGCAATGTGCTGCCCAACCATTGACTATTGAAGACATTTCCATAATTCAGAACAGTCTGGTAATTGGGTGTCAATATTTGCCCCTACCGATAAAAGCAGTTTTGGCAATTCCCACTCGGTTTGGTGGCAATAATAATGGAGTGATTAATCTGATTAAATTCCAACCTTATGAATGGAGTGAATCAGAAAAACAATTGCTCAAAGAAGTGGAGTCGGCTTGCGCGATCGCTTTTTCTGGAGTAGCACAAGCTCAACAAATTGCTCATCAAGAGCAGTACCTGGAAAAAAGCAAGCAGCATCAGAGCTTGATCAAGCAATTAACTATATTGAGTCGTAGCAACTTGGAGCTGAATCAAATGCTCCAGTTAGTCATCGCCTCGACTGCCGAATCTCTACAGGCAGATCGGGGTTTACTCATATCACTGAAATATACAGATCCACTCTTTAGGACTCAAGCTAAAAAACAAATTCCCAAAGCGAAAGCTACTGTGATTGGTAAATGGGCTAGGGAAACACAAAGTTCCCGCACTAGTAAACTAGACACTTTAGCTGAGTCTTTCTTGGTTTCAGACTGTGGTTTATGCCAGCGTGCCTTCATGGATTCTGGAAAACCAGTAATCTTCGATGACTATACAGACCAAAATGAAACCTTGACAGCTGCTCCATTATTTGCAATAGAAGAATTGCCTGCGGTACTTTTAGTGCCATTGGAGAGTCAAGGTAAAATTTTAGGATTCTTGGTGCTACAGCAATCTGTGATTCGCAGTTGGCAACCAGCAGAATTAAATCTTGTGGAAATGGTTTGCGCTCAAGTGAGTAACGCCATAATTCAGTCACAGACATTGCGCCAAGTGCAAACTTTGGTAGATGAGCGGACGGCAAAACTCCAGAGTAGTCTGGAACTCCAGGCAAAATTGCATGAAAGAACACGGCAGTATGTTGAGCAGCTACGGAAACTGAATGAACTCAAAGATGAATTTTTGAGTAACATGAGCGATCGCCTACGCTATCCTTTGACAAATATGCTGATGTCAATAAAAAACTTGCGTTTGCCAGGAATAACACCAGAGCGTCAGGGTAGATATCTGGATATTCTTGAACAAGAATGTTCAAAGGAAATCAACTTGATTAATGACTTGTTAACCCTCCAAAAGCTAGAGTCGCCTCACGAAGCCCCGCAACTAGAATCTATAGATTTAAATACTAGAATTCAGGATATAGCAGCATCTTTTGAAAAAAAACTTGGCGAAAAGGGATTAAAGATTTCTGTAGATTTGCCGGAGGAATCGCTCAAACTGCAAACAGAACTGGAAAGCTTTGACCGGATTCTGCAAGAATTGTTAACGAATGCCTGTAAATACTCAGAGCCTGATACAATAGTCCACCTTGAAGCTGCTCACCGAGTCGATCAACAAATCGATCAAGTTATCATGAAGGTGACGAATACAGGACGTGCCATCTCAGAAGAAGAAGCGACCTACATCTTTGATAAGTTCCGTCGTGGAAAAGGGCGTTGGACTCCAGGGACTGGCTTGGGACTTGCTTTAGTTAAGTCTTTAGTGCAGCATCTGAATGGAGCGATCGCTGTTGAAAGTCTGCCAATTTCGGATTCTGAACAGAGCGAAATTTGCTTCACCTTGACTCTGCCCCAATTTTCTGACGAAAGCAAACCATAATTCTGAAAGTGACTAAAAAACAGAACACAACAGAGAACCCTAATTTGCAGTCTTTTGCTGATGACACCAACCTAGAAGGGGATTTACCTGCTCAGGTAGAAGTTCAAATTGAGAAAATAGCAGAGCGACAGCGGCAAATTAGTGCTAAAGTCCAAATTCCCCACCCAGTGGAGCAAATCTGGAAGGTTCTGACAAATTATGAAGCCTTACCTGACTTCATCCCCAGCCTCGCCAAGAGTTGTCTAATCGAGCATCCCAATGGTGGAATTCGACTGGAGCAAGTAGGCTCCCAACGTTTACTGAATTTCAATTTTTGTGCGCGGGTAGTTCTAGATTTGGAAGAATGCTTCCCTAAAGCAATTAATTTCCGCATGGTAGAGGGAGATTTTAAAGGCTTTTCTGGTAGCTGGTGCTTAGAGCCTTATTCTTTTGGTGAGTATCTAGGAACAAATCTGTCCTACACAATTCAAGTTTGGCCTAAACTCACTATGCCAGTGGGAATTATTGAAAATCGCCTGAGCAAAGATTTGCGGTTAAATCTTTTGGCTATTCACCAACGTGTAGAAGAACTAGCCAGCAAAGAACCGTATGTATAACAACAATCAAACCATCATTCAGGTGTATTCATGAATGATGGTTTTTATTGCTAGATTTAAAACAAAAAAGCTTTTGCTTTTATTGTTTTTAAGTACCCCCAGGGGAATTCGAATCCCCGTTACCTCCGTGAAAGGGAGGTGTCCTAGGCCTCTAGACGATGGGGGCATTGGACTCAAACCTTTTATAAGTTAACCAATTTCCTTGCCGTTGTCAACAGGTTTTGCCAAAAAAAGTTTGTAGCAGCTAAACTTGGTGGAAGCAAAAGCTTGAAGAGGATACAAAGATATGGAGACAGATAAAAAAGTCCGTAGATGCTTCTGCGATCAGCCACAGGGTGCGTCAGCGTTGGGCGCTGGGAATTTCTGGGTATACACATATCTAAAAAACGCTGAAGACAGCAAGGAACAAAGGGTATGATGTTGTACCCTGTAGAGTTAATATCTACGGTTTTTTACAAGAGATTTTGAAATAAATCGCTCAAAATCTACAACATGGAAGCATCTTTTGAAATCACCATACAGATGGCGATCGCTGTCTTTGCAGGCATTAGTGCCCAAGTGCTGGCTGCATACCTTCGTGTACCCAGTATCGTCTTGTTATTGCTGTTGGGCATCTTGTTTGGCTCTGATGGCATAGGGCTATTGCATCCCCATTCGCTAGGCACTGGACTGGAAGTTATAGTCGCCCTAGCAACGGCAATCATTTTGTTTGAAGGCGGACTTAACTTGGATCTGCGAGAGTTAGGTAGAGTTTCAGTCAGCCTACAATTGCTTGTCACTCAAGGAACGCTGATCACATTGCTTGGCGGGAGTATGGCAGCCCACTGGCTGGGTGAATTTCCCTGGAACATAGCTTTTCTCTATGCTTCCATAGTCGTGGTGACAGGGCCAACCGTCGTTGGCCCATTGCTCAAACAAATCAATGTAGATCGACAAGTGGCAACACTTTTGGAAGGAGAAGGGGTTTTAATTGACCCTGTAGGAGCCATCCTCGCCTTCGTTGTCCTCGATACGATTTTGAACGGCGATGCTGACCCGATCAATGCGATCGTCGGTTTACTTATACGTCTGGCTGTTGGTGCAGGAATTGGTGGTGCTGGCGGTTATCTGATGAGTTTGATTTTCAAACGCGCCAGTTTTCTGTCATTTGAGCTAAAAAACTTAGTGGTGTTGGCGATACTTTGGAGCCTGTTTACATTATCGCAAATGATCCGCAGTGAATCGGGAGTAATGACAACAGTAGTTGCAGGAGCGGTCTTTGCTAACTCCTCAGTCCCGGAAGAACGTCTGTTACGCAGCTTTAAAGGTCAGCTGACAATTCTCAGTGTCTCGGTGCTATTTATCTTATTAGCTGCTGATTTATCCATTGCCAGTGTGTTTGCTTTGGGTTGGGGTAGTTTATTCACCGTTTTGGTACTAATGTTTGTCGTTCGCCCGATTAATATCCTCTTGTGTACCTGGAACAGTGACTTAAACTGGCGACAGAAACTGTTTTTAAGCTGGGTTGCTCCGAGAGGAATTGTTGCTGCCTCTGTAGCTTCTTTTTTTGCGATTTCGTTGACACAACGCGGCATTAACGGCGGTGATTCGATCAAAGCTCTAGTATTCCTGACAATTATCATGACTGTTGTCTGCCAGGGGCTAACAGCTGGCTGGGTTGCTAAATGGCTGCAAATCACTTCCAAGGATGTAACTGGAGCAGTGATTGTGGGTTGTAATCCTTTGAGTCTTTTGATTGCTCGCTTCTTTCAAGAACGGGGAGAAAACGTGGTGATGATTGATACTGACCCCGAATGTCTTGTGCAAGCCGAGGCGCAAAATCTCCGGGTTATTGCCAGCAGTGCGCTGGATGCTGCTGTTTTGGAAGAGGCAGGACTTGCCTCTATGGGTACTTTTTTGGCTATGACAAGTAATGGCGAGGTGAATTTTGTTTTGGCTCAACGAGCAGCTGAGGAGTTTAAACCCCCGCGCGTCTTAGCTGTTTTTCCCCGCGATCCGCAAGCGAGTATCTCGGCTAGTAATAAAGTTAATCAAGCTTTTATCCCAGACTTAGCGATTAAAACTTGGAATGAATATTTGAATGATGGGCGAGTGAAGTTGGGGACAACCACGCTAGATGAGTTGGAGTTTTCGACTCAATGCGATCGCATCCAAGAAAAGATTCGGACGGGGGGGTTGATACCGCTATTGATAGAACGAGCAGAACGCTTACAGGTAATATCAGCTAACCAAGATTGGGAAATTGGCGATCGCATTATTTATCTGTTGCATGACCCCAGACCTAGCCTTTTAAAACGCTTATCTGGTGCTACCCAATCCACTCCCCTTTCTCTAGAAAAGTTACCAGAGGTTGAAGACCTATCCCTGACCCAATTATCTCAACTTTCTACTAGTGAGGCTTCTGGGGGATGAGGGGGATAGGGCAGAGGAGCAGGGGAGCAGAGGAGGAATTTCTAACTCTTGACTGTATATTAGCTTTGGGAAGGAATAAATTCGCTTTCTGGTTTTGGCGCTTCTTGATACATTTGCCATTCTTGCCAGAGTAAAGTAGACAAATGTACTATAGCGAGAATTAGTGTCGCTACCGAAATCAGATAACTGTGGATTGTGTAAAGGTGTTCGACAGTAATTGTATTAATGGCTCCACCACCAGTTAGGATTTCGCGCAACTGCCCACCAATCAAGGGAATGGCTTCAATAGTTCCTAGCTCAATGCTAAAACGCCAGTATCCTTCCTGAGTCCAATCTAAAATCATCGCTGTCCAATCCAGCCCGATCGCACTCAGGGTTAACAAAATCACACTAATCCAAGCAGCCAGCCAACTCTTGCGAAATTGCCGACCTAAAAACATCACCACAATTTGAATTAGAGCGATCGCAATTACCGCATTCCCAGCAATATCATGCGCTCTCCAAAACAACCAGCCGTATGGCAGTTGTGTATTAATCATCTTTAATGAGTTATAAGCTCCGCCTGCTGTCGGTTCATAGTAAAAAGAAAGCATTACTCCGGTTGAGATATAAATTAAACACAGAGTCAAAATCACGACTGATAATATCGTCGCTATTCGTCGCAAAATCTTATCGAACTGGGTGCTTTGCATGGCTCACCCCTCCTGTTCTTAACTAAGTATTTATTCTTATTACGATTCTAGCTAAGAAATTTTAATAAATTTTACTTTTCTTATATAAAAATAAAGTTTTTTAAATCAAATATTGCACCCAAGCTTTTAAGGGTTCTGGTGAGCCATACCAAATTCCAGGACTTCTGGGAGAATGCTTGACACCTTCAATCACGAGATTTTCTGCTCCCTCTAAATGAGCAGCTTCAATAGGCGTAATGCCATCTCCCCAGGTGTTGCCCTTACCACAGGTTAATTGGTAACTACTGTAAGCTAACCAACTACCAGGCCGCCTTTTCCCAAAGATAGTTTTGCCAGCCACACAAACGTAACGAACGTTTTTGTAAAAAGCTCCTGGGTAGTTATTGGTGACAAAATCTAGATTGGAGCGTGTCCAGCGTTCTTGGCTAATATGGGGTGTACCTAAGGTAATGAGAGTAGCAATTAAGGGATGCCCTTGCCAGAGAAATGGCTTGACATCACCGCGTGCTAAATAGGGCTTTTCTCCCATGTAAATGCGGGATATCCAACCTCCGGCTGAGTGACCAATTAAGTTAATTTGAGTAGCATTATGTTGACATAATATATGCTTGATTGTGCAATCGAGTTGTTGCAAAATCAATATTATGGGTCTTACTCCCAAAGTGGGGAGCCAGTCACGCCTTCGCAGTGGTACTGTAACTGCGGGAAAATCTAACTTTTGTAGGGATTGTTCTAGCTGGCGATAAGCGATCGCACTTTCTAAATATCCAGGCAAAATAACTGTCGGTAACGGCATTTGAAATTTTGGGGATGTAAGATTGAAGGTTTGAACTTTTTTGACGAAGAAATAGTCATGATTCAGGAGCTAGAATTGCGATCGTCTGACTCACTCCTTGGAGAAAAACTAATAGCTTTGGTGGGTTTTAGGCTAGGATCTCAATAAAATTGTACAATTTGCAACAGTTTGAGTGGCTGCCGATGTGGTACTATTTTTTTAATAAGCCCCAGTCTCAAACAAACACGTGTGTCATTTGTTACAGAAGTGTAGTTGACTGAAAAACAGTTGAAAAAACAAGGTAACTTCAGCAGATGTTTTGATAACTTGTGCGTTTACTTAAACTTTATAAAACTTCTAGATATTAATTTTAATTGTGTGTGTCATAACAATAAAAAATCAAAAGTAGTAATTTTTCAAATATCTCTTTAGCAAGCTGGAATTTTGAAGATATGATACAGCGTCATTAATTAAAAACTTGAATAAATGGCAATTTTGGCGTTTTGATTGCCAGCAGAGGAAGTTATTATTTCATTATGAAGAACGCATATCTTGCAAGATATTGCAATATCGAAAAGAGAAAATCGCTAGTCAACTGCAACTGAGTGAGTGAACGAGAAAAGCTATGTCTTACGTCTCCCTGCTGAAAAATATACCAGAAATCTTAAGCCAGCCAATTGGGATAGCAGCTATAGCCTCTCTTGGTATCCACGGTGCGATCGCCATGATTGTACCATTGATGCCGATGGAGTCTAACAAGCCCAAAGAAACAGCATCATCTAAAACAGTTGGACTTTTGGAATTGAGCCAAGCAGACCAAAACCGTTTGCCGCAACAAAGCACACCCCAAATTGGTTTACAACAATTACCTCCTGTCGCCCCACTTGCTGCTCCAAACTTTAGCCTCCAACCGGGATTAACCCCATTAGCGCCATCACCATCAAGTCAGCTGATATTACCTCCGCTACCGGCATCATCGAATAACTATCGAGTCTCTTCCTTGCCTACAAGGCAGTCTTTGCGGATGATTCCTAGTGATAATTTGCGATTTGACGCGTCTAAATTTGATAGTTCTAAATTTAATACCAGCGCCAGATTCTCTCGACCAGTTCCTCGCGTGAATGTGAGTGAAAACGTCGCCAAATACGAGCCACCTAAGCCGCTGGCTGTAAATAGGTTGCCAGAATTGCAGTCGCAGCAAATACCTGCTGATATTCTGCGGAATGCCCAACCTCCAATCTTATCTGACAGTACACCCGTTGAAACAGCACAGGTAAATACGACTTCTGTGCCAATTCAGCCAATGACGCAACCAATTTCTAATGCGTCGTCTGCAATTGCTCAAAACCCACTGATAAATTCTCTAAAACAAGCTCCAACGAATGGAGGTACTTTAATTGGAACTAGGGGAAGCACGCTACAAACAGCCGATTTATCGACTAAGGGAACTCAACAGGCAATTGCACAGCTAGATTCCTACGCCAACCTGAGAAAGGAAGTCCAGCAACAATACCCTAACGCTGAACAAAAACCAGTCATCCGCCAAACATTATCCACGAATAAGTCAAATCTTGAAGGTGCTGTTTTGGGTGTATTGGTTGTAGATCCTGATGGTAAGGTCTTAGATATCAAATTTCAAGACAAGTTAATTTCCCCGGAATTGCAATTAAAAGCAAGGCAATACTTCAACAAGCAATCCCCCAAGGGAGATAAACAGATTAGTTCCTATCCATTCAACCTACATTTCCAAAGCAGTAGGAGCAATCTTACTGGAATTACTCAAGAGCAAAAGCCCTCGTCATTATCTGCACCGGGAATCAATAATAATCAGATTACCCCCTCACCAGCAGATACTTTTAAACCATTACCTAATTTACAAATCAGAAATAACCCGTCTACGTCCTCACCAACAGGTACTCTCAAACCATTAACTGCACCAGCAGCTACTCCTAAACCATTATCTGAACTGCAAATTAAAAATAACCAGCTTACGCCTTCATCGGCAGCTACTACTTCTGAACCGTTATTGTTGCCAAAAATCAATCATGGCCAGTCTACATCTGCTGCTGAATCGGATAAAAAATTAGTAGAACGGTTGCGCGAAGTCAAGGAAAGTAGACAAAAGTCTAATTCAGAAAAATAATCACCCGCTGATGATTTTGGATTCAGGTAGGGGTAATTGCTCTAGACGTATTCGCAGCGTCTCTTAAAGAAGCAGCTACTCTACGAGTTCTCCCCTGGAGTACCTTTTGGGCCTTTTACCTACCTGAAAATCATTCTTTTCGACTATTGTTTGCGTAAGTCCTGTTTAAAATACAATACGCTTGGGTTAAAAGTTATTAGACTTCTTGCATGAATCAATGAGCTTTCACCCTAAATCCCTCTCCCCAGCTTGGGAGAGGGACTTTGAAATTGTCTCCCCTTCTCCTAAAATTGGGGGAAGGGGTTGGGGGATTAGAACTAGTTTTGTATTCGTACAAGAAATCTATTGGTGTAGATAATTGGTCTTTTAAGACGCGATAAATCGCGTCTCTACATCAGGGTTTTGGGTTTAAAATATTGTTTTTAGTAGTGACAAATAAGCGATCGCTGGTTCGTCATACATAATACTTAACTTAGAAGTTCGTTAAAAGCTTCCAAGAAGGAAATGCACTAATACCAATTCTCCATGAAGATGCACTTAATCTTGAAAAACGAACCGCCAAGAAAGCCAAGAACGCCAAGCAAGAGAGAGATAATCATTTAGTGCAAGCTTATAAAGAATTGGTATAAGAGATTTTCAACAAATAAATTCTCCAATGTTTTGGGGTGAGCGTCTAGCTCGCCAGTAATTAAAGATAGGCAATAACTGCTCACCCCATAAAAACTAGACGGTATAGCTACTTTACCAGCCTTGTTCTGCATTGTGAAAAACGTAATCAGCTACCTCTAAAATGTCCTCAGAACTTAACTTGCTTTTAAAGGCAGGCATGGCATTTTTACCATTTTGCACTTGGTGGATAATCGCCTGGATTGAGTCTTGATTGTAATTTTCTAGGTACTTTGACAATGCTTCCTTTTTCAAGGTTTTCTGGTTGATAAGGATGTTACCGCCACCTATATGGCAAGAAGCGCAGTTAGCCTCGAAAATTTTAGCACCGTTGGATGTTTCGGCAGCTAGTGCTGGACTAATGAATGTAAATTTGAATAGGGCGATCGTCGACAGTAGAATTAATAAAAGTATTCTCAACAAAATTTCCTCGCAACAAGCCTCCAGCAAGAGTATAAACGCGATTAATCCCTGATTAAGTCAAATTTGATCAAAATTGGCGGTAACGAGTTCACTCCTCGATCGCTACAGATTGTTTAGCGTCTTAGGGAAGGATAGGACTCGTTACCGCCATTTGTGTATTTTGTGCGTCACTCTAGGAGTCTAGCGTGTGGCGATGAGCTAATTTCACTGAGTAATCATCTCGTGTCAAACGCTGGTGTTTCTAGCTATTGGACAGTGATTGTACCAACCATACCAGCACCACGATGAGGTTCACAGTAGAAGGTGTAGTCACCAGCAGGTGCGTCTGCTGCAAAGGTGGTTGTTTCCTTTTGACCGGGACTCATGAGCAACTTCTTATGAGACAGAGATTTAGCTAAATCAGCGCTCTTAGAGGGGTTTTTGGCAGGATCAAACACTACATTATGGGGAGGAACTTTATTGTTCACCCATTCAATTGTGTCACCTGCTTTAATGGTCAACTTTTTCGGTTCAAATGCTAGCAGTCCTTTATCACTACCCAATTTCACCTTGTAGGTTTCAGCCGAAGCACTGGGAGTAAAAACAGCAAAGCTGCTAACAACTAAAAGGATTGTCAACACAGCTAAACTAAGGCGTCGCCAGCTTGCCGAAATTAATTTCATAGCTCTCTCCTAACAAACAATTTTTTCCCTTTCTCATTTTAAATAAAATCAACGTCAAAGTATGACAATCTGTCATATATCTATTTTTTTTTTAAGAATGGAGAGTAATTTATTGCAAAAAGCCGTCCAATCAGCAGTAAATGGGGAATAGGGAATGGGGAATGGAGACTAAATTCTTTCCAATGCCCTATTCCCAATACCCAATGCCCTATTCCCAATGACTCAACTCCGGGATTTAGTAATAGATTTTCCCGCCTCCCCACTTAGTACCAACGATTTTGGGTTGTAAGAGAATATGACCGGCGATCGCTTCCAAGTCATCATCCGTCAGATTTCGCACTGCTGTGAAAATATCTGCGCTTTTGAGACTGGGGTGTATTTCGGAAATCTCTTCTTCCCCGTCGTAAGTAGTGGGATTTTTCAGGTAATCTACTAAACCTTCAACGTTGTTACGGTTAGGTGTTGCTAGTGCCAAGTCCTCTGGAGTAAGTCCCACGTTTTGGTTTGTCTTGGTAACTCCCCCAGCATGACATTGGGCGCAAGCGTAATTAAATAAGCGTTTGCCTTCTTTGACTTGTTTAAGGCTGAGTACAACGGTATCACCCTGAGTATTTAATGGCACTGTTCGGGTAGCTTCGTCTAGTTCCACTGCTGTCGCGGTACCGACAATCAACTGAAACGAAAGTAAAACAGTAGCCACAACAACGCCAATTAGTTTTATAAACATGTTTCCCCTTAAAGATTTGACGCTCAACACAGCTAAGAATGCGATTCTCAATCTCCAAGCTGCTAATTGCTAATGACTCATTGTTTTTTGTCATTAGCTATCAGTTATTAGCGAAAGTTCTGAGATAACCCTTCAGGGGACTTCGCGATCGTCCACCAAGTCGTTAGTACCTTTGGGGCATATTTCAGATGATATTTGGGAAAGAATTGCCTTTGCATCTTCTAACGCCAAACGGGTCTTTTGGTGTTTGTAGGCGATTCCCAGTTGGTTGCACAGAGAAAACACTTTTTCTACAGGAATGCTGTAGTCGGCTGCTATCTCTGCGATCGATAGGTCTGCAAAACCCATAATGCTTGTTTACTGATAGATAGAGATTGAGTCGCTGTAATACCAATATCACGTTAGGAGTGCAATTTGTTGCCCAAAATACTGTTTGGGGAATGGGGCATGGGGGGACAAGGGAGACAAGGGGAATAACCCAATGCCCAATGCCTATTAACCTTTTCCCCCAGTAAAGGTGACGCTTTGAATAAAGTAACGGTTAAAAAATGCGTAAATACCTAAGACTGGTAGGGTGAAGACCATAGAAGCCGCCATAATGTAGTTCCAATAGCTGATGTATTGACCTTTGAAGGTGTTCAGCCCCAAAGGAAGGGTAAACATTTCTGGGTCAAATAGGATAACTATAGGCAGTAAAAAATTATTCCAACTCCCCATGAACACAAAAACTGCCTGTGCTGCTAGTGCTGGTTTTGCCAAAGGTAAGACAATGTGTCGAAAAATTCCAAAAGTATTTAAGCCATCCAGTTGCGCTGCTTCTTCTAGTTCTTTAGGAAAATTAACGAAAAACTGCCGCATCATGAAGATAAAAGTGGCATTAACCATGCTAGGAACAATCATGCCTTGGTAAGAATTCAGCCAGCCGATCGCTTTTAAAATCAAAAATGTCGGAATCAGGGTGATTTGCGTCGGTACTGCTAGTACTGCCAAAATTAGGAAGAACCAAAAGCGCTTGCCCAAAAAGCGCAGTCTTGCCAGGGCATAACCAGCCATTGAATTTAACAACAAGTTTAAAAGCGTAACACTGACGGCGATCGCTACACTGTTGAATAACCAGCGCCAAAATAGCGGTTCTTGGAGAAAGATTTGCCTGTAGTTGTCAAGAGTAAAATTCTTGGGGAGAAAGTTGGGTTCACCACTGACAATCTCTGTTAGTGGCTTAAATGATGCTGAAAGTGCCCAGAGAAAGGGAATTAGGGTAATGATGGCATAAAGTGTCATTAAGACGTACAACAGGGCTTTGAGCCAGGATAAGCCAGAGGTTTTAGTCAAATTCGTTCGCCTCCGAAAAGTCGCCGCTGAATCAAAGTGATGGCAATGATGATTATTGTTAACAAAAATGCGATCGCAGCTGCATATCCCATTTGTAAATTCCGAAATACAGCTTGATAAATCAGCAGCACTACAGTTAAGGTAGCGTTGTTTGGCCCACCAGTACCGCCAGAGAAGATGTAAGACTGGTCAAAAAGTTGAAAAGTGCCAATTACCCCCACTGTCGCCACAAAGAAGGTTACAGGCTTAAGCAAGGGAAGAGTAATGTGGATAAATTGCTGCCATCCATTTGCGCCATCAAGTTCCGCGGCCTCGTAAAGTGTTTGGGGTATATCTTGCAACGCCGCCAGATAAATCACCATATAAAACGGCGCGGTTGACCAAATGTTCATGATCATAATTCCTTTGAGCGCAACTGCTGGATCGCCCAACCAGTTATAAGTAGGTAGCCCCACAAAGGCAAGAAAATCGTTTAGTAGCCCATCAGTGTTATAAATCCACATAAAGATAAGTGTCAGCACTGCTGAAGAAGTGACTGTCGGCAAAAAATAGAGAATGCGCCACCAGTTTTTACCGCGAATCCCAGAATTTAGAGTTACTGCCAGAATTAAAGCCAGGATAGTTTGAGTTGGCACAACAATGGCTACATATTCGGCTGTGTTTCTCAAAGCAATCCAAACTCTTTCATCTTCAGCTAATCGTGTGAAGTTCCGAAAACCAATGAACTCGTACTCAATACCGCCAAGAAGTTGGACTTTTTGCAAGGAAAGAAAAACGGCGTAGAGAATAGGTAAGACTACAAAAGTTCCCAAAACTAGAATGGTGGGCATCATGAACATATACCCAGCCAAGTCTTCGGTGATGTTCCACCTGGGGTTATTCCGCCGCCTGTTGATTTCAAACACTACTGAACCTCCGTTTAATCTCGCACTAACCCGGCTGTAGCGATGGGTTGTGCATGATTATTTATCGTACTCCTGTCACAAAAGCATTCAATCCTCATTTTGTAAGGAAAAGATGATTCTGCTTTGGGAAAAGGTTAGAAAATTGTTGAAAAATTTGCTTAACTTAGCTCTTGTTCTCTTTTTGGGCTATGCACCGGAGTGGAATTTTTATCTTTAGAGGAGGTTTCTATATATCATCTGATAAAAAAATGCCAATTTTATCAAAGGATTATTCATTGTAACTGCTTCTTAGGTATTGTAAACTCCCTGTGAAAATAGGTACTTTTTAAAAATGGAGATTTTAAATGATGCTTCATTCACTCAGAATGTGGATTGTTCCACTAGTTTTGACCTCAGTTAGTCTTTGCTCAAATGTAAGCAGAGCAACAGCAAAGACCATTTATCCATTTATTGGCAATTATCGGACAACAGTCAATATTACGCCTATTTCAGGCAACGTTTCGCAGGTATTTGAGGTTGGTTTGAGTGATAATGCACCCTATGATTTAAGATTATACAAAGGTTTGACATACTCCGTGATTGATGACAAGGGAAATCTCACTTTTAACAATAATCCAGAAGTATTTGGTGTCCAAGGTTTCCCATTAGGCTACATCGTGTTTGGCGACGGTGATAACAAGTTATTTGGAACTAGTGATGCCAGTGCTTCAGTTAATTTTGATAATCTGACAGCGAAAGGTTCTGGCATCGTGAATATCACTGGCGGTAAGGGCATATTCAAAAATGGTATAAGCACACTATTGTTCTCGGAAGAAGACATTGTTAATTTAGGATCAACTATTACCTTGAATGGTCTGGCTCTAGTCAGCGGCTCTATCGAAGTTCCCCAAGAAGTTCCAGAACCAACAACCATCATGGGGGCAGTAGTAGTATTTGGTGGATTAGCTGTTGGTTCGTTTGCAAAGCGAAAGAGAACTACTAGAAAACAACATTAGTAGCAAACATTAAAGTATTCATAAACGCTTTAATTCTTATTATGGATGCTTTAATGTTTACAATATCGGAACTTCGTGCTCAGAACTCGGAACTTCGAGAATTCGAGAATAAATGAAGACTTAGGTTCAAGGAATATGAGACTCAACTTACAATCTCACCTTTACAAGGCTGTTTCGACACGATTCAAAAATTTGCTCAAGACTTGCAAGAATCGTTCCGTCTCTTCGAGATGAGGCATATGTGAACTGTTTTCAAACATTACCCACTCAGAGCCAGAAATACCCTGGTGAACTGTTTCAACACAAGTAGGCGTCACCTCATCGTAACGACCTGATAGCAGCAGTGTAGGTACGATAATTTTACCGAGGCGGTCTTCAATATTCCAGTCGATGATTTTGCCTGTACCCCGAAACTCTGTACCAACTTTACTGTAGGCTCTAGTTAAGCTGCTGGGCCAAGGGTCTAGTCGGCAAAGAAAAGAATGATTGAATACTTCCATTGCCTGTTTGTATTCGGGGTCTTGAGTAGTACCATCGGCTTCGTGTTTACGAATGACCTCTTGTACTTCGATTGGTAGCTCATTCATCAGGCTATAAGCTTCAGTGACAAATTGTCGAATGCTAGAAGGCGTGTTAGCTAGAACGAGACTGACTAACCCAGTCGGTTGAGAAAGACCATGTTCCAAAGCTAAACAACCGCCCCATGATTGCCCAAAAAGATGAATTTGGTCTAAATTTAAGGCACTGCGGACGGCGAAGAGTTCTTCTTTGAATAAATCTATGGAATATAAGGTAGGGTCTGTGGGGCGATCGCTATTTCCACACCCTAATTGATCGTAAAAAATCACCCTGCGTCCGGTTGTGGCGATGCCTGCGGCGGGCGAAGCCAACGCTTCCAAAGGTTCCAAGTAGTCGTGGGGTACTCCTGGGCCTCCGTGAAGACACAGCAGTGGTAGCTTGCCAGAATCTTCTTGGTCTGGTTTAACGATGCGATACCATACCATACCTGATGACCACGGAATGAAATAAAGTCTTCAAGGGCAGAAGTATTAGACATGGCACAAAAATTATTTGACATTATAATAGTCGACTATACGTAGACAAAAATAGCAAATGGCGATCGTCCGCCCAAGAATAATTGATTACCACGGCATTTCAGCTACCCAAGCACAGCTAGATTTTGCCATAGCATTTCTAGATGAAGATATTCCCCTTTACGTTGACCCTTTTCTTTTATGGAAGTCTCCCTCACAACAAGACCAATCACTTCATACCTCCATAATTAATTCCTTTAATAACCTAAACTTTCTTGTTCAGAAAGGCAAAATAGATCAGGCTCGTGACAACCTCATTCTTGCATCTGAATGCCAAGAGATTGGACTGGGATTGTCAAAAAAACGAAAAGGTATAAAAATTAGCCGTAATAAAGCAGATGAAATTCTCTCTTTATTTCAGAAAATTCCTGAGTATGGAAAATACGGATTTGTTCACTTTGAAGAGATCCAGTTTTATGTAGATGGAATTGCGAAAGATCGCATCAGTGATATTTGTTGTAACTTTATTAAATCATTAATCATTTTTGATAGACTTTACAATACAACAATGCGAAGAAGTAGGAATACCAATTACTAAAGCTGTTGTTGCTGGAATTTATAACTACCGTAAAAATTCATTTATCCTAGATCAGGAAATTACATTGCCCGTAAATCCTGAAACCAAAGAGCCTTTAATCTTTGTTCCTAAGAGATGGCTAAGATTTTCTCCGTGGATCAACTTTAAAGACTACTTTAAGGATTACTGTCCTCGTGATGAAATTTTTAATCCTGGTGAGCCAGAAGAACGTGTTAAGGTTCTAAACTTCAATAGGGATAATTATGGCATTGTTCAGGAATATATCAAGGTAAAAGAGCGAACTCAGGATGACTGTAAAAACGATCCGCTATTTAAACAGATTCCCGTCTTTTCCGCTAAACGAAAATTAGGTGAAATAGAAAAGCTACCAACAGGAAAGACGAATGAAGCACACATTAAATACGAAAATTATATCTGTCAACTTTTTGCATCGCTTTTCTATCCAGACCTTAACTTTGCAGCAGAACAGAGTCGTACAGAATCTGGAAAACTTATTCGAGACCTCATTTTTTACAATAATAGGTCAATTGATTTTCTTCAAGACATTTATCAAGACTATGGCAATAGACAGCTTGTTTTTGAGTTAAGAACGTTAGCAGTTAAATATTATGCGGTGAATGCTCTTAAGTTACTTCATGGCTTTTATCTGCTGATTAGCTGCATTTTTTGCCCGTACCATCACCTGCTTTAATGGTTATTGCCCCAACGAGGCACTGACAAACTGGTTATCAAAATTATTCACGATCGCCGCTAGATACTGACCTATCTACCACGGTGTAGCATAATTTACACCACTTTCTAATAGCGATCACAGTAGGTCTTGGTCATAGCTAGTAAATATTGAGTAATAGTTCATGCTATGCCCTTTAGAATATGACTATAGTCATGACTACGGTTATCATGAAATCAATTTCCAAAAGTAAACTCAAATCTCAACTTCTTGAGTTCTTACGACTTGTAGAGTCAGAGGGAGAAGAAATTGTAGTTACCGATCGCGGTAAGCCAGTTGTGAAAATTTCCAAATACGCACAAGCACCTTCAACAGAAGAGTTATTTGGGGAAATGCGCGGTAAAGTGAAGTACTTTGAGGATTTAACTACACCAACTACTGAGGAATGGACACAATTGTGAAGATAGTCCTTGACACTTGTGCCTTAATCTGGTGGAGTTTAGATCCAGCCAAACTTTCTGAACAAGCCAAAGAAGCGTGCAACTACATGGAAAGGGATAAAAAATAGTCTTGTCCCGTCCATAGCTATATGGGAAATTGCGATAAAAATTAAAAATAAAAAACTAGATTTAGGAGTCAATCTTAACGATTACGTAGTAAGGCTGAAAAAGTCTAGTACCGTTCAAATTGTACCTATTGATGAAAATATTTGGATGGAAAGTGTCAACTTGGAATGGGGTCATCGAGATCCAGTAGATCGAGTTGTCGTTGCAATAGCCAGAAATAATTAAGCTGCAATAATTACATCTGATAAGGAGATAGCAAATTTCTACTCAGAAGTGATTTGGTAGAGGTAAGAAAGATTACTTACTCCATCGTCTTAATTTGCTGATTAGCTTCATTCTCTGCCTTCAGCATCGCTTGCTTTAATGGTTGTTGCCTCAACAAGGCGCTGACAAACTGGTTATCAAAGTTATTTATGATCGCAGCTGGATACTGACCTACTTGCCACGGTGTAGCATAATCAACACCCGCTACTAATGGCGATCGCAAGGGATCTTGGTCATAGCCCAAATTTTTTGCTACTGATTTACGTGTTGGCAAAGCAAACCCTGTGCCTGTCCACTTCTGCATTCCTTCTTTACCCGTGAGATAAGAAATCAACTCCCAAGCTTCGGCTTTGTGTTGTGCTTGCTTATTCATCACGTAGGCAACGGTCAACATCATTGTGCCTTTTTTATTATTAATCGTAGGCACTTGTGCGGTAGCAAACTCTACTTGGGGAAAGGTTTCGGTTAGATAGGGAATTGCCCAGTTACCTTCAATCACCATCGCCACCTTACTCTGACCAAACATTTCACTACCTGAGTTTGTGCCAACATCAGATTTTTGAGCGGAGGAGCGGTCTTTTTGATACTGATCTATCACTAACTCTAAACCCTGTAAACTTGCCTCACTGGCAAAGGTAGCATAACTATTTTGATCGACGAGTTGTCCACCAAAGGCTTTAATTTTATAAACCTGACGTGCTAAGTCGGGGTTTTCTCCAAAGCCGTATTTATTAAGTTTGCCTGTCAATTGCTTAGAGTAAGTGCGTAGTTCATCCCAAGTAGCTGGCGGATTACTCAAGCCGGCGGCGGCAAAGGCTTTTTTGTTATAAAACAGGGCAAGGGTGGAATAGTCTTTAGGAAGACCATAAATATGGTTCTGGTATTTGAAGCTGTCAAGTAGGCTATCCTCGAAGTCCGCTAGGTCAAATTCGGGGGTAATGTAAGCTTCTAGCGGTTCGAGGACATTTTGACTCATCAAAAAAGGAGCTTCGACCGACTCCAGATAAAAGACATCAGGCGCTGCTTCTCCAACCAAACGAGTTTTGATTACATCCATGTATTGGTCAGAAATCGCCTCATATTTGACCTTAATATTTGGATGCTGTGCCTCAAAGTCTAGCAGAACCTGTTTCAAAAGTTTTTGCTCAACAAGATTGCCCCCCCAACCACTGAGTTTAATGGTGACTGGGGTAGATGCTGAGAGTTTGCTTGGTAATTCTAGGGTGTGACAACCAATAATGGCGATCGCGATCGCCATCACCAATGCCAAAAAATTAAATAATCCTTTATTAATCACAAACAAATAATACGTCTTTTTCCTCGCTCATACCTTGTGTTATTAAGGAGTGATATCTTAATTATTTGAAATTTTGGTTAAAAATTGCAAGCTAAAATAACGAAAAATTATCAGCGATGCTAACTAAAGCATACTGAGATCCTTTGCAAGCTGATTTATCCGAGGATACTTCACCCATAATCTATGTTTACGGATTCTGTTCAGATTGAAACAACTGCACCACTGATCCTGAAATTTACCCAGATTGCCTCACCACCAACAGCAATCTCTTCAAACTCTCGAATTTCCAAGGATACTATTCGCACTAGTTTAAAAGCTTCCACTGCGGATTCTGTCTTAGCATCGGTTTACTCTCTTGGAACTGGCGGGATTTTACTCAGCAATTTATTGGTGGAGTTGGGTGCTAGTCCAGTGGTATTTGGAATGCTGTCCTCTATTCCCATGTTGGTCAATCTCATTCAGCCGTTGGGTGCTTACTTGTCTGAACGTAGCACCAGTCGCTTTCAATATTCGCTTCGGACACACGGAATTGGTCGGTTGCTATGGTTGGTTCTAGTAATTGGTATTGCCAGTGTCAGTTGGGGAGTACTTAATACTCACCAGCTAGTCATATTAACACTCTTGATTGTTCTATTTAGTAGTCTTTTGGGAGGACTAGGAACTGCATCGTGGCTAAGTTGGGTAGCAATGATAGTTCCCCGTCAATTGCGAGGCAGGTATTTTGGGACACGTAATAGTGCCGCTAGTCTAACTAATTTGGTTTGCGTACCAATGGCCGGTCTAGTTGTATCACATTGGTATGGGGGAACTCTACAAGGCTATGGAGTAATTCTACTGATAAGCATTGTCTTTGGGATTATGGGATTGGGTTGTCAGTATTTCCAAGTGGACATGAATCCGCAATCGCAAAACACTTATTATGACAAGTCACCACAAATCAGTGAAATTCAATCAGAGGTTACAAAAGATGAATCTTCTGAAGTACTTCAATCAATTCATCTGCCAAAAGATCAGTCAGCTAACAGCATCTGGAAAAACTCTAACTTTTTGATATTTCTGGTGTATTTCAGCTTTTGGACGCTTGCTGTTAACCTCAGCAGTCCTTTTTTTAACCTCTATATGCTTGACACGTTGAATTTAGATGTGAGCTATGTGACTATCTACAACAGTCTTCAGGCGGGGGCAACTTTGCTGATGCTTATCCTGTGGGGAAAATTAGCAGACAAGATAGGTAATCGTCCCATCCTCATCTGTATTGGGATTTTGGTTGGAATCACACCACTTTTGTGGCTAGGGATTAGTGTTAATCGCCTTGACATTTGGCTGTGGTTGCCACTACTACACATCTTGACTGGAGGTACTTGGGCGGCAATTGACTTGTGCAGCAACAATATACAATTGGGCATTGCACCAATTAAAAATCAGTCTATTTATTTTGCGATCGCAGCTGCCGTTGCTGGAGCAAGTGGTGCTTTGGGCACAACTATAGGCAGCTTTCTCGTCCAATTTGCTCAGTCTGGAGGCTTACTAGGCTTGTTTGCCCTATCAGGTTTATTCCGACTAGTAGCCCTTGTTCCACTCATATTTCTTCAAGAGCCAGGCAGAGGATGAGAGAGTGGGGAGTGGGAAAGAAGCAGGGGAGCAGGGGAGAAGTTGCAGTAAGTTTTTCCCCTCTGCCTCTCTACCCCCGTGCACCTCTGCCTCTTGTACTCAATGCCCCAAGCCCCAATCCCCAAGCTTTATTCTGCGGCGGTAGAAGTCAAGGACATTGTTTCCCACAACACCATGTGAGGTGTTGTTAGTACAGGCTGGTGTAGGGCAATCAGCTGGGCTAAGGTGTTCTTTAATTGGGTACGGGGTACGATATCATCAACAAAACCATGCTGGAGCAAATCTTCAGCAGTCTGAAAATTTTCGGGTAGTTTTTCCCGCAGGGTTTGCTCAATCACTCGCCGACCTGCAAAACCAATCGTTGCCTTGGGTTCTGCCAAAATTATATCGCCCAACATTGCAAAACTAGCGGTAACGCCGCCTGTTGTCGGATTGGTCAAAACAGGAATATATAATAATCGCGCGTCTTTATGGCGTTGTAAGGCTGCGGAGATTTTTGCCATCTGCATCAAAGAAAGCATACCTTCTTGCATCCTTGCGCCACCGGAGGTGCAAACGATAACTACAGGATAGCGTCGTTGAGTGGCTTGCTCAATCATCCGGGTGAGTCTTTCTCCCACGACTGAACCCATACTACCACCCATGAAGCGGAAGTCCATAACCCCAAGGGCAATGGGTAAACCATTGATTTGACCTAAACCAGTTCTAACCGCGTCTATTAAGCCAATTTTATCTTGTGTTTCTCGTAGGCGATCGCTGTAGAGTTTGCGATCGCGAAATTCCAGCGGATCAGTTGGACGCAAATGCTCATCCAGCGGTTTCCAGGTATTATTATCAATCAATTGACGGATGCGCTCATCGCTGTCTACCCGATTGTGATGACCACATTCGACACAAACCATCTGATTGGCTTTCAGGTCTTTTGTATATGCCAACACGCCACACTTGGAACATTTATGCCATAATCCATCAGCAATTTCACGTTCTTGGCGTTCGAGGCTGGTAGATCCTGACTTCCGTCGATTTGCAAACCAATCAAATAGAGACTTTAAACCACGTGATTCTTCGTTGTTAGCCATTTTTTATTTTATTTTAAGTGGGTATGAGGTCGAAAACATTTCAAACCGTATTGGGTTGTCCTTAGTCATTAGTCATTTGTCTTTATTAATGACCCTTCGGTGACGCTTCTACATCGTTAACGCCAGTTCCTCATGGGAAGCCATTCCGTCGGGCGGCTTTGCCGACTTGAAGGAAGTGGCGTAGAAACCCCCTTCTCTACGAGACGCTTCGCGTTCGCATAGCATCTTGTAGAGAAGAGACCGCGCTGGCTGACTAATGCCTAAGTCGTTAAATTACGCTTTTAAGCAATTCAGACCTTAATTTTCATCTTTGGTTGCCAGCTTAACGAAAATACTTATACCAATACAAGTCTCTTGCTCTTTTTTTCAGCAGACTTAATTATATGGATGTACTGACAAAGCCATGAGAATACCAACCTCCAAATAAGATGCTCTCCCTCTCCCACCCAAATCAATTATTCCTATTGCTAGGTTTTGAACAATCAGCATCTGTTGTACTAGTTGCGCTTGCCAACGGTTAATCGTCGTTAAGAGGGTAATACAAGTCACAAGCTGAATATTATCAAAATCTGAAAGGCAGATGGGGTAATGTTGGTTACAGTCACGAATTATAAATATTTCTTATGAAAGGGGATTGGGGATTAGGTATGGTTATTCTCCTAGTCCCTAGTCCCCAGTCCCCAGTCGCTACTTCAATTCAAGAGGCTGGAAAAAATAACCGCAGGTAGCTAGACAAAATGGCTTCGCCGCTAAATAGGGTAATCACAGATCCTAAAGCCAGAAAAGGGCCAAAGGGTATCTTTTGTCCTAATTTTTGTCGCGATCGCTGCATAATCAAAACACCAATGCCAATTAATGCTCCCAGCGCACAGGCAATAAAACTAGCCAAGAGCAAATATTTCCAGCCTAACCAGGCTCCCATCATGGCTGCTAACTTGGCGTCACCTGCACCCATTGCAGTTTTACCAAAGGCAATTGAACTCAATAGGGCGATCGCATCAAACAGCCATAATCCTAATACCGCACCAACTATACCCATTATTAGGTGATTTACCAATGCTACAAAACTACCCTCTGGTAGAAAACCAACTACCATTTGAAATAAAATCCCTACCACTAAACCCGACTGAGTAAGTGGATTGGGTAGAGTCATTGTATCTAGGTCAATGAGCGATAGCGCCAATAACCAACTGCAAAAAGCCCAATAGCCTATTGTTAAAGTCGAAACTTGAAATACCAAAAAAATTAGTAAAAAAATTATGCCCGTTACCCCTTCTAACACAGGATAACGGACAGAAATTTTGCTTTTACAATATCGACACCGCCCTCTTAAGGAAATCCAGCCGAACACTGGTACATTGTCGTAAGCTTTTAGCTGGTTTAAGCATTTAGGACAACGAGAAGGCGGCCAAAGAATTGACAACCCAGCAGGTAGGCGATAAACAATAACATTGAGAAAACTACCGATAGATGCACCCAAAGCAAAGACCATTACACTCGCCGGGATGGCGAACAAAATGTCCATATAGTCATTTGTCCTTTGTCATTTGTCCTGTGTCATTTGTGCTGTGTCATTTGTCCTTTGTCAATAACTAATGACCAATGACCAATGAACTAATGACCAATGACTAATACATGTGGGATTCAATTTGACTTAAGGGCACAAAACATTCTTGAGGTAAAAGAACTGGTTGGTTAGTAAAAATAACCTTACCTCGATGAGTCACACGATTAATTGCTACACCGGAAGGTTGCCCAGCTATTTCGGGATGAACTTCACAGTGAGTATAGTATATCTGCCCAGCAGCTCGGATTACAGCAGGATCAATCAAAGGCGATTGGTTCTTTGGGGCGGTAAAATTTACTTGACCTTGTCGTAATGCGTACACTATCGACTGTTATTTGATTGCTAGATTTCCCTTTAGTCTACCCGAAACTTATAGCAAAGGTTGCCATATTGCCCAGTTTGCTCTATAAAATTATTTTTGTTCAAGAGCCTTAATTAGTGAGTCTCCCATAGCGCGGCAACCAAGGAGGTTTTTTCCTGGAGAAATTATATCCCCGGTGCGATCGCCTTGTTCTAAAACTTGTAATACGGCTTGTTCGATATGGTCTGCCGCTTTTGGCTGGTCTAAAGCGTAGCGTAACATCATCGCCACACTCAAAACCTGTGCTAGAGGATTAGCCTTATCAAGTCCGGCGATATCTGGGGCGGAACCGTGGACTGGTTCAAATACACCAGGCCCAGAAGCGCCCAAACTAGCTGAGGGTAACATCCCAATACTACCTGTGAGCATGGCAGCAGCATCAGAAAGAATATCACCAAACAAGTTGCCTGTAACAATGGTGTCGAACTGCTTGGGAGCGCGTACTAACTGCATAGCAGCATTATCTACATATAAATGAGAGAGTTCGATATCTGGATATTCTTGAGAAAGTTGAGTGATGCGATCACGCCACAACTGAGATACTTCTAATACATTCGCCTTATCCACCGAACAAAGTTTCCCACCGCGTTTTTTTGCTGCTTCAAACGCCACCCGCCCAATACGCTCAATTTCCGACTCTGTGTAAACCATTGTATTTACACCGCGTTTTTCATCATTTTCTGTAGCAAAAATCCCTTTGGGTTTACCGAAGTAAATCCCACCAGTGAGTTCGCGCACCACCATAATATCCACGCCTTCGACAATTTCGCGTTTCAAAGTTGAAGCGTCGATTAGTTGGGGCAAAATTTTCGCTGGGCGCAAATTGGCAAATAATCCTAAACCGGCACGTAACCCTAACAAACCTGCTTCTGGGCGTAAATTGGATGGCAGGGAATCCCACTTGTAACCACCAATCGCAGCGAGTAACACAGCATCACTGTTACGGCAAGTATCTAGAGTGGCAGATGGTAGGGGTTCCCCTGTGGCATCAATTGCTGCACCACCGATCAGGGCTTCTTGGAATTCAAACTTCAGATCAAATTGCTTCCCTACGACTTTTAGCACATCTACCGCCACTGCCATAATTTCAGGGCCAATGCCATCGCCGGGGAGTAGAGTAATGCGGTAGTTCTGGGTCATAGCTGGTTATTACTAGGTAAATGCTTGCAGATTAAATATCATACCTAGCAAAATGTACTGATGGAGTTTTTAATTTATTTGGGTGTAACTCTAACATAATCATTTGGCATTGGATGAAACCATTATTGGACTCCTATATCCCTAGTTGAGCGGATCGAAACGCTGCAATATTAGAGCTATAAACACCACTGGCAAACCTACACCCATGCAAATGAGAGCTTGGATAAATGTTAAAGGTGTGGTGTCAAACACTTGATTCATCATGCTCCACTGACTGAACAGACATTGTAAAATCACCACAACCACAATTCCGATCGCAGGTGCATAAGCTACGGGTGTGCGTTTACCTTGGATTCTCACGACTAGAGATGGTAAAAACTGGGTAATGCTTAACAGGTAAAAGACTTCTGCTGCCACCAATCCATTAATCGCCATCGTGCGAGCTAAGGCTTCATTGCCTGTAGTTTGAAGTATCCATTGAAACACTCCAAAAATTACCACCCAATTGAAAACAGAAATCGCTAATATGCGCTTAAGTAAACTACCTGATAAAAGCTTTTCTCTAGGATTGCGTGGTGGTTGCTGCATCACCTGTCCAGATTTTGGCTCAAAGGCGAGGGGAACAATCAACCCTACTGAACTGACCATGTTCAACCAGAGAATTTGGATTGGTAAGATGGGAAGCACGGTTGCCAGGAGAATGGCAATCAAAATCGTCATGGATTCTCCCACGTTGATCGGCAGCAAGAAGGCGATCGCTTTTCGCAAGTTGCGGTAAACACCACGTCCTTCCTCCACAGCAGCTTCTATTGAAGCGAAGTTATCGTCAGTTAGAAGCATATCCGCCGATTCTTTGGCAACCTCTGCCCCGGCTATGCCCATCGCTACACCAATGTCTGCCTGTTTGAGAGCGGGAGCATCATTGACACCATCTCCAGTCATGGCAACAATTTCACCTTGAGACTGCAACGCTTTCACCAGATGCAATTTTTGTTCTGGAGCAACTCGCGCAAATACCATACCTTGTTCAGCCGCTTGGGCGAATTCTTTTTCATCCATCTGAGCTAATTGTTGTCCGGTGAAAACCTGTTCTTCAGTCGAGCAAATTCCCATTTGGCGGGCGATCGCAGCTGCTGTGAGTGCATGATCCCCAGTGATCATCTTCACCTGAATCCCGGCAGATTGACAGGCTTTGACTGCGGCGATCGCTTCCTCACGGGGCGGATCGATTATGCCCTGAAGTCCCAAAAACACCAGTCCTTGATCGATATCATTACGCTCCAAGGATCGCTTAGTGGCAACTTCTTTGCTGGCAAAAGCTAGCACTCGTAACCCTTGGTTTGCCATACTAGCAACTTCCTGTTCCACTGCGGCAGCATTGAGAGGAGCTTGTCCTTGAGCATCAAGCATCTGATCGCATCGTTGGAGAATTGCCTCTACAGAACCTTTGAGATAAATGATATTGAGCGATCGCTTTGCATCTAATTCATGCAAAGTTGCCATGTATTGGAATTGAGACTCAAAAGGAATAGTGTCTATTCTAGGTAATTGCTCTAGATTCGCTTGTGTCAATCCCGCTTTATTGGCAACCGTAATCAATGCTCCCTCAGTTGGGGTTCCTACTAAGTCCCACTGTCCATCTCCCCATTCAATGTGAGAATCATTGCAGAGCAATCCTGCTTCCAGGGATTCCCAAAGAGCAATATGTCCATCTGCATTGAAATCAACAGGCTGTTGATCGATTAAGATTTCACCATCTGGGGCATAACCAATACCGCTAACGGTGTAGTGTTGCCCACCCGCATAAATCTTTTGAACCGTCATCTGATTTTCAGTTAACGTCCCAGTTTTGTCAGAGCAGATAACAGTAGTACTTCCCAAAGTTTCCACTGCGGGTAGCTTGCGAATAATTGCTTTACGTCGTGCCATCCGGGAAACTCCGATCGCTAAAGTGACGGTAACAATTGCAGGTAGTCCTTCTGGAATCGCGCTGACTACCAGAGCTACACTTGCTTTAAAAACATCAATCCAAGATTCGCCTTGTCCTAATCCAACTGCAAATGTCAGAGCAGCCAAACCTAAGATGACATACAACAAGGTTTTGCTAAACTTGTCAATATTTCGCGTTAGCGGTGTTTTCAGATTTGTGCTGCTTTCAATTAACTGTGAGATGCGACCGGTTTGGGTGGCATCTGCGATCGCTACTACAATCCCTTCTGCCTGTCCAAAATTAACAAAACTTCCTGCATACACCATATTGCTTCGTTCAGCTAACGGTGTTTCCACAGCCAGCGATGCCGTTGCTTTCTCCACCGGAACGGATTCGCCTGTTAAGGCAGACTCGTCAACTTGCAACCCACGCACACTTAATAGCCGCAGATCGGCGGGTACTTTATCCCCAGATGCCAGCAATACCAAATCACCAAGAACAAGTTCAGTCGAAGCTAGACGGGTTTTTTGACCATCGCGAATTATAGTTGCTTCGGTAGTGACGGCTTTGGATAAAGCAGCGATCGCGCCTTCTGCTTTCGATTCTTGAATGTAGCTAATGATGACGTTAATCAGGGTGACAGCAAAAATTACTCCCGCATCTATCCAATCTTTGAGCAGCAGCGTTACTACTCCCGCCGTCAGCAAAATATATAGTAGTGGTTGATTAAATTGCTCTAAAAATCGTAGCCAAGGGCTTTTTCCACTTTTAGTAGTCAGTTGATTTGCACCCATCTGCTGGTGTCGTTTGGTAGCTTCTTCATGGCTCAAACCTGCTTCGGGATGGCTGGTTAACGTTTGCACAACCTTTTGTTCACCCAGAGTATGCCATTCATAGTTGAGTAAATCTTTTGTTGTTTGGGCAAAAGTATTTGTAGCGATCGTATTTGCTGTCATCTCAGTTTCCAAATTGAAGTAACCGTTAAACTAATTCGTAATTAAGACTCATCAGATTTAATATCGATTTCTCTGTTTGAATCTCTACCTTTTTTTCAAATTTGTGTTAATAACGAGAATTTTTTGCTAAGTTCATAAATATGCCATTCCTGCACACCCCAATAACGGAGAATGGATTCTGCTTGCCAGATTTCATCTGCTGTTCCTTCTACCTTCACCAAAAATTTTTCTTGGCAGGTGGCTGGCTCACAGAGTCTAGCTTGCCTTTCGGGAGCAAACCAACCTTGAAATGCGCCATAAACACTGCCAAAAATTGCACTCGCTCCACCCGCTAGCAGTGTACTCACCACAGATTCAACCGCTAATGCCGGCCCAAAACCGGGAATAACTAATACGCCAAGTCCGGCTGTGAGTGCCAGGAAGCCCCCGGCTGTTCCTCCTGTAATTGCGCCTGCTTTAGCACCTTCGATCGGAGTTATGGGATGTTTACCCGCATTAACATCCTCGTGCAACTTTTCGTCTTCAGAGTCTAAAGTGAACACAGAAATTTTCTGCATGGGAAAGTCAATCGCTCTGAGTTCATCAAGCACCTGTGTTACAGCCTGACGGGTAGAAATGATACCGATCGCATTTTTAACTGGACTGAAATTCATCACAACCTCTCCTATCAAAATCAGTAAGTTTAAAACGAAGCTTTATTAATCTCAAAATAGTAAAAAACTATAGTTTTCTAGTGTGAGCATGAACCGTATTAGGTAAGAGATTCGTTTTAAACCTCAGTTAGCTTAGTTTCGTTTCTCTGCTTCTTTTCCAGGATTGCTGATGAATGTGAACGAAAAGTGAATAAATTGCTTATCGGGACTTAATTTCACTTTTAAATCACATTTGTCCCTCAAGCTAAAAGACAACAAAAGTGAATGAAGTAATTGATTATTGGAGCTGGATATGAGCTTTAAGAAGATTTTGGTGGCGGTCGATGATTCACTTGCGACTGCAACAGTATTTACAAAAGCGCTGGAGTTAGCCCAAAGAGATGCTGCTCAGTTAATGATTGGTTACAGCATTGAGCTAGCAGCTTCTAGTCAACTCACTGTGAACTTAGTAGACCTGGAAATAGAAACACAACAGGCACAAAGTTTACTCCATTTGTACTATCAGAAAGCGAAAATACTAGGCATTATGGCAGAATCCAGTTATCAAACAGGAGATCCTGGGACTAACATCTGTGATTTAGCCCGGAGTTGGGGAGCAGATTTGATTGTGCTTGGTCGTAGAGGACTTAAAGGATTTGCCGAACTTTTAGCAGGAAGTGTGAGCAATCACGTCGTTCATCACGCTCCATGTTCCGTTCTGGTTGTTCAAGGTCAGTAATTCATTGACAACTGTCTACCAACCGCCATAATTTTGCTGTTCAAACGTGAGTTTTCTACGAATAGTATTCATTATGCTTTACAACAAACAATCTAGTTTCCTCGTAGTCCACCAAAAAACTTTGCAGGGTTTATGGTAGGAAAATCAAGTTATTTTCTCCCCCTGCTCCCCCTGCTTTATCTGCCTGCCTTCACCCGTAATTTTTGGGCTTATCGAGTACTAGGACAACAATACATTGGGTTATTTTTAGCAGGAATAACCGTTTTAATTCTGGTTTTCCTATCAACTCATACCCATGAAAATCTATACTGAAATCGAAATTCAGGCATCCGATAAGCAAGTATGGAACTTACTCACTGATTTTGCCAGTTTTCCACATTGGAATCTGTTTATTCGTCAAATTAGTGGGTCGCTGAGTGAAGGGGCACAGCTAACTATTCACTTTCAGCCTCCGGGTACAAATATTATGACCTTTCGCCCGACTGTGATTACGGTAGAACCTAATCGCAAATTGCGCTGGTTAGGGCACTTTTTGCTCCCAGGATTATTTGACGGTGAACATAGCTTTATCATTGAACCGCTAGGAAGCGATGTCTACGACGGGCTACGCCTACGCGTCCGCTTCATTCAGCAAGCATCTTTCCAGGGTTTACTAGTACCTCTGTTGTCTCGTCGATATTTAATCGACGTTCGTCAAGGCTTTGAAGCCATGAACCAAACATTGAAAACCAAGGCAGAACGCATTAATCAAACTACGACTACTTCATTAAATCGCTAAATCGCTTTTTCAAGTCAACTGCTAGCATCACCTGTTGAGAGTTGACAGCAGGGCAGGAAGTGAGATACATAGTCGCCTAGAACATCAATAAGGTGATATCTGGCGACAAGCCCTTCTCTACGAGAGGCTGCGCCAACGGGTTTGAGGGTTCGCAAGACGCTCGTTCGCCCTTGGCGTCTCCCTTTGGGAGAAGACTCGCTAACGCTGCGCTAACGACGGGAACCGCCAGACGCTCGCGGACTCGCTAACGCTACGCTATCGCTTTTAGCGTCTCCCCTTGGGAGAAGACTGCGACCCCCTCACCGCTTTGCGTCTACGCACTGATGGTTGATTAGTTTGCAGTCGTTATCTGAAATCATCAGTCATCACTGAACGGGTATATAACCAAGCTCACTATCTTTGCATTTCCCCCTGTTGCATACAGCTTGAACTCTTTATTGGTTGAATTAGGAAAGAACAAACTGCTTAACACTACGCGTCCATCGCCCGCAAACACTTCTACCGAACTTCGATCCACGAGAATCCGAAGTTTTAAGAGGCTATTATTGGTGCCACTTGTCACAACAGGCACCTGAGTGATCTGCGAACTTTGATTAGGTTGGGCATTCATGAGGTTTGATACGAGTCGCTCAATTGTGGATGCTGCAAAAGGAACAGAGACAGACAACCATTTACCGATAAACCCAGACTCTTGTTGTTTTAATTCTGAAGTCGATCCACCGGCTTCAGAAGCAGAGCGCGTTAGTGATAACTCCCCCTTGTCGGCACCAGTACGTCGCCATGCCAACACCATTCCTTGTGCTGTATTACCCGATCGCAGATGAATCTTAATTTCAGAGTTCACTTTGGGCAAACCAGCAACATCAATTGCTAGGTCAGCATCGAATGCAGTGGAACGAAAATTCTTCAGCTCCTCTGGCGTCTTGTTAGTCAAGGGTTTATTCCGCAGCCGAGTCACACGCCCAAGCGCAGAATTTCTCAGAAGCGCTAGTTCTTGAACCGGAGTTTGAGTCAGCCAATAGGTGCCAGAATCTCTCATCAACCCCAAGTCTCGCGGAATGCTCAATTGCCCTCGCCACGGCGTTGTTGGAGTTTGGTGGGCATAATGCCAATTATTTTGCCAGCCAGCCAGGATGCGTCGTCCTGGAGTGCCAGACCAGGTTTGAGGCGCATAAAAATCTGAGCCAAAATCTATAGGTCGAGGCTGTGACTCCTGCTTGAACTGCTTCCCATCAAATTCGCCGACGATATAGAAGCTACGTGAGGTAAATTTTCGGGAGCTTTCACAGTCCTTTTTGAGTTTGGGGTCAGTGAGCGGCATTCCGGTACTGTCTCGAAGACCCTGGCATACCACAGGCGGAAGGAAACCTTCGCTGTAGGTCAGTATCCACTTGGTCTGGTTCGTCCCCGAATTGCTGATCGGTAATTCAAACAAATCTGGGGTTTCGACGAAAGGACCTAAAGTGGTGAGGCTGCTGTAGAGCGGGATAGAGGATAAAAGGTTCCATTGTCTCAGATTCGCAGATTCGTAAAGCTCGGCTTTATCTCCAACCGCTAACACCATAATCCAGCGTCCCTTATAGGGGAATACCTTCGGATCTCGAAAATCTGGCTTAGGAGGTGTCAAGTTAGGCAACACACTCTCCGGTGCTTTAAAGGACTCGCCCCCATTGCAGCTAGCCGCAAGCCACTGATCCTGGAGTGAAACAATAGGAGTGTTCTTGGTGAATATAGAAGCAACACAAAGGTTTGAGCAGTCGCAGGGGAACTGTCTTGCTGCCTCACCACTAACAGTCACCGCAGACCCCGAGAAAGGAGACCAGACTTGATTCTGATCGTCGCTACTGGGAAGGAGATCCATTGACGGACTGAACATCGCGTCTCTGCGCCCAGACCAGTGAACCAGATCGGTGCTAACTGCATGTCCCCAGTTAATTTGGCCATTAAGATCCCGGGAGAACGGAATTGCCTGATAGTAGAGATGGTACGTTCCGTTTACATAGACAAGACCGTTCGGATCGTTCATCCATCCCCATGAAGGAGCAAAATGAAACAAAGGTCTCCATGAACTGTTGGGATATTCCTGCACATTCAGCCGAACCGTTTCAGAACCTCCCTTGGAGTAATAAAGGTTTGGAGCGATTTTAACCGTCAGGTTAAAGTTCTGATCTTTAGGGACATTGAGAGGCACAGCAACTTCCAGTACAATTTGCCCTTTTGCTCTGCCCTGTCCAAGTCCTTTCTTACTGAGAAGCCTGACACCAATCCGCGCATCCGAGGAAGCGACCGAAGTCGCAAAATCGATCCCATCTCCGATCACAGTAATACGGCGTGTTTCACCCTGATGAACACTACCACCTCCAACAACCTTTTCGATCGCAGACCGAGCAGGCGCGGGAAAAATCAACAAAGCCGCGATCGCATAGAGTACAGAAACAGTACGCACCTTCATTGCTCTTCTCCAAACAATATCCCTGCAATTCCGGCTGAAACTTCACCACCTTGACGCAAGGAAGTGGATGGATGCATTACATACATATTAAATTTTCATGGTAAACATTTAATGCAGTAAACAAAAAATAATACTTTTCCGCTTTCTATGACACTCCATTCATGCAAGAACGTCATTAGTCAACAACTTCATAGCGTACTAACTTTCTAACATCCTCACGGGGTAGACCTAGTTCTTGGGCAATTGTCGCTTCTATTTGGCTGAATTCTATTGTTGGAAGTTCTAATTCCAGTCGCTTCAAGATGGGGTCTGCTGTTTCCACTTCTACCTGGGTAATTCTTTTAGTTCGGTTGACGGCAGCGTTAATGAGCAACACATTGACTGATACCCGTGCTTCAAGTTGAGTATCTGACTGAAGTTTTTTCTTCGTAGAGTAGGGTCGGCTTAACTCTTGAGCAGCTAGGAAATTACAGCCAAGCCAAAACACAACCGCTACCAGTGGTAGAGGCAACCAAAACTCTAATCCCAGCCCTTGCAGCCAACGTTTACTAACACGCCACACACTACACCTGCTTCTGATTTTGCTAGATCACAGTTCATGTATATCGTAATCAGGTAGACAATCCTCTGAAATCTGACTGATGAAAGACGTTGAGATTGCTTCAATGGATTATTCTAAACAAGCACAAGTGTATAAAGGTGATGAAAATCTTACTGGTAGAGGACGATCCAAAACAATTAATGCCGTTACAAATGGTTCTCTCTCAGGCTGGACACAGCGTCGATGGTGTCAAGGATGGTGAAACCGCTCAATGGCTTTTGGCTGAAAAAGAATATGACCTGCTGATTTTGGATTGGATGTTACCTCGGATTAGTGGAGTAAGTTTGTGTCAACAGTATCGGGCGGCGGGAAAAACAGCTCCCGTATTAATGATCACAGCAAAAGATACCATACCCGATAAAGTCATAGGATTAGATGCCGGAGCAGATGATTACCTGGTCAAACCGATTGATATCGTGGAGTTCATGGCACGGGTGCGGGCATTGAGGAGGCGATCGCCCCTTTGGCAAAGAGACACCCTCTGCTTGGCAGACTTGCAACTTCATCTCGATACACTAATTTTGGAGCGACAAGGGGCGATCGTATCCCTTTCCAGCCAAGAATTTCAGTTGCTAGAGTACTTCATGCGTCATCCTAAGCAAGTTTTGACTCGCAACCAAATTGAACAAGCCGTATGGGAGTGGGGTAGTGAGCCAGAAAGCAATGCAATTACCGTTCTAGTTCGTAAACTTCGCCAACGTTTGCAAACATTAGCAGCAGCCGATTGGATTGAAACTGTCTATGGTATGGGCTATCGCCTCAACCCTCCAGAAACATCTTGAGATTTAATAATGGCTACGCAGAGTAGAAATATAGTGTAGTTTAATTACTTGAAAAGCGTTGTAATTACGAATTACGAATTACGAATTACGAATTAGCATGAGTTGTGTTTAACCGCAGTCGTCGTAACTTAGCTCGTTGGTTTACCCTTTCAATGGGGTGCATTCTCATTCTCTTTGCTGGAGTCATTTATAATCTTGAGGTGAAAGACAAGCTCAAAGCATTAGATCAACTGCTTTATAAAAGAGCAGAGCTAATGGCTGCCAGTTCGCAGTATCGGCTGTATCAAGGACAAAAACAAGTCGATCTGAGCAATATACCGCTATTGGGTAGTGGTTCTCACCCCGCTGATATTGAACTGGTGTATGTTCGCTGGTATGACCCCGATGGCAAACTCAAGCGGTTTTTTGGTACTCCACCTCTAGAGCAGTTAGAAATAGCATCTGAGTTTCTCACGATTAAGTCTGTTGACCAGTTTACAGGTAAGACGCTTTGGCTTCGTCAAGTCACTCTACCTGTTCAAGGAGGAAATTCGGTCATCGGTTATCTGCAAGTTGCTATCCCACTGACAGAAACTCAAAACGAGCTCAGAGAATTTCAGTTAATATTGACCCTTGCTGTACCTGTAGCACTGGGGTTGATTGGACTTACAGGTTGGGTACTCAGTGGCATAGCTATGCAACCCGTTCAGCTAGCCTATAATCAACTGCAACGCTTCACATCAGATGCTTCTCATGAGTTGCGATCGCCCCTTTCTGCGATTTTGACCAATGCCCAAGTTGGGTTACTAATAGCAGCAGACTATCCCCAAATTCATCCCTCAGTGGAGAACATCATCGATAGCGCCAAGTCGATGAGTACCTTGGTCAATAACCTATTGCTGTTAGCTCGGCATCAGGGAAAATTAACTCCCGAATCTCTTAAAAAGGTTAATCTTAATAGTTTGCTAGAGAATTTAGCTGTTTATTACAATACTGTTGCTGCAAAAGCGTCGATCGAGTTGATCAGCCATTTACCAAAACAACCTATTGAGTTGTCGGCTGACCCCGATTTGTTGCGGCTAGCTGTGGAAAACTTACTCAACAACGCTTGCAATTACACTCCGTCTGGTGGAACTGTCTGGTTACGCTTAGAATCTCATCCAGATCGGGCAGTAATTCAGGTCATCGATACTGGAATTGGAATTCCAGAGGCAGATTTACCTTACATTTTTGATCGCTTTTACCGGGTTGACACAGAACGTGCTAGAGAAAGCGGCGGATTTGGGTTGGGATTAGCGATCGCTCAACAAATTATCCAGGCCCACGGCGGTCATATCCATGTGATGAGCAATGAGGGTAAAGGCTCGACGTTCCAGATAAAGTTACCACTTTTTAGCCATTCCTAAATCACCTTTAATAAATGTGTAGCAACTCGCCAACAGAGAAGGCACTGTTAGCCAATTCAAGTTAAATAGCCCAAACATGTAACTACCTACTTCTACGGAATGTAGGTTCTAAATTAAGAGATTCGACGACGGCGGGAAATAAAGTAAACCCCCAACAAAGCAAGTCCTCCGAGAGTTGTAGGTTCGGGAACAGAGTGAGTTTTATCACCAACAGATGGAATTTTTATACCAACATAGAACTTTTCAACCACAACAGGTGGAATTTCAACTGCAACAGGTGGAGTTTTAATCACAACAGATGGAGTTTTAATCGTAATAGGTGGAGTTTCAACCACAACAGGTGGAGTTTTAACCGCAACAGGTAAAGTTCCAAGGGCAGCAGCTAAAGTTTCAATGCCAACAGGTGGAGTTTCAACGGCTTTGGAACAATTAGCCGAGCTACCTTTATTAACAATTCCTAATGTTGCATTAGCGTCTAAACAGATACCGACTGTGGCCAAATCAGCGATTTGTACTCCCAGGTTGGCTTTTGCATCAGCTTGAGTACTTTGTTGATCGGCTTTAATTCCAACCGCAGCTTGACCAGTGGTTTGGACGAGTTGTGTTGGGTTATCCAAAGATGGTAGTTTAACTTGACTTGGGTCTTTTACTTGTGCAGTTGTTTTAGAATCGGTTGCAACTCCAGCCAATTGTCCAACGGTGGTATTAGTTGTCTCTTGGACAGTAGTTTTAACGCCTTTTGCGACTTCAGCAGTAGCAGTATTAGTAGTTGTGGTTACACTTTTTAAAGTTTCAAGGGTAGCAACTAAAGTTTCAATGCCAACAGGTGGAGTTTCAACGGCTTTGGAACAATTAGCCGA
>NZ_CAXTTT010000001.1:164428-179438 GCF_964247315.1 uncultured Nostoc sp.
GTTGCAACTCCAGCCAATTGTCCAACGGTGGTATTAGTTGTCTCTTGGACAGTAGCTTTAACGCCTTTTGCGATTTCAGCAGTAGCAGTATTAGTAGTTATAGTTACACTTTGTACTGTTTTAGTAACTTCAGTTTTTGTGCCTGTTGTTATTGTAGATATTAAGTTAGCTGAAGCAGGTGTGATATCAGAAGATACTCCAAGCAAGCTAATGGCAATAACTAAAGCGTTAGTAGAAAGTTGCTTATTCATTGATAACTCCAGGTAAAATCTTGATGTTTGTTTCGCTTCTCATGCTAAGTAGTCTGAGTAGCACATGTAACTAGCGAATTTACTAGTTTTATTAATTGAATTTAAAGTGGTGAAATGACGGCTATTTTTCTTCATTTTCATGAAGAGTTAACAGGCTCAATATTTTTGTTACCAGTATTAACACTTTTTATAAATTAATCTAAAAAAAATATATGTAATCTTGCCATAAATCACTTAGAACACTTAGTCAAATAAAGCTTGACGGATGAGCAACGGTGGCAATACTATTTTGAGATCGGCTATGACGAGGAATTAGCAAAGCATAAGTGAGAAATTGAGTGTTTCTGCGGATATCAGTATTGTCAGCCATTAGAAGTTTATGCTGTTAAAAGGTTGCTATCTCAACACAACCAATGCGTCATTGATTTTGGGGGTGGTGATTTTGTGTATGAAGAGGCTCCTCTTATAAAACTGGTCGAGTCCAAAGTATTGCTCAAAGCAACTTTACATAAAGTCAGTTTCAATTTCCGAAACCAGCCTGACAGAAGTTGTAGAAAGAGGTTACGTTAAGTGTTAATCACAAGCCGCACCCCAGCCGCGATGGTAAAAGAAATAGCAATTTGCACGCGTGGACTGACTAAGCAATTTGACCGACACGTTGCTGTCAATGATGTGGATTTAGAAATCCAGGCGGGCGAAGTATATGGATTGATTGGGCCGAATGGCGCGGGTAAAACAACTCTCATCCGAATGTTGGCAACTGCTGAGGAAGCAACTACGGGTGAGATTTATATTAATGGCGATCGCCTACTCCGTGACAAGAGTAATCCCAAACTTAAGCGTCATCTAGGCTACTTACCCGATGACTACCCGCTATATGAGGATTTGACAGTCTGGGATTACCTAGATTATTTTGCGCGTCTCTATCGCTTGCGAGAACCGCGCCGCACTCAACGCCTACATGAAGTTTTAGAACTCATCCAACTTGGAAATAAACGTAATAGTCAGATTTCTACTCTGTCGCGGGGGATGAAACAGCGCTTAAGTTTAGCGCGAACCATTATCCACGAACCAATTTTACTACTACTAGATGAGCCTGTTTCTGGGCTTGACCCCATCGCCAGGATGCACTTTCGTGAAATCATCAAGGCTTTGCAAGAAGCTGGGATGACTGTAATCATTTCCTCCCACGTTCTCAGCGATTTAGCGGAACTGTGCACTTCTGTGGGAATTATGGAACTTGGCTTTTTGGTAGAAAGTACATCCCTACAACACCTTTATCAACGTCTAGCCCATCAGCAAATTGTGATATCAACTCTGGGGAACCTAGAGGCACTTTTAATGGAACTAAAACATCATCCTTTAGTACAAGAGTGGGAGCTGATATCAGGAAAAAACAGCGTGCGGGTGAATTTTTCGGGCAAAGATGAAGATAGTGCTGAGTTATTGCGATCGCTCATCAAAGTAGGCATTCCCCTGACTGATTTTCACTGCACACAAGAAGATTTAGAAAGTATTTTCTTGAAATTAGGTCACAAACAAGCATCTTGATACGTCAATAAATATCACTCCCCATTTTGAAGAATTTTTTGCTATGATGCCAAATTTGATAGACAAAATCGGCGATTGGAATCCGCAACTTTTGCGGGAACTCAAAGGACGGCTTAAATTTTTTAATGTTGCGATCGCATTTGCAACTTCCCTACTACTGCAATTAGTAGTTTTTTTATATCAGTTCCGCGAATCTCCTGGTGATAGATACTCGCTAACTGCTACATACTGTAATCTGCGTCAAGTATATCAACAGCAACAAAACCGAATCTACCAGCAATCAGATCAATCTATAATTGCTGAATTCAATAATTTCCTCTCAAATAATTTTTGTCCACAAAATGAAATTAATTGGCAGTTGTGGTGGCGAGACCATTGGGAATATATATTCCTCTCTTTTACTGTAATTTTTGGATTTACACTATTAGTTGCAGGAACTTATTTACTAATCAACGATTTAGCCAAAGAAGAAACTCGCGGTACACTGAATTTTATCCGTCTTAGTCCCCAGTCAGAAACAAGTATATTGACTGGTAAGTTGCTAGGAGTTCCAAGTTTAATTTATCTGACTGTTTTAGTAGCAGTTCCTTTACATTTGTGGGCCGGACTTTCTGCCAAAATTGCCTTTAGCTACATTTTGAGTTATTACGCAATTCTTATTGCTAGCTGTATTTTCTTCTATAGCGCCGCACTACTATTTGGCTTAGTTAGTCGCTGGTTGAGTGGTTTTCAACCTTGGTTAGGTAGTGGTGCAGTTTTCCTTTTTTTGTTGATAACGTTTCAGATAACATCATCAGATCATTCAGGCGCTTGGTATAATTCAACGGCTTGGTTGAGGCTGTTTGCTTCTTGGGATGTAACAAATTATCTATTTCCTAACTTATTCCATCTAGACAATGGTTCTACCTTGAAAAACTTGCAGTTTTTCTATTTACCATTAGGAACAAGTGTTGTTAGTGTTGTTTGCTTACATTTATTGAACTTTCAATTGTGTATTTACGGTATTTTGCAAGCTCTTAAACGTTGCTTCCGTAATCCTCAAGCCTCAATAATCAGCAAGAAGCAAAGTTATTTATTAGTAGCTTTTTACCAGTTGATGATTTGGGGATTTGCTTTACAAAATGGGAATAATAATGACACATGGGATGAACAGGTTGGGAAAAATTTCGTTTTGCTGGCAGTATACAACTTTGTGTTGATTTTAAGTTTAATTGCAGTTCTTTCCCCTCATCGTCAAGATGTACAAGATTGGGCAAGATATCGACATCAGGGAGTTTCTAACCATAAGAGTGTTTGGCAGGATCTAATTTGGTCTGAAAAAAGCCCTGCACTTGTGGCGATCGCTATTAATTTGACAATTGCTGCTATCCCCTGGTTAGTTTGGCTTTTACTTACATCTGTTGTTGACGCAAACAATGGCCGAACTGAGATTGTTAACGAGATTGACAGATTTAAAGTACTTTTAACTATAGCTTTGTCCATCAGCTTAATGATGATTTACGCTACCATTGCCCAATTGATACTTTTGCTGAAAACTCCTAAGCGTTCTTTCTGGGCAATTGGGACTTTAGGTGCTGCGATGTTCTTACCACCGATGATTCTAGAAACTATCGGTATCTCGTCGTGGAAACATTCTACTGTATGGATGTTTACACCTTTTCCTTGGGCAGCTATAGAACCCGCTGGGGTGACAACAGTTTTTATGGCACTCTTAGCTGATTTGAGTGTTTTAGCGTTGTTAAACTTTCAGTTGACAAGGCAAGTGAGGTTAGCAGGCGAATCTGCCACGAAAGCATTGTTGGCAAGACGTTAGGTAAGTAGTTATCGATAAAGTTATAACCCCGATTTCTTTGAAAAATCGGGGTTATTGTTTTTCATGAATGATTTAAGACTGCTATATTATCTATTATTTGCCTGCATCGACTATTAAATTTTTAATCGGCACAAGGATCGTAACAATCTGAGAATCATGTTAAATATCCCTACTCAAGACCTACGCCACACAGCTATCCAGTTTTTAGAACAAAGTCCCCTACAGCGTCTACAAACTCTTAAGCAACTGGGTATAGCTCGTTATGAGTTTTTAACTAAAATCCAACTAAATGAAGCAAACATCATTTGTATGATGCGGTTTTTTAAATATCCGAGTCAGCTAAAGTTTCCTAATCTTATAGGAGCAGATTTATCTGGTTTAATTTTAGATGGAGTAAACTTCATCCGAGGAAATTTGTCAGGAGCAAATCTACAAGGTAGTAGTTTAGTGAATGCAGACCTCTTATTTATAAATTTTACGAAAACTGATTTGAGAAATGCAGATTTACGAGGTGCAACTCTGAACGAGACTATTTGGTTAGAAACTTTAGTAGATAACTGTCAGCTTGGTGTAGGTACTGGTTTAAATCATCTACAACGTCAAGATTTACAATTACGTGGAGCTAAATTTAATTATTGAAAAGTTGGTACTTAAAACATATAAAATTATGAAATTAAAATTCTATTGGATAAGTTAATGAGTATTAAGTTGCCCCAAAAATTGATGTTGCTGGGTTCGGGAGAACTAGGCAAAGAATTTGCGATCGCGGCTCAACGTCTTGGTAATTATGTGATTGCTGTTGACCGTTACGCTAATGCTCCGGCGATGCAGGTTGCTGATGCTTCTGAAGTTATTTCTATGCTCAGTGCTGATGATTTAGAAGCTGTAGTGAAAAAACATCAGCCAGATATTATTATACCAGAAATTGAAGCAATCAGAACAGAAAAACTTCTAGAATTTGAACAGCGAGGAATTACAGTTATTCCAACTGCGGCTGCTACTAACTATACAATGAATCGTGACAGAATTCGAGAACTAGCACATCAAGAATTGGGCATCAGAACAGCTAAATATGGTTATGCAACAACTTTAGAAGAATTGATTGCAGTTTCGGATAAAATTGGCTTTCCCAATGTTGTTAAACCTGTGATGTCATCATCAGGGAAAGGTCAGTCTGTAGTTCAGGATAAGACTGAGGTTGAGAAAGCTTGGAATTATGCGATCGCTAATTCTAGAGGAGACAGTCAAAAGGTTATTGTAGAAGAATTTATTAACTTTGAAATTGAGATAACTTTACTGACAATTAAACAGTGGAATACACCGACAATTTTCTGCTCTCCCATTGGTCATCGCCAAGAAAGAGGCGATTATCAAGAATCGTGGCAACCCGCAGAAATTTCTGAAGATAAAATATTAAAATCCCAAGAAATAGCCATAAAAGTTACTGATGCTTTAGGAGGAGCCGGAATTTTTGGCGTTGAATTTTTCATTACTAAAGATGAAGTGATTTTTTCAGAGCTTTCTCCTAGACCTCACGATACGGGAATGGTGACATTAATCTCACAAAATCTTAACGAATTTGAACTACATTTAAGAGCTATTTTAGGCTTGCCAATTCCTCATATAGAACAGCTAGGAGCCTCAGCTAGTGCAGTAATTTTAGCTTCAGAAAAATCTGATTCTATTGCTTTTAGTGGTGTAGCCGATGCTTTGTCGGAAAAAGATGTAGATATTAAATTATTTGGTAAACCTAATGCTCATCCATATCGGCGAATGGGAGTAGCTTTGGCGAAGGGTATTAATGTCGAAGAGGCTAGGGAAAAGGCTACGAAAGCAGCCAATCAAATCACAATTATCTAATCCAATTATGTGGTTTATATTAAATATAAAACCACTGTAGCAGTAAGGTATGTTATCGCCGAGAGTACGGCATCATTTCAGACTTCCGGTGGGTTACGCCTTCCGTAACCCACCCTACACCTATATCAATTACTTAACCTTAAAAGGGCGGTTATAAAACCTTAATTTTTCCTTAGTCCGCCTCCACGAACTTGGTTTGTGTAGCCCCTTACTAAGCTAGTAAATAAAGCGTCCTTGCTCAACTACTTTTTGCATCAATTCATAAAAAGAACTATAGCGACATGCACCTGGCAGTTTACTACCAAAGTGCCATGCTTCTAACTCTTCATCATCAAAAACTACATCAGGAATTAGCAAAAAAATATCACCATCACTACTTTCACTACTGATTTCTAATGCGTTTTGTAAATATTCAGTTCTTAGATTAATACAATCTTGCTCACCGCCATAAACGAAATATGAATCATCTGGCACAGTGGGTCTTTTCTCGGTATATGTTGGTGCCCAACCATCAATCCAGTCCTGATTTCTGGTCGCAAACCACTCTAATTCATCTGTTGACCAAAGCTTCATCTCTGTCCAGTCTGCATTTCGCCAACCGTTAGAAACTTTCAGAAATTCTCGGTAGGACGGTGGAAATTTGATGCCTAAACGCGTCTCAGCACTGATAATGTGTTCTTCTGTTGCTTCTGGATAGCCAAGCCAACCGGATTCACGGAGTTCGGGTGTGAGTTTAGGTTGTATGGTTGTACCATCTCTTCTTAGCTTGCCACTCTCTTTCACATCGTATTCAATGAGCTTCAAACTTAATTCTTTGAGAAGGTTCTCCCAATCAAATTGAGCCATGTATTTTGATGTAAAAGCTATGTTATTCAAGCATTATACCTTTCATTTTTGTTTAAGTCCCGTTAGGCGAATCAACCGCAGCAACTGGCGGCTGATTCAAATAATCGTAAACTAATCGGGAAACTTGACGGATAAAGTCTCTCCCTCTTGTGTCCTTATAAGGACGGGTGACGAAGATAGCCGCCAGGTAACGCTTACCATTGGGCATAGTTACAAATCCCGCATCACCGATGAGAAACCCGATATCTCCAGTTTTGTTGGCGATAACTGCACCTTTCCCCAAACCTGCGGGAAGCAGTGTGTGAATTGTGGTGTGACGCAGAATATCTAAGGCTTGCTCCCGACTTTGTAAAGAAACTAGCTTGTTATTCACAACTAAAGCCAGCACCCGCGCCATATCTTGAGAACTTGTGGTGTTGGTTCCTCTCAAGTCAGCCAAAAGATGCCGAATCACTGTGTCTTTCAGTCCCCAACTACGGAAGCGCTGATTTAGTTTCGCTACTCCACCTAAGCGATCGATAATCATGTTGGTGGCGGTATTATCGCTAATGGTAATCATCTTAGTGATGGTTTCCAAAGCTGTGTACTTCTTCCCAACTCGCTCATATTGCATACTTCCAGAACCATTGGTAACTAAGTCACGCCGCATAGTCAGGTTTTCCTGAAGGGTGACTTTACCTGCATCTAAATCTTGAAAAAAAGCAATGAGTATTGGCAGTTTGATTGTACTAGCAGCCGGGAAAACGCGATCGCCTCCAACATCCAAATAATCTCCAGTATCCAAATCCAGAAAAAACATTCCTGTTTTCAGAAAACTGTAGCGACTCATCAAGGCTTTAATTTGAGGTTCCAGCGCTTTCATCGGTGAATGCATCGGAACCACGCCAGCAAAGAGAGTACTATTATCATTCACTCTTGGAGCAATACTCGGAGTTATCTCTAAATATTGCGGCTGGGTTGCAGTCAGTGGTATTGGCTTGGGTAACTGCACAGACCAATGATTAGGGGATTGTTCTTGCAATTGCACCTGTGCTAAGTCGAAGGTGTAACCGGGTGCTAAAGTAACTACCATGCGGGTAGTCTCTGCATTCAACTGCTCAATGCGAATGTGTTTAATTATTAACCCTACTCTTTGACTAGTCTGTGGATATCCTAGTGTAACTCCAGATAAGTCAATTACCAGACGAGTCGGGTTCGTAAGTAGTTGTACTTTCGGTTGAACGTTCTCATCTGTTGTGAAGTCCAGATGATTGCGATTGCTATCAAAATGCCAATTTGCGATCGCACCATTAGCTTTGACAGTGGAGCCAAACAGGATCAAGCTTAAAAAACTGGGTAGAAGCCAGCTGAATTTTACAATATTTTCTTTGTGTGTGAGTAGCATCAGCGATCGCTTTGTGTGTGAGGAAGATTCTTAAAAACAAAAACCGCCCACCATTAAAGCACAATTATGAAAAATTTTGTAAATTGCGGTGAAAAGGCACGGTAAACAACCAACCGAATCGATTTTGAGCGTGGCATAATCTACCGCATCCACGCACGAATGCGTCTGCGTATCGCGGCTGATGACTGTTTCTCCGGCGTGAGCCGCAATGCCACAATTGTGTCACTGAAGGCTTTTATTGCGAAATCCACAGTAGATATTCGACAGGAATAACACAGAAAAGTGAGTGTTATCCTGACATAACATTGACATCAGAATGACATATCTAAAAAATATATAATCAACTATAGTTTTAAGAAGTCACCAGAATTTATGTTTTGTAACAGGGCTGCTCACAAATTTAATATTACTTAATTTGGTGTTAACCAAGCAAGTGCTATTGCAGAATTTTTGATTGCATAAAATATCTCAAATCAGTTCTGACCTAATTAGGTAACTAACTCAAAAATTAATGTGAGGTGAAAGTGAAAGTTTTTAACATATATCAAATTAGTCTAGCTTCAATATTGTTAGCTACACCCTTATATATTTTACCTCTGAGAATACTTGCTCAAACTCCAAATCCCCAACAGCCAGCAGTTATTATTAATAGTGGCTCCACAAATACCTGCAAATATAGAATTCGCGTCTTGCCATCTGGAAAAGCAACTTATACTGTTTGCAACAGAAAAGGTGAAGGTGAAATAAAATTAGGCACAGCTACGAAGTTTTTCAATGATATTTCAGCAGCTAAACTATTGTCAAATTTACCATATAAACCCTGTGTAAAACCTGTTTCGTTCGCTACGTCAACTCAAGTCAGGTATCAAGGGCAAATATCTCAAGATATTAGCTGTCCAAGTAATGATTCCAGAGTGACAAATCTGTATGATGATGCTAAAACCATTCAACAGGAATTGAACTTTTCAACTTCCAAAAATTAACTGTCTACGTTTGACTTGTAATCTTAATTAAAATCCCCGATTATATGGAGCCGCGCCTACTCCTCAAACCAAACAATCAAATTCGATTTCACCTGTGCGGCTTCCAGTTTACTCCCCTACTTACAAGCAGCTACAAACACAACCTCTGGTAACTTAATCGCTTTAATCGTTCGGGGTGTTTCTTTCAAATAAGCGATCGCTCCCGGTATATGATCCCAACAGTACTAGACTATACATTAGACTTATTGCAAAAGTCGGAAAAAGGGGAAGGGGAAAGATTTTGTATTTTCCCCTTTCCCTTTAACATGAGTTCCTTTTCCCACCTCTTGCAAAAAGCACTTTTGCAAGAGGTTTATTGGATTTGGAGATTGAGACGGTTTGGCTATAATTTTCACTTCAAGTGAAGAGATTAAATTTAAACACTCTTGCTTCTCCAGCACTTTCTTCTACTCCCGCTTAAAGAGCTCGCCTTAACAGATAACTTTCTAAACCGAATCATATTGAGAGTTACTCAGATTGTTGGGGTAGCTACCAGCTTCACTGTTAACGCTATCCGCTTACTAAGCTTTTTGCATACACTGTTCCTGTAATCACCTTGATTGATGGACTTCACAATCCTAAATCTACGGCAATACGGTGGGCGCAAGCAAACCCAGAAAAAGCGACTGCATTCAAACCTTGACCCGGAAAGGTACTATCCCCTACACAATAAAGTCCTGAAATAGCTGTGCGATTAAACGGCATGTTCAATAACCCCCACAACTTGCGCCGGGGAATTGGCCCATAAGTGCCATCCTCACGACCCAAAAAGCGGCGATGAGTGCGCGGTGTCCCTACTTCTAAATAATCCAATCCGGCATCTAAACCTGGAAAAATCTTTTCTAGGCGGTCAATAATTCGCCAAGCTGCCTCTTCTTTCTTCGCTTCGTACTCACCCGGAGAAAGTTCTTGCCAATCCTCAATCCAATGAGGCGTGAAGGCATGAATGATCTGATATCCATTTGGTGCTAAATCTGGGTCAAGCAATGTGGGAATCGAAACAAACACTGTGCCTTCTGCTGCTGTCATCTTTTCCCAGTCTTCCAGCAAAATATGGTGACACTCTGTCCCCACAGGTAAAACTGACTCCTTTACTCCTATATGCAAACTCAAGAAGCTTGGAGATTTTTGATAGGCTTGTTGCCATTTTTTCTCATTATGCGGCATTTGTTCTGCTGGTAGTAATTGTGTAAATGTATCCCAGCGTGTAGCGTTAGAAACTATGCGTTTACCCCGATATACTTTACCATTAGCCAGTTGTACAGCTACCGCTTTTCCTTGTTCTGTGAGAATTTTTGTGACTCTAGCTTGGTACTGAATCTTACCTCCAGCCTTCTCTAGACCTTCTACCAGTTTTTGGGCAATTTGTCCCACCCCGCCTTTAGGATAGTTAACTCCACCATAATGCCTGTCAGAAAAAACCATCCCAGCATTAATCATTGGTGTCATATCCGATGGAACCACCGACCAGCAATAACATTCCATATCGATAAACTTCAATAATTGCGGGTCTTTGATGTAACGCCGCGCCACATCTCCGGCATTTTGGGGCAGATACTTGGCTAAACCGAGACACGCCAAAGGATGCTGGAAAAATACGCGCAGTAGATACCGAGGTTCTTCTAGCGACAGCAAATCCATGCTGTTGAGGCACTTGAATACTTTTTGGCATTCGTCATAAAAGCGACGAATCCCTTGTTCTTCTTGGCGAAAATGAGCAGTAAGATTTTGCAAAAATTTTTCATAAACCAGGTCAACCTTCAGGTCTAAACCTTGGGGTAGATGATAGTGAATCTGTACCGGATCTGCGATCGCTTCTTGGCTGACATTTACAGCTGATAATGCACGGGTGAGTAAGTTAGTAGTACCGTTCTGTCCCAGCCCAAAAATCATTGATGCCCCAACATCGAATCGATAGCCTTGGCGTTCAAAATAACCAGCACTACCACCTGCAATCAAATAACGTTCCAGTACCAGCACTTTCGCCCCCTTCGCCGCTAACTGGGTAGCTGTTACTAATCCGCCAATCCCAGACCCAATTACGATTGCGTCATTTGTCATTTGTCATTTGTCCTTTGTCATTTGTATTGAGCGTATCGCTAAAGCGAAAGCTCCGCTAACGCGTAGCGTCTCGTAGAGAAGTATTTGTCCTTTGTCTAGAGTTAATCAATCTGCATTTAATTTAACTAATGACCAATGACCAATGACCAATGACCAATGACCAATGACCAATGACTAATCAAAAAAAAGAGGGACGAGCCTGCTACTGCTGACTAATCCCGTCTGCCGATCCTTAAAAGAGAGGAGAACACTGTATAAGAATATAACCTTGATTGAGAATTAATGTCAACTACTAATGAAAAACTTATCAATAAAATTGAGATTGTTAATTTTAAGCTGTCAGCCGGATGCAGGAAAGAGTATTATGGTGTTTCAGTTGTTATACAATAAAAAGGCGCCTATTTCTGGCTATGACGCTACAATTGCGCGTTTATGTTCCACCCCACCCCCTGATCGAGCACTGGCTAGCAGTAGCCCGTGATGCAGGCACGCCTTCAGTATTATTCCGCAGTGCGATGACTGAGTTGGGAAGATGGCTGACTTATGAAGCTGCACGAGACTGGTTGCCGACTCAAGAAACAGCAGTACAGAGTCCCTTAGATATCTGTCCAGCAACGGTGATCGATCCGCGAGTGCCTATGGCAGTAGTGCCAATTCTGCGCGCTGGGCTAGGATTACTAGAGGGAGCGCAGACTTTACTGCCTTTAGCATCGATTTACCACCTTGGCTTGGCACGAGACGAAGAGACACTGCAACCTCATTGTTATCTGAACAAGTTACCAGAAAAATTTGACCCCCAAACACGAGTGTTAGTTACCGATCCAATGTTGGCAACCGGAGGGTCAATTATGGCAGCAATGGCAGAATTGACACAACGGGGTGCCGATCCAACTCTGACGCGGATTGTTTGTGTAGTGGCGGCTCCACCAGCTTTGCAAAAATTGAGTGAAGCTTATCCAGGTTTAATAATTTACACCGCTACAATTGACGAAAAACTGGACAGCAAGGGATATATTGTACCGGGATTAGGAGATGCAGGCGATCGCATTTTTGGGACTTAAGCTAGTATGCAGCTAGGGCAGGAAAATAGCATAACTACTGTAAAAGTTGCAAGGTTTGTTGAAGGCGGTAAAAATATGAGTCAGCGAGATGGTTTTGGCAGTGGTTTTGTAGCAGGGGCGTTTGTTGGTGGCATATTTGGCGGTGTTATCGGGGCACTGATTGCTTCTCGGCGCGATCCAGAATTGCTAATAGAAGAGGAGACAGAACTGACAGATAGCCAAGTCGAAGCTAAGAAAATAGCAGCAAAGCGGCGTCAGATGAAAGCCTCAGAAAGTGAGAGCAACGGTATAGAAACGGCCAGGCGATCGCTAGAAGATAAAATTGCCCAGCTAAATGCCACAATTGATGAAGTGCGAAATCAACTGGGAAAAGTGAATAGTAGTTCACCCCAGCCAAGCAATGACCGCTCTCTCACTAAAGACTCCTGAAGTTTGTTCAGGCGTGGTGAAAGTGTCAAGTGTGGTAAACGTGAAATCCGCAAACACTTTTGACTTTGGACTAAATTAAAATTATAAAGATAAGACCGCGTTTGACACCTAGTAGGAAACAAAGCTATCCATGAGTTTACTGATTACGACACTAATTACCTTTGTCACCTTTTATAGCTATTTGCTAATTATCCGGGTTTTGCTAACCTGGTTCCCGACAATCAACTGGTATAACCAGCCATTTGCCGCTTTAGCCCAGATAACCGATCCTTATCTAAATCTATTCCGCTCAATTATTCCCCCACTAGGCGGTATGGATTTTTCGCCGATCTTAGCTTTCTTAGCACTCAATGTAGTTAGTGGGCTTCTGAGTGCCATTCCATCTAACCTGCCTTTATAGCCTTTATAGAAAGATTTTGATTACTATCTTGGTAAAGAATTGTGTAGAGACGTTAAGTATACAAGCGTCTCTACAATTTTTTACGAATTACGAATTACCTACGCACTTGACCGCTAAACCCGGCAGCCTTGAACTGTTTTAGCTTCAACGGAGTAGGCTGATTCGCAGGTACAGAAATTCTCAATTCAAAATCGCTAATACCTGGTGGTACCTCGGTAATAGAGCCTAAGCGAGTGCGGTTTTGCATCACTGAGTCATTATTAGCATCATAAATACGTCCAAAAATATCTGCGTCGTAGACTGTTTTATTAGTACCATTTTCTGCTTTGCCAATGACAAGAAAACAATTGGCAGCAGCGCTACCACTACTGATAACAGCGCCTTGTGCTAGTTCTGATGGACAATCTTTATAAGAGACATCAAATAGTTTAATCTGTGTTAGGGCTACAGCTGGGGGAACAATCACCCACGATAGAAAAGTAATGAGACATGAAATAAAAACGACCGTGAGCGAACGCAACCGCATAAAAGACCCCGTGATTTAATTCAATAATTATTAACTGATAACCTCAGCTTACAACATACCCCTACTCTCTATTCTCTATTTCCGTGATTAATTCGTTACTGCAAATACCTGCTCCACTATCAATTCCCAATCAGGTACTATATCTGATGCAATGGTCGCCGTACCCTTCAAGACCGTATCTTCATATTGTCCCTCGACCCACTTGCAAACAGTGATTTGTTTTAACTCAGGATCGACAATCCAGTATTCAGTAATGCCTCTAAGTAGGTCGGTGTAAATATTTATCGTTGCGATGAGGCAGGAGGCAGGAGAGAAGAGGGTTTAAGCCTATTTAATTTTTCTTAACATAGTTTGGTTTTCCCACATCGTTTTACTTAGCTGCGTATTCCGTGCGTTTGTAACGGTAATCGCGGCTGCGGTTCTCGGTTCCGGGACTGACGACTTCAACCACCAGCGCAGGCGGGGGCATATCGCGGGTAATCAGATTGCGAGGACTGCCAATCAAAGCTGCTTTCGACTCTTCCGTATGCACCACCATATCGGGTAGGCGACAGGTTGCTCGCCGCCCACTAATTTCAACATCAATGTCCTTGTAAGCCAGCAAGGTCATAGGAAAACGCTTTGCCAACTTGAATAATAGAGATTTGGCAAGATCACAATTTTCCTGGCTCTGAGTTGGCATTTTTATGAGCTCTCCATCCACTAATTCATAACGGGTATCGGTGCGATCGTCATAAGCCAGAAATTCCTCAAAAGTCAGGAGTTATGTGGAATGCTGAGTTTGAGTCATGGCAATTTTCCTAACTAGGTTATAAATAGGTCAACACTAGAAAATACTAAGCCGATGCCAACAACTCAGGAGACAGGAGACAAAATCAAGTTTTTATCCGAATATTAGGCATCTTATATTTAATTATGTTTATATTTAACTACAGGGTGATTGGAGACTTGAATTTAACATTTGTAATAATTAGGAGAATAAGCCCTCAATTGCTATGAAATTATGACTCCAGATGAGATTGAAGTAGCTATGTTCGCAGCCTTTAATGATTGTGATGCAGCAAGCTGTCCTCTCACTGACACGCAGAAACAGATATTACTGCAAGTGGTCGAGCAAATTCAGGGAAATTCTACCTCTGGGATATCAAATATTGCTAATCCTTTAGATGAACTTACCCCAGAAGAGTTAGAAGTATTTTTACAATTTGTTAAGGATGAAGAACAACGCAACCGCACTTGGAAAGTGCAATTACTCAACGACTGGTTGTTGGAAAAGGATTCTGGAACGGTACAGTTTATTCGCCAACGCTATGGTTTACAGTGGTTGAATCGTGTTGAATCATATCATTTTGATAAGTATTCTTATTTTGAGGATGCACTGAAGTTAAAAGTAGGCGATCGCATTGAAGTTTCCAATGCACTATGGGAATGGGTGCAGGAGGATGGGCCTTGTAAGCGGGAATGGTTTCCCTGTATGGTGATTAAGGTCGAGGAAATTAGCGATGTCTACGACGGGCTACGCCTACGTGATGATTCCTCTACTAATTGCGTCGTCCGCTTCTTTAACGGCGCAGAATATGAAATTCAAGGAATGTATGAATGGAATCGCTACAATTGGCGCTGGACTCAGAAGTAGTGAGGAGTGAGGAGTGAGGAGTAAATCTCATTGAGTCTTTGAACTCCATTAATGAGTCTTTGATACTCGTGAATGAGTCTTTGAACTCCATTAATGAGTCTTTGATACTCGTGAATGAGTCTTTGAACTCCATTAATGAGTCTTTGATACTCGTGAATGAGTCTTTGAAC
>NZ_CAXTTT010000002.1:0-151473 GCF_964247315.1 uncultured Nostoc sp.
CCACTGCGGTCTTGGGGTCTCCCCAAGTAGAGCAAGTGGCGTCATTGGGCATTGGTTTTACCTAGCCTCCCCTGTTTCTCATTTTCCTTAAGGCTTTGAGAAACTTGATTTAAACACTGGTCAAAATGCTGGTATATTCGCCCAATCTAAGCAATGTCAACGATGGGCTGTGACGCTGATGACGCTTGTGACGCTCGCGGACTCGCTCTAAGCGAAGCCATGTCGAAGGCTTTCGCCCTTGGCGTCTCCTTTGGGAGATGACTCTAGAGCCAAGGGAGAAGACTTGCTAAGGGTGACAAAAAGTTGTTCAGCTTGTCTCGAGCGTCAAGGATACTAGCGTTTCTCATAATTTCTCCGATTTAGCAATGTTTGCAGCCTTTTTTTTCATTTATGTAATTAAACTTAACAATTTAATTAATCTTTGGGAACTAACGAGCAAATACGGTTTACCGTACTCAAAGAATATGCAGAGATTGGGAGATGCAAATAGAAATCCCCCACGAAGACTTATTCTGAAGCCTTGGTGGAGCTAGGGCGAACGCATCTTATTTACTAATAAAAACTAAAAAAGATTTCAAAATGATATAAATAATCATAAAAATTGCTATATATATAAAGCAAATCAAAAATACTTCCAGAAAATGAATTAGCTTATCTCTAGATAAATCGATATCTACTAATATTAAAAAAGCTCATTAATTGGTAGATAAAAGTATGCTTAATCTGGAGAAATAACGAAAATTTTAGGTAAAATATTAAGTTCAAGTTTTGATATACTAGTTTAAGCTAACGCTAAAACTTTTAATGTAATCACATAATTTGCATTTTGTTGTGTGATGAACTTCACAATTCCTTTCTGGCATCCAATTGCATCAATTGTCATTACACATCCATACAGTTCTAATATCTTTAGTAACTTTGGAATTGCTGTAAATTCTACTTTGACAATGAGAATACACTAACTAGCGATCGCTCACTTAAATCTTCTGGTAGTTAATTTGTACTATTAGGACTGCACCTCTACTTACCACTTTGTCAATATTTAGATGCGTTTGCCCTGGGGATTTTTTTAATAGAGCTTTTGAATTACTCTTGGATACAATCTTTTTTAAATGGCTACTACGGACTGCTTGACTGACAAAAGTTATGGAACTTGAAAGGAACACTAGAAGGAAATGAGTTGACAATACCCATTCTTGCAACACAGCCGGAATTAAAGCAGTAACTACTTCAGGTTATCTAGTTTCTGTTTTGCTCCTTTCCGAACAACATTGAAATTCCAATTTCCGGGTTCATAATCGATCACTTGCTGATAGTAGTTTCGCGCTTGCTCAAGCTCCCGCCGATATTCTGCAATTAGACCAGACCGGTAATAGCCAGATGGCAGATGGAATTCGCTCCGCTGCAACAAAGCTTGTTGTGTTTGGAATGCTGCATCAAGCTGCCCTGCATCAATTTGCAATTTAGCCAACTCTACGTAGAGATTAAGAGTGGTGGTTGAATTAGGCAATCGCTCTAACTGCTCTTGCAATAATTCAAACACTTGATCGAACATCTCACACTCAGCTTGCTCACTTGCTTGGCTAGTGAGAGAGGTAGCACTGTTTTTCAGTTGAGTGAAAGGTAAATCTAGAATGAGAAACTGACCTATCCCGTTCTCTGAATTAAAAAGATGTTCTTCTATTCGTTTTGGAGTCCATTCACCTGTATACAAAACTTTAGATGCAAAATATTGGGCTGTAGCTTCTCTCCAACGTTGAAGAATTCTCAATGCTGAGTCTCTAACCTTTTTCGGAGAAGGAGGGTGAGACTTATAATATTCAACTGCTTGATAAATGGCCGTAGAATCTGAGCGAACGGTAAGTGAATTTTCTGAATTTAGATAATATTCTCTTCCCCCTATAGACGGTGTACTCACTACAGGAATTCCACAAAGAACTGCTTCTAGACCAGCCCACATAATACCTTCAGCTTTGGATAAAGCTAATGCACAACAAGATTGATGAATTAAGTCAACTATTTCCTCAACACGATCAATATAATTTTTATTCCAATCTGCATGTTTAATTTTTGGCTCGAATAAATTTAAATCATATTCTCCTAATGAGTTTCTAGGACACAAATAGGTTAACACAAATAATTTGTCTACAGATTGAGCTAAGTGCATTCTTTTCCCAACATGGGCTCGAGCAGCATAAATTGCATCATATTTACAAACCCTATTGGGATTAGCTAAGGTAAGAACTCTCTCATCTATGAACTGCCCCTTGTGCATCAACTGAACTGGAATACCCAAAAGTTTGCAGCACCATTCGTCATAGTGCGAATTAGCCATGACGACATAATTTACACCTAAGGATTCAAAATACTTCCAACGCCGAAAGTAGGTCATAGCATGGTTCCAAGTTAGATGCCATAATAAACTTTCAAAACACCAGTCATTAGGATTTAGAAACTTTTCAAGTCTCTCTAAAACATTTTTGCCTTCAGAACTAACATTTCTAGGCTCAAAACCTGTTGTGAATATAAATACACCTGGATTATCAAAAATTTTATAAATTTGATTGGGAATAATACGGTGATGAATAGTCATAATTTTTGAAGTTACATAAACACTACATTATACTAATGATTACTTGTTTCTTCTTAGGAAACTAGGGTTTAATAATGATACGAGTAGAACAAAAAGAGTTTCTAAGCTACCCAATGTGTTAGTTTGTAAATAATTTTTGTTAGCATATAGTAATTCTATCAATCTCTGATGCTGATGATAACTCATATCAAAAAAATTTAGTGCCAGTAAAGTCCTTTCTTTATTTTTTTCTACTCGGCAAATTCTTGATTTGATTTTTAGGTCATGTTCACTTAAGTTGAAGTAGACTATCTCGTCTAAAGATTCGGTTGTTTTGTTCAATAGAGAAATATAAGCGCCTCGTTCAGACAAATTGAGTGTCATTCCCTTAGATAATTTGTCATAGGAATCGTTTTTTAAATCCGAATCAAACTTAATTTGGCAATTCAATTGCAAAGTAAATCGATCAACTGCTCTGTTTTCGGGTTGATCGATAGCTGACCAAAATGCAAGATACATCAAAAATGCAGGAAAACTGAGAAATAACGCCATTATCAATATCTCGTCAGAAATTATTTGATTACTTGCCAAACTTGAAAAAACTTGATTTAGGATTACAGCCAATATTATAATTACTCCTATTAATAATGGATAAGTTAGGGATAAATTATAAGCTTTTCTACTTGATTGCACTGCTTTTCGAGTTACATTGAAAGGTTGTCCAAATGGTTTTTTAAATGCAGATATTTGGCATTTTAGCAAAGGGTAGAGTAAAAGCATATCGAAAAATCCTTGCCAAAGGAATGTTGTTCGATATTCAGAAAGCCAACCATAACTCATAATTGAAGCGGCAAGCCAAGGTAGCCAGAAAAAAATAAATTCATTATATGTTGCTAGAAACGGTTTAATCCCTAATAATATACAAGTTAGTAGTATAAAAAGAGAAATTGTACGAGTAAGAGGTAAGAAAGGTCTAATGTACCAAATAATGAAGAAGGGTAGTTGAAAATAACTCAGCTTTTGCCAGATAACTAAGTCGCCCCTACACAAGGTAGTTTGATAGTCTGAAAGATGCCACCGTACTCTCTGTTTGACAAGATCAATATAAGTACGAGGAGACTCCCCGATAGTTAATTTCTCATCAAGAAAAATGACACGATAGCCCTGTAATAATATTCTTATAGAAGTAGAAGTATCTTCATTAATACATTTTGTGAAATAACCGCCGACTTGATTAAGAGCATCTCTTCTAACAAGATAACCCGTTCCAAAGCAAGTGGCAGTATTAAGATAGTCACGTTGAGAATAGTTGACTTCAAAACAGGAAGCGAGATCATAAGGTACTAAGTGATCTATGCAAAGATTTCTAGCGTAGTGATCGGGGTTATAGAAGCTTTGAGGAGTTTGAACTAAGCCAACATCAGATTCTTGAAAAAAACCTACAGTTCTGCTCAAGAAATCTCTGAATGGGACAAAGTCAGCATCCAGGACTGCAATTAACTGACCATTCGTCTCAAGTAAGGCATTATTCAAATTACCAGCTTTTGCATACTGATTATTACTTCGAGTAATGTACTTACAGCCAAGCTTTTCAGCTAAGTCACGAATAAAAGGGCGGCGAGTATCATCAAGAATGTAAACCTGCTTATTGGGATACTCCATAGACAAACAACCCAAGACTGTCCGTCGTACTACAAACTCAGGCTCGTCATAGGTAGGAATTAAGACATCGATTGAAGGTAAATATCGACCAGAGGAGACATCTTGGCTCAGTCGATCTGCTTCCTTTGAGCGTTGTTCACTAGTTGAAAAGATTGAAGTTATTCTTGTTAAAACAAACACAGCTAGGTCAATTAATTCAGTACTATACAAAATTAATCCTAAAAATATTTCTGCCCATGAATATAGATCAAGACTTGAAAATGAGCGCCAAGTTAAATAACGAATTACAAGTGCTAATAGTACAAAAGTAACCCCAAATTTTGACCGTGCGGTAGGAGAAACAAAGCGAAGTACATAACATCCTAATACAACAGATAAAAAAGGAGAGTATAAAGCAAAACTGCATTCAGGAGCTTCTAGAAGATTGAAAAGACTTTGAGGTGTGACAACAATACACTCAAGTGTGAAGTCTGACTGAAGGTAAGCTACTAAACAGAAAATAGTAGATCCGACTACTAGAAAAGCTGTCAATAAGTTGATTATTAAAAATCGCTTTGGTGGCAAAATTTTATCTTTCCTTGTCCTCATTTTTTAGCCTCAAGGTGTGACATCCTTGTTGGCTCAGTGCTTTGGTGCAATGATGTACGCAGAGCAAACGCAGCTAAATTATACTTACTCACAACCAATGAGCATACTTCTTAAATATTTTGTATGAGATTGTGCGATATTTATGACATTTATCAATTACCTGTATAACTTGATAATGAATATGTAATATACAAGAAGTTACAGCTTAATAGCAGGATAATCAAGGACTACTGCAAAACATCCTACTTTTCCCACTTTTCCCACTTCCCCAAATTAGGACGGTTGTAGCTAAATATACAATTGCTCTTGGATATAGAAAAATACTGAGTCTCATTACTACCTCTACTATTTGACATTTTGATCGTTTCACTCATTTATGCGGTTCCTCTATCCATTAATGTCCATCATTAGACCAGTGGGGGCGATCGCTAGATAATTTAATCACACCGTAAGAACGACCAACCTGCCATAAAGTAGAATTTTCATAACTCGTTCGTGGCTGATTAATACTAACTATAGTTTCACTAGCATTTTTGATATTTAAGGTTCCTGACCAAGTAATTTCCCAATCAATTGCTAATCTTTGGGTATGACGAGAGGTAAGAACAGGTCGAAAAGCAATATTATAAGCAGACACCATTTCTTTAGCAGCTTGGACAGAACCAGCATTGGTGTAATGTAGCCAATTAATATCTACATTAGGCATAGGTGGAACATCTTTGGCAGCAATTTCATTATTACTAATACGAAAAGCATAGTGCATTAAATAAGCTCTTTCTGATGGACGAAATACTGAAGATATATCGATATTAGCTCCGGCATTTTTTAATGCTTGCTCAAAAGCTTGTACTTTTTGACGGAAGGGAGAAGCTAAATCATCAATTAAGTCGCTGTCTGGGAAAAAATTAACCCAGGCTTTTCCACTCAGTCGTTGTCTTAATTTTTTGGCGTATTCAGTTATGTTGTCTAAAGCTAACTCAAAATCAATGCCTAGCTTGGTTTTAGTTGTATTAGAAAGCTGTTGAGCTAATTCGGCTCGAAAATTGATGTCTCTTATTTTATAAGTTTCAGCTAGTCCTTTTGTACTGTTGGGCCCAAAGTCCCCATCAGCCACTAACGGCGGATTCAAACGAGCGATCGCTGTTAAACTTTTTTGTAAGTCTTTGACCTCATTCTCTCCAAAGTTAAGATAGGTTAATAATTTTTTCCCGCCATCGGTATAGATAGCAAAATAAATCGCAAAACCTTGCTCTAGGGCTTTTTTATAAGTAGCAGTATCGACAATTCCCGTTACTGTTAAAGCATTACTAGTCTGATAATCACGAGTTGCTTGATCTGTAATATTCCCAAAATCCCCATCAACGGCAGCAATGGAGAAGTCATAATCTAAAAGAAATTTCTGCCAAGCAGTTACAATCAACCCTTCGGATTTTTTCTGGAGAGTAGGAAGTTGCAAAGCTTGAAGTTTAAAGCTCATAGTTTTTTTGAATGAAACAATTGTTTTCAGCTAATTTTTCTGTCACTATTCGTTGTACGATTTTAGTTATGACCGCCGCCAATTTGGTATCTCGTACTTCATTAGAGCGATTAGAGTCCAAGAAATGCTGTTTTGCAAAACCCACTTTGGATTATAACATCCGCATTTATGTTAGCTTTTCGCAAGGTTACTTAAAATAGGAAGCAGCGATCTCTTTAACTTGTTGGCAAATGGGGTCACAAACTTTCTGGAGGTCAGCCACAGCAAATTGCGTAGGCTAGCAAAAACCGCAAACATCGCCCATGCTATTGTCAAAGATCCGCCAATTCTGATTTGGGATGAGGATAGCTCTACAGTAGACAATGAAACTGAAGCGCCTATTCAAAAATCTCTGGCTATGATTATCCAAAATTATATAACCATAGCGATCGCTCATCGCCATATATATAGACCAATACGCTTGGGTTAAGGATAATCTATTGGGTTTCACTTCGTTCAACCCAACAAACCACTAAAAATATTGGTTTACCCTTCTCCTTTGGAGACGCTACGCGAACGGGAAGCAAGCTACGTTCCTCAAACGCCACTTGCGAAGAAAGCGAGAATGCTAAAAGGAAACCGTAAGGGCGCAGTGGCTCCCCAACTTATGCAGTTTAAGGTTTTTGGCGCTAACCCAAGCGTATTGATATATAGACGCCTCAATCCTTTTGGCCTTTCTGTGATATCTTGCGGTCAGTTGCTAGGCGTAATACGTTAATTAAATTCATCCTATCAGGTGAGTCTAATGGGTGAGGTATAAGAAACACGAAGTATTGTACCTTAAGGCTATAAATGGTTGTTTTGCAAACCAATTTATCGCCTCAAAAATTAGGAAGTAGATAATGACTGTAAACCAAATTATTGGAGATTCAAAAAATCAGATTTTTGTCAACTTTGGAAAACGTTTCTTTGCTTGGATGATGACTCCAAGTAGCAGTAAATATGATAAAATTGTCAGCGATCGCAAACGTTCTCTTTTTGCTAATCTCCAAGGTAAAGTGTTAGAAATTAACCCTGGAACAGGCCCTAACTTACCCTACTACCCTAAAGATATCCACTGGATAGGAATTGAGCCAAATTCACATACGCATTCCTCTCTCCAAAAACAAGCAGAAAAACTGGGTTTAAATATTGACCTCCGCAGTGGTAATCCTGAATGGTTAGATGCTGAAGATAACAGCATAGATACTGTTGTTAGTACATTAGTTTTGTGTTCAGTGCCGAATATAGATTATACATTGCAGGCAATTTTAAGAGTACTTAAACCTGGTGGACGCTTCTTATTTATTGAACATGTCGCAACACCTCAAGGAAGTTTATTGCGACAACTACAAAACACAATTAGTCCAATTTGGCAAGTGATAGGTGATGGTTGTCATCCAGATAGAGAAACTTGGATAGCATTAGGAAAAGCTGGTTTTAGTAGCATCCATTATGAGCGATTTGATGCACAATTGCCAATTGTTAGTCCTCATATTATCGGCATAGCGACAAAGTGAAATAACTTTTAGCGGTTGCTGAATAAAAATATTAAATAAACCCCCGGCTAAAGCCGTAGGGTTTGTAAGGTTTTCCAGCAGAGATTTTATGGATTCTCGCGCAGGAAAGTGTCAATATCGTTTAGTTCCTGCTGATTGAGGCGAAAGTCTCCAGCACCAATGATTCCTTCCACCTGCTTGGGATTGCGTCCGCCAACGATCGCCGCAGTCACCGCCGGATTATTTAAAGTCCAAGCGATCGCCACCTCACCTGGTGAGCGATCGTGTTGTTCACCAATATGTTGCAACACCTCGACTAACTTTAGGTTACGAGATAGACGTGGCTCCTGAAATTCACTATTGTTTTTGCGCCAATCATTATCTGGAAAATTGGCAACCCGCTCAAGTGTCATCTTTCCTGTAAGCAAACCAGATTGCATAGGTGAATAAACAATCACACCTATGTTATTTTCCTTACAAAAAGGCAGAATCTCGTTTTCGACATCGCGCTTAACCAGCGAATAAGGCGGTTGCAATGAAGTGACTGGTGCAATCTCCTGGATACGTTTCAACTGTTCTACATTGAAGTTTGAAACCCCGATATTGCGAACCTTACCCTCATCCTTGAGCTTGGCAAGAGTCGTCCAGCCTTCTTCAACTTCTGAGTCAGGGTTGGGCCAGTGGATCTGGTAGAGATCGATAGTTTCAATGTCGAGTCGGCGCAGACTAGCTTCAACCTCCCCCCGTACAGAATCCGCCTTCAGGCTGTGACCAATTTCGCCCTTTTCATCCCAGATTAGTGAACATTTAGTGAAAATGTAGGGGCGATTAGATCGACCTTTGAGCGCCTTAGCAACAACCTCTTCAGAATGCCCCAGACCATATACAGCTGCGGTGTCAATCCAATTAACGCCGAGGTCAAGAGCGCGATTGATCGCGGCGATCGATTCTTGGTCATTTTGCTCTCCCCAGCCAAAAGCCCATCCACCTCCACCAATCGCCCAGGCTCCAAAGCCGATTGGGGTAATGTTAAGCTCTGAATTGCCAAGCTGTTTGGTTTGCATATCTACTTTCTTCAAGAATTTTTGAGTCAATTGCTACTTTAGGCTGCAAATATTATCTCAACAGCTATCTGAAGTATGAATTACTACTAGCGCAAACATGACAGCCAATCACTATTTGTGTAGAATTACTAAATCTTGAATATTGTGTTGATACACACTACTTGTATACTAAACTTGCTCAAAGATTGTAATAGTTGTCAGCGTCGATCAAAATAGAGAAGTAATATGTCAGAAGATTTAAAAGGTAAAGTTGCGCTGATTACAGGTGCAAACAAAGGTATTGGGTATGAGATTGCCCGTCAACTAGGTTCTAGAGGTGCTAGTGTTCTTGTTGGTTCAAGAGATATAGGACGTGGTGAAGAAGCGGCGAATAAACTTCGTCTCAGCCAGATCGATGCCCAAACAATTCAACTTGATGTGAGCAACCAAAAAACAATCGACTCTGTGGGTAAACAAATCGAGAGCGAATTCGGAAAACTTGATATCCTTGTAAACAATGCTGGAATACTAAGTGATGGCGATCGCCTTCCACCTAGTCAAGTTGATATTGAAACACTGCGACATACTTATGAAACGAATGTATTTGGAGTGTTTGCAGTTACCAAAGCGTTGTTACCACTGTTAAAGAAATCAAAAGCAGGGCGAATAGTTAATTTATCAAGTAGTTTAGGTTCTCTGACTCAAAACTCCGATCCAAATTATGAATTCGCTGACTATAAACTTCTTGCTTATAATTCATCAAAGACAGCAGTGAATGCAATTACAGTTTTATTGGCTGCCGAACTTAAAGATACCCCAATTAAAATCAATGCTGCCGATCCTGGTTTTACAGCAACTGACATTAATCAATACCAAGGGTATCGCACTGTTGAGCAAGGTGCGATCGCAGCAGTAAGACTAGCTACTCTACCTGATGATGGTTCTAGCGGAGGTTTTTTTGATGAAAATGGTCTGGTTCCTTGGTAAAAATTAGAGGGCATTGGGCATGGGTTATTCTCCTTGTCTCCTTGTCCCCCATCGCTCCTCTACGGGGAAGCAAGCTAGCAAGAGCGTCAACCCCTTTGGGGAAGTCAAAAGTCAAAAGTCAAAAGTCATAACGAATTACTAAATTTACCGAATATTAACTTCTTGAAGATAATTTACTCCTTGAAGATATTCAACCTTAGTAACTGAGTTTTTCGGGATGAATAAATTTGTTCTTTTTGCAGAAGCTATCTTTTGATTGTTAGTGAGTACACGTTGTTTTTGAGTATACTCATTCAATTTGACTTGAGCTTGAGCATAAACTAGAGTATCTTGGGGAATATTTTTGAGAAATTTTACAGCTCTATCAAAATCACCAATAGATGCTTGTTTATTGGCTTTCTGTAAAAAGTAAGCTGCTCTGATCTGCCGCTTTCGATTGTATTCAGCTAACTTGTCTTGAACTAAAGCACCCGCATGACTTTCTTGAGGAATTTGACGCAGATATTGTAAAGCGGCAGAAAAATCTTTTTTAGCTGCTTTTTCGTAAGCTTTTGCTAATAAATCTTGCGTCTGTATTTCAATGTTTACAGATGCTTGCTGAACTATTTTATCTATTTTAGATTGCCAATAGAAAATCTTTGGAACTTTAGCAGCAGCATGAAGAACATCTGACCATCTGCTTTCTTTAAAAGCTATTTGTGCGATTTCGTATTGCTGTGCAGCTACTTGCCATTGCTCTTGCCATTCTTCAATTGTAGCTTGCGCTTCTGGATAAACATTGCTGTGGGAAGGAATTGATTTAGCGAGTGCGATCGCTTCTTCCAAATCCCCTGCTTGATATTCTTTTGTGGCTTTATATAAAGTATCTGTTTCTGAATATGCAGGTGCAGTATTAACTAAAGAATATACACCAAATCCCATCACTAAAGAATTAGCTGCCAATCCTACTTTCATTCCCGTTAATAATGGGGATGATTTTCCAAATGCAGAATTTTTCGCTACTTCAAGGGTAAATTGAGAATCTTCCTCTAATGTTTCTGATGGCTGAGGTTCCCAGATTATTTGTTTGAGTACCCGCAGCACTTCACCCGCAGACTGAAAGCGGTCTTGGTAATTATAGCGGATCATTTGGCTGAGAACAGCAGCTAGATAATCATTAACTGGCGTGTTTTGAGAACGCCAAAAAATTTCATTAGTAGAAGGATCGGTTTTTAATTGTAGTGGTTCTAGCCCTGTTAAAGCCTGGATAGCAATCATACCCAAAGCATAAATATCACTGTTGGGCTGTGTTTGACCAATAAATTGCTCTGGCGGTATGTATCCCAATGAAGTGACGGGAATTCTATAAATGGGCAATTCTGCACATATCCCAAAATCGATCGACTGGATTGAGCCAAAGTCAATCATAACTAACTTGCGTAGGGCTTTGCCCTTGCCGGAGGCATCGCTATCACGTCTAATCAAGTTTTCCGGTTTGATATCGCAATGAATCACACCTTGAGAGTGAACAAATTCTAGAATACCTAAGACATCGATCAGGAATTCTACAACTTCGCTTTCACTCCACAGACAGCCCCATTGTTGATCGATGGGCAATTCCGCAGTCAGCGCATGTCCTTCAATCCACTCTTGCACTAAATAAAATCGCTGGTTTTCTTCAAAACAGGCGATGAATTCAGGAATTTGGTCATGACTTCCCAGAAGTTTCAAAGTTTGGGTTTCAGTCAGAAACAGTAACCTCAGCATCTCCAAGTAGCCAGATTCGGAACTGCTAACTTTAATCTGTTTAACAACGCATTTGGGATTCTCTGGATAATCTACGTCTACAGCAATGTATGTTTGTCCAAACACCCCTGCACCAAGGCTTTGGACAATTTGGTAACGCCCTTGTAGTAATTTACCGATTATGTGGTAGGTCATGACCTGGTTACTCAGTAAGTCCTTTTATTTAGTTTTTCTGACATTCCCTCCTATTTCCGGAATACTTGAAAAATATATATCTTGAACTTTTGTTACTAAAATCCAAAATGGATTTATTTAAGTATTTTTACTTAATAAAATTTATAGCAACATTATCGGCGATCGCTCCAGAGTTAGTTTCCCACATAACCAAAGGCGATCGCACTTTAAGGAAAGAAAGCATTGATAGGAGTACAGAATATTTTGGCCAAGTCCGGCACAAAAAAATTAATTTTACGTGTTTTTACGGTTAAATTCTTATTAATACATTTGTACCATTGTAAACACCGATTTTTAGGAAATAAAAAATACGTAGCTGTAAATGGAAATCAAAGATTTAGCTGGCATTAGTGAACCACTGAAGAGACTTATTGAAGTAATGGCTGAAGGGTTTGGTGCAGTTTCACGCCCATACCTGATCAAGAAAAATGCTGAGGCTAAAGCTTACGAAATACGAGTTATTTCCGAAGCTATGGCTGAGAGCCGTAAGTTGCTTGGTGGTGCAGATTATGAAGACGGTAAAGTTAAGATGATGGGATCTTCTGAGACACCTAGCCCGATCCTCTCACTTCCTGAGCGTGCGGCAAACCGTAGTGAATACCAGGAGTTACGAAAACAACAGAATATAGAATCCGTATGTGCAAACGCTGCTGAGGAACTAGCAAATAAAAGTGAGATCCCAGAACAGAAGCCAGAACCAGAATGGATTAATCATTTCTTTGATATAGCAGAGAAAATTTCAACAGAAGATCTCCAATACTGGTGGGGGAAAATCCTGGCTGGGGAGATTACAAAACCTGGTTCTTTCTCGCTACGTACTCTTGAGATATTGAAAAATCTTTCACGACAAGAAGCAGAAAACTTTGTTGAATTAGGGAAATATGTCCTAAGTGATAAGAACAAAGCTTTTTACCTTGACCCAAAAGAATATATTTTTAAGAAAGATAATACTATTGGCTTTTCTGAAATTCTTGATCTAAGAGAGGCTGGTCTTATAAATGATAGTGATTTTCTAGGTTTTTCCTTTGAAGCTAGTACCTCCGGCAGTACCTCTAATTTACTTTACTCCTCTTTAATTCTCTTATTTGAAAGAGAGAAAGATACGCCTAAAATCGAAAATAAAGTTGGAGTGTTAACAAAAGCAGGTACAGAACTATTGAAACTTATATCAGTTCAGCCTGATATGGAATATATAGAATTTGTTGCTCAAAAATTTAAGCGAGAAGGTATGAAAATTGCTTGGGCACCTATTATTAGAGAGGATGGTGAAAACCCATTGATAGGAGACAAAACATATATCGTTACTGAGGAACCAGCTTAGTTATGTTAAAACGATTATGCACACAGTATAACAATCTTGGTGTAGCGCAGATTGCTGTCTATCAAAGTAAGCAATCAGCCCCGACCGGGTAATAAAGCTATGCCGCACTGCCTCTTAAATACCCTTGATATATGAGGCTTTGACCATCCTTGGTAAGAAATTAATTACTAGAATTTCTTAGTTTACGCTTTTGAGTAGCCAGAGGTGAACAATGGTTTAAAAATTAGATTAGGACAAGAATCCGCAACTGAGTTTTACAGGCTACAGAAAATGTGGCTAGGTAACGCTCTTAATTAACTAGAGGTAAAAACTATGAACATCCAACTTCAAGCGGAATACGAGCAATTTATACAAACCCGAATTGCTATAGGTAGATATGAAAATGCTGAAGATGTCATTGTGAAAGCATTGAAACTGTCTGCCTTGGGCTTTTCTTAGTGCCATTGGCCTGTAACCCTTATTCACTCCTTAACCCTGTGAACGGTTACAAATCAACTGTAATTTACCAAAAATAAATATTGCCCTCCTATGCTCAGAATCTCCTAACCCTTAGCTTCCGTATCTTCCTCTACCACCTCAGATTTTTCTGTTAACGGCTTCACTACCCGCGCGATCGCTTCTTGAATAAAAGCTTTAATAAATTCATCTCGGCGATTAATCTGAAACTGTCGCTGTACAACTTCTGTCATTCCACCATCACCCCAATCTTGGTCATGACGAAAATATTCAATAAAACTTTTACCTGCAATTCGTGTTAAATAAGCTGCTGTCACGCCTTGAATTGCTCTACCAACAATAAACGTGGCAACATTGAGTTGCAACGCTGTAGATAATAATTGAATTGCTCCTTTGACAATGCCTAAACTAGCGATGGTTTTCGCTAAAGAAAGGGCTAATTCTCGTCCCCGTTCCATATTCAATTCACAGCCGTACACTCTGCCAATTTCCACAACCATTTGAGCGTTGACTGCGGCTGTCGCCAATAAATCTACAACTGGTATAGGCGTGACTGATACCACACCAGCGCCAATCCATTGAAACCGTTCTACGATTTTGTCAGCTTGACGGCGACGCTGGCCATCGATGAGTTTTCGCGCCTCGTCTCCCAAGCGCAGAGATTGCAAAAGAATATTATCCGCCACCAAATCTTCACCCTCAGCACGTAAAACCGCAGCCGTGCGCCGCAGCAAAGGCACAATATCCGGTTCTGGTTGGAAGGTTTCGCCAGTTTCAAGTTGTGCAGGTTGGGGATTAGCAGCGATCGCTACCACATCATTAGTAGCAATAAATCCCCGTACCCGTTGACGCAATCTCGCGAGGATGGATTCTTTATCTTCATCTGTATATAAATCAGTTTTGTTGAGAACTAGGAGCGATCGCTTCCCAATTTCTGCCAACCCCCGCAGTGGCTCATATTCTGAGCGGCGTAAATCATTATCTACTACAAACAACAGTAAATCTGCTTCCGTCGCCAGTTCTCGCGCCATTTGTTCCCGTTCTGTTCCCGCCACCCCTGCTTCTAAAATTCCCGGCGTATCCGTAATTAAAATCTTGCGTTCTAATCCCTTTAACCGCAGACAATAGGTTTCTCCAACCTGAGTTGTACCCATCGGTGCATCCACCTGACCAACCATGCGTCCCATAATCGCATTTACCAGGGAAGTTTTGCCAGCACTCCCCGTACCAAATACCACTACTTGAATTTCACCCCGTGCTAGGTTGGCTTCAATCTCTCGCGATCGACTTAATAAAGCTTGGCGTGTAACTTCATCTTGAATTTGCGCTACCTGTTGCCGCACAGCCTGGAGAGTTGTAGAAGCAGCATCAGATTTAGCAGCCGGAACTTGCGCCGCAGTCACTCGCTTCGGGTTGCGACGCGATCGCTTTTCCCCAGTCCGAATCACCAATACATAATAGACAAAAGCTGCAACCAAGGCTCCAATCAGGAGAATCAGCAATAACAGCAACAAATTGCCTAGCAACGGCGAATAGGACAATTGCCAATAGAGGCGTGATAGGGAATCAATTAGCCATAGGACTAGCCCCAAAATGACGATCAGACCGACAATCAGCGTTACTATGCGTGACAGAGGCATGGGTGGGAAAGTTTAGTAAGTATTCAGTAGGCAGATGCTTCTAATCTTAATAGTTTCAGCATTTTTTACCAGAGTAGGGGACTTGCAAAGAATAAATTACTCAAAAAAATTACGAGAGCAAGCTTAAATAGGAGCGAAGTTAATTCGGTTACCTACTATCTTCCCAATCAATACGCTTGGGTTAAGAAAAATAGTAGGTTGGGTTTCGCTGTTGCTCAACCCAACCAAGCCTCGATAATGTTGGGTTTCGTTCCTCAACCCAACCTACGCCAGTTTTAGTTTTTAGCCTTAACCCAAGCGTATTGTCTTCCCAATACCCAGTTAAAGCAACTGTTGCATCATCAGTTGTGCAAATAGCCCTAATTGATTTCCTAGTTCAACAAAACTACCCTGCTGCACTACTTTACCATTTGCAAGTACGTAAATTCGGTCAGCGTTTTGAATAGTACTGAGGCGATGGGCGATCGCAACCCTAGTTACCTTTAGCTGTTGTAAACTTTCACTGACAATTGCCTGGGTTCTGTTATCTAAAGCACTAGTCGCCTCATCGAATAGCAAAATCCGGGGTTTCAACACCAACGCTCTAGCAATTAACAGCCGTTGTCGTTGTCCACCAGAAAGATTACTACCTCCCTCACTAACAATTGTATGCATCTGCATCGGCATTGCTGCAACATCATCTGCAAAACCTGCCATCTGGGCTGCTTCCCAAGCTTCGTCCATCGTCACCAAGGCACCACTGGTAATATTCTCGAAAATAGAGGCTGACATCAACCGACTATTTTGCAGTACCACACCCAATTGACGGCGTACAGCATGGACATCCAAAGAAGCTAAGTCTTGTCCGTCGTAGTAAATCGTGCCAGATTTTGGGAATTCAAACCCCAAAAGTAACCTCAATAAAGTTGATTTACCGCTGCCAGAAGGCCCAACAATGGCAATAAATTCTCCTGGTTCAGCACGAATGTTGATATCATCCAAGGTCAAGGGACCATCATCGCGATAGCGGAAAGTTACCCGATCTACAACTAATTTGCCCGATAGCCTACCCGGATCTGCTTGAGCAGAACTAATTTCCGGTTCAGCTTGCAAAATTGGTTGGGCTCGTTGCCATAAGGGTAAAACTTGCAAAACTTCCACAACTGTGCTACTTAAGCTAGTGGCTCCGTTAATAAACGTGCCAAAAGCAACGTTGAATGCTAAAAAAGTGCCAGTGGATAAACTACCTCCTCTAAGAGTTTGGGGCTGCCCAATTAAGCTCGTAGCAAACCAGAAGAGAGCAGCAGTAGTTAACACAGGTAATACTTGATTGATCACTGCGAGGCTGTCTTCAATGCCTTGGGTACTCAGCATTAATTTCAGTTGATGCGTATACTGTTTACCCCAGTAGGCAAAGGCGCGGGTTTCAGCTTTGGCGACTCGGAGTTTGGCAACTCCATTAATTAACTGCACCATCACGCCAAAGATTTGTCCTTGTAGCTCTAGTAATGGGCGAACTTTACGGACAATTAGAACACCAGAGATGATAGTGACGGCAATATTTATTAGTGCCACTGCACAAGCTATGAGAGCTAAGGAAACATTGTAGTAAAATAACAATCCCAGATTTAGTAAGGAGAACAAACTGGAGAAGATTGTTTTTAAGACTGTGTTACCCAGTCGCTGGCGAATTTGAGTAATAGCCGTGACTCTAGAATCCAAGTCACCAACTGAGAAAGAGCGAAAAAAGGAAACCTTCAAGTTTAACAATCGATCCCACACTGCGGCTTGGGTGGAGGAATCGGCAAAAGTTTCCAGCCTAATCGTGGCAAACCCAAGGGCTAGTTGAAACAGCATTCCGCCAAAGGCAGCAGCCACCAGACCAACAGCAATTTGGCTCAACAAGCCTCGATTAGCATCTGGGATCGCTCTGTCGATCAGGATAGCTGTAGCTTGAGGTGTCAGCATTCCTAACAGACTGATGGTAATTCCCATTACTAAAACTATAATTAGTTCTTTGTAATGTCCTTGGAGGGCAAACTGAAGTAAATCAAAAGTTTTCAGCTTTTTATCAGGTAAAGGTCGATAGAATGCGTAGGCAGTTTTAGCTAGGGCTGCTGCTATCTGCGCATCGACAGAGATAGGCCTTCGTTCCCCAGGAACGTAGAGTTCATAACGTGTATCAGACACTGGTAATAGTGCCACTGGCAGTTTATCGGCCAGCGTAAATGCCAACATTGCCCCGCAATCCTTTTGCCACCAGTTGTCCCGCAACTGAATCCGTCGCACGCGGATACGCGAAGCACGAGCGATCGCTTCTACAGGATCTTGGACTCGATTAGAATTTTCTGAGGCAGCTGGCAGATGAATCTTAATTCCCAATGCTCGTCCCACAGCACCAGCAGCAATTAGTAAGGCTTGGTCTGGGTCAGTTGCATCAAGACTACTACTGAATCCTAAACTATTATTTAGCCTGTCTGACTTTGGCTGTGGCAATACAGATGCTAATTCTGCTAACGTCTCTTGCATCACTTGGCTCTCAAGACGTTCTCTGGCTTGAAATCTCAGTAATTCTGCATCCATCTCCTGCCGTTGCAGCAGGTTAATGCAGTGGAGGAAGTAAGTTTGTAGTTGGGACAAACCACCTAACAAGGAATTGATATCTGCGATTTCTGCGGTGTTAACACTTTTTAATTCGACAGTGTTATCTGCTTGTAACCACATATTTTCAGCCAAAGGCAACATTCCAGAGGCAGAAGTTAACGCCAGTTCCTCAAACCCCATCCATCTAGCACGCCCTTGGAAAATTTGCACCCACGATATTTGGTGCGGCTGGAAGATTTGGTCTTTGACTAAGGAGAACTGGCGGGTTTTTGGCAGCGATGTTGGTGTCGTTGGCGTAGTGATACCAGCAAGTACCGAACCTAATTGATAAATCCAGCGTTCTATTAGAGTTACTACTTCTTTATTAGCGTCAGCAAACAACTGGTTAAAGTCTGCTCTGGATACTTTGAGAATTTCTGTCTCCTCAAGTGACACTGCTAAAACCTCTTGCTGCTTGCCCCCTAAACTTGGTGCAATCGCAAACATCGCCTGTCCGGCTGTGCTACTAAATAAATAGCGACGAGTGCCTTCTGGAATGCCATCATTAACTGCGATCGCAAATAGCGCCAAGTAACCAGATTTCACTAGCCAAATTGTTTCCGGGTCATCTAGCAGTAGCGATTCATTGCATTGAAAACGATAGTGTTGTCCTTTGAGATTTGCGAAGGATAAGAGGGATGAGGGGGACAAGGGAGTAATTTCTTCCCCTACTCCTCTGCTCCCCTGCTCCTCTGCTCCCTCACTGCGAATTAATTGTAAGTACGGCCCTTGAACTTGCTGCAATTCTTCATGGCTTCCCCGTTGGACTATCTTGCCGCGATCAAGGACAATAATTTCATCACAATCTCGGATAGTCGAGAGTCGATGCGCCACGATGATGCAAGTGCAACCGCGCAACCGCAGATTACGACTGACGTTCTTTTCTGTTTCGGCATCCAGGGCACTGGTGGCTTCATCCATGATCAGGATACTAGGATTATTCACCAAAGCACGGGCAATTTCTAGCCGCTGCCGCTGACCACCACTCAAATTAGTAGCACCTTCCAAAAGGTCAGCATGATACCCTCCAGGCAGGGAAAGGATTACATCGTGAAGCGCTGCGTCTTGACAAGCTCGGACAAGATGACTGTCAGGTATGGTAGTATCCCAAAGCGTCAAGTTGTCTCTAACGCTGCCAGCAAATAACAAAATCTCTTGCTCTACGACAGAAATAGAATTGGCTAGTACCTGGCGAGAAATTTGCTCTCTAGGTTTGCCGTCGAATCGAATTTCTCCCTGCCACGATTCATAAAGTCCACATAAAAGTTTGGCAACAGTAGACTTACCAGAACCACTCCCACCTACTAAGGCAACTCGTTGCCCCGGCTTGAGCGAGAGATTAAAACTTTCAATCAGCGGCGGGGCAATTTGGCTATAACCAAATGTCACATTGTGTAATTCAACATACCCCTGGAGTTTGGGCAGAGGGTAGGGGGAATTAAGAGTGCTGAGTGCTAAGTGCTGAGTGCTGAGTGAGGAGTTAAAAGTTATTTCTCCCTCATCTCCTCTGCTCCTGTGCCCCTCTGCCCCCCTGCTCCCCTGCTCCAACTGCTGGTCAATGGAGTTACGTAAGACATCATCGAGGCGAGTCAGATTACCTTCCATCTCTTGGAGTTCGCTTCCCAGGCTGATGAGATTACTTACTGGGGCAAAAAACCTTTGCATCATGCCGAGAAAGGCTATTAACATGCCGATGCTCAAGGCTCCATCCATGACTCGCAAACCGCCTACAGCTAAAAGCAGCATGGAAGCGATCGCTGACAGAAAAGATGGTAAAATACCTATTGTCTGGTTTGTTTGCTCTAATTCCTGCTGGGTGTTGATGGCTTTGGCATAGTGACCCCCCCAGCGGGAGAAGAAATCTGACTCTAATCCAGATGCTTTTAGCGTCTCCATACTCTGAAGACCAGAAATTTCTACGCCGCGAACTTTTCCTTCTTCTTGGATGAGTTTAATATTGGCATCTGTGCGCCGCCCTCTCACCCACTGTAAAGCGGCAAGGTTGATCGCGACAAAGGCGATCGCAATTAAAGTTAGTACAACATCATATTGCAGCATCACTATTACATATAGAAATACTGATACTGCTGCAATCACTGTAGTTGCTAATTCACCCGAAAGCATGTCGGCGATGCTGTCGTTGAGTTGCATACGGCTACTGATTTCCCCAGCATACCGCTGATCGTAAAAACTGACGGGTAGGCGTAAAATGTGCCACAGATACCGACTTTTCATGCCCACAGACAACTTAATTTTCATTTGACGCAAAAACTGCAACTGTAGCAGTGTCAAAAATCCACTGAGTCCGGCTGTGAAGATCATGCCTAAAATTAGGGGACGCAACCATTCATACCGATGCTCAATCAATACGTTGTCTATAAATACTTGGGAGAATGCAGGTAGCGCCAGTCCAGGAATTACTAACAAAAATCCTGCCAGCACGCAGTAAAGTAATGCGCCAATGGAGCCTCGCAACCGTGACCACAAAGCTAAGATTGTGCTAGGCTTGCGTCCGCCGCGTTGAAACTCTGAACCAGGCTCTAAAACTAGCACCACACCTGTGTATGCGCCGCTGAATTCTTCTAAGGAGACGATGCGCCGTCCAGTAGCAGGATCGTTGAGATAAACTCGCTGTTTGCCGATTCCCTCTACTACTAAAAAATGGTTAAAGTTCCAAAATACAATGTAGGGAAATTTTAACTGCAACAAGCCAGCTAAGTTGGTTTTAAAGCTTTTAGCGCTGAGTCGATAATTTCTGGCAGCCTTCAAGATATTTAAGGCACTAACTCCATCCCGCGAGACACCGCACGCTTGCCTCAGTTCCGTCAACGGGACAATGCGATTGTAATAACCTAAAATAATTCCCAAAGCAGCAGCGCCGCATTCTACTACCTCCATTTGCAACAGAGTAGGAGTATGACACCGCTTGTTTTTACGCAAGCGCCCTAATATATTTTGCAGATTTCGCCAGAACATAAAAATATTTTTTAAAATTTGAACTTTGGCTTAATTTATTTTGGAGAGACGCGATTCCTCGCGTCTGTACAAGAGTTAGAAGGCAGAAGTATAGATTCTTAATTTTTAATTTTTAATTTTTAATTGATTTGTCTGCCTCATCCCCAATATCAAGAAATGCCACTCCAGGATCTTAGAATCGGCAGGACAAAAGTAATCGGGGCGCGTTCTTCCACAGTGACTTGTACTGAGGTGGTAGTTCCAGAAGTGACTTTCATCTGCGGCCCTTGGGAAGAAGACCATTTGTACTCGCTGAAGGTCGAATTGTCTGGTTGCAGTCGCGCCATAATTAGGATCTGTGGCCCTTGTGACATCAAAGCTTCCACGAATTCGGAATTGCCGACTACACTTAATGCACCTTCTTTAGTCACGGGAAAGGCTGAGACTTCTGTGACAGCACCGATGATGCCACCAAAGCGTTCGCGTTGCACTGTACTAGGTGTGACTTGTAACTTCATCCCTGGTTGAATTTGCTTACCATTGCCAACGGGAAAAAATGCTACACTTACAGGTTGAGCCGATCGCTTTTGTGCGGCGATCGCTCCTATGGGTGTACCCTGTAAAACAACCTGTCCCGGACTTGCCGAGATTTCTAAAATTCGTCCAGAGTAACTGCTCTTGACTAAGCTGTTGCTCGATAGTTGCAGTGCTAATTGAACAATATTCCGCTGAACTTCCTGAATTTCTTTTTTGCGGTTGGTTACAGTTTCTAAGTCTTGTTGCGCCGCAGTCGCTTCTTTGCTATCTAGTTGCTTTAACTGAGCTTGCAAATCTTTAATTGAGTTCAAATTCTCTAGGTATTGTCGTTGAGCATCTGCTTCCTTGACATCCAGTTGCTTGAGTTGCGATTCGGCTTCATTAATTTGTGTTATGGCATTTAAGTAGTCTTGCTGTGACTGTAGGACTGTATCGCCAGAAATTGCCCCCTCTTGCAATAGCTGCTGGCGGTTGGTCAATCTCTGTTTGAAGGTAGGTAACAGATCCCGCAGTGCTTGTAAGCTTTGGGTTTGATTGGCGCGATCGCGTTGAATCGAATTTAGCCCTTTCTCTCTTAAAATCGGTGTTAGTTTCTGTACGGCCTGGAGGTTTTGCTGCAAAGATTGGCGTTGCTGTTTAATCGCTTCTTTGTCTGTCTTTTGCCGCTGTACTTGCACTAAGCTAGCAGCGCTATCTTCTGTTTGTAGTTGCCCTAATTTAGAGCGTACTAGTTGTAGCTGTTTCATCAGTTCGCTTTGGTCTAGCGTCGCCAGCACATCTCCTCTATTTACATAGTCGCCAACTCGGACGTTGATTGTTCGCAATTTACCTGCGATCGGTGACTGGAATGAGGTAATTGTACTGGGATAGACTATTATTCCAGTACCCGTCACTGTAATTGGGATTCGACCTAAAAAACTCCAAGTCATCCCTGTTGCCACTAACGAACCAACAGCAACTAGAGGTAGCCACTTTTTCGGGCTGACTACCTGCATAATTTGATCTAGTTCTTCAGGGGAAGAAGCACGCTCTAAAGCTTCTTTGCGGAACAGGTCGCTTTTTTGATTAATCATCACAGATTATCCCAATTTGCATTGCACTCAGAGGGAATTGGGTATTAGGCTGACAACTGAATAAAAAATTGCCTTCTGGCTTCAGCGGAAGGCGGATATGTTTTGTTTGCTTTGGGATACTAATATTCAGATGCAAAAATCAACCTACCATCTAATGAGAGGTCGAAAGCTGAGAAAATGAAATTTTTGATTTTTAAATTTTGCGTAGATGAGGAGTAACTTTCGTTGAAGTAACGATTTTGTAATCTTTATATGAAAACATTGACGGGTGGGTAAGAAGTAAGGGATAATATGATTGGTCGCTTACCCTTTGACCTTTCGTTATTATCCGGCTTACACCCGCCAATGTTCGTGTAACGTTGTGAAGGGTTGTGATGCCAATAATAGTCAGACCACTATGTTATAAGATGTTTGTAGCTTATTCGTAAGGGTCGTTTGTAGTCCTTTGTCAGTTGTTCGTAGCAATTGGCAAAGGATTACTGTTTAATAACTCTCTTAACGAAATAATGCATAACTTACATGCTTGCTAGCTTAGTGTTGTTTTGATTTGTAGTGATGATACAAATCATAATGGGAAAATTTTTGGCAATACAAACCGTTAAAGTGACTTTTGGTTGAGGTGGTAACTCAACATGAGCGTACTATGGAAATAACCTAGTACCTATTCATACTTACCAGAAGATCACACGGTCTTTGCTATTATCAATCTCTTGATTTGATTTTTGAATAACCTTGGCATCTCCTCCACCAATTGCTACTGCGGCTCCAATTTGAGTGGATACTTGTACGTTCTTACCTTTGGCATTAACGTCAACTTTAGCCTTGGCATCGATATCTACTTTGCCTCCTCCGACAATTCCACTGATTTCTTCATCAGCTAACTCGGTCATGACTGCGAGTGTTTCTTGTTCAAATGTTACAACTGACATAAAAATTCCTTCCTTGTACAAAATGGTTTTGGAATAGTGAAATAGTAACTCAGTATGAGCGTACTATGGAGATAACCTAGTACCTATTAGTACTAGAAGTACACACGGTCTCTGCTATTATCAATCTCTTGATTTGAACCTTGATAAACCTTAGCATCTCCTTTACCAACTGCTGCCGCGGCACCAATTTGAGTGGATACTTGTACGTTCTTACCTTTGGCTTCAACGCCAACTTTCGCCTTGGGAGCGATCTCTACTTTGCCTCCTCCGACAATTCCACTGATTTCTTCATCAGCTAACTCGGTCATGACTGCGAATGTTTCTTGTTCAAGTGTTACAACTGACATAAAAATTCCTTCCTTATACAAAATGGTTTTGGAATAGTGAAATCTTTAGTTTAATTAACCAAATAATAAAAATATTTAGATGCTTAAAATAATAAGTATCTGACGATTTTTATTATCAAACTTATTGTTAAAACACACTAATTTATATGTGCTTGACGACAATTTGTTATTGGTTGCTTTTGCAATTTCACTATGTTTAAACAATACAGTTTTTTGAAAGAGTTTTATATAAAGAAATGATGAAGTTATTAAGGAGTTTTTTAAAGATTGGTCTTTTAAGAAATATCAAATATCGGCATTAATTCAAATTAAAAAAGGTAGGATAAGTATAAGGTATATCTAAAAATCAAGCTTTTTAAAAATTACTATAGGTCTTACAAACCTTTGCTGACTAGGCAACGGGTAACATCTTAAATTATTCATAAAAATAATATCCCCAACTTCTTTAGAAGTTGGGGATACGTACCTTCAATTGGGTACATAAACCGTGAGTTTAATTTGAGTTACTGTGAATGCTAAACAGCTGAAGTCACTGTTGCATCTGTTGTTTGCGTTACTCCATTTATAAACGTATATAATTTTCTTCTGCGTGTTCTTTGCTTAGTCTTCGTATTCACAATGTCCTGATTGGAGTCTTGAACAACAGCATCATTTCCATCAGTTGAAATCGCCGTAATTATCTGTGAATTATCCGAAGAGACAGTAATTCCTCCCACTATTCCTTTTAATTCACCATCTATCAATTCCTCGACAAGAACTTTTCGATTACAGGTAGATTTGAAACTCACTTGATTGACATTAGCCATAAATTCCTCCAGAAGTGTGCAGACATTTTGTGTCTAAGATGTATTTACAAATAACAGTTTATTTAATAGTTTGTCAACAGGTCATAAAAAAATATCTAATTTTTTCTTAATTCATTTACTTTTGTCATTTGTTAATTTTTATTTATCTAAGTTTTACTAAATTTATTACTAATGGTTCTAGTAAATACAAGTTTAATACTACGATTTTCATGAAAAAAGATTGTCGACTAGTTTTTTCTATCCGACAAAAGAGAATTATCAACAAAAGCTGTAAAAACATTCGTTCGATGCTTGCCAAATTACTGCTAATGTTGGCAGCATCATACGTCTTTAGTACAGCACTGAACCTGAACCACTAAAATCTCAAATCTCAATTCAAACTTCTGGCACAAATAGGTTTTTTGTAAACACAAAAGTGACATGAGGAAATTCAGAAGTCAGAATATTCTGACTTCTCTATAATTCCTCCAAAAAGTACATAGACATTTATGCTTTGTGATGTACAAATAGCAATTTATCTAAAAGCTTGTCAACAGGTTTTAGGAAATATCCTACTTTTCCCACTTTTTTCACTTTTTAAATCCCACTTTTTTCACTTTTCTTCCTAACATTTTTATAACCTGACAATAGATGTGAACTAAACAGTTAGTCTGAAAGTTACCTAACATACGACCTGATAATAGGTGTAAAATAAGCAGTTAGTCTGAAAGTTACGCTAAGAATTTGATCAGCCGCGTTCAATATTCCGTAGCTTGCCACCGCAGACATCGCCAGGGATAAAATTGTCTGGTAAGCTGTTCCACATTTAACTTGCATAATTAGGGCGGGCAAGATGCCCACCCCACAAGAGTTATGTTTAATTCGGTTATGCAAATTAGATGTTTTTCAGCTTACAACCAGTAAAAAACTGGCATTAAAAATTGATCTGGCAATTACCGTATTGAATTGCTCTTCACACTTTATGCAGGTAGATATTCAACTACCAGACGACTTAGCACCATTGTGATTTATGTTCTTGGGTTCCCTGGTTCTGGCAAGACCCAAGCAATACTTAAAATGCTTTCCATTATGTGCAATAGTCTGAGCGATCGCTATATCTGTTTGGACAGGTTAGGCGAAATCCTTGAAAAATTCGCTGATGACACCACCCTCGTATATAACCAGCAGAGGAGGCAGGGGAGGAATTTTGTAAGTTGCTAAATCATCCCGCCTTCTCTGCAACGCCAAAAATTGCAACAATGTCAGAATACATCGTTCTACATCAATGTATCAGGCAATATTTTAATATGCAGACTATCACTAAAAAGTCAATCAATAATTCTTGGGCTGGTGCGATCGCAGAACCGGCAAAAGAATTTCCCCTTACTCAACTGTCAATTATTTCTGGCAAAATCCCAGATGGCTTGCGTGGCACACTTTACCGCAATGGTCCCGCACGGCTAGAACGCGGTGGCAATCGTGTGGGACACTGGTTTGATGGAGATGGGGCAATTCTCGGCGTTCATTTCACAGATGCAGGAGTTACCGGAGTCTATCGCTATGTGCAAACAGCAGAATATCTAGCTGAAACTGAAGCGGATAGGTTTATTTATGGTGTCTATGGGATGCATCCGTCAGGCCCTATCTGGAAGCGCTGGGGTCAACAAATCAAGAATGCAGCGAATACCTCAGTGTTGGCTTTACCTGATAAATTGTTGGCTCTATGGGAAGTAAGCAATCCTTATGCTCTTGATTTGCATACTTTAGAAACGAAGGGATTGGATGATTTAGGTGCTTTGGATAACGGATTACCTTATTCTGCTCATTACAAGCGTGATTCACAAACAGGTGAGATTTTTAACTTTGGAATCAGCATTGGAAGTTCTGTACAACTGAATCTCTACAAAAGCGATGCTACTGGCAAAATTATCCAAAAAACTGCTTTTAAGCTAGATCGCGGCTCTATAATGCATGATTTTGTTTTAACTCAAAGGTATCTGGTGTTTTTCATGCCACCAATGCGGATGAAAATGCTTTCACTTTTGCTAGGTGTGACTACCTTTAGTGAATCTCTGTTGTGGAAACCTCAGTTAGGAACCCAGGTGTTAATCTTTGACCGGGAAAACTTATCCTTAGTGAGTCGTGGTGAAACAGATGCCTGGTTCAATTGGCATTTTGGCAACGGCTATGAAGATAAAGACGGTTCCGTGATTCTGGACATGGTGCGATATGCAGATTTTCACCAAACTAATGAGTATCTCAGAGAATTCGCAAGTGGTGAGACGCACACAGTTTATAGAGGAACATTGTGGCAAGTACGCCTCAATCCCCAATCTGGTAAAATAACAGCAATACAGGAAGTTGTCAACCGGATTTGTGAATTTCCTATAGTGCAGCGATCGCAAGTTGGGCAACCTTGGCGCTATACTTACATATCATTAATGCCCCAAAGAACGGATACAGATAAAGAATTGTTCAGTGTGATCGCCCGCTTCGACTACAAAACCGAAACTCTCACTGAAGCAGACTTAGGAGAAAACCACTATCCTTCAGAACCGATCCACGCCCAAGATGCCCAAAACCCTGAGCAAGGCTGGGTGCTAACTGTTGTATACGATGGTATTTCTCATAGTAGTGAAGTTTGGGTATTTGATAGCGATCGCCTAGATGCAGAACCCGTTTGCAAACTAGGATTACCTAGCGTCATTCCCCACAGCTTCCACGGCACTTGGAACCCAGCATAACAATTAAAAAATAATTACCAAGTATAAAAACGTAGTATCCTACATATTGGTATCTGAAAATAAGTCCAAAATATGAGGAGAAACCCCATAGCATTACTACTTAGCGGAGTGATTGTCAGCTTCGGGTCGTATTCAAATAAACATGAAATAATCCCAGTTATATAAAGGAGCTTACTAAAGCTAGCGCAGATGCTTGCAATGTCTACTGGTAGTGGGCATAGTATCTACCAGACAAGTAACATTTAAGAACCATTCAAAATTGTGAATGCCTATCGCCGTTGCACTAACAGCCACTACAACCACTATCCACATAGTCCAAGGATTTCTGTCGCGCATAGGTTTACACCCAACAAGCCCCTCTACTTCCTTAAAACTGAGCATTATGAAGGTAACATTTTTACTCTCTTATATAAAAATACCATGAGTTTGAATCTCATTTAGGATTGCTATACGTTGACTTTAATAACAGAGTTTTAGCCTTAACCCAACCGTATTGAGTTATATCTAAAAAAAGGATTGTTTTAACTTTGCCAATCCTGTTAAAATGCCTCAATGTCAAAAAAGCAACATTTCTTAAACAAAAAACCCGGTTGGTCTTTGGATGAGCGAGATCCAAAGTTCATAGAATCTCTAATGCCCCTGTTTGGCTTTTTGTATCACTACTATTTTCGAGTTCAAACTAGTGGCTGGGATAATATTCCACCCCAAGAAAAAGTCTTACTTGTTGGTTCGCACAATGGGGGACTCGCGGCCCCTGATATGTCAATGATGATGTACGACTGGTTCCGAAGATTTGGTGTAGAGAAACCAGTTTATGGTTTGATGCATCCCAAGGTTTGGCAAGTTAGCACGCCACTAGCGCAACTAGTCGCTAAGGCTGGAGCAATCTTCGCTCATCCAAAAATGGCTTACACTGCCTTACGCTCTGGAGCGAGTCTACTAGTTTATCCCGGTGGAGCCGAAGATCTCTTCCGACCGAATTATTTACGTAACAAAATCTACTTGGCGGGGCGACAAGGATTTATCAAGTTAGCGTTACGGGAAAATGTGCCGATTGTGCCTATGATTTCCTGGGGCGCTCACGATACACTCATTATAATTGCTGACTGCTACAAAGTTGTGCAGCAACTCCATGAGTGGGGAATGCCTTGGCTATTAGGTATCGATCCAGAAGTTTTTCCAATTTATCTCGGACTGCCTTGGGGATTAGGAATTGGCCCATTGCCTAATATTCCATTACCAGTGCCCATATATACGCAAGTTTGTCCGCCAATTGTATTTGAACGCTACGGTTCTGAAGCAGCTAGCGATCGCCACTATGTCAATGAATGTTATGAATTAGTTGTTAGTCAGATGCAGCAAGAGTTAGATAACTTAATAAAGCTAACTGCTAAGACCAATTCTCTTTGAATGAATCTTTAATTTATCACTCCTAACTCCTAACTGTTTTCCTAACCACCGCTAACTGGTGGAATCAACACAACCTCATCCCCATCTTGTAGTAGGGTATCTGGTTCGACAAATATCAAATTAATCCCAAAACGGGTTATATCTCGCCATTGTGAGAGTTCAGGGCGTTCAGCTATGAGGCGATCGCATACTGCTTTGACTGGCATACTATTAGGAAATTCCAGCACTAGTTCCGAAACCCTAAAGGCTTCTTGATAAGCAGCGAACAATTTGACGGTAACGGTGATTAGAGATTTAGACATATAACATACTTTGGCAGTACGAGCAAGTGTTTTAATAGTTACCAATAATATAAACAAATGTTTAACACAACTTATGTATGTTTTACTTCCCTGCCCTTTGTGCGTGAAACAAATCTAAAATCCCAAATTGTTTGACTATTCAGCATTGAGGATTTTCGGTACTTTGAAAAATTCGCCTTCCTGTTCCGGCGCACTATTGAGAATACTTTCCCGCTCAGGATAGGGTTGCAATTCATCCTTTCGTGTGATATTGCTGACATCAATTGCCCGTGTTGTTGGCAGCACATTACTGACATCAAGTTCATTCAATTGTTCGATATAGTCCAGAATACTTCCCAACTGGGTAGTGAATTGTTCCTCTTCTTGTGAAGTCAATTCTAAACGAGCAAGATTAGCTACTTTGTGAACTTGTTCTTGGTCAATCATCTTTTTCTAGTTAGGAGTTAGAGACGCGATTAATCGCGTCTGTACAAAAGTTAGGAGTTAGAGACGCGATTAATCGCGTCTATATAAGAGTTAGGAGTGATTGATTAATAATTCCTAACTCATCACTTTTAGAAGAATACGTCAATTTGCGATCGCCCGGTGGTTTTCAGCCAGTTTTGAGCTTCGACGTAGTTATTGGGGGCCATGCGAATCGCACGAATCCAATAGTCTGCTGCTTGGTCAAAAAGCGCTTCGCCAGCCTCGTTATCTCCAGCTTCTTTTTCTTTTTCGCCTTGGTAGTGGTAAATCACAGCGATGTTGTTCAAGGCTTGGGGCATACGTGGGTTTAACTCAATTGCCTTGTGATATAGTTCTAAAGCCTTGTCGTGGTCGCCATTGCTGGCATAAATTAGCCCCATATTGTAGAAAATATAGCCGCGATCGTTGGTATCTTCCTCTAGTGTTAGAGCTTCTTCATAGTACTCCAATGCCTCAGCATATTCCCCTTCTGCTTGGGCCGACATCCCATCTCGATAATAAACAAACGCTTCTTTAGCTTTTTTGTTAGTTGGCAGGATCTTCAGAATAATATCTGCCATTACAGTAAAGGATTTGTCAATAAAATTATCGTTTTTTTGTGTTCTTGGCATATTTGTCTCTGGGTATTAAACATGGGGCATTGGGCAAAACAGTTCCGTTAGTGGAAAGCTAGGGTTTAGCCCGTTTCGAGTTCCTCGGCAAGCGAGTAAGGAAGTGAGATTCTCCACTCAGCACTCAGCACTCCTGAAGGGCATGGGGCATTGGGAAAACGCTTTTTTATCCCCTTGTCTGCTTGTCTCCCCAATTCTATAGTTCACTCAATAGCTAATTTAACTGATTTGCGGGGGCATTCTTCTCACTGAGGGGTACGATACATTCTGAACTATTATGTCGAGAGTTGTTTACCAAGGTGCTAACTGGATATGCAATCATTGCTGGCGCTGGATAGGGACGCAATAGCTGCTGTAGGGTTTGAGGCGTTTCCACTTGGGAATCTAGCCATAAATCGTAATCTTGCTGCTCCAGAATCACTGGCATCCGCTCGTGGATGGGTTGGAGTAATTCGTTAGCTGCCGTTGTCAAAATTGTACAAGAGATTATTTCTTCGTTAGCAGGCGATCGCCATCTCTCCCACAAACCTGCAAAAGCAAAGGGTTGCCCATCTTGAAGACGAAAATAAAATGGCTGCTTCTTACCTTGTTGGCGTTGCCACTCATAAAAGCCATCAGCTAGCACTAAACAGCGTCTGTGCTTAAAAGCCGAACGAAAAGCAGGTTTTTCGGCAACAGTTTCTGCCCTAGCATTAATCAGCTTTGCCCCCATTCCTGCATCTTTCGCCCATGACGGAATTAATCCCCAATGCAACTGCTTAAATTCCCGCTTTTCGCTTTCAGGATTTTGTAACACTGTCGCCACCATTTGCGTAGGCGCAATGTTATATTCGGCTGCCAAATCAGGAACTGACTCGACATGAAAAACTTCAGACAATCCTGTTGCCGACTGGTTTAGAGTAAATCTTCCACACATAGTTTTATTTTCGACCACTAACTAAATTAAACATCTCAATCTAGAAAAAAATATATTATTTTTTTATTTTCTCAAATAATTTTCTGTAGTACGTTCAGATACTAAATACAAAAAAAATATCCGGTTTCGGGAAAATCTTTTGGTAGAATATTGTATTTTGAACCTTCACTTCTCAACACTTCTCAACATATTCCTAACTGTATTTTAACATGGCAATACTGCATCTGTACGATTTTTTACCTTCTGGTAATGGTTATAAGATACGTCTTTTATTGACACAACTAGGTATGCCTTTTGAGAGGATAGAGCTTAACATCTTGAAAGGCGAGACTCGAACACCAGAATTTTTAAGTAAAAATCCTAACGGTAAGATACCTGTTTTGGAAATCGAGCCAGGGAAATATTTGGCAGAATCAAATGCCATATTGGTTTATCTGAGTGAAGGTACAGAGTTTTTACCTTATGACCGCTTTTTACGAGCGCAGGTGCTGCAATGGTTATGTTTTGAACAATATAGCCATGAGCCTTTTATTGCTACATCAAGATTTTGGATTTCTATTTTAGGTAAAACTGAAGAATATAGTGAAGCTATCAAACAAAAACGCAAACCAGGCTATGCAGCACTTAACTTGATGGATAAACACTTAACTTCTCAAGATTTTTTTGTGGGAGAACGTTATACGATTGCTGATATTGCCTTGTTTGCTTATACTCATGTAGCTGATGAAGGTGGATTTGATTTAACACAATATCCTGCTATCCAAGCTTGGATAGAAAGAGTCAAAACTCAACCAAGGTATATCAGTATTACACAAGCATAAAAATTAGATTTTGCAAGTATCCTATTTATAGTTTCTTGTCTTCAGTTTTGAATCTCCATTCAAATTTTCAATAGTCCCCAATTTACGCGCTCTGGTTTGGCTTCAGTCCCCTTTCAATCCTACATAGGCTATTGCTCCAAATACAGATTCGGGATGTATTGATCTGTAGGAAGCAATATATGACTAAATATTCATATTTATCATCTCACAGCTTGGTGCATGAGTTTTTATCTGAAATTAGTACTTTTCTATTACTTTTGTTAGTACACAATCTGAAACATGTGTTTGAGATCGGCTTTTATTCATTGACATTTGTTTAGATGGTTTTTGTGGGTATGCGTAGACTAGCAAAAACCGCAGAGATCGCTAATTTCCAAAAAAGCATATAAAATTTATGTAAAGCTAAAGTGTTATTAAGCATAAAAATATTCTGGATATATATCAATTTAACTTATATATTTAAAAAATCTTTCTTTAATACATAAATAGTTTTTTATTATTAAACATGATAGTTGTTTAACAAAAAGAAATGATCTCGAAACCTAACTTAATCACAAACCCCATCAAGCTAAAAAAACTGACAAATTAACCAAATAAATCAGTAGATTTTAAAAAATGTTTAATTTAAGGTTTACAAATATATATCAATGTATTATGAATTGGATTTCTTAAGTATTTTGAAGATTTAGTAAAGAGGTTCATGTAACCTTGTACTTCATGATAATTAAATAATTACAGCATGGGTTCAACTTGGAAAAAAAACCAAAATATTTGACCTAATTACTTAATCATTTGCGTAATAAATTAATGGATTATCAAGAAATAAATTATCTGATTTTTTAGAGTAGGCGTTTCGCTCGCAACCAAGGGCTGGCTTTTCGGATCAGCCCCCAGTAACTAATTGGATATTTTTTCTTGAGAAGTTCCTAACTATATAGTTGATGTTTTTTAAAATGAAATTACGCAAATGACAAGTAATCTACATTGAACTGATAAACAGTTTTTTGATTGATGCTGAACTTAACATATTTAGTGAGAAATTTAGGAGAAATAATATGGCTTTCGGTACTACAAATCCTGACACGATAAATGGGAGTTCAGGAAATGATACCATAGTTGGCTGGGCTAGTGGTGGTAATGCCAATAGTACCTCCGGCAACGATATCTTGAATGGTTTGGCTGGTAACGATTCCCTTGCAGGTGGGACGGCGAACGACAGTCTCAGCGGTGGAGATGGCAATGATACACTTGATGGGGGCACAGGAAACGATACTTTAAAAGGTGGTGCAGGCAGTGACACCTTCAAAGGCAGTCAGGGTAACGACAACATTGATGGTGGAGATGGCATTGATACCGCAGATTATAGTCAATTAGGTCAAACTATTACCTTGTCAGGTGTTGGAACCATTCAAAAAGCTGGGGGATTGGGAAAAGACCAACTCTTTAAAGTAGAAAAGGTTATTGCTAATGCTAAGGTTGCCAACAACACCATAGATGCATCCCAATCTTTGCCTGGGGTATTTATCACCGTTAACCTGCAAACCCAAAGTTTGGCTGCTAATAAAGTTCCTGGTTTGGGAACATTGTCATTTACCGCAGTCAACTTTGATAATGTCATCGGCACAAATGGAAATGACAGCATTGCTGGCGATAACCAAAATAACCGATTATCCGGTAATAATGGCAATGACACACTTGATGGCGGTTTAGGTATTGACAGTTTGAATGGGGGGGCAGGTGATGATACTTACGTCGTTGACACTACTCTTGATACCATTACAGAGGCTGCGAATTCAGGCATAGATACCGTCCGATCTTCTGTCAACTACACACTAGGAGCCAATCTGGAGAACCTGAGGCTCAGAGAAGGTGGCAACATTACTGGGACAGGTAACAGTCTTAACAACTTCCTTTTTGGTAACACTTCTAATAACACTCTAAATGGAAGAGTAGGTGATGATACGCTAGACGGTAGTAATGGCGATGATATCCTCAATGGTGAGGACGGTAATGATAGCCTACAAGGTGGACCGGGTAATGAAATACTCAATGGGGGATCTGGAAACGATATCCTCATCGGTACTTTTCCTGGTAGTCCCCTTCCACCCGGATTAGGAGAAACTGATACCTTAACTGGTGGGACTGGGGCAGATAGATTTATCCTGGGGGACGCTGTAAATATTTTCTACGACGATAACAACAGCGCAAATCCTGGTTTTGGGGACTATGCTACTATTACTGACTTCGACTCTAGCCAAGATCGAATTGAACTCAAAGGATCTTTACAGGACTATCGCCTGCAAGTTGTTGGCAGCAATACACGAATATTTTCAGACAAACCGGGAGCAGAACCAGATGAGTTCATCGGTATTACGCTGGGGAAAAACAATCTCAGACTTGATAGTGATGACTTCCTTTTCTTTGAAGGGGAAAATCCTGGAGAAGGTACAAACAACACACTGGCAACTGCTGAAGGGTTAGGTTCCTTATCATCAGGCTCAAACATTAATCTTTCAGCCCAGATTGCCACAGTTCAACCAGGGGACAATCCCGATTTCGACTTTTTTAAATTTTCTTTAGCAAATCCAGGAACTGTCACTATTAAGACAGTGACATCAGGAGATACAGATCTGGGACTGTTTGACGATACTGGGATTGGGAAAGTACTGGAAAGGAATGACGATAGTAACGGTAGCAATTCGTCATTAATTACCAGTTCCCTGAGTGCAGGTACGTACTACATTTCAGTGAGTAAATATGCTTTCTTGCCTGAAGATGGCGGAACTTTCTCTGGTAGCAGTTCTAATCCTGATTTTTCTTATACACTAGGAGTCAGTTTTGCATAAAAACATTGTCAACTTAAGAAAGTACTAATATCAGAAGGCAGATTCAAGGATACTTTTCCTCGTAACTAGGGGAACACGGCAGCGTGTTCTCCTTTATCCGACATGAGACTATTTACAAACCAGTACTTATCTCCAGGAGCAACACATCTTAATTGTTTCTAATTGATTAGCGTTCTAAAATTATCTTGATAATTGCAATTTTGGGTAAATGATAATCAAAACTAATCACCTAGACAAATTGAATCGTCAATAGTTGCAATAAAACCAATGAAATCCCTCAAAAGTCCCTCATCCAGTTTTTCTAATTCCCAAGCATCAGAACAAACTTCTCAATTGGCGTATAGATCGTTTGGTGGTCAAACTCAAAAAGCATCTTTTACGCCCGTGACACAAACGGATGTAGAGAATGAAGCGTTTGCAGAAGAAAAGATGGAAGTAACTGGATTGGAATTACAAGCCAAACATGGGACGATTTCGCCAGAGGGACAAGAACGGCTGACTGTATTGCAAGCCAAGATGGATCGATCGTTGAATTCTCGACTGGAAAAAGCTACTCGATTTGGTCATAACTTTGCCAATATTCCAGTCAGAAGACCAGATACACCAACACCAATTCAGGCAAAACTGACGATTGGGGAGCCGGGAGATCGGTACGAGCAAGAAGCTGACCAAACAGCACGTCAGGTGATGCAAAGAATTCATCAGCCACAGAGCGAGCAACTTCAGCGAGAAGAATTACCTGATGAAGAAGATGAATTGCAAATGAAACCAAAGGGCAGTATTCAGCGTGAGGAACTGCTAGAAGAAGTACAAATGAAATCTATGGGAGAAATTCCCTCGCTGCAACGGGAGGAACTACCAGAGGAAGAAGAATTGCAAATGAAGTCGCTTGGTACTTCATCCCAGATAGTGAATGAGGTAAAATCCCCAAACAAACCACTTGTACATGACATTAGTCGAATATCACTGCGGCGTCCACAAACAAAACTGACAGTTAACCAGCCTGGAGACATTTATGAGCAGGAAGCTGATAGTGTCGCCCAATTGGTGATGCAGAGAATGAGCGAACCTGTGCAGTCTATCCAACGGGAGGCATCGCCAGAGGAAGAAGACCAATTACAAATGAAATCCCTGGCGGGTTCTATTACTCCTTTAGTGCAGCGTCAGGGTGGAGGAAGAACAGCAGCAACATCTGAGCTTGAAACTTCTATCCAACAAGCACGTGGAAATGGGCAGCCGCTTGCAGATGATATCAAGCAACCAATGGAGCAAGCATTTGGGGCTGATTTCAGTAGTGTCCGCGTTCATACTGATGCTCAATCTAATAGCTTAAATGAATCTATACAAGCTCGTGCTTTCACCACAGGGCAGGATGTGTTTTTCCGTCAAGGCGAATATTCACCTGGAAGTGATGCAGGCAAAGAATTACTGGCCCATGAGTTGACGCACGTTGTCCAGCAAAATGGCAGTGCAGTACAGCCAAAATATCTTCATGTAGCACCAAAAGAAAATAAACTCCAGACAAAAGCTCTACCGACAACCTCTGCGGCGCATGGGCTAGCTATCCAACTGCGGGAGAATTTCCAAAAACCAAGTGACGAAGATAACCAAAAAAATTTAGAATCCAAAACTGATACAGAAAACGGCGAACAACAAAATCAGGCTACAACAGAAAAACATCAAGCTACCCCCACACCCCCAGATGATGGTGGGAACGCGGCAACAGATCCACCCCCGACAAAAAAGGTTAGTGCAGCAGTAACTCAGAAACAGGTTGAGGTTGGGGTAAATAAACTAAAAGAACCTGAGTCAAAAGATACCAAAGTTAATACAGAAAAGGTCGATTCTCAACAGCAAGCTCAAAGCAAAGGAGGATTACCAGGAGCAGATGTCGGTAAGGGAGCTGCAGATTTACCTGGAGGAAACGCAGGGAAAGCGATCGCCGGATTACCAGGAGCAAATGTAGCCAGCACAACAGTAAAATTACCTGATGCAGCAGCTGATGGTAAAAAAGCTCCCACTTCCCCTCAAGATGACCCAGCATTTCAAGCGGTAGTCGGCACAACAAAAGAGGTCGCAGGACAACATAAAAAACACCTACCTGCCAATAGTAAAGCCCAAGAAGCCCAAGCGGCAGCCCAACCCCCAGGTAATGAAGTAGACAGCAAAGCACAAGCCAATCAAGTTGGAGAGATGCAACAAGCCCCAACACCAGGATTTGACGCTGCCGCCTTCAAAGCCAAATTGATGGAGCGCATTGCTGATATGGCTCCCAAGAACCTGGAAGAGGCAGATAACTTTAAAAATAACAACAAACTTGACTCTGTTAAAGGCGATTTGAGTGGCCAGGTTAAAGAAGAACAGAAAAGCTCTCAGGGTCAGCTAGAAGAGAAAACCAAAGAAAAACCTGATGCCAGTGGTATTGAGGCTAAACAAGTAACACCACTGCCAAAGAATGAGCCAGGGACATCGCCAACAGGCGTTGATGCAAATAAAGCTGCACCCAAATCTAAGGGACAAGGTGAAGTCGAGGCACCACTGCAAGATGACAGTAAAAAACTTGACCAGCAGATGAAAGAGGCGGATATTACCGAGGAGCAACTAGCAAACTCCAATGAACCGGAGTTTCAAGGGGCACTCGCAGCCAAGAAAGATGCTCAAACTAATGCACAAGAAGCGCCGCCACAATATCGCCAGCAAGAGCAAGGCATACTAGCAACGGCTCAAGCTACGGCAGAAGCTACAGCCCAACAGCATTTGCAAGCAATGCACGGTATCCGTACCCAAAATCTGGGTCAGGTAGGGGAGCAGCAGGTGGGAGCCAAGGGCAAAGATGAGCAAGCACGGGTAAAAGTTGCTGGTGATATTAATAAGATTTATGACAAGACCAAAGGCAAAGTTGAGAAAACCCTCAGCGAACTAGATGGGCAAGTTATACAAGCCTTTGATACTGGTGCTGCTGACGCCAAGAAAGCCTTCGAGGATTACGTTGGCAAGCGGATGGACAAATATAAGAGCGATCGCTATAGTGGCATTTTAGGCCCAGCAAAATGGGTGTGGGACAAATTGTTTGGTATGCCGTCAAAGGTGAACGCTTTCTATCAAGAGGGACGGCAGCTTTATATTAATCAGATGGATGGTGTAATTAATAACGTTGTCGCCATTATCAGTAAAGGACTGACCCAAGCTAAAGCAGAAATTGCTAGTGGGAAACAGGAGATTCAGAATTATGTTAACCAACTGCCGCAAGACTTAAAAGGAGTTGGTCAACAAGCCGCCGCAGATATTGACAGCAAATTTGAAGAATTGCAACAAAGTGTTGACGATAAGCAAGATGAGCTAATTGACACCCTAGCCCAGAAGTACAAAGAAAACCTGGAAGCTGTTGATGCCCGTATTGAAGAGATGAAGGCAGCAAATAAAGGTTTTATTCAAAAAGCTTTCGACTTCATCGTGGGAGTCATCAAGACGATCATTGAACTGACCAAAATGCTCTTGGAAGTGCTAGCACGAGTTGCTGGCGTAGTTGGGCAAATCCTTAAAAACCCGATTGGTTTCTTGACTAATTTGATCCAGGCGCTGAAGCAAGGCTTCCTCAACTTCATGAATAATATCGGGAAGCACCTCCAGCAAGGATTAATCGGCTGGCTAACAGGCACAATGGCAGAAACTGGTATTCAAATGCCAGAAAACTTCGACCTCAAAGGGATCTTTAGCCTAGCCATGCAGCTTTTGGGCTTCACTTATGAAGCAATTCGTGCCCAAGCTGTGAAACGATTGGGTGAAGAAAAGGTTAGTCGGTTGGAACAAACTGTTGATGTATTTCAAGTCTTAGCCAGTCAGGGAGTGGCTGGGATGTGGCAGTTTGTCCAAGAGAAGATGGGCGACCTCAATGCCTTGGTGATCGAACCCATCAAGAACTTTATCATTGAAAAAGTGATTACAGCCGGGATTGAGTGGATTCTCAGCCTGTTGACCCCGGCTTCAGCCTTTGTGAAAGCCGCCAAGGCGATTTATGAGATTATCAAATTCTTTATTGAACGCGCCCAGCAGATTGCCGATTTAATTAATGCGATACTGGATGCGATTGGTGCGATCGCTAGTGGTGCGATCGATCAAGCAATCAAGGGTGTTGAAAATGCCCTTGCTAAATCTTTACCTGTAGTTATCAGTTTCTTGGCAAGTCTTTTGGGCTTGGATGGAATTGCTGGCAAGATTCAGGCAATATTCAAGAAGCTGCGTAAACCAATGGAAAAAGCAGTTGATTGGGTAATTGATAAAGGCGCGAAGGCGTTTAAGAAAGTTGGGAACAAGGTTAAGAATAGCAAGTTTGGTAAGAAGGCTGGAGAACTGAAAGATTCGGCGAAGGAAAAATATAAAGCAGGTAAGCAGTGGGTTGAGGATAAGAAGGAAGCTGGTCAAAATTGGGTTAATGATAAGAAAGCAGCAGCCGAACAGTGGGTAGAGGATAAAAAAGAGGGTGTCAGTAACAAGTTCAAAAATAGCAAGTTCGGCAAGAAGGTAGGAGCCGTTACAGAATCAGCGAAAGAGAAATATAAAGCTAGTAAGCAGTGGATAGAGGATAAGAAGGAAGCTAGTCAACAATGGGTTAATGATAAGAAAGCAGCAGCTCAGAATTGGATTGAAGATAAGAAGGGGGCGGTGAAAGATAGGTTTAAGCAGAGCAAGCTAGGTCAGAAGCTAGGGGAGAAGAGAGACGCCGCCAAAGAGCGGGGCAGTAATAAGAACGATGTGAAGAACAAAGATGAAAAGAAAAAGACTGACCAGAATGAGAAAAGTAAAGCTGGTTTGAAGGATGGGCAGATAGGGCCTACTATTCACTTCGATGCGCCTGACGAAAAGCACGAACTCTGGGTTGTCCTCAAAGGTTCGAGCGTCAATGTAATGATGGCAAGTGGCAGAGCTCAGGATCTTAATCAAAATCTTTCAAAATTTAAAAAGAAGGCCGAAGAAACAGGCAACCAAAATGCTATCAGGCATATTGAAAGCGCGGAAGCATTAAACAGAGATATCAGGTTGATTGCAAGAAAAAGAAAGCGAGGCAATGAGCAAAATGACGGAATTGTGCAGCAACAAATCAATCAGTTAGAACAACAACTAGCTGCTCATTTGACGCAGATAATTACTTTACTGGATATCGCTGCACATGAGGTTTCTCCTGTCACACCACAAGAAAGATTCAATCTCTTTGCGAAAGATTCAGACTTTGCTCCAGTTGATATGAGCGCCAATCCCAGATTCAAGAATGATAAAGGCTACGAGTATAAATGGATTTCTCCCCAACCTTTCCAAAGGAAACACTTTATTGACTTTTTCAAGGATAAGAAGGACTCGCAAGGCTTTAGCCTAAGATTCAAAAACGAAGATAACGCATCGGCTGCTCTTGATAAACTTACTAAACAACAGAAAATTATTGCTAGGCTTCAAGAGTCGCCAAATTCTTATGTAATTATTGGTGAGCAGGATAAAGCTCATCATGTGGCTCAGGTCTCTGATACTCGTGCTGCTGGCGTCGATACTGACCTTAAAAACAAGGTGAAGGACAAAGGAGGTATTATTGGCTTCATGAAGTATATGACGAATCAGGCCGATCGGAACACACCAGAGTGGCAAAAATTCATTACTACATGGAACTTAGATCAAAAGAGCAATAGTTGGCTTAAAGACCAGTTCCGCGATGCCGACCCAGGTAAGCACGAGTGGTTACCAAGCAATATGATAAAAGATGTGATTTTGCGTGCTTCAGATCCTAATACGTATATTCATGGTACTGATTGGATTGACTTTCAACATGAAGTACGAACCTCAACAAAGTTTCTCATATTTAAGCTAAATTATGCGAACCGTATAATTAATGGGCCCACTGGTAAAAACTTAGAAATTCTTCAAGGTCATAGTGGGGCAGTGTATACCTCACGTCCTCCTCAAGGTCCAAAACAGGAGACCGACAAGCAAAAGGAGTGGCACGATACGCTACGGGGCTTCTTCTCTAAGAATAATAGCCTCAAGCAGCTACTTCAAGACATTGAAAAACATTTTGATAGTACTATTTGGGATGGAACCCCCGTGGATAGGGGCACCACCTATGACGGACATTGCGATGCTAAAAACAACCCTCTTTCTTTAAATGACCTTGAGGCTCAACAACAAAGAGAGATTCCCAAAGTTAAAGGTGATTTTACAAAATGGAAAGTGAGATTTCCTAAATAGATAAACTTGCAGCAAAAGCTTTGATAGATAACGGAGGGAGAATTTAATGAGTCTTGAAACAAAGGATTCTGGGCTAAACCAGGCACTAGAAACTGTATTAGAGCATCCTTCACCTTTTAGAGTTGATGAATTGCAGGCACTCAAGGGACCGCTAAAAATATCTTCAGCAGCAGATATTTCATTGCTTTGCCATTGCCAAAATCTCGAACAATTAGAAATTCATGCTTCTAATATAAACAACCTGAGTGATATAACAGGTCTGGACAACCTGACAACGCTTAGGGTGACATGCTCTCCCATTGAAGATATTACAGCAATCACAACTTGTACTAACCTCGAAATAATTGAAATCATGTTTACGCTTGTCGAGGATTTGACTCCACTGATGGCCTTGCCCAGCCTTAGGCGGGGGGTACTAATTGGCAACCCGTGGAACGAAACAAGCTATAACGAACTGAGACCTCGGTTGCTAGAGTCACCCAGTAGGCGATGGCAACAACCCCCGATGATTGAATTCTCAAATAAATGGGACTGGGAACTAACTTGTCAACTTCGAGCGCGTGGTCAACGGGGCTGCTTTGGAGTGCATGAAGGTCATTCAGTCCTAGTTCGTCCTGGGATTCCATCGATTCCCAACCTAGATTGTGATTTCATGTACATTGACCCTGGTATTCTCAGACCAGAGATGCACAGTCCTGATTTTTCGGTCGATGGTCTTTTCACAGCTGTCTACGGTGAGTCAGTACCTACTGAATCGGAGAGTCTTTTTGCCGTCAAGAAACATTACACCCAGGGCAATGCTGAAGAGGCCAAAGCCTGGGTCAACGCATCTAAATTGCCAAAAACGACTAAACAAGCACTCTTGCGTTTTATTAAGCGGTTCCCAACACTCCAATTTTACAAAGAAGATACTGAGTTACTTAATAGTGTTGAAGTGTCTGAGCAGGTCAAGCTACCGAAATGGCTACGAGATATTAGGCAAACGCTTGCTTATGTGATGTACGGTAAACTCGTGTGGGTTCGATTCGATCAATTTGACGGGTGGTCTCCGCGTTCTGAACAATTGGATCAAATCTGGTACAGTCTTGGACTGAGAGGGTATAACAATGATGAACAAAGAGACTTAATCAGTCAAGATGGTCTGTTTCCTGTAGGCGAATGGCTCGAAACAGGACGGTCAACCCTAGCCATTAAGCTTGACACTCCTAAAGATCAGCGCGTATACGAATACACAGAGGAAGATATATGGGACAATCAATATGATGGTCGCCCTCTTTTTGAATCAGTGAATATAGCCTTCAATTCTTATGCCGAAATGCTTGGTCATATTGTAGCGTTTCAACTTCAGAACAGAGAGGTAATAGAAGCAATAGAGTAGTACGATCCTTGTAAGCCTGTGGGCTAGTTATTACTTGTAAAAATATCAAAAAACTTCCGAGTAATAACAGAAAAACAAGCTTATTAAATGAAGGAAAATGTTGTATGGTAGCCAAGGCTGAACTATCTCCCTTAGAAACCGACTTAACCCTACACGACTCCTCGCAATCTCCCTTAACCATTCGCGCGATCGCCCTCACTCTCACCAAACAAGACAACGAACTCATCGGGTGTCGCCTCACCTTCCAAGTCAACCCACAACTTTACCAACGCATCGACACCGCAGCCTTATTCAATCTCAAACCAGATGCGCGTAACCCTCTATCATCTGGTAAATTCTTCAGCGAACCAGACATCACTATTGAAGTCAGTCTGAAACCCGATTTATTACCACTCCTTGCAGAACACACCCTCAACATTGATGAAACTGCAAAACATATCTTGAATTTAAGCCAAGAAAAACCTAATAACCAAATCCTCTTCACTGAAAGTTGGTTGGGTTTATCTGTTAAACAGCAACAAGAATCAGGCGAAATCGGCTATCGTACTCTTTGGTCTTATATTAGTCCAGAAAATCTGACTCAAACAAGCACGAACGGTGAAGGAATTGCTGAAGGTATTCTTAACTTTTTTAAAGATTGGACTGAGACGAATTTGTCAGCCAAAACTCAAAAATCTGCTGCCAAAATGCTAGAAGGAATCGATAAATTTTTGACTGAATTCGCTGATATTAATACAGATGAGATAACACAAAAAATAGAGGCAAATTCGCCCTTATCCCCTACAGATGGTAATATTTTTGAAGCTATAATAAATTTCTTCCAAGCTGATAATTGGCCGTTTGTACAACTTCCAGGACAGCCAGCTTTACAAATACCGTTCCAAGGCGAAAATGGCACATGGAATTGTTACGCTAGAGCCAGAAATGAACAAAATAAATTCGTTTTTTATTCAATTTGTCCAGTCAACGCGCCAGAAAATAAGCGGCTGGTTGTAGCAGAGTTTATAACCAGAGCTAATTCTGGTATGATGATCGGCAACTTTGAGCTAGATTTTACCGACGGGGAAATTAGTTATAAAACCAGCATTGATGTCGAAGGTGACAGACTCAGTTTTGCACTTATTCAACGGGTGGTTTACGCCAATGTCACGATGATGGATGAATACCTGCCAGGGATAATGTCTGTAATCTATGGTAATGTCTTACCAGAAGAAGCGATCGCTCAAGTTGAAAGGTAAGCCAATTATTCAGCATTGAAGATTTTTAGTACATTTGTATAGAGTAAGCCCAAATTAAGGTTCTACTATAACAGTTGTACTAAGTTTGACCATTTCATACAGTTCACGAACATCCTCGTTATACATCCGAACGCAACCATGAGAAGCTGCTTGCCCGACAGATGTTCTATCAGGAGTACCATGAAATCCGATGTATTTTCTGCCAACATTCCAAAATGCAATCCAGCGTTCCCCCAAGGGATTATTTACACCAGGAAGAACTAATTTTCCAGTTTGAGGATGTGTCCAATCTGGATTTTTCAGCATCTCAATAACTTTGAACTTTCCTATTGGCGTTTCCCACCCTGGTTTACCAACCGCGACTGGATAGCTAGCTTGTAAACTGTCTCCTTTATATACATAAAGCTTCCGCATACTTCGTTTAAGTACTAGATGGATGTGTTGTTTAGAAGCTGCGGGAACAGTTGGCTTGACTATAGGAAATGCTGGCTTCTCAATTGTTTTTTGGAAATCTGCATGTTTCTCAATACTCACTCTAGCAGTACGCTGTGATTGCAGCCAGAACAATAGTGCAATTGCACTCAAACCAATACTTAAACCAGTACAAAGTTCTAGGTTCTTTTTGATTATCTTGTTTTGCATAAATTATTCAGCTTCGAGCAAAGCTAGCTATTTAAATTAAAATAATCACTTTTGTTAATCAACTTTAAGAAACTATACCAATTTCAAAAAAGAATGCTACACATACACACTTTAAACCCTTGTTATTTCTGGCTTTCTTAATGAGCGTATAAGTGAATTAGTATTATCTGATTCATCTAAGGGCATATATTGTACAATTCCAAATCTAAGAGGATGTTTGAAAAGTCGTTTTGTCGCTATCAAAAAGTTTTAGAACTCTCTAAAGTCCCTGATAATATTGGGAGGCTTTGATTCCAGTTTCCTCCTTTTTAGGGGGTTGGGGGGATCTGAAAGTATATAAATTCACAGCGAAACACTTTTCAAACAACCTCTGAGGCAATGCTTAAAGCTTTAATCAGGCTAATTGAAATATTGTTCTATCTTCATACTAGCTTAAAACATGCCTTCTATCAATAAGCCAAAATTAAACAATCAGCAAGCTTAATTTCTAAATTCTAATTTTTAGCTTTCCATTTTGCCCTTTATAAACCTATAGTTTTACCATAGTCTTATTGGGAAATTGGGAGAGACTGAAGGTGCTTTTGGAGCTGGTGTAGCAGGTTGTTTTATTCTCCTTCTTGGAGGAGTTTGTCTCTGTGGTGTGTCCGTTACTAGTCTAACTCGTGGTCTAGATTCTGGTCTACTAATGGCTGTTGAACGCCTTGATGACCTTCTAGGTTCCTCTCTACTAATGGCTGTTGAACGCCTTGATGACCTTCTAGATTCTGCTCTACTAATGACTGTTGGGCGTGATGAAGAACGTCTACTTTCTGGCTGTATGGCAGGCCCCGCAGTAGGTAATCCATCAATAATATTATTATTACTATTATTGTTGTTTGATGCTATTGCCGGTCCTGCAACAGGAAGTGCTTCTTGGGCCAGTAATCGTTGCGTTGGAAAACAACTCAAACTTGTGAAAACAACTAAAGCAGTAGCAGAAAGTCTAATTTTCATCTTCTTTAATAACCTTTGCTTTATGAATTTACTTCAGATGCACGTCACTGGAATGTCAAACTTAATTAATTAGATTGATGTGCATACTATCGATAATTACGGTTAAACTCTTTACACGATAAATTATCGCTTCCTTCTAACTTATCTTCACGCCAGAGTCCATCTTTCTCAGTTTTATCTGTAAATATATATACTCCTTTTCCTTGACATTTATTCTTAGCAAAGTTTCCTCTATATTCGTTTCCGTTTCTCAATTTTAAATATCCCAGCCCTTGCAACTCATCATTTGTAAACTGCCCTAAATAATAGTTAATATTACTTTCTACCGGATATGATAATCTCCCACAACCACTACGTTTATTATTTTTAAACTCTCCATAGTACTGAAATTGATTCTGCTTAAAAATCATTAACCCTCTACCATTGGCTTCTTTCGTTTTTAGACTGATCTGCCCGTAATATTTATAGACGTTAGTTTCCCAGGTTGGTTTGCCTGTGGCTGGGGGGGGCGAGGATAGCTGTTGATCTTGATCGCAAGGTAGTTGGGAGAATTCTGTAGAAGTTGGTATCGTATTTGGTGTTGTTGTGGGAGCTGGTACAGCAGTTGGTGTAGGAGATGGTGAAGTAGTTGGCGTAGAGGATGGTTCTGTTGGGGAACCTGGTACAGTGTTTGGTTCAGGAGATGCTGGCGATGCTTCTTGCCCTAGTATTTGCTGTATTGGAAGAACACCTAAACTTGTAGAAACAAGTAAACAAGAAGTATAAAGTATAAATTTTATCTTCATAAAATACCTTTCTTTTGTAATGTATACAACCTAAAATTCATTCATAAATACTAATTCTTTGGAAAATGGTACTTACTTAATACTTATAAATAACGGTATCAACCTTATAGTTTGGCATAGTTATAAAATACATATAAGTACGTAATTATGGATAATTCAGTATAAATATTTAATCTTATTAAAACACTGTTAATAGACTAAGTATAAACCATTAGATGTATTTAATTAGCATAAACGAAAATAAACTTAAGTATTTCTTAATATTTTAGGATATTTCGCCACTTTTGTGGAAAATTAATAGTAAAGTGCCAGTTTAATAAACTGCGTAATCTAAAATTGCTGAAGCCACGAAAGCCATATCCAAGTCTTTTAATTAACTTAAGTTAATTATTAATCTCTTCTACAGTAACACTGGTAATTTTTTCATCAAAATAACAAACTATTTCACCAAACCATCTAACCGTTGTACTTAAATCAAGTGGGATCAACCCAATTTACAAACTATCTGTGCTTTCCACAAACATCAGTTGGTAAATTATATGTGCTTCCAATCTGAACAATTAAGCAATATCTATCACAGAGCAATCGCAGAACTTTTCGGTTTACTGAATTTACTGTCTTTGAATGCAATTCGATATGAGGAATTTAAATCCGCTATTAACGCATAAAAGCCCAATTGATGGGAAAACTGTTACCTAAGTAAATAAGCTGAAAACTGTTAAAAGGGTTTTAGGCTGAGAAAGCTGATAGTTAGCATACTAGATGCTGAAGGTGAAGGCTCCTTATTACATAATAAGTCACTTCCTTCTAACTTATCTTCACGCCAGATTCCATGTCGCTCAGTTTTATCTGCATATATATATACTCCTTCTCCTTGACACTTATTTTTAGCAAAGTTTCCTCTATATTCATTTCCGTTTCTCAATTTTAAATATCCCAGCCCTTGAGGTTGATCATTTTCAAACTGTCCTAAATAATAGTTAATATTACTTTTTGCCGGATGTGAGAATCTCCCACAACCATTACGTTTATTATTTTTAAAGTCTCCATAGTATTGAAAATCATTCTGCTTAAAAGCCATCAACCCTCTACCGTTGGCTTCTTTCGTTTTTGGATTGATCTGCCCGTAATATCTATAGACGTTAGTTTCCCAGGTTGGTTTGCCTGTAGCTGTAGGGGGTGAGGATAGCTGTTGATCGCTATCGCAAGGTAGCTGAGAAAATTTGTTGATTGTAGAAAGCGGTTTTGGAGTAACTGTTTGCGGTTGTGGAGTAACTGCTTGTGGATTTGGAGGAGTTGGTGATTGAGCAAAATATCTAGACACTACATACAAAGACATGATACATCCAAGTAAAACTGCTCCGCCTGTTACCATAACTTTCCGATTAGATTGCGATCGCTGGCGATCTGACTTTGGTTTTGGTGATGGTGTTGATTGAGTAAGTGCTTGTAACGCTTCTGCTGCTGTTTGGTAACGCTGGCTAAAGTGAGAGCGCACCATATTTGTTAACACCTCGACAAATCTGTCGCTGACATTCGCCCGATCCCGCCAAATTATTTCACCTGTTACGGGATCTTCGGGTAAATTTTGAGGCGGTACGCCTGTCAGTGCTTGAATTCCTAGCATACCTACTGCATACACATCGCTAGATAGTTTGGGCTTGCCATTAGCTTGTTCATCTGGCATATAGCCATTTGTGCCAATCAGGATGCTTGATGTGACTAGACCTTGAGTATTCGTCTCCAAGCCTTTAATTTCTTTTACTGCTCCAAAATCAATCAGCACAATCTTTCCGTCTTGATGACGACGCATGATATTCTGTGGCTTAATATCACGATGAATGATACTTTGTTGATGGATAAATACTAAAACTTCTAAAACATCCCTGAGCAGTTTTTTTACTTCTGCTTCACCCCAAGGCTGACCTGCTATTATTTCTTTGCTTAAGTTATGCCCATCAATAAATTCTTGTACTAGGTAAAATTCGCCATTTTCTTCAAAATGGGCGAATAGTTTGGGAACTTGATTGTGAATGTTGTCTAAGCGATATAAAATTTCAGCTTCCCGGTTAAATAAACCTTTAGCAATCTTCAGAAGTGCTTCATTCTGGTTTTGTGGCTTCAGATGTTTGACAACACATTTAGGCTTAGGAGTTGTAGGTATATCCAAATCTTCTGCCAAATATGTCTCCCCAAATCCGCCGCTTCCCAAGGGATGAATAATTTTATAACGACTGCGGAGTACTGTGCCAAGAGGATGCATTAGATTTATACAGCATTAAATAAGGTATATATAATTTAATTTATGGCAGTTTTAACTAAAAAAATACAACGGGTGATTTACGCCAACGTCACGATGATGGATGAATACCTGCCAGGCATGATGCGTGCGTGTCATCTATAGTAACGTATCACCAGAAGAAGCGATGCCTACAGCAACCCGTTAGCGTAGCGTCTTTGACAGGAGAAGCGGGAACGCCAAAATTGAAGGTTAGTTGGATATTTCTTTTTTTGCTAGTACAACACGGCGTAAATAAACATATCATTCAAAATGGCGCGAAAGCCCGGAATACAATACTTTTGACTTTTGACTTTTGCGCAGCGGTACTAATCCCTAAGCAGAAGTCATAGTAACAATTGCCACTATGACTTCAGCTGCGGTTGAGTATTTCTGAATCTTGATTTAAATTCCCAACTAAACCTTTGCTTCCAAAGATTTGAGTAACTCGGTATTCACGCCTGATTCACGAGTTAGGGCAATTTTGCCAGTGCGGGCGATTTCTTTCAAACCAAATTTTTGTAATACTTGCACGATCGCTACCATTTTACCTGGATCTCCCACAACTTCTAAGGTGAGAGAATCTTCCGCCACGTCCACGACTCGCGCCCGGAAAATCTGAGACAATTCGATCACTTCTGAGCGATTGCTGCTACTAGCATTCACCTTCAAAAGCATCAATTCCCGCTCGACACAAGGAGTTTCGGTAATGTCCTGGACTTTTAGGACATTGACTAACTTGTACAGTTGCTTCGTGAGTTGCTCGATAATGCGATCGTCACCAGGGACAACCATTGTAATTCGGGAGACTCCTCCTTGTTCGGCAGGGCCAACAGCAAGGCTTTCAATATTAAAGCCGCGACGCGCAAATAAACTAGAAATGCGGGAAAGAACACCCGCCTCATCTTCTACGAGAACTGAAAGGGTATGTTTCATCTTCGCCAACAGAGGCTAGAGCAGGAATTGAGTAACGCAGACACTAGCAAAGGGCAACGCTAGACCTACTACCGCACTAAATTTTCAGTGCGACCTCCTATTGTAAACTTAAGAGCTGCACTCATTGCATTCTCAATTGAGAAATTGTTTAGAAATCCTACCGCAAGCAAGAATTTGATTGAATGTATATCTTTTTGTTGGCAGATGCAGCATTTTTGTAAAGCTTTTATACTCAGATTTGATAAGCCTCTAGTAGGAGACAAGTTTTTATGGGTTGGCTACAAAGATTGTTTGGAATGGAAAAACCTCAAAATGCAGAAGTAAATCCGGCTCCACAGGCTGTACAGCAAGCTCCTAGTAGTGATGTCGCTAGTGCTACGCAATCAATACCTCCAGAACGTCTAGGGTTAAGCGGAGAATATGACCAAAGTGGTTTAGCAAAGCGGGTAGCGTTGGCATTTGATGAAGATCCCCAACTCGACGATGTTAATACCCTTTGGGTAGCTCAGACGGGTAGCACTGTAGTGTTGAAAGGTAAAGTCCCCAGTCAAGAAATTCTCAATAAAATGATTTCTGTGGCAAGTTCTGTAAATGGTGCTACAGATGTTGACACTAATCAGGCGACGATTGGCTAGTACCGCTGCGCGGAAGTCAAAAGTCAAAAGTCAAAAGTCAAAAGTATTGTATTCTAGGCTTTCGCGCCATTTGAAATGGTATGTTTATTTACGCAGTCCTGTACTAGTTACTGCTGATGCGATCGCTCCCATTGCATAACATTTAGGGAACAACCAATGGTTGGCGATCGCCAATCCATCTTTCAATCCAATCTAAAATCGCTTGGTTAACTTGTTCTGGACATTCATCATGGGGACAATGCCCTACATCCTCCAGATTTAGCAGTTCCAACTTTTCATTATATTGGGCAAATTGGCTAGCCAAGGCTGGTGGAACAAACCGATCTTTTTGCCCCCAAATTAAAAGCATCGGAATTGTTAAGGTTGGTAATACTGTCTTGACACTGGGACTAAAATTAATTCCGATCGCAGCTTTGAACAAAGCACTAAACGCCCTCGCAGAACCCCGGTCTTGGGGAGGCCCTGCTAAGATTTCTATCAGTTCATCGGTAATCGCCTCTGGTTTAGCGTAGGCGAGACTAGCCCAGCGACGCAGCACCCCAGGACGGCGCACGAAGTTAAACACAGGTTTAAGTATTAAGGGCGAAGCAACAACATTTTTAATTGCTATGACAAGCGGACGCAGCACAGGAGGAATTGCTTCTTGTTCTAATGACGGGTCGGGTAAACTCATCATTACCATACCCAGCACCATATCGGGGTGGGCGGCGGCGGCGGCCATAGCTATCAGTGAACCGTTGGAATTGCCTATTAATATCGCTGGTTGACGGATAAATGTTTTCCAGAAATCGTAAACCTGCTCAACCCAGAGTTCGATACTGTAATTAGCTGCGGCTTTTTCAGAAGCGCCAAAACCTAACATATCTATGGCGTAAACTGTGTGATGCTCACCCAACACGTCTAAATTATGTCGCCAATGACCAATGGAAGCACCAAAGCCATGTAACAGAATTAGGGGTGTTGTATTGGGGTGACTTTGGCTAGGGCGAATGTAAGTGTAGCGGGTTTGCCAGCCGCGCCAAATCCAATCTCTTTGATTACCAACCCGTTCCTGCCAGTGTACCGTAGCGATCGCACTTACCTCCAATTTATCAGCGCTGAAATACCATTATAAGAATTGGGGATTGGGGATTGGGTATTCCCAGTCCCCAGTCCCCAGTCCCCATTCCCTATTTACCTAACAAATTGGGGCATAATTTCGGCAGCTGTGAATATTCCATAAATGCCGCGTTGGTGCAATTGTCTGCCAGCTTTGAGATAGCCAAAAGCAGGGCCGCAGACATTGGCTGCCATGCTGGTTTCATCTCCGAGAGTAAATGTATGGATGGAAATCTTTCCTTCAAAGGTACGTCCTGTTACCTTAACATTCGTGCTGAGGGGCTTTTTGGAATTGCGGGTATCGACTACACCACCAACTGTAACGCGATCGCGCCCTACTATCCCGGCTATTTCTAACATCACATCGTCAGCGTGTTCCATATTTGTCAAGGTCAGCACGCCATTAGTTTTATCTAATAGTGCTTCTACTTGGGCGTCAGTCATCGCCCTCGCAATTTCCACGGTGTAACCAGGAATATGGCCGATGTCCTCCCGAACAGTGGCGCGGTAAGCTTCCCAGTTAGCAATTCCCACCCCAAAAGTAATTTCAACATGATGAATTTCGGCGTAGCTTTGGGCGGCTAAAGCTGCTGCTGCTGTTAATAGTCCAGGTGTAGCACCACATCCTGTCATGTAGGTAATGCCGGCTGCTTGCAGTTCATCTTTCATCGCTAGTAGTTGTTCTACAGCAGTGGTGCGTTTAATTGCATCTACTAGTACCCCACGCCAACCAGATTTGATAAATTCCTTAGCGACAGTGGGAATAAAATCATTTGGTAGGTTAGGTAAAGCCAAAAAATACCCATCTACTTCAGCTATTTCGATTAAATCTTGAATACTTTGATTTGTTAATGTACCAATTGGCTCTAAATAACCGACCGAACCTTGGGACTGATAGATTGCAATGGATTCTTCAGTATTTAAACCTTCAGCAGCATAAGCGTAGCCTTTATGATCTGCTGCTGCAACTAAAATCATTTCTCTTTTGCCAGCAACTACCTTAGCGGCTGCTTGTCCGAGTCCGCCGAAACCCAGTACTCCCACACGTATCGCTGGCGAAATATTTAGAGAATTTTTGATTTTTTCAGAATTCATAGTTAATTCCTTAAGTTGAATCAAAAGCCTTGAGGATTCCGCATCTCAGCTTCCGGCTGGTAACTGGTGGCTGATGGCTGATAACTCAAAGCTATAGAGATTAATTATGATTCATTATCCTGGGTTCTTTGGCTGGATATTGCAGATATTTATCTCTATTTATCTCTAAGCGATCGCTTTTGAGTTTTTTGACTAGGAATATACCAGATTTAAAGCAATGGTCGCAACTGGCAACCCCGAATAAAGCTTAAGAATACTGGCTAAACTTGATATTCTAACAGAATAGAGTTGCGCGATGATACAAAGACTTACGGAGGCGATCGCTTAAAGTGGTATGAGGTTGTTAGCATTCTGAGTATTATGAAGCGTATTTGCACTATGTTTAATATTTTTACAATAACTTCGTTATCTGCTTTTATATTTGCTACCACTACTACTTTTTTGCTAGTGCAGACAGTCATAGCTAAACCAGTACAGACAAAAAAGCAAGTCAATCCACCAATACCATTCTACTCAATAGTACGAACATACCCTGCAAATAATAGCTTACCAACAAGCCGTTTGATGACGATTGAAAGTGTTCTCAAAAAGTCTAGTAAGATGCAAATCACAGAAGCAAAACTTACAATGTATGAGGAATTTGCAGCCAAAACAGGAGAGTACAAATCATCGATTTCTAACAACCGAATGGTGTGGATAGTGACTGGTTTTGTCCAAGGTGAGTTGAGAATGTCTAGAGGTAGAAGCGTCTGTACTGATAACGCTAAACTTGTGGAAGTAACGGATGCAGAAACTGGCGATTCTTTTGGTAGAAGTATTTACTGTCCCCCAAAAAATGAGATAAATTTTATGCCGTAAAGTTGACTTATAATCAAAAAAACTTCCCTTCAGGAGATTGACTTTCATGACATATATCTCCCCAAAAACCCTCACATTTGAAGATTTTCTCTCCCACTATCAAGACAATCCCCGCTATGAACTAGCAGACGGAGAACTAATTGACATGGAACCCACTGGCCGGCATGAAACGGTGAGTGGCAAACTTGCAACCCAAATTGGCATCTACCTTGTTGCAGACCCCTGGTTTATTCCTCGCACTTGTTTGATTTACCCTTTTGCTGATACAGCTACAGTTCGTCGTCCTGATATTGTGGTTCTTGATGAAACGGTTCTCGACCGTGAACCCCTTTGGCAGCGAGAACCTGTAATTACTCTTGGACGCTCAATTAAATTGGTGGTGGAAGTCGTTAGCACTAACTGGGAAACCGACTATGCAAGAAAGGTTGAAGAATATGCGCTTTTAGGCATCCCTGAATATTGGATTGTGGATTATCGAGGATTGGGTGGTATAGCATTTATTGGAAAACCCAAACAACCTACATTTACCGTTTGTAAATTGGTTGAAGACAGTTATACTCAACAACAATACCGACTCAACCAATTAATTAACTCGCTACTTTTACCTGGTATTCAACTTCGCTTAGATGACATTCTGCCTCGTTAAGTGTAGGCAGAGTTTTGAATGTAGCGATTTTGGCAGTAATAACGTTTAATTAGGATGGTACGTAGGCGTAGCCTATCGTAGACATCGCTTCATTATTTATAGTAATGACAACTTTGCCTGTTAGCAACTAATTTTAACGCTCATAAATTTCTAATGGTAAATTATCTGGGTCTTTAAAAAAAGTATATTTCTTGCCTGTAATTTCATCAATTCTGATATTTTCTACCTCTAACCCTTTGGATTTTAAATAAAAAACAGTTTCTTCTACATCATCAACTTGAAAAGCAAGATGTCTTAAACCACAAGACTCTGGTTTACTAGGCCGTTCTGGAGGATTTGGGAAAGAGAATAGTTCGATTTGCGTATTTTCTGCAACTTTTAAATCTAATTTATAAGAATTTCTGGCGGCGCGAAAAGTCTCTTGAATAATCGAAAAGCCTAAAGTTTGGACATAAAATGCTTTGGAGCGATCGTAGTCAGAACAAATAATAGCTACATGATGAATGCCAGTGGTTTTCATGTGTACTTTTCAAGCTAACAACCATTTACCTGTAGCACTTTTAGCAGAGTTTTGCTAGTCTTTGCAAGATGAGGGCTTTAGGAAAGTGCTAATCTGGAAAATACAAACCTTGATGCCATCAACCTTAAAGACGCTGATTTACGTAGAGCAATATTTATTACTGTAGATCAGATTAGAACTGCTACATTTTGGTATGAAGAAATATAGGACGATGATTTTCGTATCGACGTGGGTGAAATTGCGATGTCTGAAGCTAAAGATGCAGAAATCATCTGTTACCTGATGTCTAACTTTTCGTATATTTAACTTAAATTTATATTTAATCAGCCAAAAGGCATATTGCTTTCTCAAAACTTCATATTCAATAAGCAAAAAGGCATATTGCTTTCTCAAAATGACATTTTACTTTCTCAAACCCCAGTTTGCTTTCTCATTTTGGTGTTTTCCGCAAGTAAAAAGAGCTTTTACTTTCTCAAACCCCAGTTTGCTTTCTCATTTTGGTGTTTTCCGCAAGCAAAAGAAGCTTTTACTTTCTCAAACCCCAGTTTGCTTTCTCATTTTGGTGTTTTCCGCAAGTAAAAAGAGCTTTTACTTTCTCAAACCCCAGTTTGCTTGTTTACTTAAGTAATTCACGCATTGATTTTGGTGTATTGTTGAGCCGTTAGATTGCGATCGCTTCATTCAACAAGAATCTTTCAATTGCTGCTTACGATATAGATTTAATACCTTGACATTACTATTGTCACGTAGTTATATTTAATTTTTCAGCCCATTCGCTTTATGTTGGAAAAATTGAAGCATCTGCGACACTTGGGAAAGTTAAAACCGATTCGTAATTATACTAATAAATTTATTTACCCTTCTCTAAAACTTTTAATTTTTAGCATTATTCTGCTGAGTTTCTTTGTTGTTGGGTGTGAGAAGGAAGATGAAAATAAGGCGATGGATGAGAAAATATCAAGACTGGAGAAAGAAGCAGAAAAGCATATTATATCTAAGATTAAAATTCAAAGGAACTACTTCTTAAAGAACAAAAACTTTTTTATACCTCCTGATGAAGTAGCAACTAACTATGGTTCATTTCCACCAATTTTTGGAACACAAATATGTTATCGATACTATACTGAAACAGATACTAACGTTCTCTCTAAAACAACTATTGATGCTGTTTATAGCTATGGCGTTCAAGACGACTGTGGTGGTATGTTTGGCTTTGAACTTAGGTGGTATGTTGGAGCGAGTTTTGCTGTTCGCATTTCTGGGGACAAGCAAGTGAAACTGATAAGTATTGTCTGTCAAAGTAATGACTTTGGGCGTGTACCCTCGCGTCCAGAATACATAAATGGTGTAGTAAAATGCCCTCCTGAAACAATACAAGTATTACCGATTTAACTAACTACGCAAATGAAAAAACATAAAAAATATTTATTAAGTAACTACGTGTAAATAAATTAAAGGTTGTAGTAAGGACTCTAGTCCTAAAAATCCTTGTTTTGAGCGATGAATCGCTCACTACAGCAAGTCTTAATTTTTGCATCGTCTAAGTAGGACACCGCATCATTGAACTAGCTAACCGCTATGAAACTGTTGCCCCGTCAGGGATTACTACTCTCTGCGACAGCATACTTGTGCCAAATAGCTTCGATTTCATACCCATTAGGCTTTGGTGACTGCATCTTTCTTTCCATGACTTCTGCTATTCCTAGCATCATGTAAGTAAGGCTTGACCATTTCATAGAAATTACTAAATCTTCCCATAAAAAGAGTATTGGTGATGTTTTCTGTTGTTTTTCATTACCGACTACAACGTATAAGCCATTCTCCGTGCTAGAAATGGGAAATAAGCGTGAAGAAAAATTATTGCTATTCAGGAGAGAAGCTAGAACTTTTTGCTGGCTATTATTTGTGTTTCTTGATATCTGTAATTTGTGTTTGTCTTTCTTTAACCAAGAGGCTATAGAGCGATATATATTAATTGCTTCTCCTAATGAGAAAAAATCGTCATCTTCCAATGGAAATTCAAATTGAAAATAACTGTCAAAGGAATCCCAATTTTTGTTGGGGTTGACACCAATAGGCAAACAACTATTACCCCTTTGGTATAGTTCGCAAAGTTCTAATGGTAAATGAAACGGATAATTCTGAGTAAGTTCCTGGATCTGCTCAACACTTAACCTTGGAGGATAATCTGGATTATAACCGCCACAAACACTCCAGTATTCAAGACAGCCTATGTAACCACTCTGTTCTGCAAGGATTGCAATCTTATCAAGAATAGAGGTTATTGTTGACATTCTGCACCTCCAAACAAAGTCAATTTTTATTATTCCTGTAAAACAGTCTTTGATACAATCCTAGTTTTCTTGAGGTCTGCTTCGGAAAGTTGTTCCCCAGCTTGCAAGCGAGTGGCTGAGGTTTGCAACACTGTCGCTGCCCCTTTATCTCCGATTTGTAAAGCGGTTTTAGCAGCCGTTTGTAACATCGTGGCTGCACCAGTGCGATCGCCTTGTTGCAATTTAGCCTCGGCTAACTGGGTTTGGCGATACTTCGCTAATGCTAAAATAGACTGTTGTACCTGCGGATTAGAATCTGGTTGATACGCCCGCACCACATCTGCATACACTGGCATCAAGGGCGAAAGTAAGCCTTGTTCGTTAACCAACGGGTCATCATAACGGATTTGCAGATGCGCGATCGCTTGTTTACCTTCTGGCAATTGTCCCAGATAAATGTTCGCCAAAACTACCCGTTCTACATCCTGCATCAAATCTCCCAAACGCACAGCAAAGCTACCATCAGCTTCGGGTTCCACTGGTAACTCGATTGTGTCTGGGGCAACTTGGGCAATGGGTTTAAGTTCTGCTAATCGGACATTGGGCACTAGAGATAACAACAAGTAGGCATTAGTTAGCCCAATCGATTTAATCCGCCCAAACAGCCGACTAAACTGCTCCACAGCTTGTTCGGGACGTTCAATATGGGCTAGAGTCCCACCACCGACATCGGCAATGTTTTCTAGCAAATCCTGATTCCAGCTATTACCAAATCCGAAAGTGTTGATAGTTAGGTTCAGCTTGGCAGCCTTTTGCGCCAGTTTAAGACAGCGCTTGTTGTCATCTCGCCCAATATCCCATTTCCAAATCCGCAAACCGCTTTCACCATGTCCATCCGTCAGCAGAAACGCTTGGGAAACAGCGCCTCTTGTACCCTTCATCAATTCTGTAATTCCCAGTTCCAAACCATCAGCGATCGCAGTACCGCCGCTAGCAGTCAGTTTGCTTTTGATTTGAGATTTGATGCTTTCAGGGTCTTCGATCGCTTGGTTAGGAATAATGACTTCCGCAGTCCCGGAAAAAGCCACAACTGAGATGCGATCGCCTACTTTCAACCGATCGATTAATCCTTCCACAGCTTGGATCACCGTTTTAATTGGTTGTCCATGCATGGAACCACTTCTATCCAAAATCAAGCAGAGATTAAGGGGGAGATTTTGGTCAAGCTCACCAGCGATCGCAAAAATCGTTATTGCTAGTTGACGTTGGCTACTTGTTTGAGCCAGATCAACATTATTGTCATTTAACGCCGAGAGCAATTTAACTTTCATCTAAACCTGAGTTTACTGGGGAGGGGTATCTTGCAAAACTGTTTTAGAGACAATTCTGGTTTTCTTGCGATCGCTTTCAGATAAATCTCCACCAGATTGTAGCTGGGTGGCAGAAGTTTGCAACACCGTCGCCGCCCCAGTATCTCCCATTTGCAAAGCAGTTTTCGCAGCCGTTTGTAACATCGTCGCCGCACCAGAGCGATCGCCCTGTTGTAATTTCGTTTCGGCTAGCTGGGTTTGGCGATACTTAGCTAATGCCAAAATAGAATGCTGCACCTGGGGATTCGGGTCTGCTTGATAATTTTTGACTACATGGGCATAAACTGGGATATTTGGTGTAACTAAACCTACTTTGTTGGCGGCTGGATCGTCGTAGCGGACTTGCACATTAGCGATCGCTTGTTCACCTGTTGGCAATTGTCCCAAATAAATATTAGCTAAGATTACCCGTTCCGCATCTTTCATTAAATCTCCCAATCGCACAGCGAAACGTCCATCAGCTTCTTGTTGCAGTGGTAACTCAATTGTGTCGGGGGAAACTTGAGCCACGGGTTTGAGTTCCGCTAACCGGACATTGGGCATCAGCGAGAATAACAGATAAGCATTAGTCAATCCCACAGTTTGAATACGGCTGAACAGGCGATTAAACTCTTCCACTGCCTGTTCGGGTTTTTGAATATAAGATAAAGTACCTAAGCCAGCATCAGCAATTTTTTCTAAAACATCTTGGTTCCAGTTGTCACCAAATCCCAAAGTATTTAAAGTCAAATTATAGCTAGCAGCCAATTGGGCGAATTTCAAACAGCGATTGTTATCACCATGTTCATTTTCCCCATCAGTTAACAAAAAGGCTTGGGAAACAGTATCTTTTTTCCCTTTCGCCAACTCCTCAATCCCCAAACGCAGTCCTTCATCAATCGCAGTTCCACCATCGGCGGCGAGGCGATTAATTTGCTGTTTGATTTTCTCTGGATTTTCGATACTTTGACTGGGTACTAAGACTTTGGCACGGTGATCGAAAACTACCACACTGAGGCGATCGCCAGGATTGAGTCTATCTACCAAACGATTCGCTGCTTTTTTCACCGTTTCTAGCGATCGCCCGTTCATCGAACCACTATGATCGAGAATTAAGCATAAATTCAGGGGTACATGGCGGTCTTGAGTCTCTGCGATCGCCGAAATCGAAATTTCCAACTGACGTTGACTGTTCAGTTGATTTGCGTCCAAATTACCATCATTCAAGGCAGGCTGCAAATTAACCTTCATAACTCAGAGTCCCTATTCAGGATATACATATAAAAAAATAACTTCAAAGCACTACTTTAGCTTTACGGAAAACCTATCCAATATAAATACACTAATATAATCAGAATATCTTAGAAGTTAAGCATTGGCAGATGCGAAGCCGCCTTCAGCATTAGGGAGAAATCCGCACCTTGAAGGAAACGTGCATCGCGCTAGGATGTATTACAGTTAACGGCATAGTTTCAGGCGATCAGTTGCTATGGATATTTCCCCAATTAAGGCTGTTCAAGCCCCATATTACGGCGATAACTTTTACCGGACACCACCGCCAGATTTACCTTCCCTCTTATTGAAGGAGCGAATTGTCTATATTGGGATGCCACTGGTGCCTGCTGTCACCGAATTAATCGTAGCCGAATTGCTGTTTTTGCAATCCGACGACCCCGAAAAACCGATAAAAATCTATATCAACTCAACCGGCACTTCCGGTTACAGTGGCGAACCCATTGGCTTTGAAACCGAAGCCTTCGCCATCTATGACACCATGAAATATATCAAGCCTCCGATCCACACCATCTGCGTTGGTTCCGCGATGGGTATGTCAGCGATGCTCCTCAGTGCTGGTACAAAAGGTTGCCGCGCTAGTTTACCTCACTCCTCGATTATCCTGCATCAGCCTAAGAGCTACGCCCAAGGTCAAGCAACGGATATTCAAATTCGCGCTAGGGAAGTTTTGGTAAATAAAGGGGCGTTAGTTGATATCTTACATAACACCACTGGACAGCCCCCAGAAAAAATTATTAAAGATATGGATCGGCTGTTATATCTAACACCCTATGAAGCAAAGGAATACGGACTGATTGACCGAGTTTTTGAGAAAGAAGAACTCGCAAATCCTCCACTACCTGCCAGTGTCCTTTAGTGAGTGCTGAGTGCTGAGTGCTGAGTAGAAACGCGATTAATCGCGTCTGTACAGGAGTTATGAGTTATTCCTAACTCTCCCACCGCCCCCAAATTATTAAAAACGGAGTAAATTATGCCTATAGGCGTTCCGAAAGTTCCTTACCGGATGCCCGGTGGACAATATACAGATTGGATTAGCATCTATGATCGCCTTTACCGGGAACGGATTATATTCTTGGGGCGAGATATTGATGATGAAATTGCCAATCAAATTATCGCTGTAATGCTGTATCTGGACTCAGACGATCCAGGTAAAGACATTTATTTATACATCAATTCTCCTGGTGGGATGGTTACATCTGGCATGGCTATTTTTGACACCATGCAACATATCAAATCAGATGTAGTGACTATTTGCGTGGGTTTAGCTGCTTCAATGGGATCTTTCCTGCTGGCAGCTGGCACCAAAGGCAAACGGCTGGCGTTGCCTCACTCACGGATTATGATTCACCAGCCTTCAGGTGGTACTCGTGGACAAGCAACCGATATCGAAATTGAAGCTAGAGAGATTCTGCGGATTCGTCACCAGCTCAATGGGATTTATGCTGATAAAACAGGTCAGACCATAGAAAAAATTGAAAAAGATATGGATCGTGACTTTTTCATGTCTGCTGAAGAGGCAAAACAATACGGTTTAATTGACCGTGTGATTGAAGACCGAACCTCCATAGTAGGGGAGTAAAAAGGCAGGGGGCAGAGGGGCAGGGAGCAGGGGAGAAATCAATTCAAAATTCAAAATTCAAAATTCAAGAACTTCTGCCTCCTGCCTCCTCTTTCCCAATGCCCAATGCCCTTTTATAAACAAACTGTCAACATTGAACTTTAAAATAGAAAATTAGCCTTTATCATTAATAGTCCGGGCTTGAAGCTGATATTGACAGATAATAGCCAATAGCTAAATATTCGATAGCTGATAGCTCAAGATGGATCTTGGAGATTGCTACCGTTTACTAGGTTTAAGATCGGGAGCTTCTTTTGCTGACATCAAAGCGTCTTACCGACGACTGGCGCAGCAATATCATCCTGATATTAACCCAGATGACAACAAAGCCAAAGATAAGTTTATTGCCTTGACAGAGGCTTACAAACTCCTGCTGACGGTAGTACTACCAGAGGAAATTGGCGCACATTCCAGTCAAGTGTCAACGTCTGGACGTGACGACGCTAAGGCAACGCAACGGCAGAAAACACCAGTAACAACGGTGACAAGCCAAGAATCAGGGAAACCAAAGCCGCCGAATCTGTTGGAAATAGAAGAACGGCTGAAGTGGAAGACTTATGAGCAATTGCAGCGATTTTTGCAAGAAAAACGATTTCCGCAAGCGATCGCCTTGGCGGAAGCTTTAGCAGAGCGTTTGTCAACAGATGCAGAAGTTCGTCAATGGCTAGCGATCGCCTATCAAATTTGGGGACGGGCACTAATTTCCGAAAAACAACTACTCAAAGCCAGAATTTATCTCAAAAAAGCCTTGAAAACAGACCCACATAATAAAAGTCTCTGGTATGAAGTCCAGCGCGATTTCCAACGATTAGAGCAAATTTTTTAAAGATTTACAAAATTTATTGAAAACCAAAATCTCGTTTCCAGGTTCTAAAAAGGAAATAGTCTTCATTGGGCTGCTACCACTGAGGTGGGAGCCTCTCAAAGAGCATTCCCAGTCTGAGACTGGGAACGAATTACGAATTACGAATTACCGCCATCCCCTCAGCACTGCTCCCAAGGTAGCGATTCCCTCGACAATCTTCTTAGTTGGTTGAAAGCTAAAAGCTAACCTGATGGCATCATCTCCCTGTCCATTGGGGTAGCAGCGAGTTCCTGGCAGAAAGCTGATGCCCTGTTCATTGGCAGCAGTTAGGAGTGCTTTGGCGCTGATGTCTGGCGGCAATTTACACCAAACGAAAAAGCCACCACCTGGTCGCAAAGCAACTACATCGGTGGGAAACTCTTGAGCGATCGCTTCTAACAACAAATTACACTTATGCTTGTACCAGGCGATTAGCTCCTGAATATGATAATCTAGTTTGCCTGTAGCACAGTAGCGGCCAACCACATGGCTGACAAACGGCCCCACAGGTCCTTCACTTTTGAACATTGCCAACCGCTCAATAATTGCTGGATCGCCACAAGCCCAGCCTAATCTGATACCAGGCGCAATGATTTTCGAGAAAGTATTCACATATAACACCCAGCCCTCCTTGTCAAGGCTTGCCAAGGATGGCACAGCCTCGCCTTGGAAGCGCAAATCGCTGTAGGCATCGTCTTCTACCACCAACACGCCATACTCGGCCGCTAACGCTACCAGTTTTTCGCGGCGAGATAATGGCATAGTAGTACCTGTGGGATTATGAAAAGTGGGTATAGTGTAAATAAATCGGGGTCGAATGCCTCGTTTGTTCAAGTCGCTCAAAGTTTCTTCTAGGGCATCCACATCCATTCCCAATTCGTCTACAGGAATGGTAATTAGGCGTGCGCCAGCCTGGACAAATCTATTAACTACTCCCAAGAAGGTTGGCCCTTCTACAATTACGACATCACCAGGTTCAACAAACACATCGGGTAGCAAACCCAAAATCTGACCAGAACCATAGCCAACAATCAGGCGATCGCGATCGGCAGGGATTCCTTGAGCTTGCAAGCGGAGGATTATTTGTTCATAAAGTTGGGCTGAAGGTGGCCCATAATTGAGAGCGATCGGAGCCTCTTCTGCTAGTACAGCCCCACTTGCAGCAGCCAAGTCCGCGTGGGGAAAGAGAATCGGGTCAGCGAGACCATAGGCAAAACTGACGGTAATGATTTTGGTTAACTCAGTGCCGTAAGTTGGTGGTGTCAGATTTCTAGCTCTTTCGGCGAACAAATCAGCAATTTGGTAAGCAGAAGTTGTAGAAGTCATAAGCAATTCAAAATTGGGAGTCAGAATATAGAACGCACAAAAAGGCAATTAGCGAAAAGTCATACGTATGTATTCTTTCTTATAACATCATGACAAGTATCGTAAATCTTGATTACTAGAACAAAATTACTATAGTGAAATTAATTAACTTCAAGTGGCAGCAGCTAATTCTAAGCTTAGGCTGCCTACTACTGATTATTGCCTGTCAGAGTTTATATCCCACTACTAACCCAGATGCTAAACCTCTCAAGGTGGCTACAGATCCCACCTTTGTCCCTTTTGAGATCCAAACAGCTAGCGGGAACTTGGAAGGCTTTGATATTGATTTGATGAATGCGATTGCTAAAGTAGCAGGTTTTACAGTCCAGTTTGAAAGTCTGCCCTTTGATGGCACGATCTCGACCTTGCAAGCTAAAAGAGTTGATGCAGCAATTAGTGGAATCACAATTACCGCAGAACGCCTGAAAACAATTGCTTTTTCACGAGCTTATTTTAAAGCCGGACTTGCGATCGCTGTCCGCGAAGACAATCAAAATATTAAAGACTTCAATAGTCTCAAAGGGAAAAAAATTGCTGTACAGATTGGTTCCACTGGGGCCGATTTTGCCAAAACAATCCCCAATGCCAAAATTAGTACTTTTAATTCTGGGCCAGAATTTTTTCAAGACTTACTCAATGGCAATGTTGATGCTGTGGTTAGCGATGCTTTCGCGACTTTGTATGCGATTAAAAATGGCAAACTCAAAGGCATCAGAGTTGTTGCGGATTTACTCACTGAAGAATACTACGGGATTGCTACGCCCAAGGATTCTCCCCATTTGGATGCAATTAACAAAGGTATAGCGGCTTTGTTATCCAATGGCACTTACAAACAAATTTATCAAAAATGGTTTGACGCTGAACCTCCACAATTGCCAAACTCTTGACAATTGGGCATTGGGTATTGGGCATTGAGAAGAGACAAGGTAGCAAGGAAAAGGGGGGAGATAAGGGAGAAACTTGTTCAATAATTCACCCTTGTCCCCCTTGTCTCCCCTGCTCCCTCATCTTACCCATTCCCTGTTCCCCATTTATAAGGAATTAGCTGCCAATATATGAAATATTTATCTAATATGCGTCACAATTAATACTGCCACCAAAATTCATTGATAAACTACAATCTACTGTAGTCAGGGACAGCCAATTGTGGCACCTTGGAACGAACGGGAATAAAGGAACTTCCACTATGCTGATTTGCCCTCAGTGTAAATTTGAAAACCCCAATAGCAACAAATTCTGTCAAAACTGTGGCACATCCCTGACTCACAAGGTCTGTCCTGAATGCAGTACCGATGATGTACCTGTGAATGCACTACGTTGTCATAACTGTGACACAGAATGTGGAACAGTGTTTTGGGCAATTATTGCTAAAGAAACGACTGGGGAAGCTTTGAAAGTAGAAGATGTAGAAGATATAGGAGACGTGGGAGGTGAGGGAGATGAGCAAGCAATACCCTCCCCATCTCCTCTATCGCCTACTTTTCAAATTACATTAGGCTCCTATTTAGACTCCCAAGAGCGCTATCAATTGTTAGATACGCCACTTGCCCAGACGGAAACTGCCATTATTACTGATGTGGGTGTGAGAGTTCTAGACTGTCAGCCGTATCAAATATCACCCATTGAGGCAATACTAGAAAGTCAGGAATCAGATTTGCTAACGCCACCAGTGGAAGCGAATGAAATTCCTTACCTTGCTAAACTTTATATTGCCTTACAATCCCAAGGTGAGCGGGGGATACCACCGATTCACGACGCATGGCAGCAAGGAGATATACAGGTATTAATAATCGAAAACCGCTCGGATTGGCAGTATTTACTCGACCTATGGCAAGAAGAAACAACCAGTTCATTAAAAATTTTACACTGGTGTTATGAAATGACCCAACTTTGGGCAGTATTGGAACCAGTAAATTGTCGTCAAAGCCTTTTAGATTTGTCGAATTTGCGATTGGATGAAGACCAAACGTTGGCACTACAAAGGTTGTATGTGGAATCATCGAATTCTCAGCCCGCCACGGAGTCGCCAGAAGATGCCCAAAGTCAAGCATCTGCCATTCCAGAGGAGCCGTTAACTATCCAAGCTTTGGGAAGGGTTTGGCAAGCACTATTTAGACAGTCGCAACGGACTCAATTTGGCTCCGTAGTCCAGATGTTGGGGGATTTAGAGTTAGGTAAGATTCAGACGATCGCACAATTGCGATCGCGTTTGGAGGAAATCTCTGTTGAACTGGAAGCACTAGGAAGCGCAACTTTGCCCCCAATAAAGGAGAAAAATACTGCTGTGTCCACCATCCGGCAACTAGATGAGTTAGAAGATATCATTAACAAAACTGATGATATGGCAACTGTTGTGCTGGCGATGCAGTTAAGTAGCTTAGAAGATGCAGGACGCACAGATGTGGGGCGTCAACGTCATCATAACGAAGACAACTTTGGTATTGAAACCAAAATTCATAAACTGGAGTTCCCCAAAAGTCGAGTTTTAGAAGGGCATGGTTTGTATATTCTTTGTGATGGTATGGGTGGACACGCTGGCGGCGAGATAGCCAGCGAGTTAGCAGTCAACACCCTACGGCAATACTTTCAAGAACACTGGATTGGCAACCAGCTGCCAACAGAAGATAGCATTCGTGAGGCAGTGTATTTAGCTAATGAGGCGATTTACAAGCTCAACCAACAAGATGCCCGTTCTGGAGTTGGGCGTATGGGTACAACTTTAGTAATGCTTTTAATTCAAGATACTCAAGCAGCAGTCGCTCATGTGGGAGATAGCCGTCTCTATCGCCTGACGCGTAAGCAGGGACTAGAACAAGTCACACTAGATCACGAAGTTGGGCAACGGGAAATTAACCGAGGAGTAGAAGCAAGCATAGCTTACGCCCGCCCAGATGCCTACCAACTCACCCAAGCCTTGGGGCCTCGTGATGAAAACTCGATTAATCCCGATGTCAGCTTTTTCGACATCAATGAAGATACTCTGCTGCTGTTGGCATCGGACGGTCTATCAGATAATGATTTACTAGAAACCCATTGGCAGACTCACTTAGAACCTTTACTTAGTTCTGGCGTTAACTTAGAACGGGGCGTTACAGAATTAATTGATTTAGCAAATCAACACAACGGTCACGACAATATTACTGGTATACTTGTTCGGGCAAAAGTACGCCCAAATCTGGAAAGTTAATCATAAATGGGCATAGGTAATGGGGCATGGGTAATAAGAAGAAATAACAATCACCAATTCCCAATAGACATATAGGCAAATTAACCTCGACGCCTTATAAATCAAGGGTTAAAGCCTAATTTTTTGATAAGTTTAATACCCAATGCCCGATGCTTAATGCCCAATGCCCAATGCCCAATCCCTAATCCATTTACCTTGTAGGTTGTATTGTGGTTAGTCTGACCCTGTTAGAACCGCAACAGAAAACTCCCCTTCAGCAGTGGTGCTTTGAGAACTCCTCCATAATTCGGATTGGTCGAGCGGCAGATAATCACGTTGTTTTAAATGATAGTTTAGTTTCGCGGCATCATCTAGAACTGAGAAAAATCGGTGACGCTAGCAATGGCGATGCTTGGCAGCTGATTAGTCAGGGTACAAATGGGACTTTTCTCAACGGTATCCTTGTACTTCAGAGTCCGTTAGCAGATAATTCCCTTTTGCAATTGGCACAGGGAGGCCCAATATTGCAATTCCAAATTCAGGAGGTAACAGAACTGGAAACTGGTTTGCGATCGCAACAACAAATACAAGGAACAGAAGAAAACGCCGCCGAGACGCTTTACTCAGCAAAAAATCTGGCAAATTCATCTTCCACTTGCACGCACGAAGGCAATTCCCCAAATAATCTGTTTTGCATCCACTGCGGTCAACCTCTCTCAGTCCAACAGAAAGTTCGCCATTATCAGGTGTTGCGAACTCTCGGACAAGGAGGTATGGGTACTACTTATCTCGCTTGGGATGAGGCTGGTGTGATTGCGGGTATGCCACAACTGCTGGTATTGAAGCAAATGAATGCTGATATGCTGAAAATTGTCAAAGCTCAAGAGTTATTTGAGCGAGAGGCGCATACTCTCAAATCCCTTAACTATCCTGGAATTCCCAAGTATTATGACTTCTTTGTAGAAGGCGGAAAAAAATACTTAGCAATGGAACTAATCCACGGACAAGATTTGGAGAAACGTGTCTATACCACTGGCCCAGTGACACCAAACCAAGCGATCGCTTGGATGATCCAAACCTGCGATATTTTAGACTATCTTCATAGCCAAGAGCCTCCACTGATCCACCGCGATATTAAACCCGCCAATTTAATGGTGCGAAGTTCAGGAAATCGCATCGTAGTGCTAGATTTTGGCGCAGTTAAGGAAATTGGCACAGCGCCCGGTACTCGAATTGGTGCAGAAGGTTACTGCGCTCCTGAACAAGAACGAGGACAACCTTTAACTCAATCTGATTTGTATGCAATTGGGCCAACGCTGATTTTTCTGCTCACAGGCGAAAACCCTTTCAAGTATTACCGCCAACGAGGGCGAAACTTCAGGTTTGATGTGGCAAAAGTTCCCACCATTAGTTCCCAATTAAGAGATGTGATCGACCGCGTTACAGAACCATTGCCACGCGATCGCTATCAAAATGCAAAGGAATTAGCTGCGGCTTTAGCTGCCTGCAAAGTTTAGAGAGTGCGGAGTAGGGAATGATAGAGCAGGGGAAACATGGGAATAATAACTATTAGTTATTGACCAATACTCCACGCCCCATGCCCCATACCTAATTTTTACTCTTCATCCCAAGTTTCTACAGCTAGCAATTCACTAACTGGGTCTTGCATACTAAAGCCAAAGTCAAGCAGTTCCTGTTTCCAGTGCTGCCATTCATTACCGTATAGCAAAGCGATTTTCCAGATGCTATCGCTTGGCTTGATAATATTCGATTCTATGAGTGATTGCACATTGCGCTGCAATTTCACCATTGGGTGAATCACTTGCTGAGTCATAACCTCGATTGAATTCTGATTTTGTGGGTAAATGCTTAATTAAAACTGCTTCCCATTCTGCAATTTTTGCTGGCCCGTAGAGTGGTGTAATTTGGTAAAGCTAGTCTTAACTTTTTAACTATACCATAACAAACTCTACAAAGTTAATGATCAATTCGGTTTTGTACGGTAATTACCACCAGAAAATCTCAATTTTACCAAGTAGTCCTTAAACTTTTTGCAGAAGCCAGACAAAAGTTTTGGGAGTAGGGGTAAGGGATGTTTATGTTTCCCCTTTTTTCTTTAACCTTTGCCCCTTTTGTTTTTCCTCTTTACCTCTACCTTTTTTCTGCAAGAGTGCAACACTACCTTTCGTAAGATATCTATTGTGGACGCCGAGCAGAATAATTAGTCCTCAGGGAAGTTCCACTAAGTAGTGTGATTGAGAACGACTGGGAAAATTCTATTTGTTTGAATCACGAAAAATATGCTTGCTTGTTGAAGAACCTATAGGATACGGGCTAGTTTGAAAATTTTTGACTGACAGGGAAATTTGCAATTGAGTAGAAATATGTACTCTTTCTGTTGATTTAAATGTTGTTTACAATATCGCAAACATCTGGCTTTAGGCAAATTAATTGCAAATCTTTATATAATTTTAATGTTTTGCCCAGAGAATAAGACTTGGAGGGTTTTGCTTTGAGGTATAGGAGCGATGCCTACGGCGGTAAACTACGCATGGCAAAATTGTTGGTACAGCATAGGTTTACCATAAGGTTTCCTTGTCTTCAGAGTCAGCATTTGAAGTTTGTGTAAAAAATTTTTAGCGAGGATGTTAGTTTCTGTTGAGCAGATGGGTATCCTCAGAACGGAGGCTTGCTGATACCTAAGTATTTACCGCAGCAAGTATGTGAGGCATGGCTAGTTCGGATGCAGAATACCTAATTACCCGCAAAAAGCAGATTCAGCGGCGACAAAAGATTGTCACGATAGTGTCGATGTTCTCGTTTTTTGGTTCTACGGCATTTGCAGTTATTCCAGCAATCCAACAGGCTACTCAACCTAAGCCAGCAACTGCGTCTGCTTCTCCTGAGTCAGGATTACAGCAACAGGCGCAGGGCTACGAGTTGGTTTTACAACGGGAACCAGAAAACCAACTTGCTTTAGAGAAATTATCTGTGCTGCGGTTGCAATTGAAGGATGCTAAAGGTGCGATGAAACTTTTGGAGAAGCTGGTGAAGTTACACCCTGAGCGGCAAGATTACAAAGTTGTATTAGAGCGAATTAAGAAGCAAGAGGGAAATAGCGATCGCATTAAGTAAATAAACAAGCTTATTGATTTGATAGGTAAGAGTTAACTAATCAAAAATATTATTTATTGAATTGACATGTTGCTTGAACATAAATGATTCAAGATGTGAAGGTAAAAAATATGCAAAAGTTTTTTGATAAATATGGAATATCAAGTGTCAGTACCTTCGAGTATACGAAGATAGTAGGTATAGAAAATATAGAGTTTGGTAAAAATATTATAATTGATGATTTTGTTTTTATATATGCCAAAAAACTGGTCAAGATAGGTAACAACGTGCATATTGCATCCTTCACTTCAATTACAGGAGGTGAGCATTTTTCAATGGAGGATTTTTCTGCTCTTTCTTCTGGAGTAAGAATTTTAACTGGATCTGATGATTTTAAACATTGGGGATTTGGAAATTCAACAATTGACGAAAAGTATAGAAACACAAAAAGAGCACCTATACACATAGGAAAATTTTGTGTAATCGGTGCAAATAGCGTCATTTTACCAGGCGTTACTGTTGGCGAGGGGGCTACAGTTGGAGCAGGCTCAGTTATCACAAAAAACCTAGATCCTTGGGGAATATATGTTGGTAATCACAAAATAGGAGAGAGAGAGCAAGTAGGTGTTATCAATAACTACGAAAAATTTGTACAGGAGAATTTAGATAATAATGCAAATCCTAACTATTCAAAATAAACCTTTTGATCAACCAATTTATGTAACGCGCCCAATTTTACCAAGCTTAGACAGAATTACTGAAAAGTTAAGAGAGATATGGGATAGCAAATGGTTAACCAATAATGGACCACAGCATTGCTTACTTGAAAACCAATTAAAAAATATACTTAAAGTTCCATATTTGTCCTTATTCAATAATGGAACAATAGCTCTTATAATTGCTTGTCAAAGCTTACGTTTAACTGGTGAAGTTATTACTACTCCTTTTACTTTTCCGGCAACTCCTCATGTATTAACCTGGAACAATATCAAACCGATATTTTGTGATATCGATCCGGTCACAATGAATATTGATGCCGATAAAATTGAATCAATGATCACACCTCAAACTTCTGCCATTTTGGGCGTGCATGTGTACGGAACTCCATGTGATGTTGTTAAGATTCAAGAAATAGCTGATAAATATGGCTTAAAAGTAATTTATGATGCTGCACATGCATTTGGCGTTGAAATTGATGGTATGGGGATTGGCAACTTCGGCGACATATCAATGATGAGTTTCCATGCCACGAAACTTTTTCATACTGTTGAAGGTGGCGCTTTAATCTTCAAAGAGTCAAATCTCAAAACCAGAATTGATTTCTTAAAAAATTTTGGTATTAAAAACGAAGAAGAAGTAGTCATGCCTGGAATCAATGGCAAAATGAATGAAATTCAAGCAGCGATTGGTTTAGTTGTGCTGGATTATATAGAAGATGAAAGAAATAAAAGAAAAGTTCTTGTTGATACTTATAAAGAATGTCTAAAAGATGTTCCTGGAATTAAGCTATTGCCAAAAGATAAAATTTTTAGCAAAAGCTATCAATATTTTGTAATTAGAATTGAGGAAGAAATGTTTGGACGCTCACGAAATTATGTATACCAAAAACTAAAGGAATATAATGTTTTCACTAGAAAATATTTTTCTCCTTTGTGCAGTAATTATCCATGCTATAAACAACTTCCTTCAGCAAGTATTACTAATTTGCCAGTAGCAAATATTGTTGCTCAACAAGTTTTATCACTACCTTTATATGGTGACTTAACACCTGACGAGATAGAAAAGATTTGTAGCATTTTGCTGGAAATCAAATGATCTCAATCAAAAAAGACTGCAATTACCGTAATTTAAAATAATTTTTCAGAAAAAAATGAAAGTTAGTGTTTTGATGATTACCTATAATCACGAGAAATTTATTGCCAAAGCAATAGAAAGTGTTCTAATGCAACAAGTTAATTTTGAGTATGAACTTGTTATAGGAGAAGACTGTTCTACAGATACTACGCGTCAAATTGCTATTGATTATCAAAAAAGATATCCAGATCACATTCGGCTGTTATTACCTAATAATAATTTAGGTATGAATCCAAATCTAGTAAATACCTTTGATGCTTGTCAAGGTCAGTATATTGCAATTTTAGAAGCTGACGACTATTGGATTTCTCCTGATAAACTACAGAGACAAGTAGATTTTTTAGATGAACGTCCTGAATATGCAATATGTTTTCATAATGCTATTATATTTTGGGAAGATAATCGCCAGTCACCAGGGTTATTTCGACATAAACAGAAAGAAACATCTAGTATTGAAGATTTACTAGTAGAAAATTTTATTCCTACTGGTTCTGTAATGTATCGAAATGGTTTAATAAAGAATTTTCCACAGTGGTTCTATGAATTAAGCATGGGAGATTGGGTAATTCACATTCTCAATGCACAGTATGGAAATATTGGGTATATTAACGAAGTTATGTCGGCATATAGGCTTCATACTCAGGGAGTATGGACTAGTAAAAGTGATGAGCAGCGTTTACCAGCAATAATTCAAATGTTTTCTAATATCAAGGAATATCTTGATATTAAATATCAAGCAACTATAGATAAATCTATAAATTACTACTCTAATGGACTAAATTACCTGTTAAAACAAAAAGAGTATGAAAAATCTTCTATATCAGAGACTTTATGTAAAACACTGAGTCTCAGAAATATAAATTTAATTATTTTTCCAAATTGGGAAGAAACAAACAACTTTTTATATGAAAATTTAAAAATTACTATTATTAAACTTATTAGTCACCACGAAATAAGCCAATTAACTCTTCTTATTGATATTAGCAATGTAGGTATTGAATATGCTGAATCTATATTATCTGATATATTATTTAGTATTTCTTTAGAAGAGAATATAGATATACCAGAAGATTTAAGCATTTCCTTTGTTGGTAACATGAATCAAAAAGAATGGACTGCTTTATTACCTTGGATTTATGCCAGAATTTCATTAGATATTGAAACCAAAGAGGCTATTATACAAGCACAAGCCCAAAATATTCCTCTTTGCGATCTAGATAATATTAATAACATACAAGCCAAGCAAATAAATTCAGAGCATTAAAATATGTAACTAAAAATTTCATTACAAAAACCTAAAAAAGGTAGTAAATACTGATACAAATACAATTAGAAAGGAGCATATATGAATAAACATATTTTACTTTATAGTGATGATCCAGGATTAGGTGGAGTTGCACAATATAATCATACACTTCTGTGCGGATTAGCAGCGTTAAATTATCAACTAACATATGTACAAAGTAATACTGATAACCCTTTGTTGAATGCTCAAAAAGAGCTAGGAATAGAGCATCTATTGCTAGATTTTGATACAACAAAAGAATGGGAACGCACAATAAAGGATGGTTCTCATGCACAAGAAATTTTTGAAACAGCTAAACCCGATCTGATAATTTTTAGTGACACATGGCCATTAGCTAATTCTGGCGTTAAGATAGTTGCTATTCAGATGGGCATACCATACATAATTGTTGTTGGTTTTGTTGCGCCCTATCCAGGTGGGCTTCCGTCAGAATTTTTATATCAAATGTTACGAGTTTATCAGCAAGCAAAGGCAGTTGTCGCAGTTTCATACGAAAACTTAAATTTGTTATATGAATTGTTTGGATTACCTAAAAATAAAGGACAAGTTATTTATTACGGACGATCAGCAAAATATTTTGCTCCTCCTCAGCAATCAGTTCGTAATAGACTACGCCAAGAATTAGGTATTCCCTTAAATGCAGTGCTGTGTTTTACATCTGCTCGTTTGGAACCTGTTAAAGGTTATCAATATCAATTAGCAGCTATTGAAGAATTAAAAAACACGGATATTTGGGATTTACTTTATTTTGTCTGGGCTGGAGGTGGTAAGTTTGAAAATGAACTCAGAGAAGCAATCAATCAACTAGAAGTCGCAGATAAAGTAAAAATTCTAGGACAGCGTTGGGATATACCAGACTGGTTGGATGCCAGTGATATTTTTATTTTACCTTCTTTGTCTGAAGGAATGCCCTTAGCGATAATGGAAGCAATGGCTAAGGGATTACCTGTAATTGCAACAGCAGTTAGCGGTATTCCAGAAGAGTTGTATGATACTGGTAAGTTGCTGCCCGATCCAAAAATTAACCCACAAGCTACTATTAATGAGTTAGTAACAACAATTAAAGCCTGGTCTACAAATTCAGAATTGCGTAAGTCTATAGGTCAGGCTTGTAAAACTCGTGCAGAAAATGCATTTAGAGATGAACGGATGATTGCAGAAACCAACAAGGTAATTGAACGTAATTTAATTTCCAAATGGGATTATGTTTCACCGGACTTTGAAATCATTTGTCCTGATGCGTGTTTCCCCGATATGATTGTTGGCAATACTGATAATTGTTATTGGCCATATTTACGTAGAGAAATTCCACATAACTGGTATGTAGATTGGAGAGAACCCACTACAGGTTTTCTCAATCGAGATGAGGCACATATTCTTTATAATACGGCTTTAAAGTTTGAAGGGAAAAAAGCTTTAGAAATTGGCTGTTGGCTAGGTTGGTCTGCTTGTCATCTAGCTCTAGCAGGAGTTGAACTAGATGTTATAGATCCTTTACTAGATAGGCAGGATTTTTATCAAAGCGTTAGTAGCTCACTAGAGACAGCTGGTGTTCTTAGCTCAGTTAATTTAATAGCTGGTTACAGTCCTCAAAAAGTTGAGGAATTAGCAAAGGAACTACAAAGAAAATGGTCACTGATTTTTATTGATGGAAATCATGATGCACCTGCGCCTTTATATGATGCAATGGAATGTGAAAAGTTTGCAGAAGATGATGCTTTAATTCTCTTTCACGATTTATCTTCTCCAGATGTTGCTCACGGCTTACATTATTTAAGACAACGGGGTTGGAATGTCATGGTTTATCAAACCATGCAAATTATGGCCGTAGCTTGGCGGGGCAATGTTGAGCCAGTTATGCACGAACCTGACCCACAAGTTGAGTGGCATCTACCACAGTATTTGCAAAGTTACAATGTGAGTAGTTTATTAGTAAATTCAGTTAACTATATTGAACAACCTCAGCAGAATGAGATTGTTCAATCATCTGTTATTAAAGAAGCAGATAAAAATGTTGAATTTAGTTTAAGAGAATTCAACTTAATTGCTTTTCCAGATTGGCAACAACCAGAGGAATTACTCTATAAAGATTTAGTCTCTGTTATAAAAAGCATTGTTACTCACTCAGAAAATGGAAAAATAACGCTCTTTTTAGATACCAGTGGCATTTCTGACGAAAATGCTAATTTTATAATATCAGATATTGTCTTTGATATCGTTCAGGAAGAAGATTTAGATATTGATGAGGAACCAGAAATTTCTCTGCTAAGTAATCTTAGCCAAAAAGAGTGGGATTATCTACTGCCACAACTTTACTCTAGAGTTTTATTGAGTAGAGAAAATAAACAGGCTATTTTACAAGCGAAAGCAGAAAATCTTCATGTATCTCATGTTGAAGCTTTAATTGATCTAAAAACTGCTGACTTTAATATAATAACTACCAGTTCAAAAGCGAACTTAGATAAAGGATTTCATATCGCTAGTTCTCTTAGTAGTAAACCGCGTATAGACGTAGTGTTACAAGCATCTGGTTTTCATGCCTGGTCTTGCTCGTATGGTTGGATCAATGTTTTACAAAAAGAGGGTCTACTTAATAGATTTTTTAGACCAATAGCAGATTGGAATGCAACTGAACCTAAATATGATGATGGTTTGTTTGATTATTTAAAAAATCCTCAAGCAGATATTGTATTGATGTTAAGTTTTAATTGGCATTCTCAATCTTTACATAATACTGCTAAGTGGCGGGAACAATGGCATAAATCTCCTATTAAAAAATTAGGTATTGTTCAAGAGTGCTGTTCTTCAGATGTTGTACAAAATAGTATTCAATGGCAGCAACAGATATCTGATGCAATGAATAATACCATACCATGTGTGGATGCCTTGCTTTGTAATCATGAACCTGATGTTGAATTTTTGAAGATTAAGAAAAATTTATCTTTACCAATTACGTTTTTTCCCAATGCAATTGACCCGGAATATTTAAGAATAAAAGTTCCGTTTAATCAACGACGTAATCGCGCTATTTTCAGAGGTAATATAGCTCAATATTTTACTGAAAAAACTTATGGTGAGCGGCGCAACATTATACAGGCATTAAGTCAATGTAAGGAAGTTGATTTATTTCAATTTACTTTCAGCTTAATGACAAACCCCTTTGAGGCAGTACAAAAGTATACTAACGAATTGAATGCATACACACTCAATTTGAATCTACCATCAATGTCTGCCACTCTTACACATCGCCCGTTTGAAATTATGGCTTGTGGTGGGGTATTGCTGCAAAACAAAGTTATTGGTGAAATATCTAACGAATTTTTTAAAGATTGGGAAAATGCTGTTTATTACGATCCGGAAAATCTTGATGATTTAATTAATAAGAGTCCTATAGATACGAGACTGTTAGATATAGAAGCTTACTTATCCTTTAAACGAAAAGCGAATCTGCACACTGGGAAGTTACAAATTATATTACGAGTTTTTCTGAAGTTAAGTGAGTTTTTAGAATTTATGAGCCAATTAATTGATGATTTACTTCAGTCTTTCTATCTAAATATTCATAATTTTCAACAGGAAAATTGGGATTATGATAGGTTTAATAACTTAGGTAAAGATGGTCAAAAATTTGTTTTTTTTGATCAATATCAGTCTCATCTTAAACTACTATTTGAAAATATAGATAAAGTTGAGTATGTATATACAATTTTAGCTGATATAGAGTCCAAAAGTTGGCTAAAAGATATCCTGTTATTCCGAATATTAGGACATATACATTTTAAACTACCTACTAATAACGAACAGCATTGGCAGATCAGAGAAGAAGCAAAGCAACTAGTAATTTCTGAATCTGATATAAATTACTTAGGAATTTTTGGAAAATTGGAAAAGTATGCAGTCAATTTTGAGGAACAAAACATTACTCTTGACTGTTGGTGGGCAAACGTAGCATGGAGCTTTTTGTTTAAACAATATTATTTTAATAGGAGTAAGGTAAAAGTCCAACCAGAAAAAGGTGATTACGTTATTGATGCTGGTGCTTGCTTTGGTGATACTGCACTTGCTTTTGCAAGCACTGTGCAAGAAGATGGAAAAGTTTTTTCTTTTGAGATAGAACCAGAAAATATAGATATATTCTGTTATAACTTGATGCAAAATGAAAATCTAGCTGAGAGAATAGTTGTTAGTGACTATGCTCTTAGTAATACAACAGAAAGCCAAGTGTATATACATGGAAGTGGGCCAGGTGCAACAATTAGTAAAAATGTATCAAATACACCAATAGTTACTACAACAATCGACGCTCTGGTAAAAGAAGGCAATATAGAGAAAGTTGATTTCATAAAAATGGATATCGAAGGCTCAGAACTTGAGGCACTACATGGAGCAGTAGAGACTATTCTTAAATTTCGACCAAAACTTGCAATATCTATTTATCACAAACCGAATGATATTTTTGAAATTCCAATTTTTATTCATAACCTCAACGTTGGCTATGAGTTATTCATAGAACACTATACTATACATAACGAAGAAACAGTACTTTATGCTAAACCGCTATTAGATTAGAAAAGAATAATTTTCTCTGCTTGTGCTTGAGTTTTTATTCATTAATCCTGTTTGTTATGGCGCTTCTCGTTTGGATGCAATACACTCTGACCTCTGAGATACTTTGAGCCTTACTCATTTTGACTGCAAGAGAATGGGCTGAGGATTAGGTCTGTATTTTACAGAATTGAGAACTGCTATAAGAAAAGAGATTAATGAATAAAAAAAATTAAATCAATTGACATTAAGATTTATATTTTTATTGAAACAAGTTTGAATAAAACAGATTCTAATTGTTCAATTGTATGGAGTTGACTCAAATCAGACATGGCGCGTTGTTGTCCGGCACGAGTAATTCTTTCCCACTCAGTTGGACTAACTGGTAAGGAACACAAAACATCAGCTAAATCTAAAGGATTTTCAGACTCAAAAACTAACCCATCTTTGCTATGTTGTACTATCTCTCCGGCTCCACCTGTACCGCTCGTAACTAATGTTAGTCCTGCTGCCATTGCTTCAACCTGGCTGATACCAAAAGGCTCTTGAAACCGAGAAGGAAATACTAAAACGTTATGTGTCTGGTAAAGTTGCTTTAGTTCTTGGCGTGAGAGTGCACCAGGAAACTTAACCTTGTCTTGCATACCTTCTGACTCTACAAATTCTTGGAGAGCTAGGGTAAATTCTGGTATGAGAGTCCCTCCAGCGATGGTAGCCGAAAATTCCATACCACCAGTATCAAGCAAGGAAAGAGCCTCAATTAATATATCGGCTCCTTTGTATGGCATGACCAAACTCGCGTAGGCAATGCGTAGGCGATCGCGCGGTGGTAGTTCGGTTTGATAAAATTCTTCTACAGCTGCACCTGGATAAATAGTCTGAGTAGTATTAACTGGATAGCCATGTTGTTTTAAGCTATCTCGAATCCAATTACTACAGGTAATGTACTGATGTAGCTGACTCTTGGGAGTTAACTCAGAAATATATCCTGGAGTAGCATTCATAACGTAATGGGCAATTGGTATTCCATCTGCCAGCATTTTTTCTAGAAGTTCCAGTCCTAAGAAATCAATGTTACCCGCTAGACACACATCTGGTTGAAAGGTTTGTAACTCTTGAGCCACGATTTGGCGATTCAGGAAAGTCCTAGATGCAACTTCTTCTAAAGAAAACCAGTGAGTTCCTTGTTTTGTCCATTCTCCACATAAATGTAAGCCCCTGTAAACTACAGGCTTTGGTTCTTGATTTGTGTAAGTAGTATTTGTATATTCTTCTGTATTACTTGTCAGCACTAAGACAGTGTGACCACGATGATGTAACAATCTTGCATAGTCAGCGATCGCTCGCTCATATCCCCCAATTACTTGCGGCGGATATAAATTTGTAATGATCAGAATTCTTAGTTTATCCAAAGTAGTAACCTTTAATTATTTCCCTTCAAGATAGTTTGCCCACATTTGTTCGTAAGCTTTCTCCATCTCACGAGTAAATTGCTTGCCATTCCACAATGGGGCTGTTTGCCGCGATGCTTTCAGCTTCAAAGCCACCTGCTGACGTAAAGCTTCATCTTTCCCCAAGCGCACACCCCATTCTATATACTCTTCATCTGTCCAGGCAATGCCTTCTGTTATACCCGCATTCATCATCATGGTGTAGCTATTACGAGCCGCAAATTGTTCGCCGACTCTCGTCACCAAGGGTATACCCATCCACAATGTTTCTAAGGTTGTTGTGGCTCCGTTGTAGGGAAATGTATCTAAAACAATATCAGCAATGCCTAAGTTAGCACGATGAACCGACTCTAAATAAACCATTGGTAAAAATCGTAACCGAGAACAATCTACACCTTCTTCTTCGGCAATTTGATAAAAGAAGCGTTTAATTGTTTCCTCTTCAGCAAGTCCCTTAATCAAAAAGTAACTGTTAGGTACTTGTTTGATAATTTGCATTTGCCACTTTGTCGTTTCTGGATGGCGTTTATATCCTCTTTGGGCGCTGAGATATACAACGGCATCCATAGGAATATCCAAGTCATCGCGGCGGAGAGTTGGGACACCAACTTCAAAACCATCTACTGCTATGTAAGTTTGAGGTAATCGCCAAATTTTCTCTGTATAGTAATTTTGGGCATCATTTGGCAGTACATAAGGATCTGCAATAAAGTAATCAATTGCAGGTATGCCTGATGCATCCCACCCCAGCCAAGTAACTTGAATTGGTGCTGGCTTGAGTGCCATCACTTCACTAGTAATATCTAGAGTGATGCTATCAAGGTCAATTAAGATATCAATTTCATCTTGATATATATAGTCTGCAATTTCTAGACCATTTATACCTAGTTGACGAGCTTTTCCTGCCTGACTTAGATACCATTCTTGGATATGGTCATTGACTAATTGATAGTTAACAAAATAGGTATGAATATCAAATTTATCTCGGTCATGATGTTGAAATAACCACCGAGTTAACCAGCCAACAGAATGATTCCTTAAAGCGTAAGATATATAACCAATTTTTAATTTCTTGGTCGGGTAACATAAATTTTGACTATTAATAATTTTGTGACAATATTTTTTTCCTTTTGATTGGGCAAAAGCCTGAATATAAAAGTTAAAAATATCAGCTACATGATTATGAATAGCTCGAAAATCAACAGGAGAATCTTTAATGTGAGGTATTGCAAATGATGGCGTAATTAACCGTAATATTCTTCCTTCTTCTAAAGGAATGCGTTCAGCTTTAATAAACTGTTGAAAGATACTTTCCAGTTCTTGACAAGTTGTACATATCTCTTGCCAATATCCTCCTGCTGTCATTAGACCCCTTAACAGCAAATGGAGCGCAAAAATTTTATCAGCCAAGCCTTCTGATAAGGAATAACACAATTTAGCTGTCTCTATTCCTTGAGAATAATTACGAGCGTCTTGATAAAAAATCGCTAAGTGCCGTAAAATTTCTACATTATCTGGCTCCAATTGTAAATGCAATTCTAGGAGAGATGCTGCTAGTAAAGGCTGCCGCAAAGTATGACCAATTTGGATAGCAGCAGGAAGTAGTATAGAAAAGCATTGATGAGTTTCAGAGAAATAAGGAAGACTAGCTTTTATTAAATCTAGATTAATTGGATGTAAGGGAACAGCATTTAATAATTCTTTTAAAACTTGGATTAATAATCGGATATTAATTTCTAGATTTTCTTTGGCGTTTAAGATTTTAATGAATTCCCATTCATTCAAGTTATCAATTTCTTCAAATTTTTCCAATTTGATAGAAAGTATAAGGATTTGAAGCAAATTATTTACATTACTAGGATTAATTTCACGTAGATGCTGGCGAATTAACCAAGCTAGAGAATATTCAGCCAGTATTTCGCGTCTTTCCGCTTCTAATTGCAAAAAATGAAATAGTTCATTTATCCAAATTGGTAACTGTTCTTCATCTGCCTCTGTTATTGGCAGCATCCAAGTCATTTGAGCTTCTGCTTCTTGCCCTTGCAATAGCAATAGTAAACCTAAATGCCAATAGTAAGAGATAGTATTTGGTTCTATTTCTATTGCTTGCTCATATAACTGTGCTGCTTGCGAATATTTTTCTTGAATGAAGTATTGTTCAGCCTGATTTTGCCAATTACATACATCAGTAATCATTGTAATTCTCTGAGAAAATTTTATAAGGAATATAGTTGTAAATGAATTAAATGGAAATAAAGTGGATAGATGTATCTACCCACTTTGAAAAATATCTGATTGAGAAACAATTTATATACTGTTTGTTCTTGCCCTTGGTTGGTTATTTAGCCAAAGAGATGTAGGTGCTGGGACAAGTAGGTGCTCCAGCGGTGTAGCCAATTGTAACGGCACTTGCATTTACACCATTATTAACCATAGCGCTGTTAGATTCACACAAAATAGCTACGGTAGTAGCTTCACTGGTAGCAGCTTGGGTTGTCACCTCTACAGCACCAACATAGGCTTTGAGAGGCGCAGCGCCATTTATTACTGTTGCTCGGTTGTTTATTGAACTAACGTCTCCGCCACTAACAGCCGTATATGTGTAATTTACGGTTTGTGTTGCAATACCAAGTCCTAAAGCACCAATTGAAGTTGAAAATGAACTATTTTCTAAGTAAAAAGCTTGTTGGGCGCGGTTCATGGAACCTACGTAGGTTTTTGCTTCTGACTGCTTGGCTTTGTTAGCTTGGTTCAAGAAAGAAGGTAGAGCGATCGCAGACAAAATACCGATGATGATAATTACTACTAGTAATTCAATAAGTGTAAAACCCTCATCTCCTTTCTTTTTGTCGAGGATGTGTTGGAGAAACTTGGCTTTTAATTCGGTTTTCATAAGTGTTTTCCCTGGGGTAGGAAGTGCTTGGGTGTTCTAGATGTAACTTACCCAACTGCGAGCGCTTTCCTATCACCTCCAGAAAAAAAGTTTGGAAAGATACAGTTACACAATCCAGAATCCTTACTAATCCGCTTATCAACACCAGAGGCTAGATTCTCAATATCAATTGTAGAAGTGTCTTATTCAAACTCAGGTGGCCACAACTCTGATACCGCCAGTTCCCAACCTGGTAGCAAGTCAGGTAGTGTGAGGGTGTCGCCATTCTGCAATACCACCGAAGCTTGGTTTATTCGATAAACTGTTACTGTCAATTTGTCAGGGTCAATCAATATGCCGACTTTAGACCCAAGTTGCAAAAATAGCTGAATCTTCTCTTCAAGCGGTTTGATTCTGTCACTTTTAGATTTAATCTCAACCATCAAGTCTGGAACTAACTCTACAAAGTCGCGCTTGGTCTTCTTCAGCCGATCAGCGCGAACAAAAGACACGTCAGGGGCACGCAAGTTTCTTTTTTCCGAGTCGTCCTCTTCTATATTCGGTAGGATAAATCCTGCGCTAGAACCAGTTATACGTCCTAGCTTGCGCGACATTACCCAGTTATTCAAGAAGGTAATTAGACGAGCGCCAATTTCCTCTGACTCGTAATCTGATGGCCCCATAACTATGATTTTTCCCTCTACCAGCTCCATCTGCCATTCTGGATGCTCGGTTTGTAGCTGCTCTAAGTCTGTAATTGCAAAGGACATAATACACTAAATAACGCTTTTATATATTAGCCCCAAAACTTAGTGAGAAAGGTATGAGTATTCAAGAAATCGCAAAATTGCTAGAAATAAATGTTGAAGTTATCAGGAAATATCTGCGAGAAAACTTTTAGCGGTTAAGAGCATCTTTGGCAAGTATTGAACCCGTAGTACCGTAGGCATTTGGCGATCGCTCCCCATCTTCCCTAGCCAATCATAATTTATTATGCTATATTAAACGTAGTCGTTATGAGTTCGTATATTGTCATGACTAACCCCACAGTAGAAAACTTGGTAATTATCGGTTCTGGGCCAGCAGGGTACACAGCCGCCATTTATGCTGGACGCGCTAACCTGAAACCCGTTGTATTTGAAGGTTTCCAAGCCGGGGGATTACCTGGTGGGCAATTAATGACAACGACGGAAGTTGAGAACTTTCCAGGATTTCCTAAAGGAATTACCGGGCCGGAACTGATGGATCAGATGAAGGCACAGGCGGAGCGCTGGGGGGCTGAACTATATACTGAAGATGTTATCTCAGTTGACTTGAGTCAGCGTCCTTTTACAGTGCGATCGCAAGAAAGGGAAATTAAAACCAACAGCATCGTCATTGCTACTGGTGCGACAGCAAAGCGTTTGGGTTTACCCAATGAACATGAATTTTGGAGTCGAGGTATCTCCGCTTGTGCGATTTGCGATGGTGCGACACCGATTTTTCACGGTGCAGAATTGGCTGTAATTGGTGCTGGTGACTCGGCGGCGGAAGAGTCAATTTACCTCACCAAGTATGGTTCCAAGGTAAATATGTTGGTACGCACCGATAAGATGCGGGCTTCTAAAGCCATGCAAGACAGGGTTTTGAGTAACCCAAAAATCCAAGTGCATTGGAACACAGAAGCCGTGGATATCTTCGGTAATGGTCACATGGAAGGGGTGAAAGTCCGCAATACTAAAACTGGTGAAGAGAGCCAACTGCACGCTAAAGGTTTATTCTACGCCGTTGGTCACAGTCCCAATACTTCTCTATTTAAAGGACAATTAGAACTGGATGAGATAGGTTACGTTGTCACCAAGCACGGTACAGTGGAAACCAGTGTAGAAGGCGTTTTTGCTGCTGGCGACGTACAAGATCATGAGTTTCGGCAAGCAATTACGGCTGCGGGTACTGGTTGTATGGCAGCGATGTTGGCAGAACGTTGGTTGTCATCCACTGGCTTGATTCAAGAATTCCATCAACAGCAAGAAACAGCAGATAATGAATTAGAACATCAAACAGCCAAAAAGACCGAAGCCGAGGAAGAAGCTGGATTTAATTTGGATGGGACGCGCCATGAGGGAGGTTATGCTTTACGGAAATTGTTCCATGAAAGCGATCGCTTACTCCTGGTAAAATACGTCTCTCCTGGTTGTGGCCCTTGTCATACCCTGAAGCCAATTTTAAATAAAGTGGTGGATGAATTTGACAGCAAAATTCACTTTGTAGAAATTGACATCGACAAAGACCGAGATATTGCTGAAAATGCTAATGTTACAGGAACACCAACGGTTCAATTGTTCAAAAACAAGGAACTGGTGAAGGAAGTCAAAGGCGTGAAGCAAAAGAGCGAATACCGTCAGTTAATTGAAAGTAATCTGTAAGAGAATAGGGCATGGGGATGAGGGAGAAATAACCAATACCCAATTCCCAATGCCCTATTCCCACTTTGATATGTAAAATAGTCAGCGTATCTTGCTCGATCCAGGCGATCGCTCTATGGCCATTACAAAACGGCGACTACCGACATTTTTACAGTTTGGCAAAAGTCTCAATCTTTCCCAAAAACTCATGTTCATTGGGTTAGCCATTACCCTATTTTTCATCTTCCTGGCCTTCTTTGCTCCCGTATTGCAGGCTTGGGGATGGCTGCAAAATCCCAAAGATTTTCTCTCTAATCCAATTCACGAGCCACCATCAGCTAAACATTGGTTTGGTACTAGTCGTCTGGGTTATGATGTGTTCTCCCGAACATTGTTTGGCGCTCAAGCTGCTTTGCAGGTGGTAATTTTGGCAACAGCGCTGAGTATGATTATCGGTGTGCCTTTGGGGATGCTGAGTGGTTATCTCGGCGGGAAATTGGATAAGGTGTTGCTATTTATTATGGATAGCATCTACACTCTACCGGGGCTACTGCTGTCTGTAACGCTGGCATTTGTGGTGGGGCGTGGGATATTAAATGCAGCGATCGCTATTAGCATTGCCTACATACCCCAATATTACCGGGTTGTTCGTAACCACACCGTCAGTGTGAAAACCGAAGTGTTCATCGAAGCTGCTCAAGCAATGGGCGCTTCCACTTGGGTTGTGCTTTCTCGTTATCTGTTTTTCAACGTCATTCAAAGCGTACCCGTCCTATTTACACTCAATGCCGCTGATGCGATTTTGGTGTTGGGCGGTTTAGGCTTTTTGGGGCTAGGACTTCCCGAAGAAGTGGCAGAATGGGGACATGATTTAAAGCAAGCCTTAGAAGCTCTACCTACTGGCATTTGGTGGACTACGCTTTTCCCTGGCTTAACGATGACGTTTATGGTGGTAGGGTTATCACTACTTGGTGAGGGGTTAAATGAATTTGTCAATCCCCGTTTACGGAGAGAAAATAGAATCCGACAGTAATCATTGGTCAGTAGAGACGCGATTAATCGCGTCTGTACAATGGTCATTAGTTTTAGACAAAGGACTAATGACAAATAACAATACAGAGATTTGTATGAAAGATAATCTAACGTTAATTGCTGCCGCTACTGGCGGGTTTATCCTTTCCGTTGCTCTTGCTGGTATCTTAAGAGGTGCGCCAATTACAGCTTGGCAAGAACAATCGAGTTTCCGCAGCACGACTTTTGCTAATTTACAGAAATCGGAGTTGAAAGCTGCGCGTCTTCTCCCAAGCGGAGACACTGTGCGAACAGATCGGGGTTGAAAACGACTCGCGCCCAATAATAAAGAATAGGGAATAAGCTGTTCACCAATTACCAATGCCCCATGCCCAATAACAAATGACAAATGACAAATGACAAAATTCAAGTAATTGGCATTGATGTCGGGGGAACAGCAATTAAGCTGGGGCGTTTTGCAGAAGATGGTACTTGTCTGCAATCTTTGACTGTGGTATCCCCTCAACCAACAACGCCGGAAGCGGTGTTGGCGGTGCTGGTAGATGCGATCGCTCAAATCGATCCAGATAATCAAGCTGTTGCAATTGGTGTTGGTACTCCTGGCCCATCCGATGCCGCAGGACGCATTGCCAAAATCGCGATTAACTTACCTGGATGGATCGATGTGCCTTTAGCAGACTGGTTAGAAGCTAAAACTGGCAAACCGACTGCGATCGCTAACGATGCTAATTGCGCTCTTTTGGGAGAAGCTTGGCTGGGAGCCGGTCGCCATTTTCAAAATCTGATTCTGCTAACTTTAGGTACTGGGGTTGGTGGCGCAATTATCCTTGATGGCAAACTATTTATTGGACATCAAGGAGCCGCTGGAGAATTGGGTTTAATTTCCTTAAATCCTGATGGCCCAATTTGTAATAGTGGCAATCGAGGTTCTTTAGAACAATATGCCTGTGCGACTGCAATTCGCCGCCGCACTCTCAAGGAACCCATCGAATTGGGTTTTCTTGCCCAACAAGGAGATGCCGCAGCATTGACTTTTTGGCAAGAATATGGGGTTAATTTGGGAATTGGTTTGACAAGTTTGATTTATGTACTCACACCACAAGCGATCGTGATTGGTGGCGGTATCAGTGGCAGCTTTGAGTTTTTCTTACCAAGTGTGAAGGCAGAAATTGAGAAACGAGTGCAGCCTTTATCACGAGCGGGTTTACAAATATTGCCAGCGGAGTTGGGCAATTTTGCCGGGATAGTAGGTGCAGCAAAGTTGGCATGGCAATGCTACTCAGGATTTTAGATTATGGTTCAAACAATCCCAGCTAGAGACATCAGTCTTTACAAATTAGTAGAAGAAAAATTTGCTTTGGAGCTTGCTACAGACACCAACTTTTTTGCAGAATAGACAAAGAACTTAGGATTGCAGATTAAATAACACTTGAATAAGCGCTATGTGATGTCAGAAGATGCAGTAAAGATGTTTTTCTGACAAAAATCATAAAAAATGAGTATATTATTCAAAACCAAAGCCAATCCAAAAGCTAAAGGCTTTAATAATCAGCAAAGAGTCAAGCAAACTTTTACCGTAATGCTAATAAGAGCTAGCCATCGCTACGTACTCGTGGCATTGATACTCAGCTTGATAATTTTTGCCTGTATTAATATCTTAAAATCTAATCAATCCCTAGTCACCGAGTCTCCTATTAACAGTAAAGTTCTGAAGATTTGGTCAGATAAAGGTTATACTTTGGAAGAGGATGAAGCGCTCCAGAAGATCGTTAGTAACTGGGAACAACAAAGCGGCAACAAAATTAAACTTACTTTCTATACTAACGATGAGTTGCCACAAAAGACTCAAAGGGCACTTCAGGCAGGTAATTCGCCTGATCTCGTCATAAATAGCAGTGCTGAGAGGGAGCTGTATCCACGTCTTGCCTGGGAAGGTAAACTGGCAGATGTCTCTGATGTAATTGAGCCAGTCAAAAGTATTTATTCTGAAGGTGTGCTGGAAGCAGTTCGTTTATATAACAACGTTGATAAAAAGCTGAGTTACTATGCAGTCCCAATTAATCAATTAACAATTCACATCTTCTACTGGCGAGACTTGCTAGAGCAAGTAGGTCGAGCTCAAAGCGATATCCCTAAAGAGTGGGATGTCTTTTGGGAGTTTTGGAAACAAGCACAGGATGATCTGCGGGCACAGCAAAAACAGAATATTTACGGGTTAGGCTTTCCTTTCTCCACTGGGTCTACAGATACCTACTACTTATTTGAGCAGATTTTAGACGCATACAATGTCCAAATTTTAAACTCCAAGGGTCAACTTCTCCTCAACGATCCTAAGGTGCGTCAAGGTATTGTTGAGAGCTTAGAGTGGTATGCGAAATTTTTCCAGCAGGGTTACGTACCACCAGATGCAGTAAACTGGTTAAATCCAGACAATAATCGCAGCTTGCTTAATCATGGCGTGGTTATGACGCCTAACTCCTCGCTCTCGATTCCTGCTGCTGTCCGCCAAGATCCTGACACCTATCGTCACAAGCTTGGTATCCTAGAATTTCCGAACAAACCCAATGGTAAACCGATGCGCTACTTAGTCTCGGTTAATGAAATAGTTTTGTTTGCCGAGTCTAAAAACCAAAAGGTAGCTAAGGACTTTCTCGCATATTTAATTAAACCTGAGATCATAGGAAACTATCTTAAAGCTACTGGAGGTCGGTATTTACCAGTAATGAAGCCTGTTTGGAAAGACCCTTTTTGGACAAATCCGGCAGATCCTCATCTTTCCACTGCAACTCAAACACTGACTAAAGGTCTAACTCGCCCATTTTATATTATTCAAAATCCTGCTTACAGCCTAGTTTTAGAAGAGAATGTTTGGGGTAAGGCTCTCAATCAAATAGTTGTCAATAGCATATCTCCAGAAGAAGCAGCAGACATGGCAATTGAGCGGATAAAACAAATTTTTGACGAATGGCAGTGAGCTATATGCAATTTTAAAATCAGCACCTTACTATTAAAGTTACAATTTTTTTCTTAGATAACTTTAAAAAAAAGATGATTTGATAATTAGGCTAATTGAGCAAAAACTTATACAAACCATTTTTTAAGATTGGGAAGACAGTAAATCTGTTTTTTGACTTTATTGTTACCTTGTTCTGCTATACAGTAATTTCAAGACAAAGAATATCCTGTTGCTTTCTGAACGTATCTTACAACTTTTTCATAAGATTCAGGATTACTTACAGGGTTGATGATAATAGGAATAGTGCCATCTGGCAACCAAAAAGTTATCCTGCCGTTCGGTTCATGACAAAAGGAACTGATGCAGTTGAGATTAATTACATATTCATTTTTTTCGTAAATTATTTTCACCCAGTGGGCACAATTTAATTCTAATCCTGTCACACATTCTAAATAATCGAAAATTTTTTGATAGTCTTCCAGGTTACTTTGTGGGTTAATTACTATGGGAATAGCACTATCGGGTAGCCAAAAAGTAACTCTGCCATTCAGTTCATAACAAAAAGCATGGACACGTTCAAAATTTACTACATATTCTTTCCTTTCGTAAAGGATTTTCACCCAGTACGCCACAACATCTCCTCAAGTCCGAAATTTACGAATGATGCACCCTGTATGTCCAAATCTGCTGAAGCCTTAAGTTAATGTTGTTATGCACCAATTCAAAATCTAAAAAAATTAATTTTGAATTACGAATTACGAATTACGAATTGTTATGACACCTCCAATGGTGTTGGTGTGCTAGATGTCGAAAGGGAAAGAGCGATCGCTGTTTGAATGAATCCTTTAAATAAGGGATGAGGTGTACTGGGGCGTGATTGAAATTCTGGATGAAATTGACAAGCAAGAAAGAATGGATGCTTGGGTAATTCCACAATTTCAACTAAACGTCCATCGGGAGAAGTACCACTAATCGTATAGCCAGACTTTAACAACAAATCGCGGTAAGCATTGTTGAACTCATAGCGGTGTCGATGTCGTTCATAAATCACATCTTCTTGATAGAGCTTAAAAGCTAAAGTATCAGGGAGAACACGACAAGGGTATAGCCCTAAGCGCATTGTACCCCCTAAATCCACAACTTCCTGCTGTTCTGGCAATAAATTTATCACCGGATCAATTGTGTAAGGGTCAAATTCAGCACTGTTGGCATCTGTTAATCCCCCTACGTTTCTCGCCCATTCAATCACAGAACATTGCATACCCAGGCATAAACCCAAGAAGGGAATTTGGCGATCGCGGGCGTATTTAATGGCGGCAATTTTACCATCGACTCCCCGAACCCCGAAACCTCCTGGCACAACTATGCCATCGACACCCTCAAGATAATTTTCGGCTGGTTCAGTTTCCAAATCTTCTGAATTCACCCAACGCAGACGCAGTTTGCCATAAGTGGAAATTGCAGCATGGTTCAGCGCTTCTACTACAGATAGATAGGCATCACTTAACTGCACATATTTACCAACAATGGCAATTTCTACCTCGTGCTTGGGACTATGTAACCGTTTTACCAGGGTTTGCCACTGCGTCAAATCTGGTTTACGTTGTTCCATTTGCAGCAAGTTCAGCACTTGTTCTGCCATTCCTTCTCGTTCTAGATTCAGCGGTACTTCATAGATACTTTTGGCATCTTGGGAAGTGATGACGCATTCTTCCGGCACATCGCAAAATCCCGACAATTTCTGCTTTAATCCCTTGGGTAAAGGGCGATCGCTCCGACAAACTAAAATATCTGGTTGAATACCAATGGATCTCAGTTCTTTAACTGAATGCTGTGTTGGCTTAGTTTTCATTTCACCCGCAGAGGCAATCCACGGCACCAGTGTTACGTGCATATACAGCACATTCTGCCGTCCCACCTCTTTACGGAACTGGCGAATTGCTTCCAAAAACGGCAGTGATTCAATATCTCCCACCGTCCCGCCAATTTCTGTGATTACTACAGAAGGATTTGTACTTTTAGCAACTCGCAGAATCCGCTCTTTAATTTCATTGGTAATATGAGGAATTACCTGTACAGTACCGCCATTGTAGTCTCCGCGCCGCTCTTTATTGATGACTGCTTGGTAAATCGAGCCAGTAGTCACACAATTTAAGCGCGACATCGAGGTATCGGTAAAGCGTTCGTAATGCCCCAAGTCTAAATCTGTTTCCGCACCATCCTGGGTAACGAATACTTCCCCATGCTGAAAGGGACTCATCGTGCCAGGATCGATATTGATATAAGGGTCGAGTTTGAGAATCGACACCGAATATTTGCGCGACTTGAGCAAACGCCCTAGACTTGCTGCTACAATGCCCTTACCAATACTGGAAACTACGCCTCCAGTAACAAAGATAAACTTAGTCATAGTAGTTTGAATTTCTAACGACTTCTAAAAATACATCCCGTCATTGTGCCACAGTTATTGTGGTGTCATCTTCTGTGATTTGCTGTGAAAAACCTCTTAGGACTAGTAATATTAGGCTTTATTCTCTGCTCCTCCATAGCATTGGCACAGCCATCTCTTATAGTCATTTTTCCCCAGACAAACTACCAGACAAGTGCCCAAAAAATCTTTTTTCTGGGCACTGCACCACCAGATGGTGAGGTTTCGATCAATAGTAAGCCAATTACCCGCAGCAAAGCTGGTCATTTTTCCCCTAGTTTCCCCTTGCAGTTGGGGGAGAATCTTTTTACTGTGCGTCGCCAGAATCAAGAACTTAAAATTAAGGTGATCAGGCTTAACACTAGCCCGGAACTACCACAGGGGGTAGCCTTTGCGAAAGATTCGCTGACTCCCGCAGTCGACATTGCCAGATTACCGGGAGAAGTAATTTGTTTTGGCGCAATCGCACCCCCTAATGCTAATGTCTCTGTAACTTTGGCTAATCAAACTACTGCCCTTTTACCGCAACCTCAACAAGCACAACTACCAAGTAATTTGGCTGCTTTGACAGGGCAAAATCAGCCTCATGCCCAGTCTAGCGTAGGCAATTATCAAGGTTGCACTATAGTGGCAACAGCCGCCGATCTGGGAAAACCTCAATTTCAACTGACGCTTGACGGCAAGACGATAACTCAATCAGGATCTGGTAAGATTGAAATCCTCTCAAGAGCACAGTTGCCAGTTTCTGAGGTTACAGTAGAGTCAGGCGTTGCTCGTACTGGCCCTAGCACCGATCATTCTCGACTCACACCACTGCCCAAAGGCACACGCGCAACAGTGACAGGTAGGGAAGGTGAATGGTTGCGCCTAGATTATGGCGCTTGGATTAATAGTAAAGAAACCCGCATTCTACCTGGTGCAGTTCCGCCACAAACAATAATTCGCAGTGTCGGATACCGTCAACTCCCTGGTGCGACAGAGATAGTTTTCCCCTTACAAGTTCCCGTACCTGTGAGCGTGCAACAAAGCGAGGGTGCTTTCGCTCTCACTCTCTACAATACCACTGCCCAAACGGACATAATTCGCCTGGATGATGACCCCCTAATTTATCGCCTAGACTGGCAACAGGAAGCCCCAGGACAAGTAAAATACACCTTTAACCTTAAAAAAGCTCAACAGTGGGGATACAAGCTGAGATACGACGGTACAACCCTGGTTTTGGCTTTGCGTCATCCGCCTAAAATTGGGAACACAAGACGCAAGCTTTTAGCTAATTTCAAGATTGTACTAGATCCAGGGCATGGCGGTAAAGAAACTGGTGCCAGTGGCCCAACTGGATATTTAGAAAAAGATGTGAATTTGGTGGTATCTAAGTTGCTGCGCGACGAGTTGGTGAAGGAAGGAGCAACGGTAGTAATGACGCGGGAGGATGATAAGGAGGTTTCGCTAGTAGAACGTCAGGCAATTATCAGTCGAGAAGAACCTGCGATCGCTATTTCCATACATCACAATTCTCTACCCGATGATGGCGATGCTGAAAAAATTAAGGGATTTGCCGCTTTTTGGTATCAACCACAAGCCCATAACCTCGCAATGTTTTTACATAACTATGTAGTCAAAAAACTCGGCAAACCTTCTTATGGTGTATTTTGGGATAACCTGGCGCTGACACGTCCGACAGCTGCACCATCGGTATTACTAGAATTGGGTTTTATGAGCAATCCCGATGAATTTGAGCAGATAGTGAACCCAGAGGTACAGAAGAAAACGGCAAACGCGATCGCTCAAGGGATTACTGAGTGGTTTATGAGTGTGCGGTAAATTTGGAGATACAATCACTGTTCCTCATTGTATTTGGCGGAGTGCGATCGGTCTTTGTTCAAGCTTTTTGACTTTTTGTTTTCGGCTTACCAAAAAACGAGTGCAGTAACATTAACAAAAAAGAAGAACAAGCATTAAAAAAGCTGGCATTAGTGCTGTTCTCTTACACGCTAGAGGATCTCGAAAAAGCCAAGCTGGAAGATGAATTGATGGAGGTAATTTGCAATGGCGAAAAAGAAATCAGCGATTCTTGAAGCCATTCACGAAACGGCTACGGGGCTGCACAAGGCTGGACTGATGGATCAAACTACATTGCGTGAATTCGACAGTTTGTGCTTGTCTGGGATTGAACCGCTAGAACCTAAGCAAATTAAGCAAATACGCGAATCATCTCATGTCAGTCAGGCAGTATTTGCTGCGATTTTAAATACAAGTCTATCAACGGTTCAAAAGTGGGAAATCGGTCAGAAGCGTCCCAGTGGCACTGCTCTTAAGCTGTTGCACCTAGTTAAGAAACGGGGATTGAATACCCTGATTGATTAAGGGTTATTTTTGAGGAAAGTGATGGAATTCTGAAGCATTTTTTAAGTCTTCCATTGCACCTTGGTAATCTTTCAGGGCAGCACGAATGCTACTTCGTTTGTTATAAGCTTGAGAATTGTTAGGATTAATACGTAGTAATTGATTTAAATCTTCAAGGGCTTGTTGATAGTTTCCTAGATTGTAATGAACACTACCCCGGTTATAGTAGGCTTCAGTAAAGGCAGGATTGATTTCCAAAACTTGGTTATAGTCCTTAAGTGCTTTGATATAGTCACTTAAGTTCTCATGCACAAGTCCACGGTAGTAGTATGTTAGAGTATCTTCACAATTTATTTGCACGGCTTGGGAATAATCTTCAAGCGCTTCTTGGTAATTTCCTAGACAATAGTGTGCAAGCCCCCGCCGACTGTAAGCTTCAGCAAAGTTGGGATATATTCGTAAAGTATAATTGTAATCCTCAATTGCTCTATGTAAGTCTTTTAAGCGATAAAAGGCAACCCCTCGGTGAAAATAAGCTTCAGTAAGATCGGGCTTAATTTTCAATGCTTGGCTGTAATTACCAATGGCTTCCTGCATCTCTCCCAAATTGCTACGGACAAAACCACGGTAGAAGTAAGCTAAGGCTTCATTGGGATTAAGGAATATTATTTCGCTGTAATCCTCAATTGCTTTTAGGTTATCTCCCAAACTGTAGTGAACATGACCCCTCTGGTAGTAGGCATCTATATATTGAGGGTTTAGGTTAATAGCTTGAGTAAAATCTTCAATCGCCTCTTTCTGAAATTCTCCCTTAGTCTTGGCTAGCCCTCTTTGGTAGTGTAACTGGGCATTATTAGGGTTAAGCTTCAGTGCTTGGGTAAAGTTCTCAATTGCTCCCAAAAAATCCCGATTTCGATGACATATCAACCCTTTTTGAACGTAATTAGTAGCATTGTTTGTCTTTTGTATATAATTCTGGTTCCCTTTAAATTGTTGCTCATATTTTTTCTGTTGCAAGTCATGTGGTTGGCAGCCACGAATATACTCTTTGAGAATGCTATTACGGTTAGGGTGGCGTAACTTGCGGAGTGCTTTCGCCTCAATTTGACGAATCCGTTCGCGGGTGGCGTTAAAAATCTTACCAATTTCCTCAAGGGTTTTCATGCGTCCATGATCAAACCCATAGCGCAGTTTTATAACATTACATTCACGGGGACTAAGACTGTCGAGAACTTTTTCTAAATCTTCCCGCAACGTATTTTTATAAACTTGTTCTTCTGGGGTTTCCTCATTGGATTCAATAAAATCGCCCAATTGGTAATCTCCTTCTTTGCCAATGGGTGTTTCTAGTGAAATGGGTAGCTGGGCGGATTTAGCAATAAACCGCAACTTCTCAATAGTCATTTCCATATAAAAGGCAATTTCTTCCTCAGTGGGTTTACGACCCATTTCTTGAGATAGTAGCTTGGTAGTTTTCTTAATCCGAGAAATGGTTTCGTAAAGGTGAACTGGAAGGCGAATAGTGCGGGATTGATCTGCGATCGCCCTGGTAATTGCCTGACGAATCCACCATGTAGCATAAGTAGAAAACTTATAACCTTTTTCGTGGTCAAACTTTTCTGCAGCGCGAATTAAACCAAGACTACCTTCCTGAACTAAGTCTTGGAAAGATAAGCCGCGATTCATGTATTTCTTAGCAATTGAAACCACAAGGCGCAGGTTGGATACCACTATCTTATCTTTCGCCCTGCGACCAACATGCAGCCGATAACGAAAAGCTGGTAATGGGAGTTGTACAGCTTTTGCCCATTCACTATCCCAAGGATCGCGATCCAACTGCTCACAGAGTCTTTCCCGCACCCTCTCTAATTCCAGCAAATCGGCTATTTTCCGCGCCAATTCAATTTCTTCATCTGCCCGCAACAGCCGAATTCTACCAATTTCTTGCAAGTAAAGCCGAATTGAATCTTCGGTATAGTGCTTTTTCTGAGTTTGCTTCCAATGATGGAAGTTCGTACTCCTACCAGAGTAACCGTCTTCTTCATCTAACGGAATTTCTAAAAATTCATCTTCGCCTTCATTGATGATCAGCAAGTCCTCTTCTTCATCAATTAAGAGTTCTTCTAACTCGATCTCAGGCTGATTTATTATTTCTAGGTCAGGCTGAAATATACTTTCGAGTACGTTGCTACCAATAATAGGAAAGCTATTAATAGGAAACTTATAACGGGGCAACTTGATTATTTTACAGAAAGGATGAGGGGTTTTTGAGTCATCTATTTTGTGCGTTTTTTCTTTTTCTACAGAGATGTGTTTGGATATTGAAAATGATGCTTTGTCCACAAGTATCTCATTACTTCCACCAAAAACACACATCAGCGATCGCCATTGTTCATCGGTTAAATTTCTTTGTCTACTTTGAACACTTTGAGTAAAATTATGTTTTAAAGTATAAGCTTTCAAATCTTCTCTAGTCAGTACAATACCTTGAATATTTGGCAAATTATGAAATCCTTTATTTTGCCACTGTTCTTGGCTAATAAAGGGAATAGCAACTCTAAAGTTTAAGTTTAATGAGGCGCAAAAATCTAGCTGTTTACGCAAATGGTTTTTAAGCGCAAACATCTGGTATTGTGCTTGGTTAACTGGTTTTATGCGGTCTTCATACCAGTTTTTCATTTTCCATTCAGCACCCTTAATAGCTTCTATATCATTGATGTAGCATCCTTTACATTCAATCACCCATAGTCCTAGCTGACGATGGACAATAAGAATATCAATCTCTCGCTCAAGATTTCCATATCTGTCAAATAGCTGATAACAATGAAATGCCTCACCAGAATCATCCCTGAAGGCAGATTTTACTTGTTGCCAAACTTCTTTCTCAGCTTTGTTATTGGCATCAAAAATATTGTCTGGATAGAATTCCATAGAATCTCTAATTTAATGAATCGTTACTAAACTTAATTATTTGGGCGGATATCATCTGCACAAAATGTTGTATTCAGTAACGGCTATTATTAGGGTTCCCAGAACTGAAGTTGTTTTTAAGGTCATTTCCTACCAAGTCTCAACTACGATGAAGTCATGAGCATCTTAATTTGTCACATTTTGAAGCGATCGCTTTCCTACCTCCTACATAATCAAGCATTGCTCTCTAACCTCTGTATCTTCTGCTCTACAATGAAGTGAAGAATCTAGCAGCTTAAACAGGGGATTTATTTATGTCCCACCCGACGCTCAGTAGCCAAGAAGTCGCCCGACGTGGAAAGGAACTCTATCAAAAAAGTATCCGTGCCAAAGTTGAGACACAAGAGAACATTGGCAAAATTATCTCAATTAATGTTGAAACAGGAGATTACGAAATCGGTGATGATTTAGTCGAAACGAGTCTTCGATTACGATTCAAGCAAACCGATGCAGCACTTTGGGGAGAAAGAATAGGTTTTGATGCCGTTTATGCAGTTGGTGGTACATTGCTCAGGACGGCACAGTGAGACACAGGACTGTACTTTGCGATCGCCCCACTGTCAAACCCAAAAGATGGAGCCATGCAGAAGATAGCAAAAACAGCCCTCAAGTTATTGAAAGGTGCGTTGGCGTAGCCCGTCGTAGACATTGCTGATTTACCTACTACTGAAAAGCTGGTTGAAGTCTGTGGTAAGCTTTTGCTTGTAATTACTAAGTTTTTCGGCTTGCCATAACGTTAGTAAATATTACTCTACATCTGGGTCGATACCCATTGCCCTGAGCCGTTCTGCTAATTGTGCAGCTTTTTGTTCTGCTTGCTCGGCCCTTCGTTCTGCTTGCTGGGCTTTTTGCCTTTGCAACTCAGCTTCTTCTTTACCAATCAGTAACAGATTTCCCTCTAAATCCCACCAGCGCAACCAAAATTGCTCAGGATTATTTAAGTAATTTCCTTGCCATAACCCTAGTTCCACTCCTAAAGGAGGAATTGGATAACGACCTTGCTCATTAGGCTGCATTTTGTGATATGAAAAATCTACGAGGTGATAAACCTCTAGTTTTTCATAACTAATTTCATAAATGGCATAGTAAGGAATTCGGATTACTCGCTCATATACCCAAAATTTACCTGGTTTTGCCCCTTCGCGACTACCAGCTAGAGGTAAAGGAGTGACATCTCGTTCTTCATCGCCATTACCACTAGCTAGTTCTATGGCAATCAATGGAGGTATATATTCTCGCCACAAAACGTATGAGCGGCGGTTTTTGCCATCTAGCCTTGGTGGTACACTAGGGACATAAAACCAGTCCGGTGCTGCTGCTCCTTTTTCTGGCGGATCGGTTTCTCGCCAGTAAATACCGCAATCTTGACCAATGCAATACTGTCCATCTGGATGTAGATTTTGCAAAACCTGAGCAATTGAGTCTGTAAGAATGATGGTTTGGGGATGCTCTTGAAAATTTTTCACAAAAGTACCATCAGACTCTGGTAGTTGAGTGTGATCGGGAAACTGGGGTGGTATGGCAATATCAGCAAGTGTTTCACTCATACTTTGAAAAGTATTGCAGCTATTTATATAGTCTTTTACGCTTCCCATCAGGTATTACCAAGTAGTATAACACCTTGCTATATCTTGATTTCAGTGCTTCTACCCTGCCAGAACCGCTTTGATTGCGGGTAGAAATATATGAAATCTTATATTTTGAAACTGTATGTATTTTAAAATAGGCGGGATTGTGGGTGCGATCGCTATTTTATTGAGTAATGGTAGTGCGATCGCTCAAGATGCAGAAAGATATATCACTGTAGGGCATGATAAATTGGGAAACAGCGTAGCTCTGGATACGGAAACGATTAAGGGCACGATATACAAGCTTTACGGAATCTATGGAGATGGCATCTTCGAGACTACCTTTGATGCATCGTGCAAAGAATCGCGGCTGTTTCGCAATCGCATTGCGATTTACGGGCCAGAAGGACAGCTACTTGAAGAGGATAAAGAAAAAGGAGAAATCCCTTTTGTAGCAAGTTCTTCACCAGGCAAAGGTATGAAAATTGTTTGTCAAAAGATTGGTGCGAGTGGTTGGTAGTTGCTCAATATTTTATAAGTAGGGAATGGGGAATGGGGAATAGGGAAGATGAGGGAGTGAGGGAGATGAGGGGACAAGGAGATAAACAAAACTCCTAATTCTTAACTCTTAACTCTTAACTCTTAACTCTTAACTCCTAACTCAGCACTCCTAACGCCCAATGCCCAATTCCCAGCTAAAAAATACTAAGGACAAAACAAGGTGTCACGCGTATCTCGTCCTGTAGTAGGATTAGTTCCTTTAGCAAGTTTGCACAATTTTTTTTGCTCATCGGGACGCAGCAGCGTATCGGTAAAATCTGCCCCATCAATAATTGCACCATCAAATCTGGCATTAGCAGCAAAAGCACCCTCCAACAGTGCATTTGTTAAATTTGCTCTGACTAAACGAGCTGAGTCTAAAGTGGAATTTCTCAAATCAGAACCCTCCAAATTCGCAGACTCCAAATTTGCGGCAAAGAAACTGACACCGTTCAAATTAGCATGGCTGAAGTTGCTCTGGCGAAGATTAGCTTTAGTAAAGCTAGAGTCTGTTAAATCACGTCCTGAGAAATCAGCCTCAACCAAAATTTCTTTATTATATTCAAGTGCCAAAGCTGTTGGAGTAAAACCGACCGTTGCAATGATGCCAACTATTCCCCAGAGGAATAAGCTGAGTATACTTGCCCAAATCCGGGCGCTTAACTTAGAATTCATTCTATTTTTAGCCAATGGCGAACCCTCCTCCATCTCATTATCCTTGAGTCAGAGATGTTAGCGCAAAAATCCTTTAAAAATATTTTTATGAATACTAATTCAAGTTCATACGACGATTTGAACGTTGCCTTCACACGACTTCAGGCTATCCAATGGGATACGTTAGGAATGGGGGAGAAAGACGAAAAACTTACAGAACTGATGTTAGAATTTCTGTCGCGGGTCAGACAATGGGCAAAGTTTTTGCAGAGCGAACAGAAGCATATTTTTCAAAATCTTGCTCTTCAGATTCGCCCTGACATTGAACTCCCATCTTCCCTAATCCAATGGCTGGAGGAGTTATACAACAGCGACCGGATACCAACTAGGCGTGGTAGTGTCTATGTTCTGCTAGGGGTACGTAATTACTTATTTTGGTGTCGTCTACGGGAATTTGATACAGTCCCCGCGAATGGTCTTCCTGACCCTTATGAGCCGTTCATCACCTTTTTGGAATGTGGTGGTGGTTATATATGTCGAACATCACTCTTTTATGGATATTTACCCAAATTATGTTTACTTCAATTTGACTGTTGGGAATGCCACGCCAGCAAGTGAAGAATAAGCACATCATGAGAGTATGATTTCGGGTAACTACTAGAAACTCTTATTTTCCTGTTGAATTAAATAACCGAGAATACTAAAGTTTATATGCATTGTCCAAATAGTGGTCAATTAGGAGAAGACCTAGTAGCCCAATGGTTGCAATCTACTGGTTGGATAATTCTTCATCGTCGCTTTTCTAGTCGCTGGGGGGAAATTGATATCATTGCTGAATATGATAGAAAAGCAGAGGAAGCAGGGGAGCAGGGGAGCAGGGGAAAAGTAGGAAAGCTCAGCACTCAGCACTCATTATTGGCATTTGTTGAAGTCAAAACCCGTAGTTCAGGTAGTTGGGATACAGGGGGAAGAAGCGCAATCACTCCACAAAAGCAGGCAAAAATCTGGCGTACAGCTGGAATATTCTTAGCCCAGTACCCTGAGAAGGCAGATTATTCTTGTAGATTTGATGTTGCTATTGTTTACTGTCAAAAAATATCAAAAAATCTGACTGGGGTTACAGCAAACCAGGAAGCTCTAGCTACTTCATCAGTACCCGGATATAAGTTTAAGCTGCAAGAATACATTCTGGCAGCTTTTGACTCTTCAATTGATAATGGTTAATCGGTAATGGATAAAATATCTTAATTACCAATGACCAATAATTTTGTAGTGGCGTTACAACTAAATAGTTTCACGCCAAGGTTTCTGGACAGTAACCTAAGCCCCGGACAAACTGTTGCCGGAACGCTTCAATTTCGTCTCTTTCTGGGCTACCATGAGAAACTATCGCTACTTGATAGCGACGCATCACATCCACGGGGCACTGTCCGGCTTCCAAACTCCAAAGTGCCATTTGCACCCTCATTGGCGGTTCGTAGCTAATTCCTAATTCATTTAGAAAAGCCCGAAAGTCGCCATCTTCTTGGGGCGAGACTTGACCTTTGAGTTTGATCCTAACCACCCAGCCATCAATTTGATGAATTACGGTGACGAACGAAACGGGTGTCTGGGGTCTAGCGTGGAGGTGTTGAACGACCCTCAGGGTTAGACTGGCATTTGCCAGATAGTACAAGTATTCCATGTTTGTTGGTGCTTGGGATCAAAGCCAATGCTACATATCTATATTCGTCAATCAGTGCCTGTTCCCGGTAGGGTAAAAGCCCCCGTTTTTAGATGGGGAGGTTTACCCAATTTTTATGTTAATTTTTCCGTGTTACTTAATAGTAACAATCTTATAGCCTAGCGGTAAAACTGAGCGAAGATACCTTAAAGTTCCTTTAGAAGGGAAAGCTTAAACCAGCTTTTTTAAGAGAGTATAAATACTAAATAAAGCAAAAACTAGTATAAGCCAATTTGAAAGATACTTCTAGCCCACAAGAAAAAGATTTGGAATTAGATTGCTCGGTAGCTAGCTATGACTACAAACTACCTCCAGAACTCATTGCCCAAAATCCAGCAGTTCCTAGAGATAGTTCGCGGTTACTAGTAGTTGATTCTCCCACTTCAGGCATCGAAACAGCACCTTTACACCACATTTTCCATGATTTACCTGCACTGTTGCGCTCTGGTGATTTGTTGGTTATGAACAATACAAGAGTCATTCCAGCGCGGCTTTATGGTCATAAATCCACTGGTGCTAAAATCCAGGTGTTGCTGTTGGAAGAACGGCAGCATAATTGTTGGTTAGCTTTAGTTAAGCCAGGAAAAAGCTTCAAACAGGGAGCGAAGATTGTTTTTGAAGCAAGGCAATTGGGGATTGGGAATCAGAAAGATTCTTCCCCAGTCTCCAGCCCCCAGCTAACGGCTACGGTTCTAGAAACAGATGCAGCAACCGGGGGGCGTTTGTTGCAATTTGATGTACCAGAGGGAAGGACTTTGGTGCAACTGTTAGAGGTATTTGGGGAAGTACCGTTACCACCGTACATCACTACCTCAGAAGCAGCTGATGAGCAGTATCAGACAGTTTATGCCAAACAGCCAGGAGCGATCGCAGCTCCAACGGCAGGATTACACTTTACCCCAGAATTATTACAACAGTTGCGCGAGCGCAAAATTAATCAAGCTTTTGTGACGCTACACGTTGGTGTCGGCACATTTCGCCCTGTGGAAGTAGAGGACGTAACTACCCATCAGATGCATGAAGAATGGATTGAAGTTCCTGCCGCTACAGTAGAGCAAATCCGCGCCACTAAAGCTGCTGGCGGTCGAATTATTGCTGTGGGAACAACGGCAGTACGGGCTTTAGAAGGGGCGGCTCAATCTGGTAATTTACAACCGTTTTGCGGAAAAACAGACTTGTTTATTTATCCTGGCTATCAATGGCGAGTAGTGGATGGTTTGATTACAAATTTTCACTTACCGCGTTCTAGTTTATTGATGTTGGTAAGTGCGCTAATTGGCAGACAACGATTATTGAATATATACAATGAAGCGATCACTTTTGGATATCGCTTTTATTCATTCGGTGATGCCATGCTAATTTTGCCGTCAGCTGTGGGAGTGGGGAGTTAGAAGTAGAGACGCGATTAATCGCGTCTCTACAAGAGTTAAAAGTTGAGAATTTGGAATTTTTTCTTTCGTGGTGGGTACTCTGGCTTATGAGGAGTGAAAAATAAGTACAGGTCTGCTATTCATGTCTGAAAAATACCTATTTTCTCATTGGTTAAATTTATTTTGTCAAATAACACTCGGTGGCTGTTCTGCATTTTTGCTCTTGGCTGCACCGACAATTATTAATTTTCCAGTTAGCAGGTTGCTGGCAGAAACCGCAATTTCTCAGGATCTCGAAGCAGCTAGCTTTTTTCAGCAGGGAGTCACGCGCCATAACCGCCAAGACTTACAAGGTGCGGAATATGCCTTTCGCCAAGCGTTGCAGCGAGATCCTAACCTTGGGGTAGCACGGAATTATCTGGGTAATATATTTATGGAGCAAAATCGCCTGGATGAAGCTTTACAAGAATATACAGAGGCGATTAAAGTTAATCCTAATTTTAGCGAAGCTTATTACAACTTAGGGTTAGTGTTGCACCGCCAAGGAGAAAAAGATGCAGCGATTACAGCTTATCGCCAGAGCTTGGTGATAGATTCTACAAGGGTGGCAGCGCTGTATAATCTGGGCTTGTTGCTGTACGAACAAGGAAAGTTAGAGGAAGCGATCGCTGCATATCAAAAAGCAATTAATCTAGATAGCAGCAATGCCAATGCTTATCTTAACTTAGCGATCGCCTTGCAACAACAAGGTCAAATCGAGCCTGCGATCGCCAGTTATCACCAAGCTTTGAAGCTAGATCCTAAAAATGCCGCAGCCTACAGCAATATAGCAAATTTGCTAGCAATGCACGGTCAAGCTTCTCAGGCTATTTCTGTTTATCGGCAAGCTATTCGCCTAAATCCGAAAAGTGCCTCAGCTTACTATAACTTGGGAGTAACTTTATATAATCAAGGCGAACTCAAAAAAGCCAGTGAAGTCTTAAAACGCGCTTACAATGAATATCGTGAGCAAGGCAACATTGAACAAGCTCAGAAAATTGAGCAGTTAATGCAGCAAATTGTTCAGAAAAGTGCGCAACAGCAACCTCAAGCCAGTCAAATAGCTGCTCCTTCTCAGAGTTCAGATTCTACAGTACAAACACCTGAGCCACAGACGCCAAATCAACCAGAAACGCCTGGGAACCCCGGCGATGTGCCTGTCTCAGTTGAATCACAATCCACTTCAACAAGTCCCGGACAATAAAAAACTCAGAGTTAAGGCAATACGGTTCAGTTAAGAAAAATTGTAGGTTGGGTTAAGCAAAGCGCAACCCAACAAAGCCCCGGAAATGTTGGGTTTTGTTCCTCAACCCAACCTACACACTTTAAGGCTTTTGGTGCTAACCCAAGCGTATTGAGAGTTAAGGCGATTTGCAAAAATGCAAAATTTGTCCTCATCCCCCAACCCCTTCTCTCAATTTTGGTAGCAGGAGAGCGAATTTCCAAGTCCCTCTCCCAAGCTTGGGAGAGGGATTTAGGCTAAGGGCTTTTGATTTATGCAATAAGTCTATTCTCTATTAAAAGGGATTGGATGTTAAGTTTGAGTAAAAGTTGCAGGCGGCATAACTCCTAACTTTTTTAAATCGGCAAACGATTAATATCTTTATTGCAACCAATAACAACCATTGCTGAACCACGCTCTAAACGCTTGGTAGAGTCAGGATTAATTTTAAATTTCCCATCCTGGCTTACTGCTAGCAAATTTAAACCGTAGCGGTTACGAAGTTGAAGTTCGGTGATGGTTTTGCCGTGAAATTCATCAGGCACAATCAACTCTACAATACTGTTATCTGGGTCGAGGTCAAACCGATCTAGGATTGCTGGTTTGGTAAGAGTACGCGCTAGGGCACAACCCGCTTCATACTCAGGAAAAACAACATGATCTGCTCCGACTCGCCGTAACAGTTTACAGTGAACTTCACTAGAAGCTTTAGCAACTACGTGAGGTACACCAGCCTCTTTTACATTTAAGGTGGTTATGATGCTTTCTTGAACGTAGTTGCCAATTGCGACAATTACAGTATCAAATTCAAAAATTCCAGCTTCTTTGAGTGCGGCTGGTTCTGTAGAGTCTAGTTGCAAAGCATGACCTACGATCCCCTCAGTTAATGCTTCTGAAACTTGTTTTTCATCAATATCTGTTGCCAGCACTTGATAACCAAAATTATGCAGTGTAGAACAGACAGACCTTCCAAAACGACCTAACCCAATTACAGCAAATTGCTGGTTATCTTTACGTAAACTGCGAAAAAAACTTAATGATGACAGATTCACCCTTTTTATCCTTATGATGGCTCCCTGTATTTAGGGCAAAAAACGGTTATACCGCTTGAATTAAAAATTTTATTTTTTGCCTTCCAATGTATATTTTATCAGTTTAGTCATTAGTCATTAGTCAAGAGTTATTCTTCTGTGCTCTTCTGCCTCCCCTGCTCCCCATTGCCTACTCCTTACTCCCTCCTCCTAACTATCCCACGAGTAGATTTTCTTCAGGATAGTGAATTCTGGTAGGGCGGGGGTCTCCTAATACAGCAGACATCAGCAATAAAACACCTACTCTTCCAACGTACATAGTGACAATTAAGATCAGCTTTGCTGCTGTCGAGACACTTGCTGTAATGCCTGTAGAAAGCCCCACAGTAGCGAAGGCTGAGACAACTTCAAACAAAATTTGAATAAAATCTAGTGTTGGATCTGTGAGGCTAATTAAAATAGTAGCCAAAATCACCGTTGCTACTGAACCTACTAACACACCAACAGCTTTCAAAATTAAAGTTATTGCTATTTTTCGGTCATACAATAACACTTCTTCTTTTCCCTGGAGAATCGTTTTGGTGCAACTGGTCAAGACTCTCAGGGTTGTTGTTTTCATTCCTCCTCCTGTACCACCTGGACTTGCACCAATAAACATCAGCGCAATCATAATAAATAGACTAGCAGTGGTCATTTGGCTAATATCGATGGTGTTAAAACCAGCAGTTCTGGGAGTAACTGATTGAAACCAAGCTACTAATATCTGATTGCGGAGATTTAGAGAACCAAATGTTTCAGTATTTCTAATTTCTATACAGAAAAAGGCAATTGTCCCTACTAGTAATAATATAATAGTTGTGCTAGTAGCAACTTTAAAATCTAAAGAAAATATTTGGTTGTAAGTTTTTTTGATAATGCGATCGCGCAACCAGAGATACATTTCCAAAATTACCTGATAGCCAATTCCCCCAAAGATAATCAACATACTACTAGTGAAGACTACTAAGAAGGATGACTGATAGCCAATTAAGTTATCTTTAAACAAACTAAAACCAGCATTATTCCAAGCATTGATGCTATGAAAAATTGCGAACCAAAGCCCTTTGTTCCATCCATACTCTGGAACAAAAGCTGGTAAAAGTAAGAATACTCCGGTAATTTCAAAAATTAAAGTTGTGGCAATAATTGAACGAATAACTTGGGTACTACCACTCATTCCCGGTCGGTCTAAAGCTTGTTGAATGGCTATTTTATGCTGCATATTAAACTTACGACCAATGAGCAAAATCAGAAATGTGGTAGTTGTCATGTAGCCCAATCCGCCAATCTGAGCTAAGAGCGCAATAAATAACTGACCCCAAAAGGAAAAGTAAGTACCAGGATCGACTACTGATAAACCTGTGACACAAACTGCGGATGTTGAGGTAAATAGTGCAACAATCAGGTTATCCCATGTACCATCGCTAGTTGAGAAAGGCATCATCAACAAGATAGTACCTATAGCAATGACAGCTAGAAACCCCAAACAAATTGTGCGAGCAACAGTCATAATTAATTCGTAGTTCGTAATTCGTAATTCGTAATTAAGAAAGTTAGAGTAAATCTAGATTTTCCCTTTTTGTATATGTAGGTTTTTTTGGAATAATTGGGATAAATTCGACTAAGAAAAGTTTATTAAGGTAAAACTGAGAAATTTTTCCCAGGAGGATAAATCTCGGTTTACCTTCCCTGGAAGTAAAAATACCCTTATTTAATTAAAAACATACATGGTAGCCTACCTGTATGTTTTTTTTGAATTCTATTTCGTCTCAATACTACTTTTTTCATGAGTGCAACACTTTACCAGCAAATTCAGCAGTTCTATGATGCTTCCTCTGGTCTGTGGGAACAGATTTGGGGCGAACACATGCACCACGGCTACTACGGAGCTGATGGTAATGAGAAAAAAGACCGTCGGCAAGCGCAAATTGATTTAATTGAGGAACTGCTCAATTGGGCGGGGGTACAAGCAGCAGAAAATATCCTCGATGTGGGTTGTGGTATTGGTGGCAGTTCTTTATACCTGGCAGAAAAGTTTAATGCTAAGGCTACAGGAATTACTTTGAGTCCTGTGCAAGCTGCCAGAGCAACGGAACGCGCAACGGAAGCGAATTTGAGTCTGAAAACTCAGTTTCAGGTCGCCAATGCTCAAGCAATGCCCTTTGCTGATAATTCTTTTGATTTGGTTTGGTCGCTGGAAAGCGGCGAACACATGCCAGATAAAACTAAGTTTCTCCAAGAATGTTATCGGGTATTGAAACCTGGTGGGAAGTTAATTATGGTGACTTGGTGTCATCGACCGACTGATAAGTTACCACTGACGGCAGATGAGGAAAAGCATTTGCAGGATATTTATCGGGTGTATTGTTTACCTTATGTGATTTCTTTACCAGAGTATGAAGCGATCGCCCGTCAACTTCCATTAAACAATATTCGCACCGCCGATTGGTCAACCGCCGTTGCCCCTTTTTGGAATGTAGTAATTGATTCGGCGTTCACTCCCCAAGCACTTTGGGGCTTACTCAATGCCGGTTGGACTACCATTCAAGGGGCGTTATCACTGGGGTTGATGCGTCGCGGTTATGAGTGCGGGTTAGTTCGGTTTGGCTTATTGTGCGGCAATAAGTAGAAACGTTCTTTGGGAAAAGACCGCGCTGTTTTATTACAGCGCGATCGCACTACAATTTAAGAAATTCAATTCCGATTACCCTAGCAGCTTGTCCACTGCCAACAACTAAAGTCTCAAGAAAGGATGAGTTTTATTTTAAAAAATTTGGATAAAATGTCTCCTGAAGAATTACAGTCTATCCGCCAACAAGCTCAAGACTGGCACGCTCAGTCGTAGTTTATTGCAAGGTATTAAAATAATTCGTAATTCGTCTGTCTTGATATAACAAGGATGGCAAGGATCTGGTTCTAGCTAGGTTCTCAAGTGGCGAATATGGACTCGAACCGTTTCTATATTTTTACTGATATATCTGAGCATAGTTCCGAAAATCAGTAATTTGACATTGTAGCTAGCTCTATTCATGGCAAGTTCAAATTATCATATTTTTATTCGTTAATACTTAATATATGCAACTGAGGTTATTTGCTCACATATTACCAGGGGTAGCAACAGCTTACGTGATTTCAGTTTTAGCCTTGGCAGTTGCCACTACAAGCAACCAGCCGAGTTATGCTAGAAATAACAAATTCTTTTGCACGCAGGAACGCGGTGTACCAGTTACTAAAGTACGCACCTCACGGGGAAATGAGACATTCATCCGTTGGGTAGTTAAAGATTTTAAAAAATTTCCACCCTCAGAACGTTGTAACATTGTCTCTACAAGGCTGCAACGCTATTACGATAATGGTTCACTTTTCATCAAGAGTGAATTTAACTTCAAGAACTATCCAGTTTTGTGCATCGCCAATCGTAAAGGCATACCTTGTACTTCAGATAATGTACTAGTCACCCTCAAACCAGGAACTGATTTAGGAAGAGTCTACCAGCAGATAATTGCTTTTCGCCGTGGTGTTGCAGGTAAACCTTTGGATTTAAGTGGCAAATGTCGCCCTTATACTGAGTATGACGGTGATTTGTATCTTGATGTTAAGCAACTACTAGATGGCAAGCAGTGTGGTCAATAGACTTTTGCATTTAACAATCTCAAAACAGAGTCTGTATAATCTTGCTTCTAGTTGGCAGTTCTTTGGGGAGTTTACTTTAACATGATCTGGCAATGGCTAAAAAACGGACTTGGGTACACAGTCTGCTTGCTAATTTGTCTTGCTGGTATTTCTTTAGCATTGCCAAAACAGCAAAGAATTTCTAGTGATGTTACCAAACTTTCTCGGACATCAGCTCCGCTTTCACAAGAACAATTACAACTATTAGCAAAGACAATCACTGTCAAAATATCTGCAAAAGAGTTACTCGGTTCAGGAACTCTGCTGCAAAACAAAGGACAAGTTTATACAGTAATAACTAATGCTCATGTCTTAAGAACTGCTAAACCTCCCTATCAAATTCAAACACCAGATGGGCGTATCTATCAAGCGTCTATGTTGCAAATGCCAGAATTTAAGAACGAAGATTTGGCTGTATTGCAGTTTCGTAGCCCAGATATAGTTTATACAGTTACTAATATTAAAGATGCATCTAGCTTGCAAATTGGGGATGAGGTTTTTGTTGGTGGATTTATATCTAATTTAACTAATCAACAGCTGTCCCCCCAAGCAGCAAAAATCTTTAACAATCAGTTTGTCTTTACCTCTGGTAAAGTCACTTTATTCCTAGAAAAAGCTTTAGAGCAAGGCTACCAGATTGGGTATACAAATGATGTTCGTAAAGGGATGAGTGGTGCACCATTATTAAATGTATATGGTGAAGTTGTGGGTATCAATAGCTTACATAAAGACCCACTTTGGGATACTCCAGAAGTTTATCAGGATGGTTCCCAACCGGATAAATCATTACAAGAAATAATTACACGTTCTAGTATGGCTGTACCTATTAAAAAAGAAATATTAGAAAATCATTGGGAGAATAAATCATGAGGTTTGCTGGTGGACTTCCGGCAGTATTATTTGGTACAGCAATTGTCATTGTGCATCTGCAAATCGCCACGGCGTTGAAACCTACAGAAATTAGTCCCATCGCTCAAAAAATTACAGTTCGTATTGATGGAGCAGGTACAGGTTCTGGCGTAATTATTGAGCGCCAAGGCAATACTTACACCATTCTCACCAATTGGCATGTAGTGCAATTTGAAGGTAGTTACACAGTCCAAACACCAGATGGTAAACAATACACCTTTAAGAGTAGCCAAGTGCAACCATTACTAGGTGTTGATTTGGCGACATTTCAGTTTACTAGCAACCAAAATTATAGTGTTGCAGAAAAAGGAAATTCTGAAAACTTACCATTGGGGGCAACTATTCATGTAGCAGGTTATCCTCAAGACTCATCAAACCTCGGCTTTCTGAGTGGTCAAATTTTTAGTCTTGTAACAAAACCAAAAGATGGTTACGCTTTTACTTATACAGTGACTGCTTTTCCAGATATGAGTGGGGGACCGATACTGGACGAGCAAGGTAAATTAATAGGAATTCACGGGCGTTCTATAACTCGTCCAGATACTAATGGTGTTATTGCACTTGGGATTCCCTTGAAAACTTATTTGAGTCTTACCTTATTTACACAACTTTGGGCAAATATATCGAGTCTAAAACCGCAAAATACTCTGATATTTCCTACAAAACCAGCTGCTTCACCACCTTTAAAACCTTTAAATGTACCCTTAAAGTTGACATTTAATCTATTTACTTTAGGGATGACCATGACTGGACATTCCAAAACACTGCTTAAAAGCGGCATCATAGAAGGAAGGGTCTATTCAGTCGCCATAAGCCCAGATGGCAAAACTTTAGCCAGTGGTAGTGGTGACAAAACTATTAAAATATGGAACCTTTCCACTGGGAAAGTAATTAATACCCTCAAAGGTCATTCTTCTTGGATTAAGTCAGTCGCCATCAGCCCAGATGGCAGAACTTTAGCTAGTGGTAGTGGTGACAAAACTATCAAAATATGGAACCTTTCTACAGGGAAATTAATTAATACTCTCAAAGGTCATTCTGATTCGATTGATTCAGTCGCCATCAGCCCAGATGGCAAAATTTTAGCTAGTGGTAGTGATGACAAAACTATCAAAATATGGAACCTTTCTACAGGGAAATTAATTAATACTCTCAAAGGTCATTCTGATTCGATTGATTCAGTCGCCATCAGCCCAGATGGCAAAATTTTAGCTAGTGGTAGTTGGGAGACAATCAAAATCTGGAACTTCACCACTGGGCAAAAAATTCGTACCCTCAAAAGTTATTCTGGTTCAGTTTTCTCATTAGCCTTTAGCCCAGATGGCAGAACATTAGCTAGTACTGGAGGATCTTTTTTGTCACTGTTGAGCAAAGATTCATCACTGTTCAAGGACGACAATATAATTAAAATCTGGAATATCGCTTCTGGACAAGAAATTGTTACACTCAAAGGTCATTCTAATTGGGTTAGGTCAGTTGCTTTTAGCCCAGATGGCAGAACCTTGGCTAGTGCTAGTGATGACAAAACTATCAAGATTTGGTATGTCCCTACTTGGAAAGAAAATATACTTGATAGCCCTCTCAAAGGTCATTCTGGTTTAGTTTATTCAGTAGTCTTTAGCCGAGATGGCAAAACTTTAGCTAGTAGTAGTAGTGACGCTACTATCAAAATCTGGCGGTTATCTGAGCTATCATTCTAAATATTAGATTTTAAATTTTGCTTTGCTTAACTCTATTACGAAGTGAATTAGTTTATTTCAACAGATATAGGTTGAATAAAAATAATTCCTATCATTTCCAGCAGAGAAACTGTATAAGCGGAAAGCTCTAAAAAATAAAACACCAGGAAAATCAACAAAATCTCAGTTTTTTGCCCTAACACTAATATTCAAAAGTTAACTGAGAAAGTAACACACTCTATTTATAATTCCTAATTATTTGCTGTAATTTTAAATGATTCAATCATCGCTTCAGCAGTAGGTGAATACTGAGAATATTTTGCCGACTCTGCTGTATAAGTGATAAAGTAAACCTTGCCGTTTCTCACCGTGCCAATTTCCATAACCTGGAGTTTACATTGTCCTTCTTGCCGATAATAAGTTAATTTATAAGCGTTAAAGTTTGATAGCGTTGTCGATGATGTAGTCTCATCATTAATTTGTGTATTTGGATTAATATTTTTAATCTTGCTGATTGCAAAATGTTTAGATTCTTCTACAGATAACAATTGTGGAGATAAGTCATTAATATTAGTCGTTATTTCTAAAATACAAGAGTCAACCTGCTTGTAATTTTCAGGTATAAATTTAATTACCTGACCGCCAAAATCACCGCCTGGTTCCACAAAATCACCACTTGGTTCTATTGGTTTCCAGTCATTTGGATATTTAATTGCGATGTCATTACGCTCTTCAGAACGTGAAAGAATAGGTGTGGAATTAATAGGATATAAAATTAATAAAACTATAAAAGTAATTACTGCGAATCCACCTACACTTAGTAAAACTTTCCACGGTCGAGATTTAACAGAACCGCTATCTGAAAGATTACTTTGTTGTGGGCTTAACTTTGTCCCCGCCCCTGAGGACGACGGTAGTCAGTTAAATGTCACTGGGGCGTTAAATATAGTGCCTTGGAAAACATTCTTCATCTCATCTGCCAACTTCTGATAGTTAATGACATTTGGCTGTTGCGGCTGAGACTTTAGGTTATCGGCTTGTTGCTGTATCAATTGAATAAAATTAGGATTGGGTTCAGCTTTAGCTGCTGTTGCTACTTGTTGTGCAGCTTGAGCCAGTTCAGGATTAGCTTTGGCAGCAGATTCTACCTCTAGTAAAGCTTTGCCATAATCGAGAGGTTGTTCTGGCATTTGTTCAATAGCAACTACAGTATGGGGAGACTGTTTTTTGAGGGTGACGAGAAACTTGCTAGCCCGATCCCATAAAGCTTCACCTACCTTTTCGCCCGTTTTTTCTAAGGCTTTGATGGCAATTACAGAGCTAAGAGCGATCGCCGCAGTAGTTAAAGGTTCCATATGCTATTTAAATGACTTCAATGAAGTACATACAATAACTCGTAGGGTAGCACAGCTGTGCTACCCTACTAACCTGAACACTCACTACTTACAATTGCTGCGGTGATTTCATTCAACGACTGTTACTGAAGCTCCTTCATTTGCTGGAGGTACACCAGGTAACTCAAGACAGTATCCAGCACCATACACTGTCTTGATATAGCGGGGATGGCGAGGATCTGGTTCTAGCTTGGTTCTCAAGTGGCGAATATGGACTCGAATCGTTTCTATGTCATCATCAGGATCGTAGCCCCAAACTTCTCTGAGGATTTCGCTAGGAGAAACCGTTTGACCGTGGCGTTGCAGTAAGCAGTGAAGTAACTCAAATTCCAAGTGAGTTAATTTCACCGTTTCATTGAACCATATCGCCTCAAATCTTTCGGGAACAAGGGTTAATGAGCCATAGTTGAGAATTTCACTGTGCTTTGCGGCTTGGGGAATCCGGTCAGTACGCCGCAAAAGTGCCCGCACCCGCGCCAGCAGTTCTTCAACTTCAAAAGGTTTGGTAAGGTAGTCATCTGCGCCAGCATTGAAGCCTTCCACCTTGTCCTGAGTTTGGCTCAAAGCCGTCAACATTAACACGGGAATCTCAGAGGTGCGATCGTCGCGGCGCAGACGTTGGCAAACGGTAAACCCATCTACCCTGGGCAACATTAAATCGAGCATGATCAAGTCTGGTTGTAGCTGGAGAGCCAGCGCTTGACCTTTGATGCCGTCTTCAGCTTGACTAACATCGTAGCCAGCCATTTCCAAGTTGACGGCAACTAGTTCTGAAATCGCTGGGTCATCGTCTATGACAAGAATCCTCGGCATTCTTAAAAAATTATTACTACTTATTAAGGATAAATAACAACCTTTGATAGATACAAAGATTTTTGAATCAATTCTAAAAAAGATTTTAAATCTTACATAAATATTAAGATTAAATGACTGTGAAATCAAGACTCAACTAAACGAAATCTTATAGTCTATGATGTGTTACACTCCCCCCTTCAATCCGTCTTGGTTTTTACAAAACGGTGTAATTATGACTGTACACACCGCTTTGTGGGGAAGCCGTTACTGGGAAAGTACTAATCAAAACCCAGAACCGTCTTATCACGAAAAAATCTTTATAGGTGGGCAAGGTGTGCCAATTTTTGGCTTGGTTGCCATTCCTGAAAATGCTCATAGCACGATTATTGGTACTTATGGCATTACTGGAGAGTTGAAGACAGAATGGTCTTTGAGAGTGCTAGGACGTAAAGCCTACGCTCAAGGGTACGCTATGGTGTTATTTGATTGGCGTGCCCACGGTAAAACCGCCGACTTGTCGCCAACTCTGACTTCCGATGGACTGTATGAGGGGGAAGATTATGTTCGCATTGCCGCTGCTGCTAAGGCAATGGGATGTCCAGGAAAATTTTGGTTTACAGGATTTTCTTTAGGAGGGCAATTGACGCTATGGGCACTGAAAGTATCTGGTGAAGTGATTAGAGAGCATGAGGATTTAGGACTACAAGATAGCGATATTGGTGGTGGTATGGTGATTTGTCCCAGTTTGGATTCTGAGCGATCGCTATCTTATCTAGTCACTAAGCCCTTTGGTAGATATTTGGAAAGGCAGATTGCACAGAATTTAGAAAAACTGGCATGGCGAATACATGATGCTCATCCTGGAAGCATTGACCCAGCGGCGATTGAACGGGCAAACAGTATCTGGGGTTTTGATAATGAACTGGTAATTAACCGACTAGGTTTTCCTTCTGTGGAAGCATATTACCAAGCCAGCAGCGCTCTACAAATATTACCGCTAATATCAAAACCGACTTTGATTATCTATGCTGCCGATGACCCACTTTTTGACCCAGCTATCATACCTGACTTGCAAGCTGCCTGCGATCGCAATCCCGTAATAGATTTGCTACTCACTCGTTATGGGGGTCATGTTGGCTATATGAGTAGCAAAAATTGCCAACGCCAATTACAAGATCCTGACCCTTGGTGGGCATGGAATCGGATTTTACAATGGCTGGAGCAAAAGCGAACAGAGTAATAAGGAACTCCAAGAAATAAATTATCCTGTTTGAAGTTGGTGACTGATGACTGATGACGGTTGACTGTGAGCAGTGGGATATTTTTTATTTGTCAGTCTCTAATCGAAAGGATGGCTTTGATTGAGAAGCTACCACAACATTATTGGTAAACCAGCAATGACAGATGCAATACCTGTCCAGAGAGTAAAGCGCTCAATATCTATTTCATCCAAAGCAACGCTCATTTGCTTAATTGCTAATAATAACGCTATCAGTAGCAACACAAAGAATGCAAAGTACTCCAAATTAACGATCATCTATCCTCACTATCTCTACAAAAAAGTAGTTCTAATAGGTTTTTAACAAGCTTTAGCAGAGTTTTTTTGTTTCCAAATTAACACTTTCTCAGAATAATTATTAACTAGTGAAGAGATATCTACTTCAGATAGCCAAATCATAGTTTCATAACCAACCCGACCCATTTCTGGCTCTGGCCCCATAGGCATTTCCACCAAATATTCCCAGCTACCTGACTTAAATCGGTGGTTTTTGATGATGCCTTACCCACCAAGAAAACTGACTCACTGACCATTACTAAACTTAGGTACTGGCAAAACACTTGCAGACATTCCTTGTAGTTCCTTTGAGTAATACCGTAATAGCTAATGTTGTAGCTAAAAGAAAATTTGTAATTCTCTGTCAAGAGTTTTAACGTACTATCTTCCAGAGGATTTAACCTAAAGTTAAGAATTGTACATCTAGAGTAATAAACGGCGCATGTACATATAAAGCAATAAATCACAATATTAGTCAGCAAAAGCGATTGCAGCTACCTGTAATTCAGTATTAAGTAGTTATGTTTACAGCCAGACTTAACATTTAACAACTCTTTTGGCAGATTTTAGAAAAAACAGGCGTATTTGTATAGATAGTGAGGACGAGCGCTTCTGCTGGAGGTGTGAAATATTGGGTTTTATATTTGTTTTTTAATTGAGTAAGTCGGCACAATAAAACTAAACTATATGAAGAAAAATAAACAAAGCTCAAACCATTTTTTCCTGTGCTCTCTGCTCCCTACTCCCTGCCTTATCCCAACGATAATTATTTACGCCCACCTACTTATTTGTTGACTATTAGTTGGACTATAAATTGAGAGATGATTATCTTTAATCGAACTGTCCTTAGCACATCTTTGTACGAATATATCCTTAAGTAGATTGAAACTTTTGCTGAGATATAGATAGCTCTGTATCTTTTTTGCAAATTTACTAAAGCTTGATGAAAGGATTTAAGATAGCAAAAGCGTGACTGTTCAAGTACGGTTAGCTGCAACGCTGCTAGATCATAGCCGAGAAAGCTAGAACTTTGGGTTAAACCCGCGAAGCGATAAGCCTGACGGCATGGCTACGCTTACCGCCTTGGTCTAGCGCATAGTATAGTAGCGCTAAAGTGTCAAACCAGATCCACCGATAAGAATCGTTGTAATTAAACCAACTTCTAGAGTACAAGTTCCTTGACTTTTGACTCAATGACCGCTTCTAATGATATTTGGCTACCTGCACCAACAGATTTAACTCTATTACCGGATGAGATTCATGTCTGGCACATAGACCTTGAACAACCAGAAACACAACTGCAAAATTTAGCAGTAACTCTTTCCAGTGACGAAAAGGCTCGTGCTGAACGGTTCTATTTTCAGGAACATCGACAGCGTTTCATTGCTGGTCGTGGTATTTTGCGAACTATATTAGGTCGATATTTGGGTGTCCAGCCGTCACAAGTACAGTTTAATTATCAACAACGTGGGAAACCAGTATTAGCAGAGAAATTTGCTGATAGTGGACTGGCGTTTAACTTATCTCATTCCCAAGGGTTGGGTTTGTGTGCGGTGAATTGTACTCGCCAAATTGGTGTAGACCTAGAATATATTCGCCCGATGTCTGATCTGGAAGCTCTTGCCAAACGGTTCTTTTTACCGAGAGAATATGAGATGTTGCGATCGCTATCTCCCAACCAACAGCAAGAGGTATTTTTCCGTTACTGGACTTGTAAGGAAGCTTATTTAAAGGCAACTGGAGACGGACTATCTCAGTTAGAGCAAGTTGAAGTATCGCTGACTCTCACAGAACCAGCCAAGTTACAGATAACTGAAGACTGGAGTCTTTTTGAACTAGTACCTGCTAACAATTATGTTGCTGCCGTTGCTGTAGCAAATTTTGGCTGGGATTTAAAATGTTGGCAGTATTAATCCTAGTCATTTGTCATTTGTCATTAATTTTTCTTCCCCAATGCCCCTACTTATCTTCCTGCATATTTCGTACAATTTTTGTCACCAGCTTTCTGGGTACAAATCTGACACTTTTTGCCAGTAATTTATTCATAAAGCCAGGAATCGCAATGGTTTTGCCCTTCATTAAGGCGTGAAAACCAATTTCGGCTACTGTTTGTGCATCCATCATCCTCTTACCCTTGAGCAACTTAGAGTCAGCCATTCCGGTTCTTTCATGAAAGGCAGATGCAGTTGAGCCTGGGCAAAGAACTGTCACAGTGACACCTGTACCTTCTAATTCATTAGCGATCGCTTCTGAAAAAGATAAGATATAAGCTTTAGTTGCAAAATAAACTGCCATCAAAGGCCCTGGTTGAAAAGCAGCGGCTGAGGCAACGTTTAATATTTTACCTTCGCCTTGCTTTACCATGCCCTTCACGAATAGCTTGGTTAAATGGGTGAGACACACCAAATTTACCTGTAGCATTTCCAGTTCAGTGGCTAGGTCTGTTTGGTGAAATAATCCATAGATACCAAATCCAGCATTATTTACTAGCACGTCAACATTAATATCGGCTTTTTGCAACTCTGTAAAAATTTCTTCAGGAGCCGTTGATCTAGATAGATCCTTAACAATAGGTTTGACAAAAATTCCAAATTCTTCTTGGAATTTAACAGCAATTTCTACTAGCTTTGGCCCATTTCTGTCTACTAAGACCAGATTATAATCATGAGCAGCAAAAATACACGCTAATTGGTAGCCAATTCCACCCGCTGACCCAGTAATAAGAGCAGTTTGTCTGCTCTGTCCTTGATGTGTTTTGTTCATGTAAGAATGTTGGTGAATTCAATTTGATGAAGCTGCATTGCATTTACAGTCGTTCTCGTTCTACAATTAAGTGCGCGTAATATTTGAACTTACAAGAAATATATTAAGTTATTCCCCTTGCAAATACTTGTGTGATGCCTTAAATAGATGTACCAGTCCAAACGCAAATTTAGGACTTATACATCGAATAAGTTGGGCATTCAAGAAGTTCGCTTATTTCAAACTACTAGCGTCTGGCTTTTGATTACTCACAGAAGCCAGCAGGTAAAATCAAACTTTCATGCCCGACACTAACTATTCTATCCTCAATTGCTTCTGTCAAGAGTTGAATCCTAAAAATTTACATTATTGGGCATAAAAAAACAGGGCAATTATATTGCCGCTGTTAATCTATAAGTTGTTGCTGGCATCTGAAATATTGGCTATTCAGTAGTACTGAGTTTAAAAAAAATGGACTAAATAAAATTATTTTGTAGTGGAGCCAGTGCGTTGTGAAGGTTCCCGACACTCGATAGCATAGCGTTAGCGACATAGGAGGGTCTGACTCGCTAACGCTGCGCTATCCCTTGTCGCAACTGGCGTTGTGTTACAGCTTCTGTAACGCACCAAAAATATCTGGAACGGTGCGTTAAGTTCCTAACACATCCTACGCAATTTTTGAGTTTCTAAGCGATATTTAAGAAGCCACTTTGAATCAAGTAGGCGGTGTAAGTCATAAACAATTGAGAGTCAATTGGAGGACAAGCAATAGAACTACCTGCTAGTGCATGAAGAGTATCTTGGCAGCTAATATGAGGTCTTCTAGCTTGCAAGTACAAATCAGGAATAGTCAGTTGCTCATCAGACCAGCGCTCTAGTAAAAATGGTCGCAGAGTGTACAAAGGATTGTCTACAGAAGACACATTATTGATTAACTCTGATTGCCATTTTTCGTAAGGAATCATCTCAACTGAATAACCAAAAGAGCGTATCCACTCAACTAATGTTTTTAAAGATACAGGTTGAGGATGTTGTAAATTGAAAGCCTTACCTATAGATTCTTTTTGCCGTGATAGATAAACAATGGCTTTACTTACATAGTCCACAGGTGACATATCCAACATATAATCTACATCAGGGAAACTTCCCATTTGTAGACAGCCCTTGGTCATCAGATTGATAAAGTCATGTGTGTTACAAATGCCTGTTTTGCTATCACCGGAAATCAGTGGCGGTCTGTGGATAGTTACAGGAAGTCCACGGTCACGAGCAATTTTTACTAACTTTTCAGCTACCCATTTAGTTTGTGAGTAACCAAGATAAATACCTTCCCAATGATTGAATTCATCCTGCTCTTTGACAACCTTGCCAGCATAAGCAGTGGATTCAAAAACAGCTACACTAGAAACGTAATGTACAGGCTTGACTTTAATTTGACAAGCCAATCTCAAAACTTCCTGTGTTCCTAAAACATTGGCTGCTTTCAGTGCTGAGTAGGGAAAAACGTAATTCAATAAAGCACCACTATGATAGATAGTATCAATATTGGTAGCTAAAACTTGAAACTGTTCCGAACCAACACCTAACAATGGCAAAGATAAATCACCGACAATTGGAATAATTCTGGAATTAAATTCTTGCTGCCAAATTGCATACTGTTGCAGATTATTTTGGAGTTTGCTTTTGCCTTCTTCGGCATTAGCAGCACGCACTAAGCAATAGATATCCGCCTTGGTTTCTTGTAGCAATTCCCGGATGATAAAAGCTCCTAAAAAGCCTGTTCCTCCAGTTAAAAAGATGTTCTTTGGTTCACCCACAAGCAGATTAGATGCAGCACCGGGATGGATTGTAGGGTCAAGAACAGCCTCAGCACCTAAATCTAGAACAGAGGGTGCAGCGTTGGCATTAAAGGTTGTCACTCCTGTATCTTGAATTGGTGAACCTTCTTGCACTTCTTCAGCCAAACGCTGTGAAAGAGCTTCAATATTTGGGTAATGCCACAGAAGCAAAGGAGAGGGTTGAAATCCGAGCAACTTTTCTAAGTTACTTACTAAAATCATTGCTTGGGCTGAATCCAACCCATAGTTTTCTAAATGTTCTTTGACATCTATTTCATCAGTTGCTACTCCTAGCAACTTAGCTAAATTAGATACCAAAAATATTTGAATATCGTCTGCTGTGAAAGACTGTTTTATAGTCATTTTTAAATCTCCAACAATGATGTAGAACGAACAGGGTGATATTGACTGTAATAATCAGAAGTTTGCAGTCCTTGAATTTTCAAATTTTGGACACGATACAAAAAGGCTGCACCAGTCATAATTTGATTAGCAACATCAACTACCTGACGATTATTGGGTTCAGACAAATAGGAACCGCGTACCCAGTCATTGAAACCGCCCATTGCCGGGCCACACCAAATTTGATAATCGACTTCTCTACCTTTTTCACCAGAACTAGACCAGCGAGAAGATAATCCTAGATACCAACGGAAAATCAACGCCATTTTCAGCTTAGGATTATTCACTGCTTTCCCAAGTTTCTCAGGATTCTTTTGGGACAAATAAGCCGCAGTTCCTTCCCATACTTCAGCAATAGTTTTGCGAAAAACTTGTTTTTCTAATTTCTCTCTTTCTGCTAAAGGAATCTCTTCAATGGAATCATAACCGCGATAGAGTTCAAATAATTTCTGCGCTCGCATGGGGAACATTGTACCCCGTTTAAGAACTTGCAATTTGACTCCCATTTCAAACATATCTGCTGCTGGGGCCATAATCATATCAGCCATTTCAGCTTGAGCTAATAACTTTTTAGTATGTTCACAAGCCCCAGATTCAATACATGACTGATTGATTGAGCCGGTCATTACATAAGCAGCACCCATCATAAAGGCTGCTAATGCTGATTGTGGTGTACCAATTCCACCTGCAACACCGATTCTAATGGGTGTTTGGTAATTATATTGTGCTTGAATTTCATCCCGCAAAGCAATAATAGAAGGCAATAAACAAACCAGGGGACGGTTATCTGTATGACCTCCAGAATCAGCTTCGACGGTAATATCATCAGCCATCGGAACTTTGGCTGCAAGAGTTGCTTGTAACTCAGTAATTAATCCTTGTTCAAGAAGTTCTTTGATAATTCTGGCTGGTGCTGGATGTAGGAATTTAGTCGCAACTTCTCGGCGAGAAATTTTGGCAATGACTTTATTTTTGATTTCAATTTGATTAGCGCTATTCAAGCCCAATCCAGCAACACGATAATAAACAATGTTGGGCGTCAAGTCGAGAAATGCAGATGCTTCTACTGTTCTCACTTGATATTTGAGGTATAAATCCACAGCCCGGCGTTCAATCGCAGGTTCATTGGGACTGTGAATTAAATTAAATGCATAAGGCCCTTGAGGTAAAGCTTCTTGAATGCGATTTATGGCTACTTCCAAACGTTCTGGAATTAAACCACCTGCACCAAAGGAACTCAAAATTTGCTCTTTTCCAAGTGCAATGACCATTTCTTCGGAAGCAATACCGCCAGCCATTGCGCCGGTAACGTAGGCATATTTCACTCCATAAGAGGAGAGAAAATTAGGATCTCCAAATTGTTGAATGTGGATTGGGGCTGCAAATGTTAGCAGTTCTACTTGTGCTGTTGTGCCATTATCACCAGGGGATAAATAACCCTCATTAGTGACACCGATTTTTCCGGCAACTTTCACGATGTAGCAGGGTTTATTCAACACCATCAATTTATCTTTGATGGTTTGTTTCTCAAAAGATACAGTTTCTAAAGAACCTTTCCAAACCTGGTTTTTGTTATAAGACCAGGAAGAGAAATTAAGGTCATTATTGTGTTTACTTAGTACCGTATCTACGGTTGTCACGGCAGTTATCCCTCGGATTACAAGCAATGGGTGATAAAAGTTGAAGGGTGTAGACTTTTTATAGGAGTCTAAGTTTTATTTTTTTACGAACCGCAGAGGCGCAGAGAAAACAGAGGAAGAAAGTAATACCAATTCTCTAGGAAGATGCACGTAATAATTATTAAACGTACCGCAAAGGGCGCTAAGGAAGAGAAAGTTTAGAGAGAATTGGTATGAGATATTAAGATTCGTCGTTAAGTAAGTTTTGAGCGCAAGCTAGTTGCAATTGAATTATTTCGCTCATTTGTTGACTGTAATCTTGTCTAGCTTGTAAAAAGGCTGTGTGTGCTTTAGTTATCTTTGAATTATTAGCATTGAGCTTTTGATACTGGGTCTTATTTAAATCGAACATGCTGATGATGCTACTAATTTTTTTAGTTCTGACGGGTGGGGAAAAAACAGTAATTGGCTGTTGAATTGCGCTTGACTCAGAAGATTGTAATTGTTCTCTCGGTTCAAAAACGTTATCAATGATATTTTTCTGTTTGAGTTCTTCTGGCTGAGTAGGGAATGGCAAGATGCTAGGGGAGTAATTTTCTTCTTGGGTTATTTGGTTGGAAGTGTTAAGAGAATCTGTGATTTCAGGTTGCTGGAGATTAGGTATGTTTGGATGCTGTATTTTGAAGCGATCGCTTCTAAGATCCCCAGCGAAATCTTCAACCAGTTTACGATTTTCTTCGCTCAAAATTGTAGCTGCGATCGCTTTACCACCCAAGGTAACTGTTCTCAATGTTGCTTTATTTGAATTAGTAGTTTCTTGGACTTTGCTGTACAACGGTGATAAATCTAAGTTCACCTGATGACTGAGCAGTTTTGCTAATGCTTTGACCATTGAAGCATGGTCATCCATTCCTCTACGATTCAGAGAAACTGTGATGTGTTCTTTGTTGCCAAGAATTTTATCAATCCATCGCGAACAGACACTACCAGCGCCCGCTTCTAAAAATATTCGGACTCCATCGCCGTAAACACGATTAACTAATTGCGGAAAATCAAGTTCTTGGCACAATCCTTTGGCGATGTTGTGAGCAATAGCATCTCTTTCAAGTGCAACTGGTTGATAATCGGCGGCAGAATAAAACACAATACCGGGAAGATTTTGTGATGGTAAGCTGTTTACCTTTTGAATTTCCTCGAACTGCGATCGCATCGCTTCACAATGTATCACATGGTCGAAGGGAGCGGGGAAAGCGTTGCAACCTAGAGTTTGAATCAATCGCTTACAGGCTGCATCTTCACCAGCAATTAATACTTCTTCTGGTGTGTTGATTTGAGTTAAGTAGACGCGATTCTCATATTTCAGGCATTCTCTAACTTGCGATGGAGTAGCCATGAGAACATAAGTATTCCAAAAATTGTTGTTTGGTGAATCTGTTAATCCCCAATATTCACGCACAGCATTTTTTGGCCCAGATAACTTATCGCCAAATAGAGGTGATGAGTTTAAGGTGTTACTTCCGCCCTCAAAATCACTCCAAACTCCTTGGGCAACCATCATGCTAGTTTCACCTAAGCTATACCCAAATACACATTGCGGCTTGACTTGAAAATCATCTCGGAAAATTGCCGTCATGTATCTAGCAAAGGCGATTTCACTTTCAAACATTCCCAGTGAATCATCTAACAATTGCTTTTCGAGAGTTTCTAGTTGTCTGGTTGTCAATTTAGGTAAACTTCTGGGATAAACTAACTTTTCAACATCGGCAGCGCGGTTGTAGAGATTGTTACTTTTTAAGTCCTCAAAAACTTTAGGAAATAAACGGAATACACTGCGACCAATACCGATATAAGAATTGACTGCTGCGGGGTAAACATAAGCAACTGCTCCAGTTTTACCCAATGGTTTTGCTGTGAAATAACTTCCTAAAGGTGTTTGCCAATCTGTGCCGTTTTCAAAGGCATTATTTACACCTTTGCGGGCAGATTCAATTTCTTTGAGTAAATCTTTTGTGTTACGTCCTGTAATTGATAAGACGTATTTTGCATCAGAATGCTGTTCAAAGGTCGCGAATGTTTCGCTGGCGGTAGTAGATAAAGAAGAACTGGCTTCAATGGATTTTTGGAGATTGTTAAGTAAATCGGGTATAGTGGAGCGATCGCTAACTGCAATGGGGAACAGATGAAAAGGCATTTGTTGCAAATATCTGTTGTCGCGCTCCTCTTGGCTAGGTTCCTCCGATAAGATTAAATGGGCGTAACTGCCATCTATAGCCATACTATTAATTGCTGCTATTCTGCGTGTGCCGCCTTTATCGACAAACCAAGGTCTTGATTCCATCGCTACATAGAAAGGGCTACCTTCCCATACTTGCGGTGTTTTGACACCAGACCATTTGGGTGTGGCGGGAATATACCTGTAATAAAGACAGAGAGCAGTTTTGATTAAGCTAGCAATTCCCGATGCTGTATAGGTGTGGCCGATATTGGCTTTGACACTGCCCAATGCACAATGCAAACCATTGCCCACTTTTGGATAAGCTTGGAGCAAACCTGTGATTTCGGCTTCATCTTCCTGGGGAACGCCACTACCGAAGACTTCTACATAGTTAACTTCTGTAGGTTGAATCTCTGCCATCTGGAAAGCTTGTTTGCAGACATTGCTGATGGCTGAAGCATCAGGTTTTACCAAAGCATTACTTATGGTAGAATTACCTTGTGCAAAACTCATGGCATCAATTACTGCATAGATGCGTTCATTGTCTTCTTTAGCAGTTTCATAGCGCTTGAGGACAACTGCACCAGCACCTTCGCCAACCGTCCAGCCATTAGCTTGTTGGTCATAACCCAACGTGTTGACACCCGTATTAATTGGTGCAAATTGGCTGCGGAACAAGACATTTTCCACACCACCTGCTAAATCCACTGCACCCACAACCACGGCATCAACTTCCCCAGTAGCGAGTAGCATTTGTGCAACTTCCAACGCTTTGAGGGCAGAATTTTCGCCAGATGTCATCGTGAATGCAGGGCCAGTAAAATTCCACAAAGCAGAAATCCGACTCGCCATAATGTTGGCGATGTGACTTACATATTCGCCGATTTCTACTGGTTGATGAATGCTATCTTTGACAATGGTTTCCAGTTGGGAAAGCTGTTCATCAGCTAAAGAAATTCCTTGGTTGAGTAAGCCATCCTTAACTTGCCAAGATAGATTCCATCTTTGCTGTAGCTGATGCACAGATAATTCTGTCTCAGCAGCGACAATCACTGCCACATTGCCACCCTCCTGTAGTTTCGCATCTTTCACGGCGCGATCGGCAACCTTCAGGAGTAATAATTGTTGAGGGTTTAACTTCTCTATTTCATTCGGTGGGATTTTGGACGATAAAGTATCGATTTCAAAATCTTTGATGTATGCCCCTATTGGTGCTTTTCCATCTGTTAAACCGTACTCTTTCAGGACATTTTCTTGATTTTCTATACCATGCCATCTTTGAGGCGGTAGGGAAGTAAAATGCTGTGTTCCATCATAAATACTGCGTTCAAAAGCATCTAAACCATTGCAATTACCAAAAAAGGCATCCATGCCGACAATGGCAACTTTCACAGGTGGAACAGGTGGAGTTGATTCAACTGATTGTGTTGTATTTCCTTGTTCTAAAATCAGATGAGAATTAGTGCCGCCAAAACCAAAAGCACTGATGGCTACCCGTTTAATTGGTGCATTATTATTGGGCCATGTTGTAGCTGTTCTAACAATTTTATCAACGGAGATTGTACTATTTTCGGAAGGTAAAGGTTCAGTAACATTAATGGTTGGTGGAATTACACCATGAGACATGCTCAAAATCGCTTTAGTCAAGCCAACCATGCCAGCAGCAGTTAGTAAGTGACCAGTATTTGCCTTGACAGAACCTACTAGAGGTGCAGCCTGATTTTCACCAAAAAATGTTTCTATAGAATTGACTTCAGTTGAATCTCCCAGTAATGTGCCAGTAACATGACACTCTAAATAATCGATAGATTTTGGATTAATTTTTGCCTCATTATAGGCTCGCTCAAAAGCTAGGATTTGTCCTTTAGAATTAGGACTAAGTAAGTGTTTACCCTTGCCATCATTTGAAAGTCCATTACCGCAGATGGTAGCGACAATATTATCACCATCTCTGATGGCATCAGAATATCTTTTCAGCATCACCATCCCAACACCATCGGCAGGAATTAGCCCTCTTGAGGACTTATCTAAAGGGCGGCTGATGCCATTTTCTGGATACCCTTGAACACCGGAAAATAACATCCGCACGAATAGGGAATCTGCACAACTTATAGCTCCAGCTAACATGACATCAGCTTTGTGCGACCATAAGTAATGAGATGCTACTTTAATAGCATAAAATGATGATGAACAAGCAGCATCTACACAGAAATTAATCTGGGATAGAGATAGAGCTTGAGCAATTATAGATGCTGGTAAGCCAGATATCATGGCATTGTACAAAGATGCTTTAGTTGCAGTTGAGACAGCTAAATCAAAGTCTTCATACTGTAAAAGTTCTCTGACAGCAGGTGCGATCGCTTTCTGGTAAATCGGAGAGAATAATTGATTAGATAACTTCGTAGGAAGCGAAAGATTACCTAAAATTACACCACATTTTGAAAGAACAGTTTGATTACCCCAATAACCACTATCCACAATTGCTTGTTTAGCAGCATACAACGACCATTTAAAGGTATTATCTAAACCAGCAATCAATTCTGATGGTAGATTGTATTCACCAGGGTTAAACTGAAAGTTACGGATGTATCCTCCCTGGAGAGAATAGGTTTTATCTGGTGTGCCTTTAACTGGATTATGAAAAATTGTCGGATTTACTCCAATTTCCTCGATAGTTGCAGATGATGTTGAATCTTTTTGATTAACAATATTCTCCCAGAATTCTTCGGGGTTTTTAGCATCAGGAAATAAACATGATAATCCGATGATCGCTATTTTTTCCACTAATTTTATCCTTAAGGTTTGGGTATTAGGCAAGAGATATTTAAAACGCAGGATTTACGCTGTTCCCCAAACTTTAAAAAAGCGGTTGCTAAAGAAATAGCTTACGTATGAGACAAAAGAGGAGGACACTTGTGTGGGCGGGTTTCCCGACTTGAGCAAAGTGTCCGTAGCGCAGAGAGAAGAAGTTGAAGATTACTAGCTTTTGAGTGATTTCATCGACCAAATAATTGCGTGGGCACCGAGCATACGCGAATATATTTGTCCTTGACGGTCATGTATGATAAAGTCAGCGATCGCACTAGTTGCTGTTTTCGCTTTCACTTCACAAGAAACGTAAAAAGGTTTGTTATGTGGTGTAGCTACAAACTGTTCATATTTTTCCACCCTACCAGGTAAACAAGCTTCTTGATAAAAGTGCTGTGTCCAAATCCATAACCCGTGCATACTCAAGTCAATCGTATAAGGATTGATCCATTGCACTGGAAATTGTCCTTGTTGCTTGTCGCTGATTTCTTGCCAAAAACATTCTGTAGTGATTTTTTCAGGGCTAATGTTTAAGACTTTTTGGACTTCTTGAAAAGCAGGGCCATGAAATAATGTACTTCCTCCATTTTGGTAAAAAGCTTTTCCAGTTGCGGTGATGATGTTATCCTGTTCAAGATTAATTGATTCATAAGGGCGGCAAATGGGAATTTCTTGCCGGAGATTGAGTTGAGCGCTAAAATGATAATGAATTTTTCCTTCTGCGTTTTTACTCCAGATTTTCGCTTTAAGTTCGATGCTTTCAAAGCTCACCTTGGAAATTTCTTCGATTTCTAAAATATGTTCCTTTGCTAAAGATTCATTGAAAGTAATTCCCTTCAATATTTTAAAGTTTTTGTGATAGAACAATCTGTAACCTGGATAAAGTTGTTCACAGGCGTTGATCATCCATGACATTGCACAAGTTGCTGGTAAAACTGGATAACCAGCGATAGTATGATCCAGCAAAAATGGATTATCTGCTAGGATGATTTGGCGACGAATATGATGGGTTCGCAGCTGAGAATATAGTTCTGTAGCAAGTGGAGCAAGTGTGCTACCAATCACAACTTGTGCAGTTGGATCAGTGGCGCTATTTATTTCTTGAACGAGCATTTGTGCCCCAGCTGCAATCGGAATTATTTCAATTTTGCGCTCTTGAAAAACTTTTTTTAATTCCGGTGTCACCATACCACTATCCCAAGCTCCCCAATTAATCGCAACTACATGGCATGAGGGATAATTTTGCTTGATTAGATGGGCTGATTTATTGAGAATTTCATTAGCGATCGCATAATCAGACTGCCCAATATTTCCATGAAAACCTGTTACAGAAGAAAACAAAACTAAATGTTGAAGTTGACTAGGGTTAATGCAAGTAAGTAGATTTTCTAATCCTTGCACTTTAGCGGTGTAAACTTTTTCAAAATCCTGTTCTGTTTTCTTTTCAATTAACTTATCGGCTAAATTCCCAGCCCCGTGGATGATTCCTGTAATTGGGCCCATACGTTGTACAGAAGTGGCAAGTTTTTCCTGTAAAGCTTGCGTATCTGTGACATCAACGCTGATATATTCTGCTTTAGCTCCTGTTTTTTGAATTGCTGCTAAAGTCTTTTTAATTTCGCGGCTGGAGGTAATTTTGTTATATATCTTTTGCACGCTCATGGGTGTGGGCTTTTCTCCTTGGGAAAGAAGATTTTCCATGATGCGTTTTTTCAATGCTGATTCATCACTATCTTGAGCAAAATCTGGCTCGGTTTCTAAAAGTTCGGAGCGACCGAGAAGGATAAATTTGCAGGGTTGCTGCTGGGCTAATCTGATCGTACACTCAGCCGTAATCCCTTTTGCACCGCCGCTAACGACAAAGACAGATGATGGACTAAGCTGGGCTGTTTGGGTCATAAATCCTCGTAAATACCTGCATAAATTTGTTTTTTTCCTCCGTGTCCTCTGCGCCTCTGCGGTTTTTTTAACGAACCACAGAGACGCAGAGAGCGCAGAGAGAAGAGATGAAGTGATTAACCTTCAGCAATTAAAGTGACTCGTCCTAGTGAGCCGTAGCCAACTTCACTTATATAAAGGTTGGGGTCGTGAAGTTCGGCGATGATGTTTTGTACTGATTGTTTGGCATCAATTCTAGGACTTAGGTCGATCGCACGAGTAAATACTTTTGGCCATTCCCATCTCAGAGTTTTGGTTAATCCGAATAAACCAGCACCGATCGCACCAAAGTTAACTTTGTACTCTAACCCAAAGGCTCCATCGAGGTGAGCTACTGTGCAGAAACAACTACGTCCATGACGCGCAGTTTCGTTTAGGGAAGGTTTGAGGTGTTTCGCCATCAAAAATACATGCTTGACGATCGCCTTTTCTTGTTCGTGATAGGGAATTGTCCCGGTGTGATTTGCTACAAACATTGGATGGAGATGGATGAAGACCCCAATCGCGCCACAGTGAGATGCGATCGCTTGCAATTGTTGTTGGAGATGTTCTTCACTCAAGTTTCCTAAGGTAACGCGGGTTACTCCTGTAGGTAAGGGCGCTTGTTGGGCGATCAGCGATTGGGGAAAGCTGATAACTACTACTTTCCAGCCTTTCTCGATTAGGGATTCAGTTAATTTATAAGTGGTGAGGGAACCATCATCAGTGATTAAAGCGATGTGTCCCTCTGGTAACGTGAAATCCAAATAATCTGGCTGTGGTAGGCTTTTGAGTTTGACAGGATGGCGCTGGATATTATGCTCTAATTCTGGTGGCTGTTGTTGGACAAACTCAGGCTCAGATTTTTTTTTTTCGCCTCCAGCTAACTGCTGTAGGTAATCGACTATTTGACCGATGGTGCGGAGGTCTCCGAGTTCTTCGATATTAGGTTTGGGTAAGTTGGGGTACATTTCTTGCATCGCCCCTAAGATTTCTACCCGTTTGATGGAGTCAATCCCTAAGTCGGCTTCCATGTCCATTTCCAATTCCAGCATCTCAACTGGATAGCCGGTCTTATCACTGGTGATGGCTAACAGGGTTTCACCTAAGTTTGCAAATTCATCACTTGTAACGGCTTCTGGTTCTGGGGTGAATGCGACAACTAGGCTTGGTTCTGGTGAAGTTACTACCTCAACTACTGGTGCAGTCTCTACTAGAATCTCGGTTGCTTGTTGTACTTCGTGAACTGCAATTTCTACAGTAATACTTTTGGAAGCGTGGGATTGCAGATACTCTACAACTTGACCGATGGTGCGTTTTTCTGCTAGTTCTTCTAAATTGGGCTTAGGTAAGTTGGGGTACATTTCTTGTAGCGCCCCTAAGATTTCCACCCGTTTGATGGAGTCAATTCCTAAATCAGCCTCCATGTCCATGTCCATTTCCAGCATCTCGACTGGGTAGCCGGTCTTATCGCTGGTGATGGCTAAGAGGTTTTTATCCAAGTCAACAATATCGATGGTTGCGCCAGATACAGGTGCAGCAGTTGTGGGTGCTGGTTCTGGGGTGAATGCAACAACTTCATTGACTGGAGGTGAGCTAATTTTGACTACAACCTCGGCTTGAGGTTCTACTACTGGGACAGGTGGCGCGACTACAGGCTCTACTGTCTCGACTGTGGGGAAGTGGGGAGTGGGAAGTAGAGACGCGATTGATCGTGTCTCTGAGGAGTAGGAAGTTGCAACTACAGGTTCTACAGCAGGCGGCAGAGGTTGTTGGGTAACATTTAAGCCATTTTTAGCTATAGGCTCAGTTACAGGCAAAGGCTGGCTTTCTACTATCTTGGTAGTAGGAGGTACTGGTGCATCAGTAACAGTTGTTTCTATTGTGAACGGAGCGAAATTGCTTAGTTTCTCTGTTAGTTGGGTTGCTCCATCACCAGAGATGATTTGAGAATATTCTTGCTGTATGAGTTGGAAAAAGTTTTTGGTATATTCCAACTGTTCTTGAAGATATTGCTCATGGATGCGTAGGGTTTCACCTTGTTGAGAGTGAAACTGCATCATGCTGCGCTCTAAGCTTTCCATGACAACTAGCTTCATTTTGGCAGTTTCGGCTGTTGATTTACTTTCACTCAACAAAGAATTCTGCTGCTGCATCAGTTGGAAAAACGCTTTAGCGTATTCCATTTGATGGTTGAGATAAGTACCGTGAACTTGTAAATTCTCAGCTTGATTTTCCTGAAACTGTGTCAGGAGGTATTCTAAACTTGCTAAAAGTTGTTCGTAATTTGTAAGTTTTTCTGGCGTTGGTTGCATCTTAGATTCCTGGGCTGGTTGTGACAGGGTAACAGGATTCATTTGTTGCTCTGTTTGGGTGATGATATTAGAAGTCACACCGTTCATTGCTGGGGTGGATTTTTTATGTCCGTTAGTCTCGATCGCAGCGAGAGTTGGAGTCACACCTGGGCTGCTAAACAAAGGAGCCGCATCAGGATATTCGGGAGTGGGTAATGTGACTTTATGCCCATCCTGCAAAGCTAGAGCGAAGGCATTTTTCGTTTTTTCGGATCTGTAGTTTATCCCGTTTAAACGGACATTTAATGTCTTCTTCGTCTCAATTGGGGGGATAGTTTGGGGAAGTTGGTAAGGATCGAGGTTATTCAAAGCCAAACCAATCACACGCAACTGCACAACTGCTTCTCGTAAGGAGCGATCGCTATTCTTTTGAGTGCTGGGGTTTAAAGATACGGTAATATGAGGGCGATCGCCAAGGATTTCTTTCACCAAGTTGCTAAGAATTCTCCTCGGCCCAAATTCCACAAAGCAAGTACCACCCGCCGCATAGATATTTTCAATTTCCTGTTTAAACAGCACCGAATTAGAAAGGTGCGTTTCCAGGATTTTTTGAATACCTTGGGGTTCTTTGGGATACTGCTTACTGGTGACGTTGCTGTAAACAGGGATTTTGGGACTTTGGAATTTGACAGACTTAGTAGCGATCGCAAAGGATTTCTGAGCAAAGGCGATTAACGGTGTATGGAACGCTGCTGAAACAGGTAGCAATACAGCTGTATATCCTTTCTCGTGTAAAGCCTCTCTGACTCTGACTATTTCTGCGGTGGGGCCAGCCAAAACAAATTGAGTTGGAGAATTTTGATTAGCGATCGCAACTTGCGGAAAATGTCTGATTACTGCTTCGACTTTGTTAATGTCTTCTTTGACAGCCAGCATACTACCCGCATCATGATCCGGATCTTCGGGAGCCGCCATTGCTTGACCCCTAGCTTTCACTAAGAACAAGTAATCTTCGGTACTCAAAACCCCCGCAGCCCATAGCGCTGTGAGTTCACCAAAACTATGTCCTGCCACAAAATCTGACTTGAACCCAGCTTGTTGCAGGATGCTGTACATCCCTGCACTCAATACCCCGATGGCTGGTTGAGCATATTCTGTGCGTTGTAAGGCAGCAATTTGGACATTTTTTTCTACCTCTCCAAACACAGGATGAGGGAAAACGATTTCTGACAACGGCTGCAAATTATCTTTGAGCAACAGGCTATCCATATAACCATGAAGACGGCGCATCAAAGGGAAATTCATTACCAGTTCCCGGCCCATCTCCAAGTATTGCGAACCTTGACCAGAAAATAGAGAGACAACTTTTCCGCCCAACTCCATACCAGAGGCGCGATAATAAATCCCTTGGGGATGCTCCCAAGATGCTGCTGAACCTTTGAGTTTCAGCCAGTCAATGCTAGTTTGCAGCAACTTGCAAGCTTCTTCGAGATTCTCAGCGACAAACCCAAATCGGGGAGCAGAAAGAGGAATTTGTGGCGATTTGCACTCATTGACTAATTGCGCGTAGTATGAAGGTGCTTCTGGCAATCGCAACTTACCTAAAATCTCTTCCGATTTGCTCAACAATTGCTCTACCGTCGGAGCAAACAGCAGCACTTCACTAGCATCACTATGTAAGCGGTAAGCGTGGTTTTGGTCGGCTTCATATTCTTCCAAAACAACGTGATAATTTGTTCCGCCAAAGCCAAAGGAACTTACACCTGCGCGTCTGGGTGCTTCCCCTTCTGGACGAATCCAAGGTCTGGTTTCGGTATTCAAATAAAAGGATGAATTTTTAATGTTGAGTTTGGGGTTTGGCTCGGTAATGTTAATTGTGGGCGGTAATACTTTGTGATGTAAAGCCAAAGCAGTTTTAATCAAACTCGCCGCACCCGCAGCCGCTTTTGTGTGTCCGATTTGTGATTTCACACTACCCAAAGCAATGTGCTGCTTTTTGTCATCATGTCCATCAAAGAAGTCTTTTAAAGAACCGAATTCTGTCGGATCTCCAGCCATTGTACCGGTACCATGTGCTTCCATCAAACCAACAGTCGCAGGAGAAAAGCCGGCATCTTCATAAGCACGTTCTAAGGCTTTAACTTGACCTTCTTTGCGGGGAGCATAAATGCTCTTGTAACGCCCATCACTGGAAGTACCAATACCTTTAATTACGGCATAAATTTTATCGTTGTCCCGTTCAGCATCTTCCAACCGTTTGAGAACAATCATCCCGATACCTTCACCCAGCATCATCCCATCAGATTTAGCATCGAAAGGTTTGACATTTTCACTAGGAGAGACAGCCGGTGTTTTGCTAAACGAGATGTAAGCCATGATGGTGTTATCGGTATCAACTCCACCAGTCAGCATCATATCAGAACGATGCTCGACTAGCTCACTAATCGCCATTTTTAAAGCACCAAAGGAACTAGCGCAAGCGGCATCAACTACGCAATTCATCCCACCAAAATTCAGGCGATTGGCAATTCTACCCGCGACTACGTTAGCTAACATTCCAGGGAAAGCGTTCTCATCCCATTTCACATAGGCGCTTTTGATTTTCTCGACAATTTTTTGCGTATCTTCGTCAGATAAACCACTGCTTTTGAGTGCTTTTTCCCAAATCGGATATTCCAATCTTGCAGAAAGTGGCATTCCTAATTGCTTGGCCATAGCCACGCCTAAGATTACGCCAACAGTTTCGCGGCTAAACTCACGTTTCTCGCCATAGCCTGCATCTTCCATCGCCTCTTTCGCAACCACTAAACTTAATAGTTGCGATACATCTGTAACTTCCAAAATGCTGGGTGGAATGCCGAATTCCATCGGATTAAAATCAACCTCTGGAAGAAACCCACCTCTTTTACAGTAGGTTTTATCTTCAGTAGTTCTGGGATTTGGATCGTAATAATCTTCGACGCTCCAGTGGGTAGCAGGAACATCAGTAATACAGTCAATTTTGTTTACTATATTTTGCCAGTATTCTCGCAAATTCCTGGCTTGAGGCAATAGAGAAGCCATCCCAACAATGGCGATAGGATTGTGTTGTAATTGTCTGTTAATTTTGTTGATTGACACTGATTTATCTGATTTGTCCGATTTCATGTTTTTTTCCTCAATAGACTTCATTACAGCCTTTTCACAATTATTGATAAGGCTCTCTAACTCCGCTAAGGCAGTATCAATTGAATAAGCAGACATAGGGCATAGTTAGTACTGTGGATTGTGTAGCTACAGTAATTTCTGTTGCCTACTAAATAATGAAAATCTCTCATCTTGTAAAGCAGCTAGCTATCCTATCTGTGCTAAATGCTTTTCTCCAAATCGACACCACACGACACATACTGCCCTGAGAAAGCCTTAGATTTATAGGCGATTTTGGCACACTGCGATCGCGAAAAAATGTTATACAACGTTAGACTCTTGATATTGTGGCAATAGGTGAACCAATTTTGTTTGGATTTTAGATTTGCGTTAGTGAGTAATCGGGCGTAGTTACGAGCATCTTTTAGATTTGTTTTACCCACAATAAGTGGAGGATGAAGCAAAAAAATCAAAATCCAAAATCTAAAATTGGCACGGTCGATGACGTTGTTAAAACTGCTAAAATAGTCTTGGAGTGTAATAGCTGCTTGACCAGTGAATTCAATCCATTTGTAATAGTAGAGATTTTCAGCAATGGTATCCTACTGGAGCGAGGAAAACTGAGTAGCTAAGGAAACAGAAACGTTTTTTCACCCAAACCCGTTTGATTATCTAGCCTAAACACAGTGACAGAGCTAGTGTTAATAACAATGTTCTGTGTCTCAATTAATGTCATAGCTAGTTTCAACGTCCGGGATAATATATTTTATGGTATTTGACCCAGTAAAGTTGACAAGTTCGTTACAGAAAAGACACCACCTTTAATCCGAGTTTATGCAAGTTCAAAAAGTAATTAAACGATCGCTAGGTAATGACAACGCAGTTATCTTTAGTTACTTTTAATTTAAAAATATCAATTAAATAACTAGTTTGTATAACCACTTTAAAGCATTGAATTAATAAAAACACTAACATACTTTACAGAAACTAAATCATTCCTTTAAAGTTATTTTATAAATAACCATATACTCTTACTGATATAACCTTTGAATAAAATTCAGCATAAAAGTATAATTCATGACTATATAAATATGGGAGGAATTTTCATATCTACGGGTTAAACATAAATATTCTCTTGATTAGGTTAACACTACAAATCTGTTGTCTAGTAAGTAACAATTCAATGAATACATAGATAAATTCAATAACTACAAGTATTATTTCTCAGAAAAGCATCATAATTGAGTCAAAGTTTTTGGTTATTTTTTAATATAAGTCAAGTTAAGAAACAAAGTGGTTATTTATAAAGCAAATATTAATTTTTAATATGTTGCTTGATAAACATAATATGGGTTAAATGAATCTTCAGTAAAAGTAAACCAAAACAAAGCTCAGATTTTGCATCTCATCTACCAACGAACCCGCTTTGCAAGTCCCTTACAGGGCTAATAGCTTAAGTAAGGGCAATTCATCAATTACCCCTACTAGAAATCGCTATAAGAATGTCTTATATTACACAACCTCGATCGTAATAATCTGTTAGTAATATCAAATCTGCTTAATCATGAACTATTTATATGTATTCAATTGCTAGACAACAGATTAGCGATCGCTATATTTTTTCAGCACCTAATCTTACTGTGATGAAATATTTTAGTGAGAGAATCAAGACTTAGACAAATTAAATTAGTTGACAATAATCAATTTTTAGTCCATACTTAATAACAAGTTTATCCAGATTTTTAACTCATTTTTATTAGCGCTTCGTTATTCTTAAAAGTTAAGTTTTCTGACTAGCGCTATTGTATTTTACGCTACGGGATTAAATGACAAAATAGGATATAACTTAGGAAGCTTTGAAGTAACACGCCATTAATTTTCACGCCACAATAGTAAGTTTGGGCGGTAAAAGCGTACAACAATTCATATAAAACCAATTTAGACCCATCCACTTAATTTAAGGTAGAAAACCCAGAGGAAAAGCCCTCTTGGTAATTTGCGGATGAGTCTATTCTAATCGACTAAATATAACCAGGATATTCCCTAAAAAACAGAATTGGAATGAAAATATGGCAGTAAATAAAGAAAGTCGATTATTCACAAAACCCGTAGGCCGATCGCAAGTAATTTTAGCAGCTTCTCTCACTTTAGCGGCTGGATTAATCGCTTTCTATAGTTTGACACCCTATTGGTCTAAAGCGAAAGTTGTGACAGCGCCAGTAAACCCTCCCAAAGCTGCCACGCCTGTGAAAGTTGCCGTGACAGCCTTGGGACGTTTAGAGCCAGAAGGCGAAATTACTACTTTGACTGCTCCTGCTTCTAATAATGGGGTGCGAGTAGATAGACTCTTGGTAAAAGAAGGCGATGCGGTTAAAGCAGGGCAATTATTGGCCTATCTTGAAAATTATGGTCGTTCTAGAACCGCATTACAACAGGCTATAGACCAACTACAAGTTGCCAAAGCTAAACTAGCGCAGGTGAAATCTGGAGCTAAAACCGGAGATGTCGATGCTCAAAAGGCTGCGATCGCCCGTTTAGAGCCACAATATAAAGGGGACGTTGCTACACAACAGGCGACAATCGACCGCATCCAGGCGGAAGTAGACAACGCTCAAGCTGAGAACGATCGCTATCAGCAATTATATAAACGAGGTGCGATCGCGGCTTCTGTAGCAGATACCAAAGCTTTGCAACTAAAGACTACACAACAACAACTAACAGAAGCTCAAGCCACCCTCAAGCGGACTCAAGACATATACCAAGAACAACGCAAGCAAGCACAAGCGCAACTCACCAGTATTAGTGAAGTGCGTAGTGTAGATGTTCAGGTAGCACAAACTGAAGTTAACAGTGCAACAACTTCTGTTCAACAAGCAAAAGCCGACTTGGATTTAAGTTACATCAAATCTCCCATAAATGGCAAAATTTTGAAAATTCACGCCAAAACCGGAGAAGTGATTAGCACCAGCAGAGGATTTGCTGAAATCGGTAAAACATCTCAAATGTATGTGATTGCAGAGGTGTATCAAACCGATATTCAAAAAGTGCGTGTAGGACAAAAAGCCACCATTAACAGCACTGCATTTACTGGAACAATAAAAGGAACTGTAAAAGAGGTTGGTTGGCAAGTTGACAAGCAAAACATCTTTAGCCTAAACCCTGGTTCAGATACAGACCGCAGAATAGTTGAAGTAAAAATCTCCATCGATAATCCTGCAGATAGTAAAAAGGTCGCTCGTTTAACTAACTTACAAGTGGATGTCGCCATTCATATTTAGTCATAGGGTATATGTCATTCACAAATGATCAATGACAAATGACAAATGACAAATGACAAATAATAAATAAATCCATGATTTTCAAAATCCCTTTAGCATGGCTACAGCTAGCCCAGCAAAAAGTTCGTTTATTAGTAGCTGTAGCCGGTATTGGTTTTATTGTGCTGCTAATGTTTGTGCAACTTGGTTTTCAAGATGCCCTATATTCCAGTGCAACCGCAGTCCATCAGAATCTCAAAGGAGATTTATTTTTAGTTAGTTCGCAATATAAATCTTTGACCTCAAATCAAAGTTTTTCGCGGACTCGTTTATACCAATCTCTGGGGTTTGATGGTGTAGAGTCGGTTAGCCCCATGTATTTGCAATTTGCCAAACTAAAAAATCCAGCAACTAGTGAGAAATATTCAATATATGTTATTGGTTTCGATCCAGGTAAACCTGTGATGAACATCCCAGAAGTTGAGAAAAATTTAGATAAACTCAAAACTCCCGATGTTATGCTTTTTGATCGGGGTTCTCGCCCAGAGTTTGGCCCAATAGCTGAAAAATTTAATGCGGGAGATACTGCACAGACAATTGAAATATTTCCTTTCAATTCATTAATTGGTTATAGAGTGAGAATTGGTGGCTTATTCACGTTAGGGCCTTCCTTTGGGGTAGATGGTAATTTACTTGTTAGTGACTCAACTTTCTTGAGGATAAATCCTAATACTCGTCCAGCAGATATGATAGATATTGGTTTGATTTCCCTCAAACCTGGTACTAATGCAGAAATAGTACTGAAAAGTTTACAAGCAAGTTTGCCTAATGATGTCCAAGTTTTTACCCGTCAAGGCTTCATTGATTTTGAAAAAAAATATTGGGCTGTCAGAACACCCATTGGTTTTATTCTTAACTTGATGTTAACAATGGCTGCGGTTGTTGGTGTAGTTATTGTTTATCAAATTCTTTACAGCAATATTGCTACACAGTTCGTTGCTTACGCCACATTAAAAGCCATAGGTTATGCCAATAGCTATTTGCTAAATGTCGTATTTCAGCAAGCTTTGATTTTGGCAATCTTAGGTTATATCCCAGGATTTCTTACTTCTGTCTTGTTATATAGTTTTGCAGCAGAAGCAACTAAGCTGCCAATAATTATGACCACTAATAATGCGGTAATTGTTTTAACTTCAACAGTTTTAATGTGTATAACATCAGGAGCGCTTGCTATCAACAAACTCCGCTCCGCAGATCCGGGAGATATTTTCTAAATGATTACTAGCAGTAAAATAATCAATTTATTTTGCCAGAATCTAGACTGATAGCTAAGTATTAGTGCAGCCTCTCTACAGGAAATTTCTTCTTATACCAATTTTAGATTTTAGATTTCAAGTATTTACCAAAACTCCAATTTTGTGTTACTTCAAGTCTTTTATCTAAAAACTAAAATTCACCTATTTAACAATAATTTCGATTTTATGAACCTCAAAGACAAAACTCTCCTAATTACTGGGATTAATGAATTTGTCGGTTTGCGTACAGCCGAGTTAGCCATAGCGCAAGGGATGAAGGTTCGCGGACTACAAAGTTCTACAGCACAGAACAAACAATTACAGAATTTAGGTGTAGAGGTAATTATTGGTAGTATCACCGATTCTATTATTGCTCAAAAGGCTTGTCAGGGAATAGATATCGTTTTACATACAGAGCAAATTGCCGAAGAAGCTGGTGCAATTAAGCATTTTCGTGATGTGAATGTTGGCGGTACTATTAATATGGCTAAAGCCGCTAAACAGGCTGGTGTCAAAACATTTGTGCATCTATCTAGTGTAATGGTTTATGGTTTTAATTATCCTGATGGTGTTACAGAATCTGGGCCACTTTCTGGCGAAAATAATCCCTACTGTCAAACTAAAATAGAAGCTGAAACAGCAGTCTTAGAACTGAATAATCCTCCAGATTTTGGCATCATCATTATTCGAGCCGGAGATGTTTACGGGCCAGAAAGTATTTCCTGGATAGTCAGACCAATTCTGATGATGCGACAAAAATTATTTGCTTGCGCTAATGATGCTAAAGGAGTAATCAATCATGTATATATAGATAACCTGATTGATGGCATCTTTCTCGCAATAGAAAAAGAAATTTACGGTGAAATATTTAATATCACTGATGGACAAGAAACTTCGTGGAAAGAGTATTTTATGCGTTTAGCAGCAATGGAAGATTTACAAGCACCCCTTTCATTATCAAAAGATGAAATCAAATTGTTTCTAAAGCTACGCGTTCAAGGACAAAAACTTTTTCGGAAAAAAGTTGATATTCTACCAGAGTCTATAGATTTTATGACTCGTCCTTACGCTTGTTCCATCGCCAAAGCCCAAAATCTGTTAAATTACAAACCAGCAGTTGACCTAGAATTAGGTATGCAGCAAACACATGAATGGCTGCAAAAAACAGATATTCAAAGCTTGATGAAATAGTTCTTTGGGATTAGGGAGTTATAAAAATTAGAATATTAGGTTGGATTGAGCGACAGTGAAATCTAACAAAACCTTGATAACATTGGGTTTCATTTCTCCACCTAACCTACTAAATTCTGACTTTTTACGTTGCGTCTACCTAACTACGATTAAGCAAAAAATAATCCACAGATTTTCCGAATACTTGTTTTCTATGAGTAGCAATCAGCCACGATTGAGCATCGGATTACCTGTATACAATGGTGAAAAATTTATCAAAGAAGCCATAGATTCACTTTTGGCTCAGACCTTTGAAGATTTTGAACTAATTATTTCAGATAATGCATCTACAGATAAAACTGAGGAAATCTGTAGAGCTTATGCCGAGCAAGACCAGCGTATTTGTTACTACCGCAATGACAAAAACATCGGTTGTGCTGGTAACTTTGATCGCGTCTTGAAACTGTCTTCGGGTGAGTATTTTAAATGGGCAGCCTATGACGATCTACATTCTCCAGATTTTATCAAGAAGTGTGTTGACGTACTTGACCAAGATCCTACTATAATCTTGTGTCACTCCCAGGCATATTTCATTGATGAACAGGGGAATTTTCTTCAAAATTACGATATCAAAGTCAAGGCAGATGCACTAAAACCACACGAGCGTTTTCACGAATTACTGACTAAGCACTTATGTTATCAATGTTATGGGGTAATTCGTGCTAGTGCTTTGAAAAAGATACCGCCTATGGGTGGTTATGGTAATGCAGATGGAATTCTCTTGTTAAGACTTGGTATTCTCGGTAGGTTTTATGAAATTCCTGAATACCTGTTTTTTTTCAGAAGTCATCCGCAACAATCAATGAGTATGTTTTTTCCCAATTATTTGTTGTTAACAAATAAAAATCAAAAATCATTCTTGAGTATGCTGCCTGATTTTTATGCATATACAGTGTGGTTTGATTCAGCAAAGAAAGGAAAAATCTTATTGCCACATTGGAGAATGATTTGGGAGTATATACTCTCCATCTGGTGTTGTCCCCTGAGTTTATATGAGCGGCTGTGTTGTCATATAAGTTTATATCAGCAGTTAAAAGGAACAGAACATCTTTTGCTGAAAGATTTGCTAATGGCGTTGCAAAGACTTTGGAAAGGTTGGAAACCAGCATTCATTAAAGAAGATCAAGTCATTCTTTGAAAGAATCAGTTCGCAAATAAAAGCTGACTAATGCAGCTTTCTATCAACCCCGAAATCACTTATTTTGACACAAAACTATGCTGAAACTATCTCAACTATCTCATATTTTGCTTGCTACTTTAGTAAGCATCAGTTTTGCTAAAACAGCGAATGCAGAGCCGACTGCAACACTTAACGTTGTCGTAAATGGGATACATCACCAAAAAGGTGAGATTTGCTTTCGAGTTTATGCAAATGAAAAAGGATTTCCAATGAGTAGTACTAGTGAAGCTCAAAGTGGCTGCGCTAAGATTAATGGCAGTTCTGTAACAAAAAAATTCTCCGGTTTGAAACCTGGAACTTATGCTGTCGCTGTGGTTGACGATCAAAATGGCGATCGCAAACTCAATAAAGACTTTTTCGGTATTCCCAAAGAAGGTTTTGGAATTTCTAAAAATCCAACTGTGTCTATACAAACAGGTACACCAAAGTTTCGTGATGCCAGTTTTGTTGTAAACAAAAATACAATAGTTAACATCATCATGAAATATTCGCTTGATTCGTAAAGGCAACTGGGGAGAGGAAGTTAAAAGGTAAAAGGCAAAAGTAAATAGAAAAGAATCTTTTGCCCTTTTACTTTTTACTTTTTACTTTTTAATGCCCAATCCCTCATTCTGTCGGAGACTAAAAATTTAATGGAAGATTTGGCAATATTTCTGTCTAAGTCTTTGATGGGTTGGCTGGTTATTCAGGTGTGTTTCACGCTTGTCTTTATATGGTATCTGCGCTCATCCAAAAAGAACTTATTACCAGACGATCAGTTACCCAAAACAGCAGTAATTCTTTGCTTACGCGGAGCCGATCCGTTTTTGCCTAGATGTTTGCGATCGCTCCTAAATCAAAACTATCCACAGTATGATTTAAAATTAATCGTTGATAGTCAGGAAGATCCGGCTTGGAAAATTGCTAGTGAAACCATCACTGAGCAAGAAGCGACTAATGTTCAAATCAGCCCTTTGAGAATAGTACGCAACAATTGTAGTCTCAAATGCAGTTCTTTAATCCAAGCTATTCGCGATTTAGACGATTCTTATAAGGTGGTTGCTTTAGTAGATGCTGATACTATAGTTCATTTGAATTGGCTGCGAGAATTAGTTAGTCCTTTAGGCGATGCGAAAGTCGGCGCAACAACCGGCAATCGTTGGTACGTACCTACTGGCAGGTATTGGGGTTCTTTAGTGCGGTACGTTGGCAATGTGTCCACAGTAGTGCAAATGTTTATCTTCCAGATTCCTTGGGGTGGAACTTTGGCTGTGAAAACAGAAGTACTTCGCCAAACAGAACTGCTAGATAAATGGGGACAAGCTTTAGGCGAAGATTTTATGATGCACAATATCCTCAAAAAACATGGTTTTCAGGTAAAATTTGTGCCTTCGCTGCTAATAGTCAATCGTGAAGAGACTGATTTATTCAACTTAATAGACTATCTCAAGCGCCTTATCCTTTTTTCTCGACTGTATCATCCCCGTTGGTTGGCTCTGGTTAGTGAAGCTGTTTCTAGCATTTTGTTTCCGACTCTACTGATTATTTTAGTTCTAGAGTCGTTGTTAGAGGCAAAATGGGAAGCTGCGGCTCTGTTGTTAGTCTGCTATGGAGTCTACACTGTCGGATTACTCTTGATAATGCTGGTGTTGGAATTAGAGATACAGCGAATGGTTCGCTCTAATAACCAAGCGATCGCTAAATTATCAGCTGCTACAATCATCAAAATGTTAATTGCGATTCCGTTGACACAGTGGGTTTATGGGTTAGCGATGCTATCATCCCTGTGGACATCAACAGTCACCTGGCGCGGTGTCAGCTATCGCGTTAAAGGGCCTTGGAATATCCATTTGGTGGAATATCGCCCTTATCAATGGTTGGATCAGCCTATTAATAGCAAGGTTTCTCTTTGAATTAAATCGCTAAATCTCAACTAGGGCATGAAAGTTATTACACTAAACATTCCCTAGTCTTCAAATTGTATTATCTTATATTTAGTAGAACTATGTTAGCTATAACCCTTGTCAAAAGATACGTTTTTACTTGTTGAATACCAAAATGGATTTGCATTAATGGCAAGGGTTTAGACAAATGTATTCAGGGGAATTTTGACTTTAGCATTTTGGATGTTTTGATAGTTTCAATCCAGGTTTATAAACATCTGCTTCAAAATCGACAATTTCGGCTATTTGACAATGCGTAAATCCTTAGTCTAACTGTATTAACGGGAATTTCTGAGCCAAATAATCAGGATGTTCATCAAACATTTGCTGCGTAAATCCTAAGTTAACAACCAGCAATTTTGTGAAATATTCCCCTTTATTATGACTAAGCAAAAACTTCGCATTGCACTGTTTACAGGGTTATACGCTCCTTTCTTAACTGGTGTTTCCGTTGCAGTTCACCAACGAGTTCGTTGGTTGCTAGAACAGGGACATGAGGTTTTTCTAATCCATCCCCAAATCAACGAGCGCTACCCCAAAAATGTAGGCGATCGCCCCATGCCCGGTTTAGAGGAAATTCAATCTTTTTCCAATTTCTCTGCTTACGCATTCCCTACAGAACCACTGATATTCTACAAGTCTCTTCCTCAACCGTTGAACTATCGACATTGGAGCGATACCAAGTTGCTGGAGAAATTTAAGCCTGACATTATCGTGGTTGAAGAAGCAGCGCAAATGAGAGGTTTATACTCATTTTTCTTGCAAGGTTATGGTCGCCCCATCGGCACTCAATACGCAAAACGAACAGGCACGCCAATAATATCACTCTTCCATACAGATATCGTTGCGTATATCAAATATTATTTTGGAGATCGGTTCTTCAGTTTGGTTCGTCCGATCGTTCCCGTTTTAGTCAAGCAATTTAGTGAGTCTTATGACTTCAATTACTTCTCTTCTAAAGAACAACTGACTAAATACGAAGAATTGAAATGCCAACGTGCTGAATACGTCGCTTATCAAGGTATCGATTGCGAAAAATTTCACCCGCGAAACATCTGTTACGATCCAATTCCCAATGATAACCGACCAACTCTGTTGTTTGTTGGACGCATCACACCCGAAAAGAATGTCAACCAATTACTTGATATCTTTCCAGTCATAGCTGCCAAAATTCCTGATGTCCATCTGGTGATTGTTGGTAGTGGCCCGCTAGATGAAGAGATCCGTCAGCGTGCTAAAAAGTTTGGAGCGGGTATTACTGTATGGGGTGAGTCTCACGGTACAGAACTTCTGGGTTGGTTTGCTAGAGCAGATGTTTTTGTCAATCCCTCCGTCACCGAGAACTTCTGCACGACAAACAACGAAGCGCTAGCCTCTGGAACTCCTCTGGTTGCTGTTGTTGCACCGTCAACCTCAGAACAGGTATTTCCTGGTCGTAACGGTTTCCTTGCTCAACCTAACAATCCTACAGATTTCGCCCAAAAGGTAATTGCGATTCTGGAAAATCCCAGTTTGAAAGCAGATATGACTAGAAACGCTCGCCCTTCCATACTTGACTTTGATTGGTCAGCGTGTATGCAAAAATTTGAACACAAACTTTACCAAATCGTTGAAGGAGCGCAGAAGGTGGAGGTAAGTACAACTAGTATAAAACTACAGCGATAAGAAATATGGCGATCGCTAGTACTGTAAATACTAGCGATCGCTAAATAGTTATAGCATATTACTAGCTGATGCTTACAATCTCGTGATATGCACTATAAAGAAGACAGTTCGTATTTTTATGTGCGTGTCCCTGCACGAGTTTTAGGATGTCTATGTGCTGGTGAAATTACCATTATTCTATTTCCTGGGCATGGGTTAGTGCTAACAGAACCAATCCAAACCTATCTCATTCCTGAAAACTTGAGAATGCCCAATAGTGAGTTTGATGTGTTGTTCAAACATCCTGGGCGAAAGATGATCCGAATCTTACGACACAACGAATTTTGTCCAGAAATCGATCCAAGTCATGAATGAAGTTCAACTTATTTCAAGCATTGGAGAATCGACATCTAAAAACCAATTCTCATCAACAAATTCTATATTTTTGCTTGAAACAACTTTATTTTGCCACTTTGGGTGGATTTGAAAGCAGTTTCTTAGCAAGCCAGATCCAAAATCTATTTTCGTGGAGTACTTGCACATAGCTAGCATCCACTTGATTGAGGCGAGCAAAGATGGTTGGTTGTCTAAGTAGAACAACCCATAGCAACGTGGTGACTTTGTAGAGAAGCCCCAGCCAACGGTGGTAAAAGACTAATGCAATCAATCCAAGATCAGAAGCAGCATGACCTTCTTCGACTTGTTGAGCAGAAAACTGAGGTAACACAAGCGACAATTGATCGCCGTGCTCCCTAAGCAATGAGTCAAGGACAACTGCATCTTTAATCGCTGCGGTGCAACCTTGTCCCAAAAGGCTAAACATAGAGTGTGCAGCGTCCCCAATCAATACTACCTGACCTTGCAAGTCATGATAGTAGCGACATTGACTCCAGTATTCATGCCCTGGTTGGGCTGCCAGGAATGCCGCAGCTTGATCTTTATTAAGTTTGAGTGCTGGCAAGTTTTTTGGGGACATCTCCTGCAATAACTGCTGTAATTCCTCTGGGTTTGTAATTCCATAAGGATTAATCTGATCGCTGCTGCCTACTGGTTGCCAGAAAATCAGTGCAGTCAAATCGCCATCTTTTCGCGGTAAGCCGCCACCAAAAACAAGCCCAAATTGAGTATTTCGCTTTTGAAGTCGAATGATACGAGGTGGAGATTGTTGTAGTTCTGGCGGCATCGAGAGTTGCAGTACTTTCCACAGATGCGGTCGTTGCAGCTGTTGAAAATCGATTTCGTCTGGTTTTGAAAGCATTAAGGCATTTCGGATGGTCGAGTTAATCCCGTCTGCCCCCACTAGTAGATCATATACTACTGTTTCATGACCAGACTCTCTCTCAATCACGACCTCACGACGCGCCAGATTGACATCCACGACTGGAACATTAAAATTTACAGATAGCCGTGAACTTTCATCAGAGGTTCGATTGCCATAACGCGTTAGTAGCTGTACAAGTAAAGCACACAGATCGCGACGCGGAATTAAAATAAGTCCGCCAGCACTTAATTCTACCCCTTGGGAGACTAACTTCTCTCGTAACCCTTCAATACTGTTCAACCATTGCTGTACTTTTGTGCCTAATCCCAAACCGAATCCTCGACTGTCTGCATCTTTTAAATCAGTAGGATTTTGGTTAGAGTCATATAGTTGTACTGTATGGTTTCGGCTAAGGGTGAGTAATCGATGGGCTAAGAATAGGCCAGCCGGGCCCGCACCAATAATTACGATATTCATATAAACGTGAGTTCGAGAGTTGATTACTGAATTAGCGTTCTAATATTGTAAATACTAGAAATACTAGCGATCGCTAATTAGTTACTTTGAGTTTGACTAAGGCTGTTAGTTAAAGAGTGCGTAGGCATAGCTTGTCGTAGACATCGCATTAAAATAAAACCAGAGTTCAACAGTTGGGATAATAATATTTGCATCGCTGTGCTATTTAAAGGCAACCTGCTGCAATGCGATTGTTTTAACTGACAATGCCATTGCATCGACTTACAATGCGATTGTTTTAACTGACAATACCATTGCATCGACTGACAATGCAATTGTTTTTACTTACAATGCCATTGTATCGACTGACAATGCGATTGTTTTTACTTACAATGCCATTGTATCGACTGACAATGCGATTGTTTTTACTTACAATGCCATTGTATCGACTGACAATGCGATTGTTTCGACTGACAATGCCATTGTATCGACTGACAAAAATTAATCCACTCTATAAAAAAGTTGTGCGATAAAATCTACAATTGGGTCAAGCTAGTTTTAGCACTATGCCACCCGTGCAAAATAGGCATAGTAAACAATCCCCACGCCAAACCTGTAATTAACCCAAAAGGCGTAACCAGATAGTTATTAAAACTCCACAAACCAAAAATCTGTGCTGTCAATTCCAAAGGATAAGCCATCATCAGTACAGTTGCGATCGCCACACCACTCCCGCCATACTGACTTAACCAGTAAAATCCCTTACCACCAGTTACGCCATACAACAGACGAGTAATCAGCAAACCCGTGACAGTGCCGTAGCAGCGCATACACACAGCCATAATAAACGGTGGTGCTAAATCTAACCCCATCTCTGGTTGCGGACAGACATGATTACCCATGAAATAAATGATGTCCGCAATTCCAGGAAGCAAAGACACTCCAGACGCAGCCAAAAAGGGAGCGATAGGCGGGCCAAAAACCATCCCTACCAACAAGAAATCAGCTATAAAACTGACCCAATTAATCTGCAACTCTTTACTGAAAGCTACTCTTGTCATTTCCCTTTGTCTGCGCCTTTGCCTCTACGTTTTCTTAACGTACCTTATTTACATAAGGACTTGTTAACTTATCCAACTGCTGAATCAACAGACTGAGGAACAAACCCACATCTGTCACCACACCCACCGATTCTACAGAACCGCGATCGCTTAACTTAGTAACCACAGCTGGATTAATATCTACACATACCATTTTCACACCTGCCGGGGTCATATTTCCCACGCCAATCGAGTGCAGCATCGATGACAGCATCAAAATCATCTCTGCACCTTCTAGGTGTTTGGCATATTGCTCCTGTGCTTGAATCAAATCCATTTGGGTATCAGGCAAAGGCCCGTCATCCCGAATCGATCCCGCAAGCACAAAAGGTATATTATTGTGGACGCATTCATACATCACGCCACTTTTAATTGCTCCCGCCTCTACAGCTTTCGGAATGCTGCCATAACGGCGAATACTATTAATTACCTTCAGGTGATGGCGGTGTCCACCATGCACGGCGACACCCCGCTTCATGTCTACACCCAAAGAAGTGCCCATGATATTTTGCTCAATGTCGTGAACTGCGATCGCATTACCAGCCAGCAGAGCCTGTACATATCCTTCCCGAACCAGTTGCGCCAGGTGTTCGCCGCCACCAGTGTGAATTACCACAGGCCCAGCCGTGACAACTACTTTACCACCAGCATCGCGGATTTTACGCAATTCCCAAGCCACTTGCTCAACGACTAATTCCACGCGCCGTTCGCTGGAAACTCCCGCCGACATAAAGCTGAATTCTTGGGTGCTGCGGAGTTCTCGCGATTCAGTTTTGCGGATAGTGCGGATACCTAAAACATCTACAATTACCTGTTCGCCAACTTTTAAATCGCGAAGGATTTTACACCGAGCAACTAAACCTGTGGGAGTTTGAGTAATGGCGATCGCGCCATCCATCCGTTGATTTTCTACCTTCACCCACTGACCATTAATTCGCACTTCCGTGGGATAAATTGTACTGACGTAGAAATCATCGGGCGCAACCCCATCTTGAATTACTGGCTCTAGTTTGGCATCTCGCTCATCATGGGGTAAATCTACTGCACCCAATTCAATCAACCGGGAGATGATTTCTTCCATCACCTCATGGGACGGTGCTGATACCCTTACCTCGGCGGCTGAGGTACTTTGCCGTTGTTCTCCCAAGTTGAAATTCAGGACTTTAAAACTTCCCCCAGCATCTATAATCAAATCCAAAGCACGGTTAATTAAGCCAGCATCTAGCAAATGTCCTTCCATGCGAATGACGCGGCTTTCTACCGAGACATTGGCATGAATTTCATCCCTAACTGGTTCTGTCACCCGCAGAGTTAAGCATTTAGCCGCGCCACCAGCTTTGAGAAATTCTGTCAGAGGTGTTTCCAGCACTTGGAAACCTACATCTGCAAGGCGAGTTTTCAAAGCATCACTCGCCTTGTTCATGATGACGATGCTATCCACATTCACCGTATTACAAGCGAAGTTGACTGCATCAGCCTCTTCAATTGCGATCCGCTTTTCTGGTGCGACTCGCATTTCAATTAAGCGGTTGGAGTAAGAATCAAAAGCGCCGGGATAGTATAGCAAATAGCCATTTGCTAGGGGACAAAAACAGGTATCTAGGTGATAGAAACGTTCGTCTATTAATCGCAGGGATAACACCTCAATATCCAGCCATTTAGCTAGATAAGGGTGAGAATCTAATTCCGAGCGGAAACCGTATCCCGCCCATAACCAGCGTCCTTCCCGATCTAGCAGTGCGTCTCCTGCTCCCTCAAAGGGCAAATCTTTGGGAAGTTCATTGACTGTATAACCATTTGCCTCAAACCATTGCTTGAAGTAAGGTTCCTCTCCCTGACGTTCTTTGTGCAAAAAGCGACTGAGGACGACATTATCGCCCAGAACTAAGCCAGCATTGGCGGTAAAAACCAAATCAGGCCAACCTTTTTCAGGTGGTACTAAATCTATAATGGCGTGTTCTTTGAGGATTTGATGTAGTCCCTGCCACTGTTCCACGGCGCGATCGCGCGATGATTTGTGAATATTCCCTTCCATCCAAGGATTAATCACATAGTCCACGTCGTAGTGGTCAGGAGGGCACATTAAAAAGCGAATCCGGGAAGTCATAAAAATCTTACAAGCGTTTTGTATGCTACAAGCTTACTTTGAATACAGACTTTTGTTTTTATACAGGTATCTGCTACTAGAGCTTCTATCTTTTGATAGTTGAAGACTTTACAAAGGCTTCAACTATCAATTCTATGGTAATAATACCAATTCAAAATTCAAAATTAAGAAAGCCTAATTGTAATCTGGGTTTCCAAAAAAGTGGGGCAAGTAAAAACACCATTAAAAGCACTAAATAGTAAATACAGCAGTTTGCAAGTAAATGAGGTACAAAATGCAAGACTCAACATCAGATAAAAATAGTTTCTACCTCCTGCCTCCTACCTCCAGCCTCAAAACCCGTAACAAGCAACTAGATCAAATTCATCGGCATTAGCACCGAAATCTGTATCAAATGCTCTCAAATCCACAGTTTATAGTATGCTAGTAACAAGCAACTAACCATCATGTTCGGTAGGTATAGTTAAGCGAACGTTTATTTTCCCAGCGTTCGCTTTTAACTTTTCATCAACACCCGTGGCTTCTTGGTAGCAAAAGCTCTCATAAGTCTAAGTGCAGCAGTGGGGTTTAGGTGAGCAAAAAACTCTTCAATTGCGGGGCGAAGGTGATTATGTTAGGACTTACGCAAAAATCGCCCAACAGCTTAATTTGTCGAACCCTCAAGACGCCAACTCTTGGAGAGGCTTTGCCAACGCGCAGCGTCTCGCAGAGAAGAATTCGTAGAGTGCGCGTAAGTCATATATGTATGTCAATAACAATACACTCAATTGACCATAGCTCACAATACGGTTGGGTTAAGCCTTTTTTGTCTCCCCCTGCTTCCCCTGCTTGCCAAAGCGACGGGATATTTATTTTAGTTGGAAGTATTTAGTACTGCTTATCGCCATATTCCTTTCCCCTCAAGGCATTAATTCCTCTCACCCTGACAAAATGAGCGAACGTACAGTATCAACGTGTGATACGTTCGACCTGATTAGCGAGGGGAGATTTCTCCTCGCTATGGGAAGGTAGAGCCAGAGACCGACCACGGCTATATTGCCGTGGCGAACAACCCATGATCCGCTTGAAGGCTGTGCTGAAGGCTGCTTCGGATTCATAGCCGAGCGCCAGTGAAATCACAGAAACCGGATCGCTCGAATTCACCAGCTTGTCCCCCGCCACCAGCATCCGCCAGCGCGTCAGGTATTCCATCGGTGACTTACCCACCCTCTCTTTGAATTTCTGGGCAAAGGTCGATCGCGACATGCCGGCGCACTCCGCCAGTTCCTGTAATGTCCAGCGATACCCCGGCTCTTCGTGCATGGCGTTGATCGCCGCGCTCATCTGTTTATCCGCCAGAGCGAATAGCCACCCAACTCCACCGTTCAACCCTTCCGCCAGATGCAGCCGCAGGGCCTGAACCAGCATCATCTGGGCGAGGTGCTGTGCGATCAATAGGCCTCCTGGTTGCGGCTCGCGCAGTTCCTCTGTCATCCGCTCGATAAACCAGCGCAGCGCGGCCTTGTCCGATTCTTTCTGGAGATGCACAATCGGCGGCAGCACCCCCAACAAGATGCTGGCGTGATTGCCGGTCAGAGCGAAGTGCCCACAGACAAGAAAGCAAACTGCGCCGCCATTGAATGAGCCGATGCTCCCATTCTTTGAGGCACGAAACGTGAAGAAGTCAACAGGCGGCAAGGTCAGGTCGCTCGCAAGGCGGAAGGGCCGCCCACGCGGCAGCAGGAAGCAGTCCCCCGCCTTCAGCTGCACCGGGTCGGGAACGCCATCTACCGACAGCCAGCTTTGACCGGAAACAACGGCATAGCATTTGATACCTGCGTGCTTGGGGAACTGGAGGCACAAGTCTCCACCGACATCAAAGCCACCGCACCCATAACTGTGCAGTTTCAGCAGCGACAGCACATCCGAAAGCGGATCCATAGACTATCCCGGACGATTGCGAAAGTAATACGGACTTTATAGCATAGCCAAACTCTTTTCAATCACCTATCTTAAGCCTAGTGGGCTGCGAGTGTAGTCTGAAAACGAAGTCAAGGAGAAGTTGTGATGCGTGTTTTCGTAACAGGTGCTACCGGCTTTATCGGTTCTGCTGTTGTTCAGGATCTGATTAACGCGGGCCATCAGGTGCTCGGTCTTTCTCGCTCAGATGTGGGTGACAAGCCTCTTATTGCCGCAGGTGCTCAGGTGCATCGAGGCGATCTTGAAGACCTGGAAAGCCTGCACAGTGGAGCCGCGATATCGGATGGCGTGATTCACACTGCGTTTATCCACGACTTCTCGAAATTCAAAGAGAACTGCGAAATTGACAGGCGCGCTATCGAGGCACTCGGCGACGCGCTCGCGGACTCGAACCGCCCTTTGATTGTCACCTCCGGGATATCCCCCACACCAGGCCGCCTCACCACAGAGGACGATGTGCCTCCTTCCGGCTCTAGCCTGACTCCCAGGGTGTCGGAAGAGACGGCAGAGGCGGCCGCGGCGCGCGGTGTGCGCGTGTCGGTGGTGCGCCTGCCGCAGGTGCATGACCGGGACAAGCAAGGCCTCGTCACCTATATGATCGCTCTCGCTCGCGAGAAGGGTATCTCGGCTTATGTCGGCAACGGACTCAACCGCTGGCCTGCGGTACATCGGCTTGATGTTGTACCCCTCTACAGGCTGGCGCTTGAGAAGGGATCTGCCGGGGCGAGGTATCATGCAGTCGCCGAAGAGGGTGTGCCGGTTCGAGAGATCGCAGAGGCAATCGGCCGGGGCTTGAAGATACCGGTCGTCGCCAAGTCCCCCGAGGAGGCAGCCGATCATTTTGGCTGGCTCGGTTTCTTCGCTGGCATGGACGGTCCAGCTTCAAGCGCGTTGACGCAGCAACGGCTGGGATGGAGGCCGATACAGAAATCTAAACTCATTGCTGATCTCGATCGCGCGAGCGCTTTCGGAGGCTGAGCAAGGCCTTCATCGCGGGGAGCAAAGTCAATTTTTTTAACGTAGATACAAAACTGCCGTAGGCTAACGCAAAGAATGCATACTCCTACGGAAAAGCAAGCTACACGTTGGGTTTCGTAGAGAAGAACGTAAAGGAAGAGAAGGAAGAAATGCTTAACTGAACTGTATTGTCCTATAAATAATTTGCTTCTCCTGCCCCCTGCCTCCCTCAAGCAGTCACTATATAAGACGAATCGATCGCTGCTACACGACCAGCATCTACCAAAGCTTGATACACTATCGCTGCTACCTCAGCACGTGTAGCATCGCGGGTAGGATTGAGTTGTTTCAGGTTTGGGTAATTGACGATAATTTCCTTGTCTATAGCTTTTGCTACCTCATCCTTGGCATATTCAGGAATCTTAGCTTGGTCATCGAAAACTTTGATAGTTGCCGTACCATCGCTAGATAACCCCAGTCCATTCACCAAAGAGACAATCACTTGCACGCGCTGGATATTTTTGTTGGGACTAAAGGTATTGTCGGGAAAACCAGAGAGAAATAAACCTTGATATGCCTGCTGAATTACCTTGGATGCCCAGAAATCTGCTGGTACATCTTTGAATTTGATCGCTGCACGGCTTGGTGGTGGATTGAAAGCTTTTACCAGTAATGCCGCGTATTGTGCCCGTGTCATTGTCGCATCGGGTTTAAATGTGCGATCGGGAAAACCATTAACTATCCCTAATTTGACTAATTCCCGAATAAACCCACCTGCCCAATGATTCGCAATATCGGTTAATTCAATAGTAGGTGTTGGAGTTGGAGTTGGAGTTGGAGTTGGAGTTGGAGTTGGAGTTGGAGTTGGAG
>NZ_CAXTTT010000003.1:0-124841 GCF_964247315.1 uncultured Nostoc sp.
AGCCGAGAATATAGAAGAAGCGATCGCTGCTTATAAGCAAGCACTCGAAGTATATACCAACAGCGCCTTTGCTCAATACCATGCAACAACTTTGTCAAATCTCGGCAGGTTATACCAAGACGAAAACCAGTTTGACTTAGCTTACGATACTTTTGTTGCGGCAATAGAAACAGTGGAAGCTTTGCGGGGTGAAATTGTTTCTGGCGAAGAAGCCAAGCGCAAACAAGCAGAAGAATGGAACCAACTTTATAGACGCATGGTAGAAGTTTGCCTAGCATTGGCAAAAGACACTGAGGCAATAGAATATATTGAACGTAGCAAAACCCGCAATTTAGTAGAATTGTTAATCAAAGCAGCATCAGCAAGTCAAGAAAATCTATCTTCAATTGTTAACAGCATCCGTTTTACAGAAATTCAAAACCTTTTAGACAACGAAACTGCAATCATTCAGTGGTACATCTTCACTGATTGTTTTCGCGCTTTCATCATCACTCACAACAAGTTGATAATCTGGCAATCCAAGCAACAAGACTTAGAAAATCTGGAAAATTGGATTAATAATTACCTCCAGCTTTACGGTAGCGATAAACCAAAGTGGCGTTCTCAATTAAGCGATCTACTTATTCAGCTAACTAAAATCCTCCATCTTAATCAAATAACTTCCCTCGTTCCCTCTCATTGCCACAAGTTAATTCTCATTCCCCATCGTCATTTACACCTCTTATCTTTCCACGCTATTCCCCTATCTGCTAACGACTCCTCAACACCAGAGTATTTATTTGATAAATTTCCTGGTGGTGTGAGTTATGCACCTAGTTGTCAACTGTTGAGGTTTACTCAATTCAAAGCTAAAAAATTAAATGATTCACAGTTAAATCAACAAAGTCACCTTTTTGCTATTCAAAATCCTACAAATGATTTAGACTTTACCGATATCGAAGTTGAGACAATTGCCGCAAACTTTCAACCCCACCAAATTCTCAAACATCACCAAGCCACCAAAACAGCATTAACAGCACAACCAACAAATCAAAATCTCGCCAATTCTCAATGGCTACACTTTTCTTGTCATGGATATTTTAATTTTAGTTTGCCTCTCAAATCAGGCTTACAGCTAGCCGATGCAGTGATTTCTAAAATTCCTGCTTATAGCAACTCATCTCGCTACCTACGAGTTGATGACGAAAAAATAATAGATTTAGATAAATGCCTCACCCTAGAAGATATCTTTCAATTCGACTTAAATAACTGCCGTCTTGTTTGTCTTTCTGCTTGCGAGACAGGCTTTATTGATTTTAATAACGACAGCGATGAATATATAGGTTTGGCAAGTGGCTTTATTCGTGCTGGTGCAGCCAATATTATTAGTAGCTTATGGGCAGTGAGTGATTTTCACACAGCTTTATTAATGATTAAATTTTATGAGCTTTTGCCTAATTATCAATATAATATGCCCTTGGCACTTAATCATACTCAGCAATGGCTACGTCAAGCTAATCAAACACAAATAATATATTGGCTTCAAGGTCTAGATAAAATGGAACTAGTAAAAAAACAGCAAATTATAGATTATTTAGATAAGCAATACAAACCAGAACAACAGCCATTTAAAAAGCCAGAATTCTGGGCAGCATTTTGTGCTATATCACCTGTTTTAGGCAATAGACCTCTTGCATAAGTCGAATAGACCCCCCTTAATCCCCCCTTAGAAAGGGGGGAAATAAGAAATCTTGTTCCCTCCCCTTCACAAGGGGAGGGTTAGGGAGGGGTAATTCAAGGATTTTTGCAAGAGGTCTAATAAACAATAGGCAATTGCTCATTACCCATCAAAATCAAATACAATAACATGCAATCAACACAAAAATAAACCAATGGAAGCCGATAAACTCATTCAAGCATTTACCCAAGTTGTGCGAAATCAAGATTATGTTTTCTCATCAGAAGCCATTACAGCCATTCCAGAACTACAAAAAGAACTTGCCGAATTAGAAGCCCAATCACCAGATTTATTTTCCGAAGCAATTCGCCATTGGTACATTGAATATGAAGATGTTAGAGACGCTGTACTAATTGAAGAACGAGAAATAGAGAAAGTTAGTAAAACCAAGCCAGAAGTTCAAGAAAATACTCAGGAAAATCGTTACAGAGTTGTGCAAGACGAACTTAAAAAACTGCACCAAAGAAAAATAAATCAGTCTCATAAACCATGAAAATCTATGCACCTAATATTCATTTATTCGCCTTTCAACTTTATAAAAGCGCCAATATTGACGGAACACCAACAGATAAAAACTTTCTTTGGAACACTGGTGATGAAATAGTTGACATAACCTTACACCAAGATTTACATCTCTACCAGCGTATTGATGTAAATAAAGAACCAAATAGCCCTCGTGTAGATTTACTCAAAGATACAGAAGTTATCGATGAGAACTATGCTGTCTCTTTTGACGGTATTACCCTAGACCAAAATCAAAACTTACTAATTAAAGGTTTTGCTCATCCTTTACGACTTTACGACAGCTACAGTTTATGGCTAAATCTACGTCGTCCAGAAAGAGAAAATAATAATGATACAGATGATGTAGATATCTCATTTCTACGTAAATTAAATCCAGACAACTGTCTTACTGTTAAAGATAATCCTTTATTTATCGGTCAAACTCTGCTAATTACTGGTTGGTTAACAGGTGCAAACAAAAAAATTATCCAACAAATAGCAAACGAGTGTTTAAAATCTCTATTTCCTGATAACTATCTTCTACCGCAATTGAATCGCCAAGGTGAATTATTTAGCAGTCCCATATTTGAATATGGTTTATTTAGTCAACTATCTAACTATCAGCACGTTTTAATTTGGTTATTTGCCGACGAACAAGCAGATGATAAATTTAATCAATCCTATCAAGAATTATTAGATTTATTTTTCTTCCGCGCTAAAGCTGTCAAAGCTTACAAAGATAGTAGAGAAATTTACAAACAACTAGATTTAGCCTATCGCTCTGTTGAAACAATTATTGAAAAAATACCTAAATTAGATAATACTCAAGCTAGCGAAACAGTAAATTTAACCTATTTAAAAGACCTACTAAAAGCTTTACCCCAATCATCGTTAACATACACCCGTCTGCTGCGAAATCTAGAAGAATATCAAAATACTATTGCGATTAATGCCTATAACTACGCCGAGAGATTGCAGCAGATTCATGATATAACAGGTGAAAGCATCAAGTTTCTAGAAATCTTCAGTCAAAGAAATTGCCTCTTCTTTCAACAACAAATCAATGCAGATTTAGGTTATTTCCGCCACGGTTCGGAATTATTGAGTAAAGCCATAGACTCAATTCGTGGCATAGTAGAAATAGAACAAGCCGAACGCGATCGCTCTTTAGAACGCACTATCCAAGTACTAGGTATAGCCCTTGGTGGCGGTGCAATAGTTTCTGGTATTGTCACCCAACACATAGATAAACCCTTTGCACCACAGATAAATTTCAAGTACCCAGTTCACCCCTTGGTGTCATCTTTACTTTGGAGTGTTTTAGCTACGGCGATCTTTGCTATAGCGGCGTGGTGGCTTACTCAACCGAAACCAGAAAGAAATAAATAGAAGTAGGCATTAGAGCAAGTTATCCTACTCACGCTACATCAACAGTAAGAATAATCTTGCTGTGCGATGTCTACGACGGGCTACGCCTACGCGCATTTTCGACAACTAGAAAAATTCACGCAATTTTCGGTTGATATGCGATCGCTCCTTCGAGTGAAAGCCTCGAACTATCACTCAAACTCAGTTTCGCAAAAAGCTTTTAACAAATCAATACAATTGGCGATCGCTCCTAAATGAGCAATTTCATAACCGTGGGTATTTTGGGTAGGAAATGCCAAACAAGCAGCACGCCCAACATGACCAAATTTCATCGCAATTGAAGCATCACTACCAAACTGACTCAGTATCGTTAGCTGCACTGATATATCAAGTTGCTTGGCAGATTGGCGCAGTTGTCCATTTAGCCCCTCATCATATATTCCATAAGCATCTTGAGATAAAAGTACAGGACTTTCGCCATCTTTAATCGGATATTCTTCAGATAATGGACAAATTTCTAAAGCAATCAAGGCATCCAAACGCTGATTTTGGGTAAAAAATAGCGCCCCAATTGCTCCCACTTCTTCTTTCGCCGACGCTACTAAATAAACATCGACTACTGGCTGTTTCAGATTTTCAGCCAAAGCTAGCAAAATCGCAACAGAAGCTTTGTTATCCAAAGTGTAACCAGCAATATGATCCTTTAACCGAATTGGACGCTTGCGATGTTTGCCAACCACCATTCTAGTTCCAGGTCGAATACCAGCTGCTTCTAATTCAGCAGATGTCAGCTTCGTTTCAATCCAGGCATTTTCCCACTTAACAGTAGTATCTTCCTGCTGCACTTTTTGGGGTGATTCGTGAGAAACGTGGCGAGAACCAAAGCTGAGAATACCGTTGATAGTTTCGTTATCTCCTAGTAAATCGACAACGCCTTCGCCGTAAACCCACGGGAAAGAACCCCCAAGTTTACTGACTTTGACACGACCTTCATCACCACTACTCTTGACAATTGCACCAATTTAATCTTTGTGTGCTGTAATCGCGATCGCTCCGTCTGGATTTTTCCCTGGAATCTTGGCAATAATATTATCGGCGCGATCGCACCAGACTTCTACACCCAGCGCTGCAAATCGTTGCATTAACAACTGGTTAATCTCAGTTTCTGCACCACTAGGGGAATGGTGCATGACCAATTCTTCAATAATTTCAAATAAGCGATCGTAATCCCACATCAATTAGTAGTTTAGTTTTCAACTGTTGTATGAGACAATTGTGCATCAACAACCCGACCTGCTGTCATAAGTACCGATCTTTTTTGTTGACGCTTCAGCACTCCTACCGCACCAAAAGCACTAAGGGCTAAAATTCCCAAGTTGATCGAAGGTTCAGGAACAGACTTAGCATCAATCGCCGCCAGTGCAGTATCTGCGATCACCTTATGAGCAGCGGTCGTTGGGTGGAAACCGTCCCAGATAAGAAACTTGTTGTTACCTGGGTTACATATATCTGGTCTAGATAGACAAGACTCGGTTACATTCGTAAAACCCAATGCGCTTGCCTGATTAAATAAAGAATAAGTGTCAATAGAGACGATGTTGAGATTCGGGTTTTGACTCAAAGCGCTCACACTTTCTGCTAAACCCAAGTTAAACTCACTAGTCGATTTACTAAGGGTTGTAGGGTTGCGATCGTTGATTTTAGCTGCTGGTAGCTGTCCCAAATCTGGCAAGTTAAACACCAAAATATTTTTCGCGCCGACTCCTACTAGAGTATTCAATGCCAGAGATATATTACTGATTGGCGTGGTCGAGTCTTCAGGGTTGAGAAAAAAGAAATCATTCGCGCCTCCCCACAATGTATAAAGTGCATCTGGATCAGCAGTTTGATTATTTGCTTGCAGAGTTCCAGCAAAACCAAGGACTTGTTTGAGCACTCCCGGTAATCCGACATTGGGAAGGACAGCATTATCTAACCCAGAGCTAGCACCACCGAAAGCGAAGTTTATCCCTTGGGTAGGAGGTGTAGAAGGAATAGTAGTGAATAAAGTGGGCTTTAATCCTAGCTGATCTCCGAGATAATCTACCCAGATCGGCCCATCTGAAAAACGTCCTTCAAAGTAAGGTGGGCTTTGAGGGTATGTTTTACCCGTAGCATTATATATATTGCCTGTATCCGAAAGACTATCGCCAAATACATAAAGCCGATCAAAGCTCACAGCCGAGGCTTTGGTCGGCAACATGAAAGAGAATAGAACAAATCCTGCTGCTACAGCTTGTTTTTTCATATTTGTTTTACCTGTGGTCTTTTTAATTTGTTTAAAAGCAATGAAAGGGCGATAGTCTGAGAACTTACTTTTTTGAGATACTTCCAAACTAAGTACGTCTATTGAGTTAATTTACGTTGTTTTACTTAACTATGCCTCAAAAATTCATCAAACACAGGTAAAAACGCTTAAAACACTTAGATTTACATTTTATTGATGAAAAATAGGTATATTACAAAGAAATAGCGAAATTTATATATTAAAGGGCGGAATTGCCCACTTTTATGCTGATGGTGGACTAACCGCAACTAAATCAGGTAGACCGTCGTAGACATAGCTTTAACTTTGCTTTAATTTCAAAGCCTCAGTAGCCGATACACCCTCACCCTGGCTGCCGAAATACCACAAAGCCGTAGCAGCCTCAGCACGAGTTACTGGTTTTTTGGGTTGAAACAGAGTCGTATAACCAAACACCCGCCGAATATTCGATTGTTCGCCATTCTGGTAATCAGCTAACACTGCTCTTAAAGCCTTAGGGTCAATTCGTGCTGCGTCTTGAAAACCCCAGGTTTGTTTAACCGCATCTAAGTTAGCAGAGGGTAAAGCTTGGCGAGTATCCAGAGGTAATTTCCATAGCAATAACTGTTCTCGCGTTAGAGGTGCATCAGGACGAAACAAAACTACTGTAGAATCCCCAGACAAAGAACTAGGAATTAATCCAGCTTCGGCTAATCCCTGAATTGCTGGAAAATCAGGGTCTTTTGCCGACACATCACTAAAAGCTGGTTGAGTACTTTCTGATGCCAAACGAATCTGTTTAGCTGGATTGTTGGCATATACAGCATTGTTAGCAGCAATTAGCCAACGGGCGTATTCTCGATGTGTAAGGATTTTACCGGGTTCAAACTGGTTAGTTGTGTTAGTAGAGTTGCTCTTAGTTGTCTTTGCTTCTATAGATAAAACACCTAATGCAGCCAAGTCTTGGATATGTTGCCGCAATTCTTGCGATACCTTATTCAGATCGTTAAATACCTGAGATTTATGTGTCGTGGCAGTAGGGATTGTTTGATTATTAGCTGTGCTTGGTGTCTGTGCTGCCAAGTTTGCGGGTGGTATTGGGCCAATGAACTGTGAATTGCCCGGTTGAGGAACAGCGTTAGTAGTTTCGTTAGGATTTGTAGTTGAGGTAGGTTGTGCCGTTGCAGTACTATTCGGTACGTAATCAATCAGTAATTCAGTGGCTGTTTGGGGTTGATTGGGTGTGGCATTAGTAACTGATTGAGGCTGAATGGAAACCTTCAACAGCAAATCATTACGGCGTGCCTCAAAAGCACCTCCCGCATCATCTGTTGGCTGTTGTAAAATCTGCCAGTTATTTGTTTGAAACTGGCTGCGATAAAAACTAGCAATAAAATTACTGGGGTCAGAACTTAACCAACGAGTTGAGATTTTGTTTTCTGAGCCGCTAGCAGGTGTAACTTCCTGTAGTTTGGCATTGGAATATAAGGGTATATCTTTAGGAAAATCAGATGGTAACTGAACTGCTAATTGATTTTGCTGTGCTTGCGGTTGATTACCTTGAGATTCTCTAAACACAACTCCATCGCTTTGCAGTTTCGGATCTGCCGCCAAAGATTCTTCAAGGTTTTTAGCGACTGGACTATTAGCACAGGCTGTTAACGAAGTAAGTAGAACAGCCCAAATTAAAAATACAGCTGGATGTTTACAGGGAAGCACAGGAAATCACAAATTGAGTTTCAATTCCTACCCTAGCGCAGACTGTCCATTAAATGGGAATGGGGTATGGGGCATGGAAAATAGACAAGGTAAACAAGGGAAAGACTTGTTCAATAATTCTCCGTTATCCCCTCGTCTCTCCTGCTTTCTTCTGACTCTATACATCACCAAAAGACACTACCGACTCACTACGTCTTCTTCGTAAATGTCTATGTTGGCGATCATATCTCCAAAAATGAGTAAACGGTAGCAAAAGCTACCGTATCGTCTTCGTTTTACAGCCATTAGGTTTTGATAATTCCTATGCTTATTTATAGAGTTCCCTAAAATTCTGGAAAACTAACATTTTTGGGAAAAAACATAAATAAACCTGAAATCCTTGCTATATAAGAGTTTTATGTGTTGGTAGTTTGTCGTAAGGACTTTAGGATTTAGATGAGGACTAGAGCCACCGACTACAAACCGATCGATACTAGATTGTGAACCAATTTTTCAGAGAGTTATCTAAACATCCAAGTTGTAGAGCAGATAACTAATTGATAACTGGTCAAAAAACAGTTTAGCTAGCAAAACCTTGAATCTACTTCCAGATGCACTAGTTGTAATGCGATCGCCAAACAACTGAAGTGATAGACTAGGAATAAAGCTCCCCTTGGCCTCGCCCAAAAAGGAAAATAGATCGAGTGAACTAACACTGGCTGACAATCGATTCTGAAAATTATTCATTTGACGATGGTAATGTGAGTCAGACAATAGCTGAAAAATGCCAGTGTTAAACAATTCTAGGAACTTAGCGTAAGTTCGTTATTCTTGGCAAGTGGGGTAATAGGTAAAGCAGTCAAGTGTCGCAGCAGTTTCCCTATCTCTAAATTGATTTTCTGGAAAAAGTGCTACTTGTGCTGTAGTCAAGAGTTTATTAATAGCCTCGAAAGCAGTGAGTGCTTCCTCTAAAAGTGCGAAGTTTACCGCCGTAGGCATCGCCTCTATAGTTATCCAAAACTTTCCCTCAATCAACCCATCCCCTGTTATTCTTGGATAGGGCTGTGGTTATTTTAGGAAAGCTGGAAGGTGCGCTTCGCAAGTTATAGAAGTAGTACAGAGTTGGCTTTGGCTTTGGCTGTTTGTCCCAATCCTAGTTAATGATTGGCTAGAAGCAAAAAAGACACTTCATAAAACGCACTGGCGGTTGAGAAAACCCTCTATAAACTTGGTCTGAACAGTTAACAGCTTCCTGATAGATTAGATACAATGAGCATCTGTGTTTTGTTGGGCGATCGCTTGCTCAAAGCGAGTACTCAAATTAACATGGTGCTGCACTAGCCGATTTGACATAGTATTAAACCTTTCACCTGCTGACTTTGGGAAAATTTTTGATTCAGGGCAAATTAAGACTTATATTCAAGGGGCTTGGGTGTTTCTTGGAGATAAAGTTAACCAAAAGGGAGTAAAAAGCTGAAAAAGATATGTCTGATGTCAAAAACCCAGATCGGATAGGAGTATGAAAATCTAAAATAGATATTAAGAAGAAAAAACAACGACCATCGACAACCGTCCGTCCTTTTTACTTTCTGTAAAGCGTCACCGGGTTGTTACCAGTGCTGAAACACGATTACATGCAAGTTTCCCAGGATCAGCCTACTTATTCTGAGGCTCCACTCCAGCTGTTACTGTTTGTCGATGGACGCCCCAAGTCCCGTCAACAGGTACAGCGAATACGTGCTTACTTAAAAGAATTACAGGCTGAGTATAGTTTTGAACTTCAAACTATTGATGTTGGTCAACAACCTTACTTAGCAGAACACTTTAAGTTGGTAGCAACGCCAGCTTTAATCAAAATTCACCCGGAACCACGACAGGTTTTGGCTGGAAGTAATATCATAGCGCAATTGAAAAACTGGTGGCCTCGCTGGCAAGCCGCTGTAGACGCCTATTTGAAATTACAGGAAGACTTACAAGAACGGATAGACGATACTGTTAGGGCAACATCACCCAAATCCACTATCCGTTCAGTTGCTGTTTCTGCCGAACTCATCCGACTCTCAGACGAGATTTTTCGCTTGAAACAGGAAAAAGATAACCTCCAAGAGCAGCTACAGTTTAAAGATCGGGTGATTGGGATGCTGGCACACGATCTCCGTAATCCGCTAACTGCTGCCGCGATCGCCATCGAAACTCTCCAATCTAACTATAATTTAGAGACAGGCCAATTTCAGCGCCTCAAACCATCCTTGACAGCGCATCTATTAAAACAAGCCCGTAATCAAACTAAGATCATTGATCGGATGATTGCCGACCTTTTGCAGGTAGGTCGTGGCAAAGATACAGAATTTCGTATACTACCACAAAAGGTACAGCTAGGTAAACTGTGCTTAGATGTACTAGAAGAATTGTGCGATCGCTACACGGCCAAATCCCAAGAGGTCGAAACAGATATTCCCAATGACTTACCTTATGTATATGCTGACCCACAACGCATCCGACAAGTGCTAGTAAATCTGTTGGATAATGCCATCAAATACACCCCAGAAGGTGGCAAGATTAGCATCGCCGGATTGCACCGCACTACCCAAAAAGTTCAGTTTAGTATTGGCGATACTGGGCCTGGTATTCCTGTAGAGAATCGCAATCGCATCTTTGAAAACCACTTCCGCCTGCAACGGGATGAAGGTACAGAAGGTTACGGCATTGGCCTTTGTTTATGCCAACGCATCGTTCTGGCACACTATGGACAAATTTGGGTGGATTCTGCCCCCAATAACGGAGCATGGTTTCACTTCACACTGCCAGTTTATCCTTCTTAGGTATTGAGTATGGAGCATTTGGCATGGGGCAAAACAGTTTCGTTAGCGTCAGCGGGGCGTTTAGCCCGTTTCGAGTTCCTCGGCAAGCGAGTAAAGAAGTGAGATTCCCCACTCAGCACTCAGCACTCAGCACTCAGCACTCTTGAAGGGCATTGGGCATTGGTAAAAAAACTAGCAATACTTAATGACTAATGACAATTAAGAACTTGAGACAAAGCGATCGCGTCCTCCGGCCTTTGCTTGGTAGAGTGCTTTATCTGCCAGCACGATCAACTCTGAAGGTGAAGATTCCCAAGTCGGGACAACAGTTGCCACGCCCATACTGAGAGTGACGTGCTGACTCACCGCAGAATCGTCATGAACAATTTGCAAATCTTTGATTCCCGCTTGGATCGTGGCGGCAACGTAAAGTGCGCCAGATGCAGGAGTGTATGGCATAATCACAGCAAATTCTTCGCCACCATAACGCGCTACTAAATCCTGATGTTTTTGTGCCTTAAGGCTTAAGACAGCACCCACCTTTTGTAAACATACATCCCCTGCCGGATGGCCATATTTATCATTATAAAACTTAAAAAAGTCGATATCACACAAAATCATTGACAAGGGAGATTCTTTTTGTGCGAGATTAATCCACTGAGTATTGAGATAATCGTCAAAGCGGCGACGATTAGCCAACTCAGTTAAGCCATCTACATTGGCAAGGTGATGCAAAGCTTGGTGTGCTGCCTCTAATTGTTTGTATACTTGCGCTTGCTTTAGCAGTCCGTGCAACCGCTGGCGTAATACAGGCCAGTGAATTGGCTTAGTGACATAATCAGTTGCTCCTACTTTAAAAGCATGGTTTACGGATTCCTCATCGTCCAAGCATGTGATCATCAATATGGGAGTGCGCTCCCACATCTGAGAGATCACAGTATTGTTAATGTCTGAGTCAGTATCAAAGGTTGCAACGGCTGATTTTAAATTATTCTTGGCAATCTGGCGCAAGTACCTACAGCAGGTAAAGCCATCCATCACAGGCATTAGAGCATCTAGCAAAACTATATCCGGTTTGATAGTCTGGTAAGCATCTAAACATTGCTTACCATCATTGACCTCGACCACTCGATAATCTTCTTGTTCCATAAATTTACGCAAGAATGCTCGGATATCTTTGTCATCATCAGCCACCAGAATCAGTGGCTGTTGCTTAGTATGAACAGAAGATGGGTTTATGCCTGACATGAGTTGCCTTCCACTTGCGAGACTATCCTGAAAAAGGGTGTGCAACTTGATCGCATGGGGGCGATCGCTGTTTTCATCAATGCCAGGATTTGCGGCAAAGGTATGTCTGGCTTCACAATCAACTGTTTTTTGACAATAGACTGCTCAATGTTGTTGGGCCAAGCAAGCGGTAGATAAATAAGTTGCATAGACAATCTGTAATTGGAACACGAAGGCAATTGCTACCTTTTTGTTCAGCGATGATTATGGGAGGAAGTGTTACTTTTATATTTCCCTATTGTTAAAGTCAAATTACGATTTTTTTTAAAATTACAAATACACACCTTAATTTTTTAGTTGTGTAGTTAGTTGAGAAACCTAGCGATCCTGAGCAAGGCAATTGCCAAAGTATCCTCAGAAGATAGTTAATACTAAATACTAATATCACCTAACTGAAATTTCTATAGTCTATTCGACAAGGCTTGCTGAGATTTAGTATAATTACATAAGATTGAGATTAAACTTAGTTTAAAGCTTTATTTGCAAGTGACTCTATAACAATTTCGTTCTAGCCATAAACCCCCCAGAACTACAGTTTTGTAGATCATACTCAATTCTGTTTTAACGGACTATAAATTTTTATCAGTCGTTTTTAGACAAATGAGTGCTATAAACCTATTGACATTCGCTAAATCTTTAAAATGCCAGACTCATTAATGTATCAGCAGGATAATTTTGTTGTTCTCGAAACAAATCAACCAGAACAATTTATGACACCATCAGAATTATTAGAAAAACTCAAAACGACTCTTCAACAACTCATAATTCCAGATTTGCCGCCTGACTTGCAAAAATTTGATACTGTGGAAGCTCAAGCACAATATTTACTTGACACTAGCTGCAAATTAGATATTAGCCCTGGGCAATATTTACAGTGGTACGCAGTTCGTTTAGAAAAGTAAGTTTTTGGTTAAGTACTTAAGAGAAGCCCAAAAAATTTTAAGATTTTTAAGTAAAAGTTGCTGCCCAGATTCCCGACTTCTTGAAGAAGTCGGGGATATAAATCGTGGTTAAAGGAATTCCAAAAAGAATAATTACTTAATTCATAATTCATAGTTAAAGACACTGTACAGTAGGCCACATACTCATCAAGAATTTAGTGGTCAACAAGAGAATGGAGAGTACAGGAGTTAGCACTAATTGTAATTATGAATTATTAATTATGTTGACTGTTGTAAAAATATGGGTGACAACAAGTCATAAAGGAATGAAGTTTGGGTAACGATAATTTTTGCTTTTGACTACTGACTAGTGATTCTTTTTGAGTATTGATTAGCGCTAGCTCAATCGATAATTTTTGCTCTTTACCACAAAGAAAAAGGTACAAACCCCTAAATTTATTTATGGAAAAATAAAAAATGTATTTCGAGACGCACAGCGCAAGAAATACAGCGTCCTTGTTACAAGCCCCATTATTTATTTATGGGGTTCAAAATGTTTGACTTTTGACTTTTGACTTTTGACTTCCCCGAAGGGGTTGACTATTGACTACTGACTAGTGATTCTTTTTGAGTATTGATTAGCGCTAGCTCAATTGTATTTTCAGATGGCTGCGTTATTTGAACTTCCAATCCAGGGCCAAAATAATTGGTCATTTTTTCATGCTTTTTTTGCCATACATCAATTGGTATTAATGGTGAATCAAATTCTAAAATTAGGATATAGTTCCCATTAACTTCTGTTTCTCGTAACCCTGTGACTGTTGGCCGTTCCTGGTCAGTGGGACTCAAACCCAGAAAAGAAAGTGTTGTATCTAGATGAGCATCTTGACCGTAGCAATATCGGGTGATGTCTTTGCGAATTTTATTTTGCGTATCAGTTGCTTGCTGCTGGCGCAGTATCAATGCTGACGGTGACGTAGTTTGGGTAAATGGTACTGGCTTAAGTTCATTAGCTTTTAGTGCCAGCCCTCCCAATAATAGAGGAATCCCGTAAAAAAATCCGACAAGATTGAGTGTGGCATTATTATTAGCATAGGCGACGAAGCCAATGATGGTTAATATGCCACCGATAGTTAGACCGAGTGTTCCTAAAGAGATTTGGCGTAGCATGAGCTTAAATTAGTATAAAGTCTGAATACCTTAGTTTTATTATCATCGGCTATGAGCAACAAATTAGGAAAGAACATCATCCCCAGGCGCCTGTATTTAACTAATCCTAAATTGCCATATTAAGGCGGTTATAAACCCCATGCCAGTTGCTAAATAGCCGGAAGGGAACACGCCAAGAGCGAACAATTCAGGCATTGCCGCCCAAAGCACTGGCTTCGTTTAAACGAGACTTTACTCACCTTTGTCTTTGTGATTTTCAAACACTCAATTTTTCCTTAGTCTACATTCGTGCAGCATCTCGCAGGGAAAGCAAGTGGCTCTAAGTACACAGTTTCGTAAATTCGTGACCAATTGAGGGTTTGAGTTTAAACGCAGAGGGACGCAGAGTATAGCGCAGAGGAGCGCAAAGTTTGTTTGAATCCATTCGCTACGAACTTCAGGGTTAGCTGTACTAAATTGACTACTGAGGGCGTATAGTGTCCCAGAATATTAGATTTTGAGTTAACTTTAAATTTAAAGGTAGTTAAAGATAGGAAAAAAATAATGGATCTACAGACTATAAAAGAACGAATTGTAGCAGTTCAAAGTAAACGCGATTACCTATTAAGCTTACTGGAACAACCAAACCTCGGAACTTTGAGAATTGACGTAAATCAGGCTTTGGAAGAACTGGATGAACTAATTGATGAATTTAGACGCACCATTCCGGTAGAGTAGAATTTATCAAAAATTACGTCGGTTTAACCTCAACTTCAGGCTAGACCGACGTTATTCAGTAGTATCATGTCTTTAAATCCCCAGAATTGAACTAAGCCTGAGTTGGCGAAGCAATAATCACTGCATCATTTATCCTGCCACTTAACCATCTCCGGCACGCTGACCCAGCTGCCTAACTAAGGCAATAAGTTCGCTTGTAGGTACATCTTTCTTGCAAACGTCATCAAAGCTAGACATTGCCTTTGAACCGTGAAAATTTACGTCTTCCACTGATGAGTAAGCAAGTATCTGGGTATTCGGAGATATAGCTTTAATGTGACTAGACGCACTCCACCCATCCATGACTGGCATTTGTAAATCTAGAACAATTACATCAGGATGGCAACGTTTAACCATTTCTATAGCTTCTTCACCATTACTGGCTAAACCTACTACTTGAATATTTTCCTGGCAAGAAAAAACCAACTGTAAGGTTAAGCGAGTCAGTTCGTGGTCATCAACTACTAAAACACGCAAGGTAGAAAGCTCGCAGGATAACATTAACATTGAGGGGAAAGACAAATTTATTTAGAATAACCTTTCCAGTTTATGAGAACAAGTGCCAGCACTGACTCTATCCTATGGTTGAATAACTTGTGTGAACCTATGATGATAAACAACTTAGACAACTGCTCAAAAAATTCAATTTTTCCAAAAAAAACTAAGTTGAGCTAGTTGTCAAGGTATAAGAACTTATTTTTTAATCAATCAGGTTGGGACTACACCAGTTGAGCGTAATGCCATGTTCATGAGAATTTTTTGTGAATTAGCTTCTGGAGAATCATCATAAGGACGCCGTTGAATGTAAGTACCATCAGCTTGTAATTCCCAAGCTTGGCGATTATCTGCGAGCATAATTCCCATAATTTCTTGCAAATCTTTAGCAATATCTGGGTCTTTTACTGGGGTAATTACTTCGACTCGGCGATCCAGGTTGCGGCGCATCCAGTCAGCACTGCCGATATAAATTTCCTCCTGTGTATTGTTATGAAAATAATAAATCCGAGAGTGTTCTAAAAAGCGACCAACAATACTGATAATGCGAATGTTTTCACTAATGTCTTTGATTCCTGGACGTAAACAACAAACACCCCTAACAATTAAGTCGATTTGCACTCCGGCGCGGGAAGCTTCGTATAAAGTGGCAATAATTTCTGGATCGACTAGGGCATTCATTTTGGCAACAATGCGTCCAGAAAATCCATTTTGAACATTTTCGATTTCGCGGTGAATTAGTGCTAAAAAGCGATCGCGCATATTCACAGGCGCAACCAGCAACTGTCGATAAGATTTTTGCAGGGAATATCCTGTTAAGAAATTAAATAAATCTGTAATGTCAGCACCCAATTCTTCACGGCAACTAAACAATCCCAAATCTGTATACAGTCGTGCCGTTTTCTGGTTATAGTTACCTGTGCCAATATGCACGTAGCGACGTATCCGGTCTTTTTCGCGTCGTACTACCATGACGGTTTTACTATGGGTTTTTAGCCCGACTAAACCATAGACGACATGAACTCCAACTCTTTCTAGTCGTTTTGCCCAGTAAATATTATTCTCCTCATCAAATCGCGCCTTTAATTCCACCAGCACAGATACCTGCTTGCCATTTTCAGCAGCGGCAATTAAGGCGTTGACGATGGGCGAGTCACCAGAAGTCCGGTAAAGGGTCATCTTAATGGCTAACACATTCGGATCGTAGGCAGCATGGGTAATAAAGCGCACTACTGTAGCCGAAAAGGATTGATAGGGATGGTGTACTAGTAAATCTTTTTCTCGAATTACAGCAAAAAAGTCTTTTCCTTCGTCCGTCTCCAGCGCATCTGGGTCTAAACTCGGTTCTCTCAGCCTTTGCAGGCGTAACGGTACAACAGATTGGCGTGGTGGATCTTTGAGTTCCGGCAATGGTAAGGACATAAAGTACATTAAATCCCGCAGTCCCAAAAGACCATCCACCTCGTAAACATCATTTTCTGTTAATTCCAAATCATGCAATAATCGCGATCGCACGATTTCAGGAGTTTGGGATTGAATTTCTAGCCGGACTGGACTACCACCCAGGCGCCGTTTTCGCAATTCCTGTTCGATCGCTAACAACAAATCATCTGCTTCATCTTCTTCTAAGACCAAATCGGCATCACGAGTAATGCGGAACGGATGATATTCTTGAATGTTCATCCCTGGAAATAGAGATTCCAAGTTATGAGCGATCGCCTGTTCTAAGGGTACTCCAGTCCAATGGGCAGGTTTTTCGCTGTTCTGATCTCCCAACTCAGGCGGTATCGGTAAAAATCGTGGTAGAACACTAGGGACTTTGATTCTGGCAAAGAATTCTTCTTCGGTATCTGGGTTCTTGACCACAACAGCCAGATTCAGACTGAGATTAGAAATAAAAGGAAACGGATGACTAGGATCGACAGCCAGAGGAGTCAAAACTGGAAAAACTTGTTCCTCAAAATAGCTGTTGAGATGAGTCCGCTGCTTTTGATTCAAATCTATGTAATTCAGAATATAAATGCCATGACTTACTAGTAGAGGACGAAGTACTTCCTCAAAATGTTGATGCTGTTTCTGAAAGTGGGGAGTGAGGGTAGACCGAATATCATCTAGCTGTTGTTGTGGTGTGCGACCATCGGGAGTTAACAGGCTAACTTTTGCCTCTACTTGTTGTTTTAAACCAGCAACGCGCACCATGAAAAACTCATCCAAATTAGAGTTAAATATTCCCAAAAACTTGAGGCGTTCTAGAAGTGGGGTGCGATCGTCACAGGCTTCATGTAATACTCTGGCATTAAATTCTAACCAGCTTAACTCCCGGTTAAGATAATATTGTGGATCGCTGAGATTGATGGGGGTAGAGCTTTTCTTTGATTTTGCCATAATGACCTAAAGGCAGGCAGAAGTAGCCCATTGAACTGGGGGACAATAAATATAGTAAGTTAAATGGGGCTTGAGCGTAACGCTGAGGCAATGGTTAGCCATAGCGACCTATTCTAGTCGGTTCTAATTGTGTAAAATACAGATTTTTCGTAGGGTAGTGCTACCCTACAATGCTATTGCATCCACATGATAATTACTATGTGACTTCCAACTAAAAAATATCAAACTATTTCTTGTGGGATGGGCGTCTTGCCTGTTTTATAGCGCTTGGAGTTGATATGGTATGGGCATTTCTAAAAATTTCTGACTAATTATCAAGCCCAGTTTACAGAGAATTTTGGTATTAGAGGCAGTCTAAAGTCGTACTTGTGGTGTTTTTTAGATTTGGTTTTTCAAAATACAAACCTTGTTAAGCTTTGCCACAACTGCCATACAGACATTAACTAGGTAAAAGTAAATGGGAGAAACCCCGAAGTTTGTACATGGGTTGAATAGCATTTACATCAGTATATACACATAATCTGTTTTTTATTGATCTATAAATATTGATACCAAACTCCCGTAAATTCTCTGCTCTCGATATCTATAAAGCAGGAATAAATTGGTTACATCAACAAAAGATTGAACACCTAAAAACTTCGGGTTAAAGGGCATTTCACAGATTTTGTCAGCACTTCTGCTGTATAAATTTCGATTATTTTCTTAAATGAAGAAAGGAGCTTTTTAGTTATGAAACTCAACACAAAACTTGCGATCGCTTTAGTTGCTACTGCTACTAGTGTTTTTGGTCTAGCTTCTGGCGCTATGGCTGGTGAAGGTGGTGCTGCTGGTGCTGCTGCATTTACAATCAGTGGTACTGCTGTAACAGGTGTTGCAGTAGCTGCTGCCGTCGGTAAAAATGATGCCGCCGCCGCCGCATTTCAGGGTGCTACTGCTGTTCCAAACGCTGCCTATGCTCTAGGTTCTGGTGGTTTAATTACTTTGGATCAGATAGGAACTCCAGCAAGTGCTAGTATCACAGGTACAGCTTCTACAAACAGCACTAGCGAAGCTAATACCTTGACTGCTGACGTTGGAACTATTAAGATTGGTGCTGCCGATGACACTGAGGTCGTGACCATTCCATAGGTTACAACCTAATCATTATCTGAGCTAAGACACATTTAGATAGTCAAAGTAAATCAAAAGGCTATCTTAAAGGTGCATACCAAGTTTGCAAACATACTCCAGTAGCTTGAAGCCTGGAAATAAATACATAAAGGCTGCTTTTGCAGCCTTTGTTTATTTGTCTAGCATCATACTCAAAAAATCTCTAAACAGTAATTCTAAAAAATACAAAATTATGAATTGGAAAAAAAATCTAACTTTAGCCGGACTAGGCTTCTTGGCAACTATTTCTAACTTATCAATGTCACCCTTGGCTTTAGCCTCCAGCAATAATCCTATTTATCAAAATGAATCTAATCCTGATTTAGGACAAAATTGGTTAGTTAAAAGTTCTATTAATAGAATGTCAGAGGGAATAAAAATAAGCCTTGATCCTAACTTGGTTACACTTGCGGCTACTAGTGATGGCAAATTTTATCTTGAAAATTTAGACCCTCCAGCCGCTCCTCCTGCTCCTTCAGGGCGTTATGTATTAAAATTCATTTATCCTAATGGCAGCAGCAGTGCTTTTACAATTAAATCTAATAGTTGTGGACAATTCATTATTGGTTCTATATCTACAGGAAACGTAAGAGTAGAGTTGAAAACTCCTAATAATAATACTTTAATTAAGCAATTTCAAACAGACGATGTTGCTCGTAGCGGTAGTTTACCAACTTGTCCTCCTTAAAAAGGAGGATTTAGGAGGATCTAAAGTTTTGGATACCTCAGTCACTATTTTTCAAACATCCTTTAAGTAGTCGGACAGAATAGACCTCTTGCATAAGTCGAATAGACCCCCCTTATAAAGGGGGGAAACTTGAAATATTGCTCCCTCCCCTTCACAAGGGGAGGGTTGGGGAGGGGTGATTCAAGGATTTTTGCAAGAAGTCTAATTAATTACACAATGTCATTGCGAATGCAGGTTCGCCCTTGGCGTTCCCGCAGGGTAGCGGAATGAAGCAATTCGCTTGCGGCTGGGATTACTTCTCTTCTCAACGAGAGGCTGCGCCAACGAGACGCTCCGCGAACGCTTTGCTCACAATGACTGTAAATATTTTTGTCTATCTACTTAACATAAAGATTTGAATTAGCCGAATATTATTTATTTGTTTTTATAACACCTTCATAATTACTAAGAAAAACTTATATATTTCTTGACAAATTAGGTGAAATCACCAGATTGTTATCAGCTATATTCATTGGATTAGTAAAAAACAAGATGACCATATAGTATTCCTATAAATGAGCAGTTCGCAATTTATAGGTAAATTGCTATGGCTAATCTAAGTATTTTGCTTAATTAACTAACAATGAATAACAAGTATGAATTTTAGACATCAACTAGCAGTATTGTTTACTGTTTTTACTAGCATCTTTGGCATAGCTTCTATAGCTCTAGCTGGAGAAGGCGGTGCTGCTGGAGCAGTAGCATTTACAATTGAGTCTGGTGTCGTCACTGGAGTAGCCCAGTCTGCTGCAACTGGCAAAAATGACGCCGCCGCCGCTGCTTTTAATGCTCCTAATGCTGCTAATGGCATTGCCAATTCAGCTTATGCGCTAGGTTCTGCCGGTGCAATTACCATAACTAACTTGGGAAATCCCGCAACTGCTCAAATCGTAGGCACGCCAGATACAGCACTTGGCACTGCACAGATTAATCAGTTCAGTTCCAATACCACAATCAAAATCGGGACTATCAGTGGCGACGAGCTTATTAAGCTTTAGCTGCAATCATCAGCTTGGCTAACAAAGCCTGGAAATAGTTAACTTTTGATCACAAGAAGCTTATTTAATTGGGTGCATCCCATTTTTACAAAAAAACCTAATAATTTACATCTCCTGTAAATATCCAGTAGCTGCGTAGGTTGGGTTGAACGAAGTGAAACTCAACATTAAGCGTTAATTGTTGGGTTTCGTTCCTCAACCCAACCTACGATTCTTCTTAACTAAACCGTATTGTAATATGATTACGAATTACGAATTACACATTCGCGCAGCGCTCATAGAGAAGCGGTACTAGTACGCCACGGTGTAAATAGAGCAACCATTTAAAATCCCTAAAGAGCTTATTCCATAATACTTTTGACTTTTGACTTTTGACTTTTGACTTCCGCCTTGCGGTACTAGGGTACTGCTGGTTGGGGTCTTTGTTCTTCTACGTTTTGTCTGTTGCGTTGTATTTGTAACTGTTCAACCCCCTCATTAATTCCCCGCCTTAACCGTTCAGCAGTTTGTTGGTCAAAAGGATTAGGTGGATTTCCAAATTTAAACAGCACTGTGAAAACGTTATCACTGACATTAAAGTTATTTCCAGCCGAGTCTCTGCCATAATCATATTCATTATTAGTCCAAGACAGACTTAGTGTTGGACTATTGTATTGTTTGCCCATTCTCCATTGTGCGCTAGCTCCATACCGAGAACGACTAGTACTTTCATTAATGGGCGTATAATACGCCGACAAGCGAAAATTATTACTAAATTTAATTTCAAAGTCAGCTAAGAGCGTATTTTCAATTGAATTAGGTAAAATATCACCAAAATACTGAACTAACCCGAAAGAAATAGGGCCGATATTAGCCCTCGCTCCTAGTGTGAACGAACTGGCAGGAGTAATACTTAAAAATCGACCAATTCTAGTTTCTTGGTCAATAGCATAATTCAACCCAGTTGATAAAACGAGATTGCTAGTCCGACTTAAAGGTATTTTTTTTGTAACACTACCTGTTAATTGACTATAGTAATCACGATCTGGGTTGATATAGCCAATGCCTCCTGCCGAATAAGTCCAACCGCTTGATGTACTATGAGTAAAATCTCCACCAAGATAAGCTTTAATTTTGTCTCCACTAATCACACCTGCATAATATCTCAAAATATCTGCTGAACTTGTAATATTTCCACTAAAGCTAATATGTGGGTAATAAACCGTTTTTTCTGTGAGTCTGCTGCCGTTAGCAAAATTTACATTTTGTAGAAAATCTTCTAGATAAATTTGCGTGTAAAAATTTTGCAAAGTAGAGGGAGAATAAACTGCACCATTTACAATAGACACCAAACCAACATTTGAGTTTACTCCCCCTTCAGCACCCGCTTGTGCCAACATCCTACGAGGCCCAGTAGGTTCATAACGAACAACTGGGTCAATACTGCGGAGTATTACTGGTGAAATCCCAAACCAGATACTATTAAAACTTGCACTAGGAACTTGATTCAAACTTGTTATATTTGCTGCTGGGCTTTTTGCTTGTCCAATACCAGCATGATAAAATGTAAAACTATTTGCAGGGAGTCTAGCATTATTCGCAGCTAAAAATAAATTTTTATTGATCCTTGAATTTACTGCATTTGCCCCTCCTTTCAGTCGCGGATTAGCATCAGGCAAAATAAAATTACCTAGTTGCAAAGCTGAGTTAAGTAGTGTGTTTTCGTCATTTAAGATGAACCCATAACCGCGAATTGTCCGACCAATAACAGCTTTTTTATCATTTGCTCTGACAACTTGTCTAACTGTCGAATAAAAAGTTGCTGGCGTATTTTGAATATTTTCTTGTCTAGTGTAAAAAGGTGTGTTTCCTTGGGTGTTACCAGGCAAAGCGCCAGCATTGGGAAAGTAGAAATCTACACCAACTTTTTGACCATTGGCTCCCATTTGAAAGCCAGGTAAACTCATAACTGCTAAGGATTCTGGAGTCACGACATCCCCCACATTAGCAGTTTGAACAATGCGGGTTGGAACGAAAAAGTTAGGATCAATACTATTTCTGTCAGTTACTAAACCAGGGGTGTATGTACATTGCTTATCAGAAGAAGTTCCTGGAAAAAGACAGGAAGCTGTTAAGCTCATTTGGATTTGTGTGCCAAATAGAGTTTGTGGTTCTTTTCTAAGAACTGTCACTTCTCTAGATTGTCTAACCGTTTGTAGTTGTAAGTAAGTGCCTTTTTGCTCTACTGTATAAATGTTATTTCTAGTTAAACTCTCCTGAATTCGGCTATTGAGTTTAAAAATTCCATTAACATCAAATGTGACGTTGCGATCGTCTCCAAAGCTACTACCTCCAAATGTTTCCCATTCTGTTAAGTGGCTAATAGGTATACCATTCAGTGGGAGAGTAGTTGTAAATGGGTTAATTCTCTTATTAGGAGCAATTCTCGGCGGTATCTTGTAATTTGGATCAGTTGGCAGAGTTTCTTGAGGCTTTTTTATTAATGGTTTCTGGTCTAATTCTGCAACTAGGGGCAAGTTTTTTGGGGTTTTAGATACTGTGAGTGTCTGCTTGTTGGTAAGCTCCCAAACATTAATCTCCTGAGGGGAGTTTGAAGTAACTTTAGGAAAGTTAGGCATAACCTCACTTTGCACCGATTTCTCAGGAAAAGAAGGTTTAAATTTACTAGTTTTTTGTTCTAAATCTACTACTTTTGTCTGATTTTCCAAATTAATAAAATCTTGCTGTAACTCTACTTCATCTCTTGAAGATAATTCTGATAATTGAGAATTACTTTTAATCTCTAAGTCTGAAGCAAGAGCAAATGTATGAATTAAAAGTATAAGTTTTATTATGACAAATGGTGCTAATAAATAATTCTTTAAAATTTTATAGGCTCTTTTATTCATTATTAATTATTTGATAGATCCACTGAAATTTATTGATAATTAAATTTCCAGAACATTAATCTCATACATTTTTTAAATAATAAAATTAGAAAAAATAATATTTTATTAGTAAAAAAATGCAAGTTTTTACTAAGCTTATCTGATATAAATATATTTAAAATTAAAAAACGTAACTCATCTAAACCCTAATTAATTTTAAGTTTCTATTATTAAAACCTGCCTTTATTGAAATTAGGGTTAACGTTTAATATCTACTTCATTTTTGAAATAACCTTAGTAAATATACTGCAACAAGACTGTAAACGCTTTAACATATAATAAACAGCAGTAAAATTACTGCATTCAATAAAAATTGATTTATCTTTTTGGGTACTATTGCTCTTGACTACTATAGAAATTTACAAAATATCGTTATTGGCATATTTAGTTAAAAAGTACGAAGATTTATAACTCATAACTATGTTTCAAGCTACTCGCCGTCGTCTTGCAATTTGGTACACTACCGTCACAGCCGTGTTACTACTACTGTTTGCCAGTGGCGTTTATTTATACGTCCCTAGTACACTGATTGAGCGGATTGACGATACCCTTAACCATGTAGTGGAAATAGTGGAGCGTTGTCTAACAACCAGTCCTTGTGCCTTTACATTCATATTTGAGCCAATTAATGCTGATGCAGATAAATTTCGCATTAATAATGTAGAAGCCAGTTTTCGTGACAATACCGACACCGTAGAAGATGACCACATCGACCTAGAATGGTAATGTAGGTTTTTCAAAAAACTTTCAAAGACTCCCCTGAATAACCAAAAGCAGACAGATGGTTAACTAATGTTAAAAAAGGTTAATCTATTCATAAAGTAGTCAGGCTGGGAATTGAATATCACATTAAAAAAAGTTAATGGAAGCTGGAAATATTGATACAGAAGCGGTGAGGTTAGAAGCCCTCCGCCAGTATCAGATTCTTGACACAGAACCCGAAGAAGCTTATGACAACCTTGCTCAGTTAGCGGCTTTTATTTGTGGCACTCCCATATCCTTGGTAAATTTTATTGATGAAAACCGTCAGTGGTTTAAGGCAAAAGTAGGTTTAAATGTATCAGAAATGCCACGGAGTGTTGGATTATCTTATCTTTGCCAAGAGCAGCGTCATGTTGTAGTGATTTCTGATACCCTAGCTGATGAGAAGTTGGCAAGTAATCCGGTAGTAACTGGCTATCCATATATACGGTTTTATGCAGGTGTACCCTTAATTACTCTAAAGGGAGATATGTTGGGAACTCTATGTGCAATTGACCAAGTTCCACGACAACTAAGTCAAAAACAAGTGGAGGCGTTAGTGGGTTTGAGTCGCCTGGTAATCGACCAACTAGAACTCAGGCGTCATGTAAGTGAGGTATCTAAAGTTACTGAGAAACTAGTGGCACACGAGCAAGCAGCCCGCGCCCAATCTGAAGCCACCAAAACCCGCATCGCCAATCTTCTCGAAAGTATCACTGATGGTTTTTTTGCCCTAGATCAAAAGTGGCAATTCACCTATATTAATGGTCAAGCAGAACGGCTATTACAAAAAACTCGTAATCAGCTTTTGGGTAAAAACATCTGGGAGATGTTTCCAGAAATTATCGGCACAACATTTGATTGTGAATATCGCAGGGCAATCTTAGAGCAGGTTAGTGTCGAATTTGAGGAGTTGTATCTGCCACAGCAGCAGTGGCTTAAAGTCCATGCCTATCCAGCAAAAGACGGCTTGTCTGTTTATTTTCAAGATGTTACTGAACGACGGAAAACAGCAGAAGCACTACGAGAAAGTGAAGAACGTTGGCAATTAGCATTACATGGTAATAATGATGGTATTTGGGATTGGAACCTCAAGACTAATGAAGTGTTCTTCTCAACTCGATGGAAGGAAATGCTCGGCTATAAAGACCACGAAGTTTCCAACCGTTGGGACGAATGGACAAAACGAATCCATCCCGATGAGCGAGATTGGGTACTTCAAGCTTTCCAAGACCACTTTGCCAAGAAAACACCGTTTTACGTCTGTGAATATCGAGTCCTGTGCCAAGACGGCAGCTATAAATGGATTCTAGATCGAGGACAGGCACTTTGGGACGCATTGGGTGATATAGTGCGGATGGTTGGTTCTTATACTGATATCACAGATCGCAAGCAGGCAGATGAAGAATTAAAGCGGCAAAATCTGCGATCGCAACTATTTGCCGAAATCACCCTGAAAATTCGAGAATCTTTACAAATAGACGAAATTCTGCAAACCACTGTCACAGAGGTACAAAAACTACTACAAGCTGACCGTGTATTAATTTTTCGACTGGAAACTGACGGTTCGGGAACAGTGGTACAAGAGGCAGTGCTGCCTGGTTGGCCGGTAATTCTAGGGGAAAATATTTTTGACCGTTGCTTTAAAGAAGAATATATAGAAAGATATCGCCAGGGAAGAGTAAGTGTCATGGAAGATATTGAAGCTGCTCATATCCAACCATGCCATCGAGAATTTCTTCAGCAGTTTGCAGTCAGGGCTAATCTTGTAGTGCCGATTCTTGTCAGGGATAGTATTTGGGGCTTATTGCTAGCTCATCAGTGCGGTGCACCTCGACAGTGGAATCAGTTTGAGACGGATTTGTTACAACAATTAGCTAACCAAATTGGGATTGCTTTATCTCAGGCACAACTATTAGCAAAAGAAACCCAGCAAAGTCAGGAACTGACTCGTTCTAATGCAGAATTAGAACAGTTTGCCTACGTAGCTTCTCATGATTTACAAGAGCCGTTGCGGATGGTAACTAGTTATTTACAACTGCTGGAGCGGAAATACAAAAACAAACTGGATGTCAATGCGGATCAGTTTATTACCTATGCAGTAGATGGGGCCCGTCGGATGCAGACCCTAATCAACGATTTGTTAAACTATTCCCGCGTCAGCACCCGTGGACAACCTTTTGTGCCAGTTGATTGTAGTGTTGTCTTAGAACAGGTGCTTATTAATCTTCAAGTTGCGATCGCAGATCGAAAGGCAGTTGTCACCTACGATACTCTACCTGAAGTGATAGCTGATGCTACCCAACTGACACAAGTATTTCAAAACCTGATCGCCAACGCGATCAAATTTTGCCAGAATCAGCAGCCACGAATTCACATCGGAGTAGAGAAGAGAGATGCAAATGCAGATGGGGAAGATTTAAATTCTATCCCGTCGGTAGATGAATGGCTGTTCTGGGTGCGCGATAATGCAATTGGTTTGGAATCCCAATATGCTGAACGTATCTTTATAATTTTTCAGCGCTTGCAAGCTAGAGACAAGTATCCTGGTACTGGAATTGGTCTGGCAATTTGTAAGAAAATTATAGAACGCCACGGCGGTCGTATTTGGGTTGAGTCGAAACCGGGTCAAGGCTCGACTTTCTACTTCACAATTCCAGATAGAGCTCTTAAGCAATCGTGACTACCATAACAGCGATTATGCCTATTCAGGTTTTGTTGGTAGAGGACAATCCTGGCGATGCCCAACTTACACGTATCGCCTTGGAAGATAGCAAAATTTCGATTCATCTGAATGTGGTCGAAGATGGTGTGGAGGCAATGGCATTCTTGCGAAAACAGGAAAAATATGTCAAAGCAGCCCATCCAGATATTGTGTTGCTCGATTTTAACCTGCCCAGAAAAGATGGGCGGGAAGTACTGGCAGAAATTAAAGGAGATGAAAACCTCAAAAGAATTCCTGTAGTCGTCCTCACGACTTCCCAAGCTCAAGAAGACATCCTCAAAGCTTATAATTTATCTGCAAACTGTTACATAACTAAGCCAGTAGATTTCGATCAATTCGTTAAAATTGTACAATCAATAGAAAATTTTTGGTTTGCGATCGTAAAACTGCCACCGGAGTAGTGGAAATGGCAGGTGAAAATATTATTAAAGTCTTGTTAGTAGAAGACAACTCTGGTGATGTCTTATTGTTACAAGAGTTATTCAAAGAAGTTACTACAGTTGTAGTTGAGTTAATGCCCGTTGAACGGCTTTATGAAGCAGTCAACTACCTAACAAACGAAATTTTTGATGTTATTTTATTAGACCTCTCGCTGCCAGATAGCCAGGGATTACAAACCTTTGTTATCGCTCACAATCAGGCAAAAGCAACTCCAATCATTGTGCTGACGGGTATAAATGATGAAACCCTGGCAACTAGTGCAATGCAACAAGGAGCGCAGGATTATTTAGTGAAGGGGCAAGTAACTGGCGACTTGCTAGTGCGTTCTATGCGTTACGCCATCGAACGTCAACGGGCAGACAACGCACTGCGGCAGAGTGAGGAGCGATTTCGGGTTGCTCTCAAAAACTCTCCAATTTTTGTCTACAACCAGGATAAAGATTTACGGTACACCTGGGTTTACAATCCCCCATCTGGATTGACAGTTGAAAAAATATTGGGCAAACAAGACTTAGATATCATCCCAGTAGAAGATGCTCAACATCTCATTACAATTAAACGTGGAGTATTAACCACAGGCATAGGAACGCGAGAGGAAGTATCAATTACCATCAATGATACAACGCGATATTACGATTTAACTGTCGAGCCACTACGGAATGAAACCCAAGAAATTGTCGGGGTAACATGCGCCAGTATAGATATTAGCGATCGCCAAGCTGCGCTACGCGAACGCAAATTGGCAGAAGAAAAAATTCGCGAACAAGCAGCATTACTAGATGTCACCACAGATGCCATTTGCGTCCGAGATTTAAACAATCAAATTATTTTCTGGAACAAAGGCGCAGAAACACTTTACGGCTGGCAAGCTAAAGAGGCTTGGGGTAAAAATGCTAGCGAACTTTTGTATGACGAACCTTCACCGGAAATTGAAGCGGCTCTATTGCAAGCTATTAGTAAAGGTAAGTGGCAGGGTGAGTTAACAAAACTTACTAAAATGAACAAAGAAGTCCTTGTGGCTAGTCGCTGGAGTCTGGTTTGCGATGAACAAGGGAAACCCAAATCAATTCTCACCGTTGACACAGATATTACCGAGAAAAAGCACCTAGAAGCCCAATTATTTCGCGCTCAACGCCTGGAAAGTATTGGCACTTTAGCTAGTGGTATTGCTCACGACCTCAACAATATCTTGACACCGATCTTGGCAGGAGCGCAACTGCTACCACTGAAATTTCCCGATGCAGATGAGCGGACTCGTCATCTACTAGAAATTTTAGAAATTAACGCTAGACGCGGTGCTAATTTAGTCAAACAGGTGCTGTCTTTTGCGCGAGGTGTAGAAGGGAAGCACATCACTTTGCAACTCAAACATATAATTGTGGAAATTGCCAAGATTCTTAAAGAAACCTTTCCCAAATCGATAGAAATTAGCACTAATGTACCGCAAGATTTGTGGATGATTTCTGGAGATAGTACCCAACTGCATCAAGTGCTGATGAACCTCTGCGTTAACGCCCGCGATGCTATGTCCAATGGCGGTACTTTGAGTATCTCTGCCGAAAATATGTTGATTGACGCAAATTATGCGCGCATGAACCTAGAAGCCAAAGAGGGACCTTACATAGTGACTACTGTCTCCGATACTGGAGTTGGGATTCCTAAAGACATGCTAGATAGAATTTTCGAGCCATTCTTTACTACAAAAGATGTCGGGCAAGGCACTGGTTTAGGACTTTCCACAGTATTAGGAATCGTTAAAAGTCACGGAGGTTTTGTGAACGTGTATAGTGGGCCGGAAAGTGGCACTAGCTTTAAGGTTTACTTGCCAGCAGTGGGGGGAATAGAAACACTCAGCCCCGAAGATTTGCCACCACAGACAGGACATGGAGAATTGATTTTGGTTGTGGATGATGAAGCCGCCATTCAAGAGATTACAATAACATTACTAGAAGCTCACAACTACAAAATTTTAGTTGCCAGTGATGGCATTGAAGCGATCGCGCTATATGCTCAAAATAGAGACAAAATTAGTGCCGTCCTCATGGATATTATGCTGCCCTCACTGGATGGTTTAACTGCCATCCGTACCTTGCAAAAAATCAACCCCCAAGTCAGAATTATCGCCAGCAGTGGACTTATGTCTGACAATAAGCTCAGTGCAGTAGCAGCTATTGGTGTCAATACATTTTTGTCGAAGCCCTATACTGTCAACGAATTATTGCTTTCTTTACAGAAAGTACTATCGTAAGTCAAATAATTACGTAAGTATTCTGATAGCTGTGAGTACAAAACGCTGCTTTATTGATGTGGGTGCAAATTCCTTGGATTTGATATGATTGAGCATCCGTTAACACACCCCTTTTATCGATACTCACAGCTTGGCTAAATCAATATGCCTCGGTTTCTTAAGTTAATCATCAATATAGTAGTCTTAGGTGCATTGTTACTGATATCCCTGCAAGTTTGGGCACAAGATTGGCGTCCGGTTCGCGGTGGCATCCCTTTTGGTATCAGTGGTATAGCTTTGATAGAGCAACAAAGCAATACACTCGATTTTCTGATTGTCCATGACAACAAACAAAAAAACCAAGGTCGTTTAGCAATTATTCGTATTAAGGGTAAAAGGCAACCTGAATATTTTCCATTGAACTGGCCGAGTAACATAGAATTACCCATCGATTTAGAAGCTTTAACATCTGTTCCAGAAAAAACAAAATTTTCATTTATCGCTTTAACTAGTTCTGGAAAAGCTTATTACATCAGGTTAGAGCCTGCCAATAAGACCATTTCAGTGCTGAAAGAATTCAATCTACCAGAAATTCTTCAAGGAAATAACTTTGAAGCATTTGGATTACAAAATATAGATGGTAAATTAGTTGCTATTTGGGGACATCGAGGTGAAGGAGAACAAGCAGCAACTATTTTTTGGGGAATATTTGACTTAGCTAAATATCAAATTACTCTCGCAGGTTCTGCCAATCTGAAAGTACCGTTTCCATCTGGAAATGTTCGTCATATTTCAGATATTAAGGTAGATCCCGTAGGAATTGTGTACATCACTTCAGCAAGTGATGCCGGAGATGATGGCCCATTTCAGTCAGCTGTGTATGTCGCCGGTTACTTAGGATTGCGTGATAACAAAATTATATGGCGGCAAAATTCTCAATTTGTTCCTCTCTACCGCTCTGATTATCACAAAATTGAAGGTGTAGAACTTGTTTCTGGTGCAGAAGGTGGTGTAGTAATTGGTACAGATGATGAGAATTTGGGTTCCTATGTATACATTTTAGGTGGAAGTAGCTGAACTATGTCCTTTAATAACTTGTGTAAAAACTTGAGGACGGACATTCTCTCTGCCTACCCACTTTTAGCTTGTTGAGGGTGCGATCGCACTTTTAAATTTAAATAAAATTAGTTTTATAAAATTAATGTTTCAAGCTTTGCCTGTACTTCTTCTATTAAATCTTGTGAAACGCTTTCAACAAATTTTACCTTTCTAGCTTTCCAATCGAGTGTTTTAATTTGGTCAGATAACACAACTCCTTTTGTTTGCATTCCCTCAACAAGTGGAACTTCAAAACTAAGCCCTTTTGCTTTGCTGGTTATAGGACACGCTAAAACTAAAGAAGCCATTTGATTGTATTTAATTGGAGATATAACCAGAACAGGGCGGTAGCCCATTTGCTCCCGCCCTTGCTGTTGTAGTTCATTGTTCATTGTCCTAGCAATGTCATCAAATGACATTCCTGATGCGTAGAGGGTAAATGCACGCTGAATCGAATCAACCGTAAACTGCTCTGTAGCTCCAAATTCTAATTTGATAATATCTCCTCTTTTCGGAAAGTATGGATTAACTATCAATCTTCATTCCCCACAGCCTTTCCAGTTTCAAATTCCGGATGGAATTTATCAGGAGTCATACCTTCGAGCAACTCATCAAGGGTATACTTTTTTCTTTTTTGTGGTGTAATTATAATATTATTACCTTCCACACTAAGGTCTATATTTGTCCCTTCGGTTACATGTGCTTGTTCAGCTACCGCTCTTGGAATCCGAATAGCTAAACTATTTCCCCATTTAGCAACAACTGCGGTCATAACTATCTCCAAAAATTTTGTTAGCGATTTACACGCCCGAATTTTTAGATTTTCGGAGTGAAACACTTTTAAAAGTTTGTCTGACGTATATACTTTGAAGATACATGTTTTATTAGCGGGTGTCAACGTCTCCTAGCAAGGCAATCGATAAAAGGAGAACGATCGTCCTCCTTCTTTTAGCGCAACGAGTAGGACAGTTGTTACCACAGATACGCCCTACCTGCAACGGGCTACACCTACGCATTTCTACCTTGAGCTTGGAATGACTGCAAGCATAAGCCTTGGCGGTTTTGAGGATTGCTGGTTTATTTGCGATCGCCTAGCAATTATGCACGCATTGAATAATTTGTCAATTTATTTAGGGCGATCGCAACTTGGTGTAAGTTGACCATTATCTTATCGATAACGGCCACTCATTAATTACCCCTAAACATTAAATCGGAACAACATTACATCCCCTTCCTGCACAACATATTCTTTCCCTTCACTGCGAACCAACCCTTTCTCCTTTGCAGCATTCATCGAACCAGTTGTTACCAAATCTTTATAAGCGACTGTTTCGGCGCGAATAAATCCCCTTTCAAAATCACTGTGGATTACACCAGCAGCTTGAGGTGCAGACATTCCAGCATTAATTGTCCAAGCGCGGGTTTCTTTGGGGCCGCAGGTGAAATATGTCCGCAAACCTAAAAGCATATAAGTTGCCCGAATCAATGATTTCAAACCGCCTTCTCCCACACCTAAAGACGCGAGGAAATCAGCTTTATCTGACTCTGGTAATTCCACTAATTCTGCTTCAACTTGAGCCGAAACTATCACAACTTGGGCATTTTCTGTAGCTGCAATTTGCCGCACTGTTTCCACAAAATCATTACCAGTTGCCAACTCATCTTCAGATACATTGGCGGCGTAGATAATCGGTTTATAAGTCAGCAGTTCCAGTCCTTTAATAATTACTGTTTCTTCTTCATTCAAGCTTACCTGACGCACCGATTTTCCTTCATTTAAAGCCGCAGCTAATTTTTCTAAAACTGTGATTTCAAACTGTGCATCTTTGCTAGTACGAGCTTGTTTGCGAGTGCGGTCAATTCGCCGCTCAATTTGTGCTAAATCTGATAAACCGAGTTCTATATTAATGATTTCAATATCTCGCGCTGGATCAACAGAACCAGCAACGTGGATAATATCGTCATTTTCAAAACAACGTACCACATGGACGATCGCATCAACTTCCCGGATGTGGGACAGGAATTGATTTCCTAGTCCCTCACCCTGACTTGCACCTTTAACTAAACCGGCAATATCTACAAATTCAACCCGCGCTGGGATAATTTGTGCCGAACTGGCAATCTTAGCAAGAACATTTAACCGTTCATCCGGTACTGCGACAACGCCGACATTCGGTTCAATCGTGCAAAAAGGGAAGTTAGCTGCTTCTGCTTTGGCATTAGCAACTACAGCATTAAATAAAGTAGATTTTCCGACGTTGGGAAGTCCGACAATTCCGGCTCTTAGCATTTTGGATTTTAGATTTGGGATTTTGGATTACATTACCAAGGTAATCTAAACAGGTTCCGGTATGGTTTGGGGAATTGGTGCTGGAACTGTCTGAGGAATGGGAGCAGGTACTGGTTCTGGTACAGGACCAGGTAACGGTTGAGGAATAGCTGGCCCCGGTACAGGTTCAGGACTCGGTAGCGGATTCGGCTCAGGATTGGGACTCGGTAGCGGACTTGGGCCAGGAGTAGGAATTTGTGGTTCCGGTATAGAAATCGCAGTGGGATTAATCATGGGAAGTCTAAATTAAATTATTTAACCTTTTCACGCTAGATGAGAACCTCATCTATTGACATCTCCCCAAATAACTATACCCACGAACACATCCTTTAATAATTTACCGCTCTTGTCATTATTCCTAGCAAATTCTCTGCGCCCCTCTGCGTTTAAATTCCACTCCTCAATTCGCCACCATACGCAAAACTCTACTAAACTACTCCTCCTTTACCTTTTCTACCACCTCTGGCACTGGATCATAACCACCTGGATGAAATGGATGACAGCGCAAAATTCGCCGAGTTGCCATCCAGCTACCACGTAACACTCCAAATCGTTCAATAGCTTCAATAGCATACATCGAACAAGTTGGTTGAAAGCGACAAGTCGGAAGAAACAATGGCGAGATAAATATCCGGTAGCCCCGAATCAGCCAAATAAATAATAATTTCATTGCAGCTACCCAAATCTTATAAATTAGTAACAGGGGTAAAAATTTTCATTTTGTTGCATCTTTGTTAATTACATTTTCTGATTTCACCTCAATTCCGGTTTTCTGGGTGCAAATTGCGTCGGCTGCAATTTGGGTGTTACTCATCCTCCTGATTGCATGGGTGGTAAACCGCTTTGCCGACAAGCCAGAAATCGTGCGGAAGATAGTTCATATTGGCACTGGTAATGTGATTTTAATCGCCTGGTGGCTCGATATTCCCGCCAGTGTAGGGATTACAGCTTCTATTTTAGCGAGTGCAATCACCTTATTGTCCTACCGATTGCCCATTCTTCCTGGTATTAATAGTGTTGGACGGCAAAGTTTAGGGACATTTTTTTACTCTGTCAGTTTCGGTATTTTAGTTGCTTGGTTTTGGTACTTGCAACAACCCCAGTATGCAGCACTCGGAATTTTGGTAATGACTTGGGGAGATGGATTAGCAGCTTTAATTGGGCAACGCTTTGGTAAACATAAGTATAAAGTTTTTGGGACAGAAAAAAGTTGGGAAGGCTCCCTAGCTATGATGCTCGTTAGCTATGTCGTCAGTAGTTTGATTTTAGTTGGAACTCAAGGAAACAGTTGGCAAACTTGGGCGATATCACTAGTAGTGGCATTTATAGCTACTGCTTTAGAGGCTGTTTCATTTTTGGGTATTGACAATTTAACAGTTCCCTTGGGCAGTGCAGCACTTGCATTCTTTTTAAGTCAGCTAGTTTTGAGTTAGTTAGGACTTACGCAATAGTTACGGAATAACAAACCGCAGAGGCGCAAAGGACACGGAGAAATGATAGTTTGAGAAAGTTTTTGCGTAAGTCCTAACTATAATAAAGCCCTCCTGTTAGAGAGGGCTTTATCGCTAAGTAAAACTCTTAATTTAATTAAGACTATAGTCCTATTACCATTTTTTGTATCGACTCAATCCACAAAAAATAAATCTTTTTGATTATATTCAATACCACCCATTACGTAAAAATTGAGCCGAGTTTATTACCGCGATCGCTCCCAAATCCAATCGAGTAAAATCGGATTGACTAACTCCGGCGCTTCATCCTGCGGACAATGCCCCACTCCCTCTAAAGGAATAAACTTTTCTACTTGCGGAAAGTTAGCTAATTCTCTACCTAATTTAATTGGTTCCCACGGATCGGCCGTTCCCCACAAGATAATCGCCGGACAAGCTAACAGTGGCAAAAGGTCTTCTGGTAGAGGCCCTGTAGAATAAGAAGTAAATGCAAGAAACACAGCACCAGCACCCGGATCGCTTGCTGGTGAAGTAAGAATATCTACTAACTCATCTGTCACCATCTCAGCATTCGCATAAGCTTGCAGCAGAATTTTTCGCACTGTTTTCGGTTTGGCGAGTTGATTGAAAAAGAAATCGCCAACTGGTTTAATAGATAGTACCCGTTGCAGCAAAGGCGCTCCGTAACGACGAGATAAAGGTAAAGTTACCCGTTTGCGATCGTGCAACAGCCGTAAAGAACAGTTGAGCAAAGCAACTCCCAAGGCAATATCTGGGTTACTTACTGCTGCTTGCATGGCTACAATACAGCCAATGGAATTTCCAACTAAAAAAGCTGGCTCACCGACAACTTCACGGCAAAAATCTGCTACTTGCTGTCCCCAGGTTTCTAATGTGTAGCTAATTTTTTCACCAGGTTGAGGTTTTGCGGAAGCACCAAAACCAATCAAATCGATCGCATAAACACGGCAATTTTCTGCTAAGACAGGAATATTTTTTCGCCAGTGCCACCAAGAAGCACCAAATCCATGTACCAGGACAACAGCTGGCCCAGTAGTTCCTTGGGTTTGATAGCAAATAGAGAAATCTTGCCAAATCCAGGTTTTTGTAGAGTTAAGTGCTGTTTTTGAACTTGAGGTTGTCATGGTAAATTTGATGTAAAGAATGCTAAAAGCTTTTAAGCAGCAAGGCACAAGTAAAATTGTTTTTAATTTGCATAAAATTTATCAGATTTTCAAAATAAACCCTTTGCTCTAGTGATAGCCTATACATATACCACAAAAGCTTCTAGGCTGATAATACTAGCATTAAGCTGATAATTTTATCCACTATAGAGAGTTTTCATTTTGTTGATAGAGGTAACTTACTCACAACTGAGATTATGTCAGTATTAGAAATCATAATTTATCTAATATGAGTAATATTTTGGCTATTTTTTAGATGTGAGTGAATTAGCATCAGTGCTAGATTCAGTAGTTTCACAATTAACGATCGCAAGTTTGGTCTATAAGATTAGCGAATATGAGGCATCGGCTAAGGGGTGGTTTGCAACTGGAAACTGAGGCTGAATTTAACAATATTTTTCTTGTTCCTAGTTCTGCGAGCCAGAAATTATGAATCTACTAGAAACAATTGATACTCCCGTTGGGAGCTACGCACCAGATTTTGAATTGCCAGGAATTGATGGTCAAGTACACCATCTCAGGCGTTATCTTGAAAAGTTCCGAGCAGTCGGCGTTATTTCTCTATGTAACCACTGCCCTTATGTAGAGCGGTATTTAGGTAGGCTAAAAAACATTCAAGCCGAATTTGCCCTAAAAGGCTTCACACTAATTGGACTCAATGGTAGTAATGTTGACTACGACACTAGGTTAAGCTTTGAAACAATGAAAGCTTTTGCCCGATGTCACCAGTTGAACTTCCCCTACCTGTGGGACTCAACGCAAGATGTGACCGGTAGTTTCGGCGCAACAAAAACACCAACGGCCTTTCTCATAGACACAAATGGTATAGTCCGTTACAAAGGTAAAATTGATAATCATCCCCAAGAGCCATTATCAGTGGGAGAGGATTATTTGAGAACTGCGATCGCTTCTCTGCTTCAAGGTCAAAAAATAGCCATACCACAAACAGAACCAGTCGGGACTACATTGATTTGGCGTAACTAGACATAGATAGTCCCTGTAACTGCTATCTTAAATTGGAGGCAATTGCAACTTTTTTGATAAAGCGTAACTTCATGGGAACGAATTACCGACGGGTTTTACTCAAACTGAGCGGTGAAGCCTTAATGGGCAACATGGGCTATGGCATTGATCCAGAAGTGGTCAAAGGAATAGCACAAGAATTAGCAGAGGTGATAGCCACTGGTACTCAAATCGCCATAGTTGTTGGCGGCGGCAATATTTTTCGTGGCGTCAAAGCAGCGTCGGCGGGGATGGACAGGGCAACCGCTGACTATATCGGGATGATTGCCACGGTAATGAATGCCATGACGCTGCAAGATTCGCTAGAACGCATAGGAGTACAGACGCGAGTGCAAACCGCGATCGCTATGCAAGAATTAGCAGAACCATATATTCGTCGTCGTGCCATCCGTCATCTTGAAAAAGGGCGGGTGGTAATTTTTGGTGCTGGTTCTGGAAATCCCTTTTTTACTACAGATACGACTGCGGCATTAAGAGCAGCAGAAATCGATGCTGAGGTGATTTTTAAAGCCACCAAAGTAGATGGGGTATATGATGCCGATCCTCATATTTATCCTGACGCCAAGCGTTACAATAGCTTAACCTACGCGCACGTTTTAGCCCAAGATTTGCGGGTGATGGATAGTACTGCGATCGCCTTGTGTAAAGAAAATAATATCCCAATTCTGGTATTTGACCTAACGGTGCGAGGAAATATCCACCGAGCAGTCTTGGGAGAATCCATCGGCACCCTTGTGGGAGGTTCTTGTGAAATTAGCTGAAGCTGAAAGTACGATGCAAAAAACCGTTGAGGCAACTCAACGATCTTTTAACTCGATTCGCACTGGTCGCGCCAATGCGAGTCTATTAGATAAGGTATTGGTGGACTATTACGGTTCGCCTACTTCCTTGAAATCACTGGCAAATATTAGCACACCGGATGCTACGACGATCTTAATTCAACCCTACGAGCGCAACACCCTAAACATCATTGAGAAGGCTATTTCCCTCTCAGATGTGGGTTTAACACCCAGTAACGACGGTTCTGTAATCCGGTTGAATATTCCGCCCTTAACAAGCGAGCGTCGTAAAGAATTCGTCAAAATGGCATCCAAATATGCTGAAGAGGGTCGTGTTGCTATTCGCAACATTCGGCGCGATGCCATAGACGCCATTCGCAAACAGGAGAAAGCCTCTGAAATCTCCAAAGATGAATCAAAAGACCAACAAGACAACTTGCAAAAACTGACAAACGAGTATAATGCCAAAATAGACTCGCTATTGGCAGAAAAAGAAAAAGACATTACGACTGTTTAAAGTCTCAAGTCTTAAGCATAAAGGCTGAAGGATAATGGATAAATTCTTCAGCCTTTATCATTTCTTATTTATTGCATAAATCCTAGAAAAATTGTTCGAGTAAGTAAGTGGACATGAATAATGAAAGTAGGAACAATTCATAAATTGCCCCTACTCAATAGAAAATAAACTACTTCTGGAGCAAAAATTCAATATGTACGACTGCATCATCGTCGGCGCTGGGCCAGCTGGTGGAACAGCTGCATATCATTTAGCCAAGCAAGGTCGCTCAGTATTAGTGTTGGAAAAAGAATCTCTACCAAGGTATAAACCTTGTGGTGGTGGCGTATCTCCAGCGATCGCTCAATGGTTTGACTTTGATTTTAGCCCAGTAATTTCTGTAAAAGCCGACTCTGTTCGCTTTACCTGGAAATTGGGCGACCCCGTGGAAGCAAAAATCGCCACCAAAGAACCAATCTGGATGGTGCGACGAGATATTTTTGACCATTTCCTAGTGCAACAAGCACAGAAGCAAGGAGCCGAACTACGAGATAATACGGAAGTAACTGGTATTGAGTTTCAAAGTGACTCTTGGCAAGTTAACACAGCTAATGGCCCAGTTACAGGTCGCTACTTAATCGCGGCTGATGGTGCCAAAGGGCCAATGGCAAAATGGCTAGGCTTTAAAGACCGTAAACGCCGTTTAGCAGGAGCCTTAGAGGCAGAAGTTGCCGCAAATGTCAAGGATAAATCCACAATTCACTTCGAGTTTGGCTTGGTAAAAAACGGCTACATTTGGAACTTTCCAAAAGCTGATGGTTATTCCATCGGTGTCGGTACATTTCTCGGCGGCGAACCCCAGGATTTTAAGAAAATTTTAGATGAGTATGGGCGATCGTTTAATGTAGATATCAAAACTGGTAAGCAATATGGTTATCCTCTTTGCTTGTGGGATGGCAACCAAAAGTTACATACCCAAAATGCGGTTTTAGCTGGGGAAGCGGCTTGTGTAGTCGATCCGATGACAGCAGAAGGCATTCGTCCGTCAATTTTTAGCGGTTTGATTGCAGCAGGAGCTATTAATGAAGCTCTTTCGGGTGATACTAACGCTTTAGAAAAATATAGCGAAGCCATCAATGAACAATGGGGTACTGAGATGGCTTGGGCGCAAAAATTAGGTGGAGCATTCTATCGCTTTCCAGGGATCGGCTACAAAGTTGGTGTTAAGCGCCCCTCTGGTGCGAAAATCATGGGTAAGATTCTGTGTGGAGAACTTCGCTATGGCGACGTTGCCGATCGTGCCCTCAAGCGTTTAATTCCTGGTTTTGGAGGTTAATTAAGACAAGTTGCTTAAGTAATTTGTTAAAGGTAGGCAAACTTCTACCACAGTGTACTAGGCATTTCTCAATATGGCAATTTACTTGACAAAACGGCTGTCTATGTTCGCTAATATTCTTGCTCTTGTCCTCTTCATGCCGGGAATTGCCTTAGCTGCACCCGTTCAAATCAATACTCCTTCTGGTGTTATTTTTGCCCAAACGACCAAAACGACAAACTACTCCAGTTCGTCGGAGATTAACCTGACTCCTTTACAACGCCAAGAACTCCAGGCTGTGCGTCAGAGAAGAAACAGGGAAATTGAGGCAGTGTTAACCTCATCGCAACGTGCCCAACTTACTCACAATCTCCGGGCTGGTAATAATATCAATCAAGCGTTAGAAAAACTAAATTTGCAACCAGAGCAGCAAGATTTGGTAAAAGCGATCGTGCAATTTACTAACTTGAAAATGAAGGCTGTTTCATCTAGGCATTTGCTAAAAATCGGAGGTAAGTAAAGGTTTGATTTGTAAAACTTATGGAAACAAAGGCAAATCCCTCAATAGTCTGCCTAGAGAGGGATTTTGGGGTGAGTGTGGCGTTGATTTTTTAACTGCTAGTTTAAATTATTTGCTTTCTCAACTGCTTCCTTTAACTCTTCAAAGGTAATACTACCGTCTTCGTCTGAATCATACTTTACTAGTAACTCCTGGGGGCTACTAGTATTTGTTTTTGATGAGATGATTGCACTTAAGCCAGGACTTAAAAAAAGCTCATTAATGGAGACTTTGCCGTCTTGATCGCGATCTAATTTCTTAAAAAGAGATTGAAGCTCTTGCTCGGTTGTCATAAGTTTCTATCTGAATTAATTATTCAATTTAATATCTCAAAATCTTGACAAAGACGCAAGGATAGTTAAGGAAAATTTAATGAATTTTTTATACTTGCCAATGTTTTTTTTATAAGAGACTTGATCGCGCACTATATATTTTCAACACGCTGGGTATACAGTAAAATATACTACTGAAAACTGTCAATCGATATACTTTCACAAATCGATGCGGACAACAGCGATATCTGGCTTAGGTTCGGAGTATTAGCTCAACTGAATGGGATTTTGCACCTAAGACAACTTCTACTAGCGATGCCTGCGGCGGGCTGCGCCAACGCTTGAGATAATTAAATGCACACATTGTTGTGGCTGCATGAAGGGGATTTTTGGCACTCATCGAGATAACTTGCCCATCAATCAGTTTTACCCGTTCATCCTCTGCTGTAATAATACCGATTTCAAACATCCGGTGATATTCGTTTACAGTCCACAGGCGCACTCTAGTTTGTGTCATTGGATTTTCTTTAGCCATCGCACATCACTTTTAGGCGATTATCTCTCACTCTCAACTTTGGCAGCATCTATAATTAATCTTGCCCTATTTAGTTCGTTACCATGTCGGAAGAAGATATCCGAGCCGCGAGGCTGGAGAAAGTAGAACAACTCAAGCAGCTAGGGACTAATCCTTACGCTTATCGTTGGGAATCTACCCATCATGCAGCGCAGTTACAAGAAAAGTTTGCCGATTTAGTCAGTGGTGAAGAAGTTGATTTAGAAGTTGCCATAGCCGGACGCATTATGGCGCGTCGCGTTTTCGGTAAATTGGCTTTCTTCACCTTGCAAGATGAAACCGGTACAATTCAGCTTTATTTAGATAAAAATCGCATCCAAGAAGGTATGACAGATATTGATGCCGATGCCTTCAATCACCTGAAACAACTCACAGATGCAGGTGACATATTAGGAGCCAAAGGTACTATTAAACGGACTGAAAAGGGCGAGTTATCTGTCTACGTTAAACAATATACTATCCTCACTAAATCCCTATTGCCGCTACCCGACAAGTGGCATGGATTAACGGATGTTGCCAAGCGCTATCGTCAGCGCTACGTTGACTTGATTGTTAACCCAGAAGTACGGCAAACTTTCCGCCGTCGCGCTCAAATTACTGCTGGTATTCGCCGTTATTTGGAACAGCGAGATTTTCTGGAAATTGAAACACCGGTTTTGCAAAGTGAGACTGGGGGTGCAGATGCACGTCCATTTATCACTTACCACAACACTTTAGAAATGGAGTTGTATTTGCGAATTGCTACAGAACTTCATCTCAAACGGCTGATTGTGGGTGGTTTTGAAAAGGTGTTTGAATTGGGGCGAGTTTTCCGCAATGAGGGAATTTCGACTCGACACAATCCCGAATTTACGACGATTGAAATTTACCAAGCCTACGCCGACTACAACGATATGATGGCGTTGACTGAAGGGATTATTACCACTGTTGCCCAAGAGGTAATCGGCACATTGGAAATCACCTACCAAGGGGAATCGATAGATTTAACACCACCTTGGCGGCGGGTAACAATGCACGATTTAGTTAAAGAATTTACGGGTTTGGATTTTAATTCTTTCCAAAGTTTGGAAGAAGCAAAAACAGCAAGTAAAAATGCTGCTATTCCTGGTATAGATGAAGCCCAATCAATTGGTAAGTTATTAAATTTAGCCTTTGAAGAGAAAGTAGAAGCTAATTTAATTCAACCTACCTTTGTAATTGATTACCCTGTAGAAATTTCGCCCCTAGCAAAACCTCATCGTTCTGTGCCTGGTTTGGTAGAACGATTTGAGTTATTTATAGTCGGGCGAGAAACTGGGAATAGCTTCTCAGAACTTACCGATCCCATTGAGCAAAGAGAACGCTTAGAAGCTCAAGCGGCGCGGAAAGCTGCTGGTGACTTAGAAGCCCAAGGTGTAGATGAAGACTTTCTCACCGCTTTGGAATACGGTATGCCACCTACAGGTGGTTTAGGGATTGGGATTGATCGGTTAGTGATGTTATTAACTGATTGTGCCAGTATTCGGGATGCGATCGCATTCCCCTTACTCAAGCCAGAAAAATCAGAATCATCCCCAGATGAAGCCAGTAGTAACAATTCGTAATTGAACTGGGGACTAGGGACTGGGTACTGGGGAAGATTTTAATTCCTCCTCATCTCTCTAATTCCCTCAGTCCTTAGACCACTACTTTTTCTAAGATCAGCTTAGAACGTTTCACTTGCTCAGGAATCGCTACGGGATAATCTCCAGTGAAGCAGGCAGAACAGAAACTATCGGTGTCTTCTCGTGTGGCTTCTAGCATTCCCTCCCAACTCAGATAGGCTAGGCTGTCTACTTCCAGTTGTTTGGCAATTTCTGCTACTGACTTGGTAGCAGCAATCAGCTGATCTTGAGAATCGGTATCGATGCCATAGAAGCAAGGATGAGTTACAGGCGGAGAAGAAATTCGCATGTGTACCTCTACTGCTCCTGCGTCACGCAAAGTTTTGACTAGTTTACGGCTGGTAGTACCGCGTACAATCGAGTCATCTACAATAATCACTCGTTTCCCTGCCAGCACATCTTTGAGGGGGTTGAGTTTCATCCGCAGACCTGATTCCCGCATCATTTGGGTTGGTTGAATGAAGGTTCGCCCAACATAGCGATTTTTAATCAGTCCTTCGCCGTAAGCGACACCAGACACTTGGGAAAATCCAATAGCAGCAGGTATACCAGAATCAGGAACACCAAAGACAATATCCGCATCTACAACAGATTCTTTAGCTAACTGGTGTCCTAATCGCATTCGATAGCTGTACAAACTCTCGTTATGCATGACGCTATCAGGGCGAGCAAAGTAAATCATCTCAAAGATACACAATTTCCGCTCGGATTTTTGACTCCAATGATAAGAAGCTAAACCTTCTTCAGTAATCCAAACTAATTCACCTGGTTCTACATCTCGCAGGTATTCGGCTCCAATGATGTCTAAACCACAAGTCTCGGAAGCCAAAACGTAACGGACTGGATTACCAGCCAAAGTGCCGATTACTAGAGGGCGAATGCCATTGGGGTCACGGACACCTATAACGCCGACGGGAGTACCAATAACTAAACTAAAGGCTCCTTGGCAACGGTGAAATGCCTGAATTGCACCTTCTAGCCAATCAGCGCCCGTATCTATGGCTTCGGCGATCGCAAAAGCGATCATTTCTGAGTCTGTTGTCGTGACTAAGTTACATTTATTCTCAAGCAACTCTTGACGTAGTTGCACGGTATTGACTAAATTACCATTATGTGCTAAAGCTAATGAACCTAAAGAGGTTTCCAGTACTGCGGGTTGGGCATTAACTTTGCGGCTAGAACCTGTGGTGGAATAACGAGTGTGACCAACAGCAAGGCGACCGGGCAATCGATCCAACACAGATTCATTGAAAACTTGAGACACCAAGCCCATATCTTTGTAAAGATGTACTTGTGTTCCCTCAAAGGTAGCAATACCAGCTGATTCTTGACCCCGATGTTGAAGGGCATACAATCCAAAGTATGTCAGTTTAGCAACGTTTTCTCCTGGGGCGTAGATGCCAAAAACACCACAAGCTTCTTCTGGCTTGTCAGGCTGATTTTCATGACTATTAATTGGGTTGTTGGTCTGGTCGGGGTATTCATCCGAAATGACAGAATGAATAGAAATCATGCTAGCTTTGCTCCTGGTGGGGGGGTCAATCAATCTTGGATTTGAGATTGACGATTTTGGCTCGATCGCATCGTAGTAAGGATGCGGCTTAGGATTTGAGAATGGCTATTTTAGATTTGTTTTGCCCAGTAAGAGCAAGATATGAACTAGAAGCAACGCCCCTAATCCAAAATCTAAAATTTAAAATCTCAAATTGGTAGTCAGTCACTGGGATTATATGGATGGCTGCGGAATTCTTAACAAATCTTTAACCATCCATTAAAACAGTACCGTAAATTTGCTCAGAGACGCTAGTAAAAGAGTGAAGAGTTAGGCGTAAGGAGTTATGCTTTTTATTCCTAGCTCCTCACTTTCAACTCTTAACTTCTTCAGGAGTAGTGGTATGGATGGTGAGACGTCTAGCGATCGCATGGGAATAGCGATCGTTCATATCTTCGATACTAACTTTGATTAAGGTTTGGTTATCAGTGGTGAAAACCCCCAAACCCGTCTCAAAATTACCAACTACACCCAGTTTTTGCCAATTTTGACCCAGATGTTCCTGTAAATATGATTCCCAAATTTCTTGTTGTGCTGATGCTACAGAAGCTAAAATTCTGGCACCACCTTCGGCAAACAACACCTCGTCGAGGCGAGGCAGTCCGGTCTTGGGGTCTCCCCAAGTGGAGCAACTGCCGTGGTTTAACTGTGTTGGTAGTATTTCTAAATTGATTTCGGCACCAAGATTGCCAGCAAGACAACATTCTGCTAGAGTGATCGCCACTCCTCCCTCAGCAGAATCGTGGGCTGAACGTACCCAACCATTACGAATTCCTTCACGACAAACTTTCTGGACGTGGCGTTCCAAGTCAAAATCTACCCGTGGTGGTTTTCCGGCAATAGTATCGTGGATAGTGGCTAAATATTCAGATGCTCCCAAACTGATTTTAGATGTCAGAGGCAATCCGAGAAGATAAATCACATCACCGGATGCTTGCCAACCTTGACCACAAATTTTGCTTATATCGGGAATCAAGCCCACCATACCGACAACAGGAGTGGGATAAATTGGTTGGGGGATACCTTGAGAATCAAGAGTTTCATTGTACAAAGAGACATTTCCGCCCGTGACTGGTGTCGCCAATTCTCGGCAACCTTCCGCTAACCCGCGACAGGCTTCTGCCAATTGCCAGTAACCAATGGGTTTTTCTGGAGAGCCAAAATTCAAGTTATCCGTTACTGCTATAGGTTCTGCACCCACACAGCTAAGATTGCGTGCAGCTTCTGCCACCACTGCCTTAGCTCCTTCGTAAGGGTGAAGATAAACATAACGAGGATTGCAATCTACCGTGGCAGCAACACCGCATTGGACATTGGGAATTCTTCTCTGCTCCTCTGCTCCCTCGCTCTCCCGTCCCCCATCCTCTTCAAGGGGGCGCAAACGGATAACAGCTGCATCTGCACCACCTGGCAGCATAACTGTATTATTTTGTACTTGATGGTCATACTGACGATATACCCAATTTTTAGAAGCGATCGTCGGTGTATCGAGCAAAGTTAAGAGAATATTATTCCAACTTTGCAGTCCTCCTTGGAGTTCTATTCCAGCAGTTGTAGAAGGAGGTAAGGAATCAGCAGTCCATTCCCAAGCTTGACGTGCATATTCTGGTGCATCTGCCAACAACTCCCGGTTATACAGTGGGGTATTCTCTGCCAAAGCTTCAGCGGGAATTTCTGCTGCTACTTCACCTTGAAAGAGAATCCGTACAATCGGGTCGGCGATGACTGTACCAGCGACAACGGCTTGAAGTCCCCACCGATGGAAAATATCAATTAATTCTTGCTCGCGCCCTTTATGAGCAACAAACAGCATTCGTTCTTGAGATTCCGAAAGCAGGTATTCGTAAGGAACCATCCCCGTTTCTCTGACGGGAATCTTATCTAAATCTAGTTCAATTCCCACAGCGCCTTTTGCTGCCATCTCTGAAGTAGAACAGGTAATTCCCGCTGCTCCCATATCTTGGGCGGCGACAACTGCACCCGTCTTAAATGCCTCCAGACAAGCTTCAATTAACGACTTTTCCAAAAAGGGATCGCCCACTTGCACAGCAGGGCGATCGTCTATGGATTGCTCGCTCAATTCTGCACTCGCAAAACTGGCGCCTCCCATACCGTCGCGCCCAGTGGTGGAACCAACGTACAACACAGGATTGCCTAAGCCAGATGCTCCAGATTTGACGATTTCTGATGTTTCCATCAATCCTAGTGCCATAACGTTCACCAGAGGATTTCCAGAGTAAGCAGAGTCAAAGTAAACTTCGCCGCCAACGGTAGGTACTCCCACACAGTTACCATAATGAGATATTCCTGATACGACACCAGTGAATAGCCGTTGGGTTTTAGCATCTTCTAGGGAACCAAAGCGCAGCGAGTTTAATAGGGCAATGGGACGCGCACCCATTGTAAAAATATCTCTGAGAATGCCTCCGACTCCCGTTGCAGCTCCTTGAAAGGGTTCGACCGCTGAGGGATGGTTGTGAGATTCTATCTTAAAAGCTAGTTGGAGTCCATCACCCAAGTCTACAACACCAGCATTTTCACCAGGCCCTACGAGGATGCGGGGGCCATCAGTGGGAAATTGTTTAAGTAGAGGTCGAGAATTTTTATAACAGCAATGCTCAGACCACATCACGCCAAACATTCCCAGTTCAGCTTTATTGGGATGACGGCCTAGCCGACGGACAATTTCTGCGTATTCTTCTGGTTTAAGACCTTCAGCAGCAATTTCTTGGGGGGAAAAGGCTGGTTTTGAGGTTGCAGTCATGGAAGTAATGCACTCTGGGGGGACAGAGCATTATTCTATCGATTTACTTGCCTTGTAAGTACAGTTCCAGAAATGCAGATAATTCTTCTTTGGATATTTCTTTCTGAACTACTTGAATCACCAAGTTGTAAGCTGGCTCTTGGGATAAGTTCAAACTGTAGCCGTTTAAGGTTATGAAGGTATCCATAACCGCAAATGCAGTGCGTTTGTTGCCATCAATAAACGGATGGTTCATCGCTAAATGGTACAGGTATGCTGCTGCTTGCTCGTGAATTGTAGGATGGAGAAGTTCGCCGCCAAAATGTAGCTTGAGGTTGTGCCAATGCTGAATCTAGCAAACCTTCGTCTCTGACACCAGATGTTCCACCAAAGCTGTTTATCTCATCTTGGTGAATGTCTAAGACTTGAGAAATAGAAAGAAATCTAGGAGTCTGCAAGGCGACGGTAAACCTCCTCCCATTTCTGTTTAGAAGCTAAATAAGCCTGCCATACCTCTTCATCTGAGGCAATCTGATTTGAAGGAGTATTTTCTAATTTGTCTTCGCTTTGTTCAATTTCGCGCAAATATTTGGCAAAATCAGGAATATTTAATAATAGTTTCTCAGTAACTTCGTTTTCTTCTGTTTCTTGCAAATAAGTCAGAAACGCAACTGCTACTCGCAACTTTTCAATAGAAAGTTGACGCAAACGGCTTTCGGCTTCTGATAAATAAGTGCTGTGCTTTTGTTCTGTTGCCATCGTTACCCTAAGCTAGGTTTTTTGCCAGTTATGAATCAGTTTTGTTGCTAACTCTAGCTTATCGCGCTATTGTGATTTACTCAATGAAGGCAACTGCAAAAACACTTAATTTCCTAGTCAATTAAACTGAAGATTGATAATTTGAGTCATTTTACTATTATTACAAATAAACGCTTGTTTGTAAAATTAAAATTAAATAAGTGCAATATTATTGAAGTAGTAAAATGAATTTTCCTATAATCTTTATTCAGGTTTGTCATAGTCCTAATCCATTGGAATGGACTATTATTATTGCTATGGTTGGCGCAATTTTAGCTGGTTCAGGTATAGCTGCGACTGGGATTCTTTATATTTCAAGTACAGTAATAACAATGCTTATAGCAGGAGCTAGTATGGAGACAATATCAGCAGCAGTAGGAGCAATGTTGAATACAATTTATGCAGCCAGCGCATCAGTTCAATTAGTAGCTATGTTGGTAAATGGCGTTAAAAGTATTTTGGGATGCTAATTAATTTATATTGCAAAACACGATGCCTACGGCGGCAAGCTACGCACTTTTACTTCCTGTAAATTGAAGCGCGATCGCTTTTCAATTTAAACTCTAACTAAATACTTGTATTTCCATCTTGGTAAATCTTGGCAGAAGATGCTTGTGTAGCCTTTCTTACAAGCAAACTTGTTTCTTGGATGGAGGGGTAGTAAAACCTCAAAATGCAGTCAACAGGATTATTCCGACAACGAGGTAGACAAGATGAAGATCGTTAGCACACAAAATGCTTTAATCTTTAAAGATAACTTGATTTTTTAATCTTGGTGAAATTTCTAGCTCCTTTACTTACGTGAATCTAGTGTCTACTCAGAGATTATTCGGGTATATGCAGTTTAGATGTAACAATCATGTGACGAGAATCACACATATCGATGATTAGGATCGTCTACCAGCGATCGGTAACTAGGCATAATTAATGACAACTGAACTCTAGCCGAGTCATTAATAGGGAACACACTTAATAGCCGACAGCCTTAATCAAGGACTGTCGGTTTTTTGTATTTGTCTTTGTCATTAGTCATTAGTCATTAGTTAGATGCCCACTTGCCCTAAGCGACTTGTACCCCATGCCCATATCCATAAAATTTCCCCACAACTGGTTGGTAACTTGACAGAGTTTTTGCCACAGCCACTACCAAATGTGGGGAAGGTATGATCAAATTGGGGATTTTATGCCTATCGAGTGCTAATACCTCGCACTCACTCTAGTAGACCGAAAGTATATTCCTAGAACCAGCACACACTTTGTATTAAGACATCGCTTGAATGATGTAATCAAAGTAAGGTGATGCTTCAGCAGCGTCTTCTGCACTCAGTAAGCTAAGGGAGGCTGTTTTGAGGGAATTGATCGCTTCTACCATTCCAGGCACGGGAACGCCCAATGAATTGTACATTTCCCGCACACCAATCAAACCGATTTTTTCAATTGGCTCTTTGTCACCGGCAAGTACACCATAGGTAATTAGGCGTAAGTACCAGCCAAAATCACGAATACATAAAGAGCGTTGGCGTTCACCATAAGCATTACCTCCAGGGGAGATAAAGTCAGGACGTTTCTGCCAAAGTTGTTTGGTTGCTTCCTGAACTATCTTTTTTTCGTTTTCAGCTAAGGTAGCCACAATCCGCGTCCGTTGTACGCCGGTTTGCAGAAAGTCTTTGATATTTTTAAGTTCGCCACTGCTGGGATAACGCAGTTCGTCGTCGGCTTTGAGAATAACTTGGCTAATTACAGTCATGATTATTGAAATCACCTGAAATATTATCTGTTAGTTTAGCGAGTCGGAGGTACACAAGTGAAGGGATCGGAGTTACTTATGTATTGAATTTATCTGTTTGGGGAGAGTGGGGAGTAAAGACAATGCCCAATGCCCAATGCCCAGTGCCCAGTGCCCAATAACAAATGACCAATGACCAATGACTAATGACCAATGACTAATGACCAATGACAAATGACAAAAATAATTTGGCAACAGGGTGAATTAATTGAAGTGACGATCGCTAATCTGAATGATACAGGCGATGGTGTAGGACGTGCTGATGAGCGTGTAGTGTTTGTCCCAGATACTGTCCCAGGCGATCGCGCCATTGTCCGCTTAGTTCATGTTAAACCAAAATACGCCCACGGGAAGCTCCAGCAGCTATTGGAGCCATCTCTCCACCGGATCCGACCAGGTTGTATTGTGGCGGATAAGTGCGGTGGTTGCCAGTGGCAGCATATTAATTATGATTACCAGCTATTAGCCAAGCAAAATCAAGTTATCCAAGCTTTGGAACGCATTGGTGGTTTTATCCAACCACCAGTAGATCCGGTACTCGCTGCCCCTTCTGCTTTCGGCTACCGTAACAAATCTACATATCCTTTGGGCACATCGGCAACAGGACAGGTACAAGCTGGTTACTATCAAAAAGGTAGTCACCAATTAATTAATTTAAATCAATGTCCAGTCCAAGATGCGCGATTAAATCCCTTACTTGCCGAAGTTAAGCAGGATATCCAACAACGAGGTTGGCGAATCTATGACGAACAGCGTCATCAAGGACAAATTCGCCATCTTGGTTTACGCATTGGCCGACACACAGGGGAAATGTTGCTGACTTTGGTGGTGAAGGACTGGAATTTATCAGGAATTGAAACCCAAGCCCAGGAATGGTTAAAGCGTTATCCGCAGTTAGTAGGAGTGTCGCTCAATCGCAATCGCGATCGCACAAATGCTATCTTTGGATCAGAAACCCGTTGCATCGCTGGAGTACCCCACCTGCGTGAATATTTTGCTGGACTGGAATTTCAAGTACGCCCAGATACATTTTTCCAAGTATATACAGAAACGGCAGAGGCACTATTGCAGGTAATTCAATCAGAACTCAATCTTCAAGGGCATGAGTTCCTGGTTGATGCCTACTGTGGTGTAGGGACTTTAACTTTACCCCTTGCCAAAAAAGTTCGTATTGCTACAGGATTAGAAGTGCAACCAGCAGCAGTAGAACAAGCTATTTTGAATGCCCACCGCAACGAAATTGATAATGTGACATTCCAAGTTGGGGCAGTAGAGAAATTGCTTCCCCAAATGGGCACAATACCAGAAGTAGTAATACTCGATCCGCCACGTAAGGGGTGCGATCGGGCAGTCATAGATACTTTACGGCAATTGAAACCATCTCGGATCGTTTACGTCAGCTGTAAAGTAGCTACCCTCGCCCGCGACCTGAAATTGCTTTGTCAAGATGGGCAATATACCATCACACGGGTACAACCTGCTGATTTTTTTCCTCAAACTGCTCATATTGAAGCTGCCGCCTTTCTTGTGCTATCACATTTTGACAAGGGTACTAATTCCTTCAAAAAAACTGAAATTTGAAATTTTTAGTTTACTGCATACTAAAGATGCTAAAATTGAATTAAGCGAAAAATAAAAATTCATTTTGTTTGAATACATTCAAGTAGCATAGGTTCTTAAAAACATGAAGAAGGTTGTGTGAATTATAAATCGGTAACTAATTAGAGTATGCCAATACTCTCTAAAATTAACAGCATATTTTTAATTTGCTGACTTGATTATCAAACTTATTCCAGCCGATATATACCGAAACAATCCCAATTCAGACTATAGAACTAATGCTCCCTAGCATTTTCAAAATTTAGTTTTAAAGACGCAAGTTTGAAGGCAGCATGACCACCTCAAGTTTTATCAGGGTGACTGTAATAGCAAACTGATGTCTAGCTAACTGAAAGCTATGGGGTTTCTCTTGTGATTACTATTTCACTCCGTCCAGTTGGACGTTATTGGGGCACTATTAGTTTTGCCTCAACCCTCTACCTTTGTCCCATATTAGACTTATTGTTGGCAGAAATTCCAGCAAAATTACAAGCGGAACTGCGGCTAGGACTTCAAGAAGCCCTAGTCAACGCAGCTAAACATGGTAATAATCTCGATCCGAGTAAAACAGTTGTAGTTCGTTTTTCCGTAATAGATAATCAATATTGGTGGATAATATCAGACCAGGGTAGTGGCTTTATTCCTTCATCTACTAGTGATGAAGAACCAACAGACTATCTTCCACCAGATGAGTCAGAAAATGGTCGTGGTTTATGTCTTCTGCATCAAATATTTGATCGCGTAGAGTGGAACCGCAAAGGCACAGAATTGAGGCTTTGTAAACAAATGGAAAATCGCCGGGGATTATCTCTGCGACGATAAAAGGGGAGTAGGGAATAGTGAGTGGGGAGTAAGAAAAGCTATTAGTTGATTGATTTTTTCTCCTACTCCCTACTCCCTACTTGCCGTGACTCGGACAGGGAGGGGCAGAAATAGAGCGATCTAACCAACCAACTGCCTGTTGTAATCTAGCTTGAGCCTCTTCTGGCTGATTCTTTAAAAGATACACAATCGCTGCTGCCACTTGTTCATTAGCGCGGGAATTGCGGTTAGACTTGAGGCGATGCCAATCGTTAGGGGAAATAGTCAGCCTTTCCATAAGGGCTTGAGCTAGTTCTAGAGTAGTAAGTTCATTCAGTTGACTGGTTTTAGGCAGCTGAGTAGATTGAGACATAATTATGAGTGCTGAGTGATGAGTGCTGAGTGCTGAGTCAAAAACTCGTAGTTTTAATTTTGACTATTGGCAGGTCGCATTTAATCTTAGTTTACTATTTGTACATGAAGCCGTCTAAACAATCACAACCGCCAGGGGAAACTCCCGAACCAGATTTTGAACAAGAACTAGAAGAAGTAGAGCGATCGCTCCTATCCTTGAGAGAACGGTATGAGCAAGTACAGCGCGATCGCCAGCAACAGGCACAATGGCAACAGCGCCGTGATCGACTAAAGCACAATAAATCTCAGACACCAGAAATCAAAGCAGAGTTACGGCAAATTCAACGGCAGTTGGAAATGCTAGAACTTAACTTAGAAAGCCAGTTATTTTCTTGGCGTAGCCTCAAAAAACCTTTCTGGCAAGTCGTCCGCTTTGGTGGAATGGGCGTTATCATAGGCTGGATATTAAAGTCTTATGCTGGATAAATATGGTAAATCGACGAATTGCAGAAATATTGCGAAGTGGCCAACCTGATGAGTCCCTCCAAGTGCAAGGCTGGGTGCGGACAAAGCGCGAATCCAAAGGGTTTGCTTTTATTGAAGTCAATGACGGCTCATCACTAGCTAATTTGCAAGTCGTGATTAATCAGGATTTGCCAGATTACGAAGCTATATTGAAAAAATTGAATACGGGTGCTGCTGTCGAGTCGACAGGAGTACTAGTGGCTTCTCTGGGTAAAGGACAGCGAATTGAGTTGAAAGCCGAGACGGTGAAAGTTTACGGAGAAGCCGATCCCGATACATATCCCCTGCAAAAGAAACGCCATTCCTTTGAGTTTCTGCGAACGATTGGACATTTGCGATCGCGTACGAATTCCTTTGGTGCAGTTTTTCGCGTCAGAAATGCTTGTTCTACAGCAATTCACCAATTTTTCCACGAAAGAGGCTTTCTGTGGGTACACACCCCCATAATCACTGCTAGCGATTGCGAAGGCGCGGGTGAACTGTTTAGCGTTACCAGTTTGGATTTAAAGAATATTCCCCGCACAGAAAACCAAGCAGTAGATTACAGCCAAGACTTTTTTGCTAAACCCACATATTTAACAGTTAGCGGCCAGTTGGAAGCGGAAGTTATGGCGATGGCGTTTAGCAACGTCTACACATTTGGCCCTACCTTCCGTGCAGAAAATTCCAACACCTCGCGCCACCTAGCAGAATTTTGGATGGTTGAGCCAGAAATGGCTTTTTGTGACTTAGAAGGCGATATGGATTTAGCTGAGGCGTTTCTCAAACACATTTTTAAATATGTGTTGGAAACTTGCCCAGAAGATATGGAATTTTTTAATGAACGCATTGATAAATCTGTGTTGGCAACAGCCGAAAATATAATTAATAATCAATTTGAACGCTTAACTTATACAGAAGCGATCGCACTTTTAGAAAAAGCTGATGTCAAATTTGAATATCCTGTGAGTTGGGGTTTAGATTTACAATCAGAACACGAACGCTACTTAGCTGAACAATTATTTAAAAAGCCTGCGATCGTTACAGATTATCCAGCGCAAATTAAAGCTTTTTATATGCGTTTGAACGACGATGAAAAAACCGTCCGCGCAATGGATATTCTCGCACCTAAAATTGGCGAAATTGTCGGCGGTTCGCAAAGAGAAGAACGTTTAGAAGTTTTAGAACGGCGTGTATTAGCGCAAGGATTAAACCCAGAGGATTTGTGGTGGTATCTAGATTTGCGTCGTTATGGTACTGTTCCCCATGCGGGTTTTGGGTTGGGTTTTGAACGACTCGTGCAATTTATAACAGGTATGGGAAATATTCGCGATGTGATTCCCTTTCCGCGTACACCGCAAAGTGCAGAGTTTTAGTTTAAATTTTAGACCTGGCTATTTATAATTGCCAGGTTTTTGACTTTTGTGGATAAAGAGAAATCCAACTGAAAACATTTATCATGAGCATACAAGACCAAACCATTGGTAAAATCCGGCCAATGCCAGAATCTTTAGTTCGGGAAGTCAGTGATTTTATCGACTTCCTATTAATGAAGCATAGCGGTAATAACTGGGAATTATGGCTTCAGTTTAGCGAGTCAGTGGAAATGAGCCAAGGAAATTGAGAAAAAACTGACGAGTAATGGTATCTATATCTAATACAGTCTTTTAAATCCCTATTATTCCTATCATCAACAGTAATAGTACCCAATCCCATTTGGTTGCGAACAGGTTTTGGACAATGGGGATTTATACAATAGGTCATTACACAAAAGTAAATATCCTAAAAAATCGATTTTTATTGATATCTAAACAGAGGGTTAAACCTATAAGGTTCTATTAATAGAGTTCCCTAAAATTTTGACAAAGCAACATATATAGCAGTTCTCACTTCAGTATTAAATCTCATACACAATAAATTAGGGTTACAACAATTGTTGTAACCCTACAGATTGGCTATATTAAATCTACTCGAAAACCTCTATCAAATAAAAATTAACCTCATAACTACTGAATTATGATCAATTCTTCACATTTACTACATCTAGATTAATGGTTTGCAAAGGCAAATACTTTCTTGCCTGCCTGCGTGAGATAAGTGACACTAGTGTTAAAAGAATTGTGCAAAGTAAAACCCTCATCCCAGAAATCGAGTAGGAAGCTAGAATGGCAATTCCAAATAAACAAGTAAAATCTAATACTAATATTTTAGATAATAGACGCACCCAAACTCGCATCCAGGTTTGCATTCCTAAAGACTTGCATGAGGAACCAGTCATTTCACGACTGGTTTCTCACTAGGGTATCACAGTCATTATTGCTGATACTTAGGTAAGCGCAAACGTGCCACAATATAGCTGCTTCGATCTGGAACTACGGGGCACTGTTTCCCAGATTGAAAGTGCCTTGACTTACTTAGATGAACTGGATTTAGAACTTTTGCACCAATCCAGCCCTGAAGAAGATGGTTGGTAAATTGAGTGCTGAGTCAAAAACACTCAGCACTCAGCACTCAGTACTCGTTACTGATATTTAAGCCATTTGATTTTCAATCGCCCACCGCGCTAGTTCAGTGCGGTTGTGGAGATTGGTTTTACCCAACATATTGGACACATGGCTTTCAACCGTGCGCTGACTAACATTTAGTTCTTCAGCAATTTCCCGGTTAGCTAAACCCCTAGCAACAAACTGGACTACTTTCAGTTCGGTTGGGGTTAATTGCACATCGAAGGGAACCTGGATACGGGAACCGTTTTCGCCTCCTTTTGCTTGGTGTTCTTTCCAACGGATAGTTTGTTTCAGCGAGGATTCAACTTGCGCTACGAGTTCTTCTGGTTCAAAGGGCTTGACCATATAAACATCAGCACCTTTGTTCAGACCTTTAACTCGGTCTGCACTTTGTCCCTTAGCTGAAAGGAAAAGAACCGGAATCCAGCTGGTGCGTTCGTTTTGCCGGACTTGTTCCACAAAAGTATATCCGTCCATTTCCGGCATCATCACATCGCAGATGATCATGTCTGGAACATCTTGCTCTAAAATTTCCAGAGCTTCACGTCCATTCTCAGCGGTGATGACTTCATATCCCCGGAATTCTAAGTAATCCTTCACCAGCAAGATGAGGTTAGGGTCATCATCAATCAATAGAAGTCGTTTGTGATCTTTCATGCTGGGTTCTTTCATAGCAGTGGCACTTGTCGCGCTTCGGTCCATCAAAGTCTTGAATATTTATCCTCTATGGTGGGTTATTCGAGATGTTGTCCTTTTTCCTACTTAACTTGCCTTTGCTGTCTCGAAGTCTCAAAAATGCCGAGCACTTTCAATAGACTAGTAGCTCGATAGCAAAAGTCCAGCAAGGATACGTATAGCAGTAGTATCTATAATGCGCTATTATATATCGCTTTGAAAGGGGCGGGGTAAAAAACACTGATTAAATAATAATCTTTCGGACTTACAAGTAAGTATTGGCTTAAAGATGACCCTACCTCAAAACCAACCCGCACTTTCTTAAAGCTTACTGCTATACCATATCCTTTTATTGTTAAACCTCTATGAGGTGTTCACAAAAAACTAGGGAAGTTTCTGGCAAAAGATTGGTTGAAAACGCATATTCTTCAACCGCCATTATGCCTATTAAGCGTTCTCGGATAATCCGCAGGGTAACTTCCGGGTTTGCTTGGCTATACCAGACACCATCAGGGTAAACCACCATTATGGGTCTAGAACAACAAACACGCAAGCAGTTGGCTTTAGTTTGATAGACGGGAATGGGATAACTCTGTTGCGGCTTCTCAAGCTTTAACTCTTGAAGTCGCATTTTTAAGTAATCCCAGAATTCCAGACTAGCTCGTTTTGAGCGGCAATTGTCTGGTCAGCGCAAATAAAAATGTGTCCCTGAATTTTTATAAGTCCTAAATTTTCTACACAATTACTTAGGGTCTTATGTTCCCAAGACTTAGTGTTTTTGGGAATTTGATGCCTGGACTGGATCGCTGTCACTGTATTGTTACTCATCGAGCGGCTCCCTGATTACAGTTCTATAACAATTTGCAAGCTTTGCAAATAAAGTTGACTGGGGAGTAGGGAATGGGGAAGAATTCTCTAACTCTTAACTCCCCACTTTCTACTCTCTTCGTAACTTACAGAACAAAACCCGCAAGGTATAAATAATTAAGCATTTATACTTAAGTAGATATATGACCCTCTAGTTCGGGAACCCGTACTCAAGAGATTCTTGCCATTGGACCCTACTTTTCGGTAAATTAGCACTCAGGAGTTGAGAGTGCTAAACTGGAGAAAATAATTATGGCAGCTTTATCTCTAAGCGTTTCTACAGTTAAACCTTTAGGCGATCGCGTTTTCGTAAAAGTGAACGCCTCTGAGGAAAAGACCGCAGGTGGTCTGTATTTGCCCGATACCGCCAAGGAAAAGCCCCAAGTAGGGGAAGTAGTTGCCCTTGGCCCTGGCAAGCGTAATGACGATGGAAACCGTCAGGAATTGGAAATTAAAGTCGGCGATAAAGTGCTGTACTCTAAGTACGCTGGCACTGACATCAAGCTCGGCACTGAAGAATATGTACTGCTTTCTGAAAAAGATATTTTAGCAGTTGTTATCTAGTGGGGAAAAGGGAATAGGGAACAGGAAACAGGGAATGTCAAAGATAAAGACAATACCCCATGCCCCATGCCCCATGCCCAATGCCCAATTCAAAAAAAATTGACTTACTCCCGGAATTTAGACACCTATGGCAAAGCGCATTATCTACAACGAAAACGCCCGTCGCGCCTTAGAACGAGGCATTGACATCCTGGCTGAGGCTGTAGCTGTTACCCTTGGCCCCAAAGGTCGTAACGTAGTCCTAGAAAAGAAATTTGGCGCACCGCAAATTGTTAATGACGGTGTAACGATCGCCAAAGAAATCGAATTAGAAGACCACATTGAAAACACTGGTGTAGCTCTGATTCGTCAAGCTGCTTCTAAGACCAATGATGCTGCGGGCGATGGTACTACCACCGCTACCGTTTTAGCTCATGCGATCGTTAAAGAAGGCTTGCGAAACGTTGCAGCTGGTGCTAACGCAATTTCGCTGAAGCGCGGTATTGACAAAGCTACTGGCTTCCTCGTAGAAAAAATTGCTGAACACGCCCGTCCAGTGGAAGATTCCAAAGCCATTGCCCAAGTTGGTGCAATCTCAGCTGGTAATGACGAAGAAGTTGGTCAGATGATTGCCCAAGCAATGGACAAGGTGGGCAAAGAAGGCGTAATTTCCCTAGAAGAAGGGAAATCTATGTTCACCGAGTTGGAAATCACTGAAGGGATGCGCTTTGACAAAGGCTACATCTCTCCTTATTTCGCTACCGATGCTGAACGGATGGAAGCAGTTTTTGATGAACCTTTCCTACTGCTGACCGATAAGAAAATTGCTTTAGTACAAGACCTTGTACCAGTGTTAGAGCAAGTAGCTCGTGCTGGTCGTCCTTTGGTGATTATCGCCGAAGATATCGAGAAAGAAGCTTTAGCAACCTTAGTAGTAAACCGTCTGCGCGGTGTACTCAACGTGGCTGCTGTTAAGGCTCCTGGCTTTGGCGATCGCCGCAAAGCACTACTAGAAGACATCGCTGTTTTAACTGGTGGTCAACTAGTTACCGAAGATGCTGGTTTGAAGCTAGATAACACCAAGCTGGATAGCCTGGGTAAAGCTCGTCGGATCACCATCACCAAGGACAGCACCACAATTGTTGCTGAGGGTAACGAAGCGGCTGTTAAGGCTCGTGTCGAACAGATTCGTCGTCAAATCGATGAAACCGAATCTTCTTACGACAAAGAGAAACTGCAAGAGCGTCTTGCTAAACTCTCTGGTGGTGTCGCTGTAGTGAAAGTAGGTGCAGCGACCGAAACCGAAATGAAAGACAAGAAGTTGCGCCTAGAAGACGCTATCAACGCCACCAAAGCTGCTGTGGAAGAAGGCATCGTTCCTGGCGGTGGTACAACTCTGGCTCACCTTGCTCCCGACTTGGAAACTTGGGCGAAGAGCAATCTTAAAGATGAAGAGTTGATTGGTGCTTTGATTGTGGTTCGCGCCTTACCCGCACCTCTAAAGCGGATTGCTGAAAACGCTGGTCAGAATGGTGCAGTGATCGCTGAACGCGTGAAAGAGAAAGAATTTAGTGTTGGCTACAACGCTGCAACAAACGAATTCGTCGATTTGTTAGCCGCCGGTATTGTTGACCCTGCTAAGGTGACTCGTTCTGCTCTGCAAAACGCTGCTTCCATCGCTGGTATGGTGTTGACAACCGAATGTATTATAGTTGACAAGCCTGAGCCTAAAGATAGCGCTCCTGCTGGCGCTGGCGCTGGTGGCGGAGACTTCGATTACTAATACTTTGTAGTTCGTTATTTGTAAAAACAGCTGCTTCCTGGTGGAGGCGGCTGTTTTTTTGTTTGAATCACCTTGCCTTTGGTGAAGCTGTTGCCGGAGGCTAGGACACAAAGGGCGCAAAAAAAGTAGTACAAATATTCTGCTAATGAATAAACAGTATAAAAATAACAGTTATAATATGAATATTTAATGACATTCACCATGAATTACATTTTAGAAACACAAGCAAGTTATGCTAGGAAAAATATCGAGCAAAGACTAGAAGATTTTAGTGATGCAGTTGATAATGATAAAAGCCTAAGTTCGTATATACGAGATCAGCTTGGGTATTTGAGATATAGTGATGCTTGGGAATTAACATCTATTACAAGTAAATTTAGACAACAATTATCAATAAGTCCCTATATACATCCCGAAGTGGAAAGAACAATACGATTGTTAAACTACTCTATCCACCATTGGGTAAGATTTTTGGATGTTGACACCTTATTTTTATACAATTTTACTAAGTTTTAACAGCTTATTTATTACTGTTTTTGCTCTGTAAAAGTAGCTGTTTTTCTCAAATATTAGCTGCTTTTTATAATTTTTCTAAACTCAAGTAATTTCCTTTGCGTAGTTCGTTTATAGTAGCAAGATTCAACACTATTTTTAGTTAATCCTTCACTGTTACCTTTAGCAAGTTTGACTCGAACTGACTCGCCGCAAACTTTACTGACACAAGTGGCTGAACAAGTCGCTACAATTCCAGATAGGGAGGAGCGACAAAATATCGCGGATTGTGTAGAAATTCTGGCAGGTTTGCGGTTTGACAAGGGTTTGGTTCGTCAATTTTTACGTGAGGATATTATGAAAGAGTCTGTAATTTATCAAGATATCGTTTAAAAAGAAGCGTTTAAATTGATTAGTCGTCAGCTTAGACGGCGTTTTGGTGATATTGATGCATCATTATTTGAGCAGGTTCAGAATTTATCTGCTGAACAGTTAGAAAATTTAGGCGAAGAGTTACTTGATTTTTCCGAAGTGGCTGATTTGGTTGGTTGCTTGGTTAGAGCAGTAGAGGAATTAATAAAAATGATCTATATCTTTACTTTTTTGAGCGTTTAAACTGTTAGTTAGACATTTTTTTACAATCTTAGTAAGTTTTGGATCAGATTCTACAACTTCTGCAATCGCCCTTAATAAGTTTGTAATTTGTGATATATCCATTTATTTACTTAACTCTCTGAATCACTTCTTGAGCGAAATCTTTTAAAGAGTCATACAAATCACCATATTTTTGCTTATATGTCAACTTCTCTTGAAAATCTAAATTTTTGGCTAATTGTGCTCTTTCAGCAATTTTAGTTCTAAATATTGATGGAAACTCAGAGCTAGTCATAATCAACTCAACTAATTGATTTTCATTAGCTCTAGATATATTAAATCTAGAGATTAAAGTTCCTAAAGATTTTAAGTTATGCCCATTTTCATTATTCAACTTTTTAATATGTCTTAGGATTAATCTTAATCCACCAATTGACATACGGTTAGGTGTGCAAGGCAAAATACAAAAATTACTTGCTAAAAATGCACTTTTAATTGTTTTGTTAATTGTTGGTGGGCAATCAATCAAAACATAATCGTATTTTTTGGATAAACTGTTTATCACTTCTTTAAGTAAATCAATCGGTTTTAATCCTAGATTATAATAAAATCCTTCAGGTAATTCTTCTTGAATTTCAAATAGTATAGGGCTACTAGGTATAAGGTGTAAAGATTGGAATTTAGCTTTTATATTAGAAATATCTCGTTTAGCTATAAAGTCTTCGTTTTTAAGATGATCCAGAAAATCTTTAGGTTGTTTAAATAAATAAGGTAAAGTCAACTTATTCCTTTCAAATTGGCTAAACCACATATCTTCTGACATTAAAATATTCGTTAAATTACACTGAGGATCAAGATCAATAACTAGCACTCGTTTACCATACATAGTATCTCCTGCTAAATATTCTGCTAATGCCATGACGATGGTAGTTTTGCCAACTCCACCCTTAAGGTTGCAAATGCTTATCACTTTAGCTGTCATAATTTCTGGTAGATTGACTCATTTCATGAGCTACATCTCTATGTTTCCCTGAAAATATTGCCAACTAACAGATTAATTTCTACTTCTACATAAAAACCTATGAGCGAAATGAATTCTGGAACAATCCCTTTACATACCTTAAACCCACTCAACCGATTTTCTGACAGAGCAGAGGATTATGTAAAATATCGACCAAGTTACCCCGCAGATGCAATTGATATTATCTTGGAAGGATTAGATGAAAATTCACAACTCGTAGCAGCAGATATTGGTGCAGGTACAGGAATTGCTTCAAGATTGTTAGCTGAACGCGGAGTTAATGTCATCGCTATAGAACCGAATGCAGCAATGCGAGAAGCTGCCCAACCATATCCTTTGATAGAGTTTCGTAATGGAACAGCCGAATTTACCCAACTACCTGATAATTTAGTTGATTTAGTTACTTGTTTTCAAGCTTTCCACTGGTTCAATCCCGAATCAACTTTATTGGAATTTCACCGCATTTTAAAACCATCAGCACGTTTGGCTGTGGTGTGGAATAATCGCGATCGAGAAGATGCTTTAACTACAGAATATAGCCGAATAGTCCGCGAAGCATCTAATAATCACCCAGCAGAATCTCGAATGCAATCGGTAGAGCCACTATTAGTAACTCCCCATTTTCTTAATATCCGTGAATATAATTTTACTTATAGGCAACAGTTAGATTTAACTGGACTTATTGGACGAGCAATGAGTGTTTCTTACCTCCCTCGTGAAGGTTGGGCATACGAACAGCTTATTGATAATTTTCAAGAATTATATCAGCGCTTTCGTGATGAAAACGGTTTTGTCTATATGGTCTATCGCACTAGCGTACACCTTGGTCAAAAACAATGATAAATTGCAAGTAAAGTAGCAGAGAATGCATTAAATAAATATAAGGTCTCTGAACTTTAATCTTCAATTTATAAATGATCTACAATCCGCAAATATCAGAAGGTTGGCATGGCAAACTTAATTTAGTCTATGCCGATCGCCAGGGTAAAACCCAATTAATTTACAATCACCAACAAGCGCCCCTGAAGGTACAACGCCCATTTTACCCAGAAGGGGAAAAAGTTTGTCATAGCGTAATTTTACATACAGCCGGGGGAATGGTGGGAGGCGATCGCTTATCCTCCAACATCCACCTCCAACCCCAAGCCCAAGCCTTAATCACTACAGCTGCTGCAAGCAAGATATACCGCAGCAATGGCTTACAAGCTAGACAAACTATCCAAATGCAAGTTGATGCTGGTGCTTGTTTAGAGTGGTTGCCGCAAGAGACAATTTTATTTAACGACGCGATTTATCGGCAAGATTTACGGATAGAATTAGCAACCGAGGCCAGTTGGTTAGGCTGGGAAATTACCCGATTTGGTCGCAGTGCTAGAGGAGAAAAATTCTTACAAGGGGAATGGCGATCGCACACCGAAATTTGGCAACAAGGTATTCCCTTATGGATCGATCGGCAATGGTTACGGGGTAGCGAAGAAACTTTTCACAGTCCCCACGGCTTGGCAGGAAAACCAATCGTAGGTAGTCTAGTTTGGGTTGGTGGTGCAGTTTCCACAGAAATTGTCGAAAAAACGCGAAATTTATGGCATGGAGAAGGAGAAGCAGGTGTTACCAGATTACAACATGCATTATTGTGTCGATATCGCGGTGTTTCTACATCTGAGGTGAGAAACTGGTTTATTGATGTTTGGCAGTTGCTGCGAGTTTCTTTTTTGAATCGTGGTAATTGTATACCAAGAGTGTGGCAGGTTTGAACGAACCACAGAGGAGGAAGTACGAATGCAACTTACGCCGCAGGAAAAAGATAAGCTATTGATTTTTACAGCTGCTTTATTAGCAGAAAGACGTAAAGGAAGGGGTTTGAAACTGAATTATCCTGAAGCGATCGCTTATATTTCTGCTGCCATTTTAGAAGGTGCAAGAGATGGGCAAACTGTAGCTGAATTGATGAGTTATGGCACAACTCTCTTAACGCGGGATGATGTCATGGAAGGGATACCAGAAATGGTGCATGAAGTGCAAGTTGAAGCAACTTTTCCTGATGGTACAAAGTTAGTGACAGTACATAATCCAATTCATTAAATTTACTTCATGCTGTGTTACTTTTAAGACGAAAGTCTTTTATAGACATTGATTAATTTCAAGTATATAATTTAACACATTGTCAGAAGTGTACTGCTTGACTATCATCAAGCATAAAGGTAATGAATACAGGAAACACTGGCTTTACAGCAACTATTATAACCACTGCCATAACTACTGCCTTTGCCGTTGTAGCCGGAATAGTTAATCACATTATGTCTGGGAACAGAGACAGAGAAAATCAGCAGACAACTGCATCGTTAAAATATACTGAGCAGCAGCTAGAAGAATTATATGGTCCGCTTGCTTTTCTGATCTGGGAAGGTAGACGTACCTATACAGATTTAGCAGAAAAGTTAAGAGAAATGCGTGGTCAAAAACGTATCTTAGAATCTATTCAAGTAGGAGAAAAAAATGGTTATACAATTTTCCCCTTCAAAAACGAAGCAGAAATTAAATTATGGATTTTTTGGATAGAAAAAGATGCTTTTCCCCGCCATGAAAAAATTAAAGAGCTTTTGATGACAAAGACACACTTAATCGAAGGCGAAATACTACCAGAAAGTTATCTAAAATTTTTGGATTATCATAATTCTTGGAAAATGGAACATCTGCGGTGGCAAGAACAGCAAATTGAATATTTATGGAAATCAAAATTTGACTTTCCATTCCAATTTGAAGATGATATTCTTAAAACTTTTAAAAACCTTAAACGTCAACAAGCAAGCTTTTTAAAAGTTAATCATGACTTACGCAAGAATACTGTTAAACTTACACAAAAATATTCAAAAACATGAATTTATTGAACCGCCAACGCGGAGCGTCTCGAAGAGAAGAACATCAAGAATTCATAGAGTGTGCATAAGTCTTACTTAAATGAAATATTGGATTGAACATGATACCAGGAGAAATCATTACACCAGCAGGTGAAATTGAACTAAATGTTGGTCGTCCAACTGTAAAATTGCAAGTGTCAAATACAGGCGATCGCCCCATACAAGTAGGTTCCCACTATCACTTTTATGAAGTCAACACCGCTTTAAACTTTGACAGAGAACAAGCGCGAGGAATGCGCCTGGATATCCCCGCAGGAACCGCAGTCCGCTTTGAACCAGGCGACGAAAAAGAAATAACATTAGTCCCCCTCGCTGGTATTCGCCAAGTCTACGGCTTCAACGCCCAAATTAACGGAAACCTCTAAAAACCTCCGCATAACTCTGCGCTAACCTCTGCGTCCCTTTGCGTTTAAAAAAGGATTTTATATGCCTTACAGAATGGATCGCCGCGCCTACGCCGAAACCTACGGCCCAACAGTAGGCGATCGCATCCGACTTGCAGACACAGAATTATTTATTGAAGTTGAACAAGATTTCACTACCTACGGCGATGAAGTGAAATTTGGCGGCGGTAAAGTTATTCGAGATGGAATGGGACAATCCCCCATTTCTAATGCTGATGGCGCTGTAGATTTAGTAATTACTAATGCTTTAATCCTTGATTGGTGGGGTATTGTCAAAGCAGATATCGGGATTAAAGATGGCAAGATTTTCAAAATTGGTAAAGCTGGAAATCCTTATATTCAAAATAATGTAGATATTATTATTGGGCCGGGAACCGAAGCCTTAGCAGGGGAAGGCATGATTCTCACTGCTGGTGGTATCGATGCCCATATCCATTTTATTTGTCCCCAACAAATTGAAGTGGCGATCGCTTCCGGTATTACCACTATGATCGGCGGCGGTACTGGCCCAGCTACGGGTACAAACGCCACTACCTGCACTCCCGGCCCTTGGAATATTTACCGAATGCTGCAAGCTGCTGATGCTTTTCCTGTCAACTTAGGATTTTTGGGTAAAGGTAACGCCAGTCAACCCCAAGGACTTGTAGAACAAGTAGCCGCCGGTGCAATGGGGTTAAAACTCCATGAAGACTGGGGAACCACACCCGCAGCAATTGATACTTGCCTCAGTGTTGCCGATGAATATGACGTCCAAGTAGCGATTCATACTGATACCCTGAATGAAGCCGGATTTGTTGAAGATACGATCGCTGCTTTCAAGAATCGTACTATTCACACCTACCATACTGAAGGTGCAGGCGGAGGACACGCACCAGATATTATCAAAGTTTGCAGCCAAGCCAATGTTCTGCCATCTTCCACTAACCCCACACGTCCTTATACTCTCAACACCTTAGACGAACACCTGGATATGTTGATGGTATGCCATCACCTCGACCCAGCGATCGCCGAAGATGTTGCCTTTGCGGAGTCTCGCATCCGCCGGGAAACCATTGCTGCTGAAGACATTTTGCACGACTTAGGCGCATTTAGCATGATTTCTTCCGATTCCCAGGCAATGGGACGAGTAGGCGAAGTGATAATTCGTACTTGGCAGACATCTCACAAAATGAAGGTGCAACGGGGAACTCTTAGCCCACAAGGAACAGAGCAAAAAGCAGATAACTTTCGTGCAAAAAGATATGTTGCTAAGTATACGATTAACCCAGCGATCGCTCATGGAATTGCTGAATATGTGGGTTCAGTGGAAGAGGGAAAATTAGCAGATTTATGTTTGTGGCGTCCTGCATTTTTTGGCGTGAAGCCAGAGATAGTGATTAAAGGCGGAATGATTGCATGGTCGCAAATGGGCGATGCTAACGCCAGTATTCCCACACCGCAACCAGTGTATATGCGACCGATGTTTGGTAGTTTTGCAGGGGCACGTCATGCTACATCATTAACTTTTGTTTCCCAAGCAGCTTTAGAGAAAGAAATTCCCAACCAGCTAGGTTTACAAAAGGCAGCAGTTGCAGTTTCTGGAACACGCCAATTGAGTAAGCGAGATATGAAGCTGAATGATGCACTACCCTACATTGAAGTTGATCCAGAAACATACCAAGTCAGGGCCGATGGTGAGTTGCTAATTTGTGAACCTGCGACAGTTTTGCCAATGGCACAGAGGTACTTTTTGTTCTAATTCATGACCGAGCAACTTCTCGCTTTTAAGGATGAGAGTAATATTGCCCTGATAAATTTTTTGTTTTAGAGTTACGATCAAATAGTTAAACGTTGCATCTGATGTAGAAAATCATGCTACCTTTTAAGAAAAAAATTGTGACTGATGAAGCGATGTGTCCGGTAGCAGTGTTGATTGATTATCAGGACTGGCAGCAAATTGAGAAGATATTAGAAGCTCATCAATCACAACAAAAACAAGAGTTTAATTTAAACCACTATGCTGGTGTAATTCAACTAACTCAAGACCCTTTGGAATATCAGCAGCAAATTAGGGATGAGTGGAGTTAACACAACCTTTAATTTTTTTAGATACAAATGTAGTCTTGTATTTTTTGGGTGGTCGCTTGGTAAATCCACTACTATCAGGACAATATTTTATTTCAGTGATTACTGAGATTGAATTGCTCTCTTATCCGAGTCTCAGTTTAGAAGAAGAAATACAAATTATTGATTTTTTAAATAAAATTACAATCATTGGTATTGATAGTAATATTAAAAATTTAACAATTGCATTTCGCAAACAATACAAACTCAGGCTTCCTGACGCAATAATTGCAGCAACTGCAAAATCTCTAAATGCAACATTGTTTACAAATGATGTAAGATTGGTTAATTTAACAGAAATTAATACTCAGTCAGTGCAAATTGTGTAATGGGTGCGACCGCTTGCTTGAGCTTGAGGATGCGATCGCTTGTTATGGGTTGAGAGTGCGTATTAGTGCTTGTTTTAAGTAGATGTTATACGCCTTATCCATCTTGATTACACATCTACTTATAGTGACAAGAGAATCTCCTCATTGTCCTAAATCGCTAATTTTTATTTTTTAATTTATTCATTGGCAAAAGCAAAGTCTCCTCAATTTGTCGCCTGGCTTCACGGCTTATGTAACAATCACTATTTATGCAGTCTAGTAGTAATTCATTTGCATTGTAGTAATCCCATATTAGTTCATATTGTTTATCGCTAAATTCATCTTCATAAAATATGTTTCGATACTTCATAAACAAACTCCTCAAGTTATTCTCCCATACTTTAAGTTTGTTTACTTGGCCCTGCTTCCATTTTTCTTGTCTCTCTAAGTAAGGGATTTGCTCTTTAAGATTTTGAAGTGATTGCCGGAATTTAGGTTCTATATTAACTGGAAGAGCAAGAGCGTAAGCAAATAATTCATCTTGAGCAGCATCGTCAAAATAAAGAATATCGGTAAATACATAGTCAAACTCAAGCTCTGGCTCCAAATCAACATCATAGTCAAAGTCAAGCTCTGGCTCCTTCAAACCAAGTTCACGAAAGTTGAATCCAAGGTGACAGGCGAAAGCATATTCCAAAGAATCCAATACAGAGTAGCTAAAGAAAAGAGCATGTTCAAAGTAGAAAGCCCTTACTGCTGCTGGTTTATGAGTAGATTTCACTGACAAAGATTTTTGATGCACTCTCCACAAAAATTGTTGTAATTTCTCATCAGCCTCTACTATTGCGTCAATCTTTTGCTTCATCAATCGCAGCAAATCATCCGCCTTCCGCATCATGCCCACCGTGAGCAAAAAGACCTCCCGCCAGCGGCTCTCCGTAATATGTTCTACTAAGTTTTCCCAAGCAGAATTAGCAACAATCTCTCTAGCGGCAAAATACTCCTGAAACGTCAAGTGTGAAAAAGAATAGATTCCCTTTGCTCTTTCTACCAATAATCCATGTTGAGCTTCTATTGACTTCAAGCCAGCTTCGCTATCCAATCTTAAAACTTCAGGATCTAGGTCAGCATCGCGTAAGTTGCTGATAAAGTCAGCAATGTGTGCCTCAACTATTTTTTGCTTGAAGAAATAATTCTTCTGCTCAAAAGTAGTTAGGGCAATTTGACTCAGCAAGTCTTCCTTACGCTGTAATGACAAGTTTTTATAAATTTGATCCCGCTCAATATTACGTTTGGCATCCCATTTTTTTAGCAAGACATCCAGCCCTTCTTTATAAAGTTCTGAGCGATTTGCTGGAAAATCTGCGCTTTCCCCAAATACCAGACACAGCAGGGTCAACAGCAATGGATTGGTTGCAAGTTCAAGAACTGGCTTGTTCTCCTTAAGTTTTTGGATGAAGCGTTGGCTTTTCATTGGGTCACTTAACCGAAACCAGTTTTCGGCAAAAATGGCAATTTGCTCTTGGTCAAAATCCGCCATTTCCACCTCAGTGAATCGTTCAAAGGTGTATTCTTTGGCAGCAATTCGACAGGTAATCATGAACTGATTAGTATGAAACTGCTCAGAAAGATTCAGAATTTGCCGTAAGACACGCTTCGTATCCTCTTCACGAACTTCATCCAACCCATCTAGTAATACTAATGTCTTACCTTCTTTCAATAGTTGATCTGCTCTAAGGTTGGCATTATTCACTCCACAACTTGATAATTGTTGAGCAATATATTTCAATACATCTGGCTGTTTAGGCGCTTCTGCAAAGTCCTTGAGGGAGATAAATAAGGGAACTCGGTTTGTCAAATACTGCCCCTCAATACACTGCATCGCCAAATACTTCAAAAATGTGGTCTTACCTGCTCCAGGTTTTCCTAAAACCATTAGCTTACTGTAGCGTTGCACCACTTCCAATCCTGATATTCGCTTCTCAGTTACTCGGCTGAGTCCAAAGTGATCAAAATGTTCTGGATCGCAGTTTTGCAACAGTTCAGGGATATCCAGTCGCCTGCGTCCTGTGATTTTCTCCAGAATGTTGACGTTGGTATAGATGCCTCGCTCTCCAGTTAATTCAATTGGCTGGGGCATATCCAGCACCCGCATAGTTCCACACTTTTCTTTGACGCTGAGTTTCACCTTCTCGCGGATTTCTTGAACTAGGGCATCAACGTCATCCTCTGCAATATCGGCAGTTGAGTTATCCGAAGGTTTCTGCTGTATATATCGCTTTTCGAGATATTCCCGCAAGCGGGTTTCTTTCACAGGCCCATTACCACTAATACAAAACTTCTTGTAAATCCCCGTTAGACAACTGCTGAGATTGCTATTAGAGATGTTGAACGTTTGTGTAGCTTGAACTCGACTCTTGCCATTACCAAAGATTTCCAAAAAGACTGCCTTTTCTCGATTTGACAATTCGCTGTATTGCTCTAGTTGTGTCAGGAAGTCTGTTGGTAACGACATATACCTAATGTGAAATCGCCTTAAAGTTCAGTCTAGCTTGCGTTTCAAGAGATTGGCGGCTAGTCAAGATATGTCAAGACAAGTCAATCTAAGTCACTACAAGTCAAATAAATAACCACAAAAGAAAATTGCGACATTGAACTCACTCAAGCAACTGAGGCGATCGCAACGCAATGCTAGAAACACTAATCCCCCTAGTTATCAACAAGTCTATTGAAGTCATCCTAAAGCTACTACTGGAAAAAATCTGGGCATGGCTGTTGACGGATAAAAGCTTCCAACGCCTTAACCATTTTCTGAAAATGCAGATTTTTGTACTCTATCTGGATTGGATTTTGCTTAAAACATCTCTAAAATCTCTGCCGGAGCTAGCAAAAGAGAACAATTCAGACACAAGTAGCTAGTTGTGAAGGAGGCAACGGTTTCCTCTATGCTCTAATTTTGAAAACAAATTGTGCAGAATGCTGAACAGGGTTTATCCTAAATACGGGAAAGTTCGCTCTACCATAAGAAGTATGTTGTCCTAAGTAACTCAGAAGGCACACTTAACTCTTGAGCGATCGCCTACGCAATTATATCTCTAGTTCCCTACGAAAACCGATACATCAAAGACTATATAAGTCATTCCACCATTTGCTGTATCCAAAGCTAAAATTTTACCAGCCATAATTTAATAGTAAAAAATACTTCTTAGGTAGGGAGGCTTACTAAAAAACTTGGCAGACAAATTGTTACAAATACAGCTAGTCTTACAAAAATTTACTTTTACCCCATACCTTGCATCTATATGACTTCACAATCTTCTCGCTCTGACAAAATTCTGGTTGTCGATGACTCTCCTGATAACGTGTTTTTGATCAAAACTATTTTGGAGGAAGAAGGTTACACCATTAGCACCGCAGAAAATGGGATTTCAGCCTTGGCAGAATTGAAAGCTTCTCCTTGTGACTTGGTTCTGCTGGATCTGATGATGCCAGGTATGGATGGGTACGAAGTCACCAAGCACATTCGTGGTGAAATGAAATTGCCGCAATACATCCCTATATTGCTGATCACTGCCCACGATGCGCCCAACGTCGCCCACGGATTAGACTTGGGTGCTGATGATTTTATCCGCAAACCTGTAACAGTAGATGAATTGCTGGCACGAGTGCGATCGCTCTTACGTTTGAAGCATAGTATGGATGAACGTGATGAAATTGCCCGTCAGCGAGAAGATTTTGTCTCCCGCCTCACCCACGATTTACGCACTCCCTTGGTAGCCGCCGATCGGATGTTGATGCTATTTCAGCAAGGTGCATTGGGAACATTATCAACGCAAATGCAGGAAGTAATCGCCATCATGGCCCGTAGCAATATCAACCTGCTTTCTATGGTGAATACTTTATTGGAAGTTTACCGTTTTGAAGCGGGTCGCAAAAGTTTAGCGTTTCAACCAGTTAATCTGGGTCAGTTGCTAGATGAAGTGACTGGAGAATTGTCACCCTTAGCTCAAGATAAAACACTGTCCCTAAATTTGGACGTTACTGAAGAGTCAATCATAAACACAGTGATGGGCGATCGCTTGGAACTGCATCGTCTATTTACCAACCTCATCGGAAATGCGATCAAATTTACCGAAGCTGGGTCTATTACTATTCGTTTTACTTCTCAACGCCAGTTCGACAAAAGTAATCAATCTCAGTTCTCTGAAAAATCCAATTCCGTTGAGTACATTAGAATTGAGATAGCGGATACTGGTCTAGGTATTCCCCCTGAAGAACAAGCCACCATCTTTGAACGATTTCGCCAAGGCAGTCATAAGAGTTCTGGTAGTGGCTTAGGACTGTATCTTGCTCGTCGAATTGTCGAAGCACATCAAGGCATTATTCTGCTTAATTCTGAGTTGGGCAAAGGTAGTGTATTTATTGTGCTTCTACCCACTAAAACATGAGGAAATTATTAATTATAAATTAGGAATTGTAGAGTTTTTTATCCTGGTAATTCATAATTTATAACCTTACTACTATCTACCGATAATTTAAGCTAAAAAATTCAATTGGAAAATCAAACGCTAAGAATTGACGAATCAAATATGCTGAGATAACAGCATTAATATTAAATAAATACTTTTTGATAGGACAAAACAATGATTACCACTGAATTATCTAACATTGGCAATATTATCCAGACTCAGCGAGAGTTTTTTCAAACGGGCAAAACTAAAGATGTAACTTTTCGTATTGAACAACTGAAAAATCTTAAGCAAGCAATCATTGAGCATGAACAGTCAATAGTCGAGGCATTACAAGCGGATTTACATAAACCAGAAGTAGAAACTTACCTTACAGAAATCAGCGTAATTAAGGATATTGATTACGCCATCAAACATCTTCAAAACTGGACTAAACCCCAAAAAGCAGCGGTTTCCTGGGATTTCTTTTCCTACTCAGCGAAAATTTATCCAGAACCGTTAGGGGTTGTCTTAATTATTGGGCCTTGGAACTATCCATTTCAGTTAATTATCTCACCGTTAATAGGTGCGATCGCAGCCGGTAATTGTGCAATTATCAAACCTTCAGAAATTGCTTCTCATACGTCTGATGTCATTGCTAAAATTATTGCCAAAAATTTTGACCCTGCTTATCTTGCAGTGATTGAAGGAGGCGTGGAAGCAAGTCAAAAACTACTAGCAGAAAAGTTTGACCATATCTTTTTTACTGGTGGTACAGCCGTCGGCAAAATCATCATGGCAGCAGCAGCAAAATATCTCACACCCGTGACTTTAGAATTGGGTGGCAAAAGTCCTTGCATTGTAGATACTGACATTAATCTTGAACACACTGTCAGACGAATTACTTGGGGCAAATTTATTAATGCTGGACAAACTTGTATCGCCCCCGACTATCTTTTAGTTAATAAAACAGTCAAGAAAGATTTAATAGATGGTCTGGAAAAATCTTTAGAAGAATTTTATGGTGAGAATCCTGTAAACAGTCCTGATTATGCCCGGATTATCAGTCAAAAACACTTTGATAGATTGGTGAGTTTTCTCAAGGACGGTGAAGTTATCATCGGTGGAGAAAATCAACCTTCAGAGCGTTATATCGCCCCAACACTGATTGATAATGTCTCATTAGAAGATTCTGTAATGCAGGAAGAAATCTTTGGGCCCATTTTACCCATGATTGAATATACTGACATTGCAGAAGCGATCGCTTTGATTAACTCTAGACCCAAACCCTTGGCGTTGTACTTATTTTCTCAAGACAAAAACCTGCAAAAGCAAGTTTTGCAGGAAACTTCCTCTGGTGGAGTCTGTATTAACGACACAGTTATGCAGGTTGGTGTCTCGTCTTTACCATTTGGTGGAGTGGGAGATAGCGGTATCGGTAACTATCACGGTAAAGCTAGCTTTGACACCTTTTCCCATAAGAAAAGTGTATTGCAAAACTCCTTCTGGCTCGATTTAAAATGGCGATACGCTCCATATCAGGGCAAATTGCCATTCATAAAGAAACTTCTGGGTTAAAAAAAGTTAGGAGTAGAGACGCGATTAATCGCGTCTCTACTCCTAACTCTTAACTATTAATTATTAAAACCCAAAAGCTTTGCTGTAACGCTCTTCAGCCCAAGGTTCACCACGGCGATGGTAGCCATTGCGTTCCCAAAAACCAAGTTCTTCAGCAGCTAAAAATTCCAAACCATTAATCCACTTAGCACTTTTCCAAGCGTAGAGGTGGGGTACAACTAGACGCATCGGCCCACCGTGTTCAGATGGAAGGTCTTCACCAAAGACTTTAAAAGCAAAGAAGTTTTCTTCGCGCAGAAAATCTTCTACAGAAATATTGGTAGTGTAGCCGCCATAGCAGTGTTCCATAATGTGGGCTACTTTCGGGTCTAATTTAATCAGACCCATAAAATCTGTAACTTTAATACCAGTCCATTTGACATCAAGTTTAGACCAGCGCGTTACACAGTGGAAGTCAGCTGTGAATTCGTGTTGAGGTAGCGCCATAAAATCTGACCAACTAAAGGTAGCAGATTTTGCTAAACCCCAAACTCGAAACTCCCATTCCTCAGTGCTGACTTGGGGAGTTTCACCGTAAGTTAATACTGGGAAACCTTTAGCTAAATGTTGACCAGGAGGGACGCGATCGCTTTCTTCTTTGCCTGGTTTCTGAAAAAATTTTCCTAGCATAGTTAGAGAAAAATAAGTTTTCTCAAGATGTTTATAAGCTTTTTTTGCTGAGTTGCCAACAGTATCAGATGTTTTACTCTTTATATAAACTCTTGAATGATAGGTAATGGGTAATGGATATTTCCAATTACTCACTACCAATTTTTTTCAATCTAATGAGCTTATGTAGAGTGTGTATGATTCATAATGCAATCAGGAAAGCTAATAAAAAGCATTTATCCAGCGATCGGAAGTTTGATTGTTGAGTTTGGCAATCAAATCTATCGGTGCTGTTCGTGCTTTTCCTGACTGAGAAATTATGATTCTTCTTCCTCTTCTTCAGCAGCTGGATAAACAAATGTAGAACGTCCAGTCAAAATTGACTTACCCAGAGATAGGGCTTTCTGAGCTTCAACGACGGCTTTATGCCTCCAGGTAGCTCGACGTTTATCTCGTTTTGATTTGGAAGTTTTCTTCTTAGGAACAGCCATGTCAGCAGATATCGCGATTTTTGACAACCTTCTTATTCTAGGCCATCCACTGACGCCAAAGACAACAGTTGAGTCAGGAATAAGTAAGTTGAGTTAAGACTGACGCCAGGACGCGAGTCCCCCAAGGTTCCGAGCCAAGAAAGCTTTAGCTCGGACTTCTAGTTCAACTCTTCATTTTGGCGTTGACACAGCGCTAGCTGCTGGAACTTGATTAGAGTTATTTTCAAAGAAAAGTAGAGATCGCGCAGTTTTGAAGTAAGTAGCCCAAATTTGAGCATCAGGGCGCGATCGCCATTGAGGACGACTGACATCTAATGTCAGGACTGGTGCGATCGCGCCATAATTTTGTACGGATACAATGATGGAAACATCTGTCACCAAGATATCTTGGTCGAAGCTCCTTTGAGCAGCTGCCCTAGCGGCCGCTTCCGCCCTCCTGAGAACGGTTTCATAGTTTTCTTCTGGCAAGCGGTCAATAGCTAGATCGACTCTAGCGGTGTAAGCTCGCACAACCTGCGGTGCGATCGCTTCCATCAAAAACCACGCAGGAACAGTAGATATGAGCAAAACTGCTAAAGGAATTATCCGGATTCTTCTGGCAAATTGGCTAATAACTGAAAAGGGAACGAGCGATGATGGTAGGTGAGCAGAAATTTTGCTCATGACCTTCTATCTCCTTAGTAATGATCTGTTATTGAAATTAGGTAAAGGTATTTTCCTGCTAATTAAAGTGATAAAAATTACATTTTAACTTAAGATTCAATCAGAATCACCTAGACTATAAGACATTGGTTAGCTTTGTTTTTTTGGCAAAGCCAACCGCAATTTTAAGACCAGCAAACAACAATAACTGACAAAGAGCGGGATGGCAAATTACTGGGCGATCGCGATTGGTATCAATCAATATCAGTTATTTCAACCTTTAAGTTGTGCCCAAGCAGATGCTGAGGCACTAGAAGATTTTTTGGTGACAGAGGCAGGTTTTCTCCCCAAGCATTGTTTAGTGATGACAGATACTTCGCCGCCGATTGGCGATAGATCGACTTACCCGACGAAGGAGAATATTTTGCTGCTACTTGAGGATTTGGCAGCAACAAGTTGGCAACCGGAAGACTATCTGTGGTTATTCTTTAGCGGTTATGGAGTCAATTACAAAGGTAAAGATTACTTAATGCCAGCAGAGGGCAACCCGGAACTCGTGCAAGAGACTGGCATAGAATTGCGATCGCTAATGCAAAGTCTGCAACTTGCTAACCTGAATGTATTGCTACTACTGGATATTAACCGCGCTTTTGGCACTCAAGCGGATGCTCCGGTTGGTGAAGAAACAATAGAACTAGCCCAAGAACTACAACTAGCGACAATTCTTTCTTGCCAACCAGAACAATTTTCCCATGAGAGTAGCGAACTAGGTCACGGATTCTTTACAGCAGCTTTGTTAGAAGCTTTACGTTCTGGTAATGGCAGCTACTTGGCAGATTTAGAAAGCTACCTGAGCCTGATTGTACCAAAGTTATGTCATCACCACTGGCGTCCTATCCAAAACCCTGCCACTATCATCCCATCAAGGCAGCAAGTAATCTTGCCAAAATTGGCAATAGAAAGTGATTTTCAAGCAGAAGCGGTGATTTATCCAGAAGAATCTTTTGCTGTTGCCCTTGCCGCTCCTCCCCTTGACGATTCCTCTAAAACTTCAGCAGATCGGGGCAGACGGGGAGAAGCTAGTGTGAACTCCTCCCAACTGGTGAAAAATCAAAAAGTCCCGGAGGCAGGAGGCAGCTTAGTTTCCCAGCCAATGGCGGAAACTTCTTTGGGAGTGAATACCAAAGGAAGATTTATTCCTAATTCTTCCAAAGGTTACGTGTCTCGATTGCCAGCGAATCAGCCAAGCATCCCTTTTTGGAAACAGTTTATCTTATGGGGCGGAGGCAGCTTGCTGGTAGCAGGTTTAATCGCCGTAGTTTTTCTGCGTAATCAAGAAACTTTTAGAATTAAGCAAATATCAAGTACATCACCTAATGCTACTGTTAGCGATCGCCAGGTTGTCGAGAATTTACCAAGCGATCGCACTCCACCAGTTAGACTCAACAACCAATCTAGCGCTCAAATAGCCTTTAGTTCCCAGTCAAAAAAGCGAAATCAAGCAGTATTAGACCTGGCGAAAATGTCGCTCAGACAAACTCAGGCGAGCGATTTGAGCATGGCGATCGCTACAGCCCGGAAAATTCAACCGGGTGAACCACTGTACGAACAAGCTCAGGAGAATATTAAGATTTGGAGCCAGATGATTTTAGATTTAGCAGAGGGTCGTGCTAAACAAAGACAGTATGCCAGCGCTATTGCTGCTGCTCGATTAATCACCAAAGATGAAGCCCCCTACGCGAAAGCACAAGCAGCAATTAACCTGTGGCGCTTAGAGGGTAAGCAGTATGTGAGTAACAAAACTCTTTTAGATGCAGCCAATGCCTTAATTAAGCCCGAACAGGCATCTACCTACAATCGGGCAATCGAAGTTGCCAAGAAAGTACCAGTCGGTCAACCAGGCTTCGATACTGCCCAAAAATCAATCAATAACTGGAGTGAAAAAATTTTAGACCTGGCAAAGCGTCGCGCTACTGAAGGAGAACGTAATGCCGCAATTGCGACCGCAGCTTTAGTGCCAGAGGAGACAGGCGCTTACGAAGATGCTCAGGATGCCATCCAAAAATGGCAAAAGAAATAGTAAAAAAATAGTAAAAAAACAGTCAGGAGTCAGGAGTTAGGAGTTATATTTTTAATTCAGCACTTATTACTCCTCACTCCTCACTTTTACCCCAGCGTACAGCACTTAGCAGTACTGTGACACATCTTCGCCACATTCGTCGGCTAGATAGCACAGCGCTCGGAAACGTAAACCAACCACTTCTTCATATAAGGGGTTGAGCTTGCACATGGGTGGAATGTGAAACAAGGTTTTCCCAAATAATTTGACATCACGCTCAAAGGGGCACTGAGACGGAATCAGTTTGCACAAGCGGTGAGCTAGTTGGCGATCGCAAATTTGAATGTTTTCTACTCGTTGCCGTAGGGGTTGGAGAATATCCCAGTAAGGCTTGGAAGCAGAATGGTTTAACTGGGTTACTTTATGGTCACTAGTCTCTGCTTGATTGATTGATACCCAGCTAGCCAGAAAAATCTTTTTTGTGGTATTGTCGAATACCTTCATGGTTAACCCTCTGTATTATTGAGGCTATTCACCTTTTTGATGAATATATACAACGTGGCAACGAACTTTCCCGGAAAAATCGCGTTCTGACTGCGATATAATGTAATACCTGATTAGCCACTTAAGTCAGAACCTACTTTATTACTACGTCAAGTTAATCGCAAATTTCTGGGGATCGGTAGTGTAATATTACGATCTTGTTCATAACTTGACATAGTTTAGATTTTAATAAAGACATCCGTCATTGGATAGGCTTTAGTGTAACATTTACAGAACTTAATATAAGGTCTTTCCAAAAGAATTTTTGCTAAGTATAAACATCAGTAATACCCTAGAAGGCATTTTTCCTCTCCGTGTTCCCACTTTCTCACGTAAGTGTGTCCTGTTGATCGCTGGCTGAATGCCGTAGAAGTAGTGATTTTTGATCGAGTAGAATCGATGGCATTTCACAAAACTTAGGTTGGCAGTGGTAATTTGAGAGTGATATAGTCTGAAGCGTTAAAATCAGGTGAGCTTACTTATGGGTGTTTCTGTACTCTACAGCGCAATCCCTTCTGGCAGTACACTGTACGCACGCCTTCAACGTGAAAAGGCACTTAGTATCCTTGTAGTTTATCTTTTCCCCTATGGCTGCGGTATTTTCCGCTTTTTTGAGATTGATCCTGAAGAGATTAATGAAATCCTTGAAGATGTTATCGAAACACACCAAGAGACTTTTGGATCTAAGCTAGAAGCAGATCGGGTAATCGCCCAATTGCGGTCTGAGTTAAGGCTTACTCGTCAAGCCTATCCAGGGATTGAAGATAGAACAGCATCACTAGAAAAAACATCTGTTGAGATCGAGAAACGTTTGTCGCAGGAGCTATCGAGAAGAAAGTTTGCGAATGCCGATGAGATTGTTGAAAAGCTCATGTTCGGAGATCAAACTCTTGCTCCAACTCTGTTGTCAACAGAGGAGTCATTGGGCCTTATATCCTGTGAACTAGTCAGTGAAGGAGCCAGCATTTTACTACAGATAGATCCTGAAACACTGTTTGCAAGAAATGAATGGTGTTTTGAAGACTTCGAGCGGTGGAGAAATTTGTATCTTTCAGCAGCCGATAAAAATGAGGAGATATTGGTTGCAGTTGCTTGAGGCAAAGCAACCTAACAAGTTAGATCGCTCTACTGGGTTGAACATTGCAAAATTTAGGCGATGCCTTCGGCAACGTCTTCGACGAACGCAACCAGTATTTTTTTGATTTCACGCAAAGGAACCAAACAACCTTAAGGTGAAAACACCTGCTGGGCTGTCAGAGTTAATTCTGGGAAAGTTTGAGAAACAACCCGTTGGTCTTCGATAAACATAGTTTGTTTGTAACTGCTCTGATTTAGCAAACACACAGTTATTTTATTTTCCAGAGGATCAACAATCCAATACTCGACCACACCCATCGCCGCATACTCAGAGGTTTTTTGGTCATAGTCTCGGTCAATAGATTCAAGACTAACTACCTCAACTAAAAGGGGTGGGGCAGTCTTAAGAATAGCTGAGGTACTCTCAATACTTTTTGCCTGTTCATTAGTAATTACACAAACATCAGGTCTTCTAAGTTGTTTATTGGTCAGCACCTCGGTACCGTTAGGGCGCGGTTGTAAAGGCAATCCCATTTTTTGAATTTCTAAAAAAAAACGAACTAACAGTAGGGTGATAATCGCCTCATGTTTGCCAGTACCACGAGGCATTTCTACCAGCACCTTATCCTCAATTTCATAGCGCTTGTCAGTGCCATCATCAAAATTGATATATTCCTCAAGAGTACTAATTTTTATTGGTGTTTTAGTCATAGCGATCGCCTCCAATAACTATAACTATAAGCAAATACAACCTGCTGCGGCTTCTATACTTATACTCAGAAACTGTATTTCACGCCAAAGCGCAAAGACCTTCAGAAAAACTTTGCGTCTTTGCGCTTCTACGTTAAATTGAGATATTAGCCTACGATGCTACCTGAGCAGCAGTCCGAGTCCGCCGTCTTCTGCCATCGGCAACTTTTACAGGCGGCTCATCAGGGATTTGCATCAACAAAGTCACAGATGGCTGACATTGCAATTCTCGACGGATCGAACGTTGCAATTCTCGTTCTAAAGTTCCTTGCAATCCACCCCAGTCTATATCTGCTGCTTCACCTTCGCTAGGAGCAAATTCTGACCAACGCACAGAGAGGATTTCTTCAATACGTTGTTTTACCCAGGTTTGTAAAAGCGATCGCTCTACACTTGTAACTACACCCCGGAGGTGAGTTTCTGGTTTTGCTAACAGTTTACCATTCCAATCAATGGCAGCTGCGATCGTGATAATGCCTTCTGAAGCCATGCGTTGCCGTTCTTGCAGCACTTTGGCACTTACCATACCCGAACTAGTAGTATCCACCAATTCAATACCAGATGGCACTTTACCAGCGACGCCGATGGCATCTTCAGTCAGTTCGACAATATCACCATTCTGGATAATTATCATGTTTTCTGCGGGAATGCCCATACTCTGAGCGGTTTCTGCGTGCTTCACCAGCATTCGATGTTCGCCGTGAAATGGCACAAAGAACTTGGGTCGAGTTAAGGCAATCATCAGTTTTTGTTCTTCCTGACAGCCGTGACCGGAGACGTGAATCCCTTTATCCCGACCATAGACCACTTTTGCACCTTGAATCATTAACTTATCAATGGTGTTGACTACAGCGATCGTATTTCCGGGAATTGGGTTAGCAGAGAATACTACGGTATCTCCTTCGCGGATTTTAATGTGAGGATGTTCTTTGTTGGCAATGCGGGTCATTGCTGCCATCAATTCACCCTGAGAACCTGTAGTTAAAATCAGTACTCTTTCATCGGGTAGATTGCGGACAGCGTGCAATGGTTGCAGCAGATTATCTTCACACTTGATGTAACCTAAATTGCGGGCATGAGCAATCAAGTTCAGCATGGAACGCCCGACAACTGTCACTACACGGTTCTGCTTCTTGGCGATATCCAAAATCATGTTGATGCGATGGACGCTAGAAGCAAAGGTAGTAACAAATAATCGCCCAGTAGCTTGACTAAATACTCTCTCCAGATTGGGATAAACTGAACGTTCTGAAGGCGTAAATCCTGGTACTTCTGAGTTAGTGGAATCACTTAGCAAACAAAGAACGCCTTTTTCACCATGTTCTGCTAGGCGTTGCAAGTCAAACTTTTCACCATCCACTGGGGTATGGTCAATTTTAAAATCCCCTGTGTGAATAACTACACCCAGGGGAGTATGAATGGCAACAGTAAAACTATCAGCGATGGAGTGGGTATTACGGATATATTCAACTAAAAAGTTTTTGCCAATCCGCACTACATCACGTGGTAGAACTGTTCTGATTTCTGTGCGATCGCGGACTCCTGCTTCTTCTAATTTACCCTCTAGCATTGCCATTGCTAGTCTGGGGCCATAAATCACCGGGATATCAAATTGCTTGAGATGAAAAGCAATCCCGCCAATATGGTCTTCATGACCGTGAGTAACAATCATCCCTTTAATTTTGTGGCGATTTTCCCGCAGATAGGTCATATCTGGTAAAACAATGTTGACTCCATGCATCGCCTCTGTGGGAAAAGCCAATCCTGCATCTAACAGGATAATTTCATCGTCATACTCAAAAAGACAGGTATTTTTACCAATTTCATGCAAACCGCCCAAAGGAATAATTTTCAAGGCGGAATTATTAGCTTCGTTTTTAGCCATTTTCTCCTTAGATTGTTACTTGTGGTTAATTAAGTTGATAGTTAACTTTCCTTGTATTTAAGACAACATCATCTGTCTCTTAAGTCAGTCCCAAAGCAATCAAGTTTTAATTGAAGATTTCAATTTTTTATTCAATAAAATCAACTGTAAAACTCAAGGATTTATAGTATATCTATCAGTCCTAGCACAGGTTTTTAAATTGCAACTTATGAACAATTACGATCGTTGTTTATATGTATCTTTGGCAAGGAGAATACTACCACCATTTAAATAGCTGGTGGCTAGATTAAACTAAGTTCTTTCAGAACCGCTTCTAACTTTTGACTGACTTCTAAATCAGCTTCACATAGCGGCGGACGAGTTGAACCAACCTCCCAACCTTGAAGTTTCAATGCTTTTTTCACTGGAATGGGATTTGAAGTGAGAAATAGAGCTTTAAACAACGGAAATAGTTGGAGATGAATCTCGCTGGCTACCTCGATTTTTCCCGCACTAAAAGCTTGAATCATCTGCTGTAGTTGGTTTCCTACCAGATGAGAAGCCACACTTACCACACCTTTTGCCCCGATCGCTAACAAGGGCAAAGTCATGTAATCATCACCAGAATAGATGTAGAATTCTTTTGGTGTCAAGCGACGAATTTCGCTTGCCTGATGTATATTACCAGTGGATTCTTTAATCCCGACAATATTGCTAACCTCAGCTAACCGGGCAACTGTTTCTGGCTGAAGGTTTTGTCCGGTACGACCGGGGACATTATATAACAACAACGGTAAGTCGGGACAGGCCTGTGCTATTGCCTTAAAGTGCGCTTCCAGTCCCGCTTGCGGCGGTTTGTTGTAATAAGGAACAACTTGTAAGGAACCATGTACTCCTATCTTAGACGCTTTTTGGGTGGCTGCGATCGCTTCTTTGGTGGAATTCGATCCGCAACCTGCGATTACCTTGGCTTTTCCGGCCACGGACTGCAATACCTCGACAAACAACTGGTATTCTTCATCCCAACTTAGCGTCGGGGATTCTCCGGTTGTGCCGCACATCACCAATGTATCTGTACCGTTGTTAGCTAGATGCGCCGCCAGTTCTGCCGCTACATCATAGTTGACACTACCATCTGCTTTAAATGGCGTAATCATAGCGGTTAAAACATTGCCAAAATCTCCCACCCTTTTTTCACTCCTGATTACCCATGTTTTTATATCTTGGTGGTTCTCTATTGTAATAACCTATCTGCAAATTGCTTTCAAGTGTCATTTTTCCTTTGTTATTAGTCATTTGTCACTTTACCAATGACCAATGACTAATGACTAATAGCTAATGGTTTGAATAGATTTTTCTCTACCAACAACTCAGCGATTTGTACTGCATTCAATGCTGCGCCTTTGCGAATTTGGTCGCCACATAACCATAATTCCAAGCCGCAAGGATGAGAAATATCCTGGCGAATTCTTCCCACTAAAACTTCATCTTGACCTGTTGCTTCAATGGGCATCGGAAAATGATTAGTTCCCCAATCTTCAACCAATTTTACTCCAGGGGAGGAATTTAAAATTTCTCTGGCTTCCTTCGCACTAAAGGGAGTCTCAAATTCTAAATTAATGGATTCTGAGTGAGCGCGGAGTACGGGAACCCGTATACAGGTTGCAGTGATTCTGATTTGCTGCGTACCAAATATTTTTCGGGTTTCGTTGACCATTTTCATTTCTTCCTCACAATAACCCAAATCGTTTAATGGGGAGTTATGCGGGAATAAATTAAATGCCAATGGATAAGGCAATATTTCGGCAACTGGTGGCTGTCCTTGTAGTATAGCGCTTGTTTGGGTTTTGACTTCTGCCATTGCTCTAGCCCCAGCACCACTAGCAGATTGGTAGGTTGCAGCAACGATGCGTTGCACTGGTTTAACTTTATGCAGTGGCCATACTGCCACAGCCATTAAAATTGTTGTGCAGTTGGGGTTAGCGATAATGCCTTGGTGATTCGCTGCGGCTTGGGGATTCACCTCTGGTACTACTAAGGGAACTTCCGGGTTCATCCGAAAGGCACTGGAGTTATCAATTACCACTGCGCCCTTTTCGACAGCAATTGCTGCCCAAGTTTTGGATGTAGAACCACCCGCACTAGCTAGTACTATATCCACATTTTCAAAGGCGCGATCGCTCACTGATTCTATTGGTATATTTTCACCTTTAAACCGCAGCGATCGCCCGACACTCCGCTCTGATGCCAATAACTTCAAGCCAGCAACCGGAAAATTACGACTTTCTAATAATTCCAGCAACTCTGTGCCTACTGCACCAGTCGCTCCCAAAATAGCTAAACGATAGGATTTCGACAAACTTGTTTCCTCCTTTAAGAGATTTAAATCTGCAATTTCTTGGAATAATTGACAATTTAGTTATATTTAAATAGCGATCGCAGTCTAGAAATACATTTTTAATAGGTTTATTTTTTTCTTTAATTTAGTCTATTTTTATATATTTAATACATTTATTTTTTTATCTTTTTAATAAGTTAAGTGATGTTGCATTTTAAAAGAACGGTTGTTTATTTTTTTAATTATTTTAACTATCAATATGTATTATACAACAAACCGCCATTTATCAGAAGAACGGAGATATCTCTGCACTTAGGCGTTTAACTAAGCATCCTACCTGTAAAGAAACAAATGTATTGATTGCAAACTTGCTCACCAAGATGATGAATATACTAGGATCTAAATGCATAAAGCCAGCACAACTTAAAATTGACCTATGCGGTTAAGTAACAGATGCGCTCTCGTACCACACATAACTTAATAATAGCTAGATAATAGCTAAACTCAATACTATAACTTTAACCTTGGGATATTAACCACTCTTTGAGAACCAGGATATCACGGCATTAGCCCACTGAATAATTAATTCCCAAGTTTTAGAGTGAGTGAGTCGAGAGTAAGGAAAGGAACAGAGTATAGGTTACAGGGTACAGGTTACAGATTTATTCCCGATCGCCTATCACCTTCCCTCTGATACCAATGCCCCATTAACCAAATTGTTATGAAGGTAAAATGTCAAGTCCTTGATAATTGGCAGTAAACTGGATCTTTGCCCCAGGACAAACATCCATCCTTGGATGTCACAAGACCTTTTGGCAAACTCCCATTACCCCTAAGAGACATCAAGCTACAAACGCAAACAATTATTTGATTGCGTTTTGTGTGTACTCGGAGTATAAAATACCAGAAAACTAGAGACGAAGCATGAAAGTTACCCAGGAAAAACTTCCCGCCAGCCAAATTGGCCTGGAAATAGAGATTACGCCGGAAATTACCAAGCAAACTTACGAACAGGTCATTAAAAACTTAGCGAGTACTGCCAATATTCCTGGGTTTCGTAAAGGCAAGGTGCCTCGGCCGATATTACTACAACGGCTGGGTACAACTCGAATTAAGGCAGCGGCGCTGGAAGAACTAATTCAAGATGGCATTGAGCAAGCAGTCAAACAAGAAGCCATCCCAGCAATTGGTCAGCCGCAATTGCGCTCCTCTTTTGAGGATCTGATTAATAATTATGAACCTGGAAAACCCCTGACGATTTCGGCTGCTGTGGATGTAGAACCAGAAGTAAATCTAGTGCAGTACACTGATTTACAAGCCAAGGCTGAAGAAGTCAAGTTAGATCCAGAGCAAGTGGAGAATACACTGGATAAGGAACGTCAAGAATTGGCGACATTGATTCCTGTAGAAGGACGTGCAGCCCAAATCGGCGATATTGCCGTAGTCGATTTTAAAGGTTCATTCGCCAGAGTTGAGGGCGAGGACGAAATAGCTGAACTAGAACCGATTCCCGGAGCCGAAGCAACTGATTTTCAAGTTGAGTTGCAGGAAGATAAGTTTATTCCAGGCTTTATTTCGGGAATAGTGGGGATGAATCCTGAAGAAACTAAAGAAATTGCGGCGCAGTTCCCAGATCCGTATGCTAATGAAGATTTAGCTGGAAAAGCGGCAACTTTCACCGTAACGCTCAAAGAAATCAAAGAAAAGGAGCTACCAGAAGTAAATGATGATTTCGCCCAAGAAATCAGCGATTTTGAAACCTTAGAGGAGTTACGCGCTTCTTTGGTAGAGCGATATCAAAAAGAGGCAGACGACAAAACAAAAACAAATAAGCAGGAAGCCTTGTTAACGGAACTGCTCAAGCACGTAGAAGTTGACTTACCGGCAACTTTAATTGAGCAAGAAGTGGACGCAATGCTAACGCAAACAGCAATTCGGCTGTCTCAGCAGGGATTGGATGTGAAAAAGTTGTTTACTCAAGATATTATTTCGCAATTGCGGGAGCGATCGCGTACTGAAGCAATTGAACGCATCAAACGCTCCTTATCCTTGCGGGAAATCGGGAAACGCGAATCTATCGAGGTAACACCACAAGAAATCGCAGCCAGAGTCACAGAACTTTTGGAGCAATACCCAGAGGAACAAGACGTCGATGAAGATAAACTGCGGTCAATCGTGGAAAACGAACTGTTAACCGAAAAAATTATCGATTGGCTCTTAGAACACTCCTCAGTTGAACTTGTACCCGAAGGTTCTTTGAGTCCTGTGGAGGAAACAGAAGACGCAGAATCAGATGCTGATGGTGATGCACCTCAGACTGAGGAAGGAAACAGCGAAACTTCTACAGAAGTTACAGAAGGATAATAAAAAATCCCACAGCCATGAGTTCACCAGTTCTGAGTTAAAGTTCTGGTGAAATGGGTAAGCTAAGGGAGATGAGGAATTAGAGGGAGAAAGAACCAATGCCCCATGCCTCATGCCCAATGCCCCATAACTCAGGGATGAAGTCAAAAGAATTAAAGAATTAATGAATTTTCGGCAAATAGTGACACCTGTTATCACTCGAGCTTGATACTGTGTTACACGAGAGGAAATTATATGAGGCATAATGGTTAACACGTAGCTTATAAAAATTCCATTCGTTGAAAAGGCAGCATCCGCTGCTGAAACATTTGTCCTAAATAATCGTCAAAGAAAGCTTGTATGCTTGAATCGCAGTCGGGAAATTCCCCAATCAGCAACTTAAGTCGAATAAACATTAACTCCCAGTTGAGCAGCCCTAGCAACATCGTGCCGATGGTGATAGAGCAATCTGGCATGGGAGAAAGAGCTTTCGACATCTACTCCCGCTTGCTGCGAGAGCGGATTATCTTTTTAGGAACGCCAATAGACGATGCCGTAGCCAACTCAATTGTTGCTCAGTTGTTATTCCTAGACGCTGAAGACTCAGAAAAAGACATCCAACTGTATGTTAATTCTCCTGGCGGCTCCGTCTACGCAGGGATGGCAATCTATGATACAATACAGCAAATTCGCCCTGATGTTGTTACCATCTGTTTTGGATTAGCCGCGAGCATGGGGGCATTTTTGTTGACAGCAGGGGCTGCCGGTAAGCGAATGTCTCTGCCCGACTCCCGGATTATGATTCACCAACCACTTGGTGGCGCTCAAGGTCAAGCTATTGACATTGAAATTCAAGCCAGAGAAATTCTTTACGTTAAGGCTAAGTTGAATCAGTTAATGGCTCACCATACTGGTCAACCCTTGGAAAGAATTGAAGCAGATACTGAGCGCGACTTTTTTATGTCGGCAGAAGAGGCAAAAAACTACGGTTTGATTGATCAGGTCATTTCCAGGCAAAATCTTCCCGTAGCAGGGGAAAACGTCACCATTCTGAAATAAGAGGCTGGTATGTCTAAGTACGACTCCCATTTAAAATGTTCATTTTGTGGCAAGTCCCAAGAGCAGGTGCGTAAATTAATCGCAGGGCCGGGAGTCTACATCTGCGATGAATGCGTTGACTTGTGTAATGAAATACTAGACGAGGAGTTACTCGATACTAATGGTGCGGCAGCACAACCAGCACCAAGAGCAGAGCCACCTGAAAAACGGCGTACCCACTCTGCTAGTATTTCGTTTAATCAAATACCCAAGCCAAGAGAGATTAAAAAGTATCTAGACGAACACGTTATTGGTCAAGACGAAGCGAAGAAAGTGCTGTCAGTAGCCGTTTACAATCACTACAAGCGGCTGGCAGTCATTCAGTCTAAAGCTAGTGGCAAACCTGGAGCGGATGATGCCATAGAACTGCAAAAGTCCAACATTTTATTAATTGGCCCGACTGGTTGCGGTAAAACTCTCTTAGCGCAAACTCTAGCGAAAATCCTGGATGTACCCTTTGCCGTCGCCGATGCAACGACGCTGACGGAAGCAGGGTATGTGGGAGAAGATGTGGAGAATATCTTGCTGCGACTGTTACAAGTAGCAGATTTGGATATAGAGGAAGCGCAACGGGGAATCATTTACATTGACGAAATTGACAAAATTGCTCGTAAGAGCGAGAACACGTCAATTACCCGCGATGTTTCTGGCGAAGGCGTGCAGCAAGCCTTGCTGAAAATGTTGGAAGGAACGATCGCCAATGTACCACCCCAAGGAGGGCGCAAGCATCCTTATCAAGACTGCATCCAGATTGATACAAGTAATATTTTGTTCGTCTGTGGTGGTGCTTTCGTAGGCTTAGAAAAAATTGTAGATCAGAGAGTTGGCAAAAAAGCAATCGGCTTTGTGCAACCGGGAGAAGGGCAATCGAAGGAAAAACGAGCAGCAGACACTCTTCGCCATCTAGAACCGGATGATTTAGTAAAATTTGGCCTGATTCCAGAGTTTATTGGGCGGATGCCAATGGTAGCAGTTGTAGATCCGCTAGATGAAGAAGCGCTGATGGCGATTCTTACTCAACCACGCAGCGCCTTAGTGAAGCAGTACCAAAAACTGCTGAAGATGGATAATGTTCAGTTAGATTTTAAAGCAGATGCTTTACGAGCGATCGCTCAAGAAGCTTACCGCCGTAAAACTGGTGCGAGAGCATTACGCGGTATTGTTGAAGAATTGATGCTGGATGTAATGTATGAGTTACCATCCCGTAAGGATGTGACACGCTGTACAGTAACACGGGAGATGGTCGAGAAGCGATCGACTGCTGAACTGATAATACATCCGTCTTCACTACCGAAGCCAGAATCAGCTTAATAGTCATTAGTCATCAGTCATTAGTCATTGGTCAAAAAATAAGGAATAATAACCGTGTACCAGGGACTAATGACAACTGACAAAGGACAAACGACTAATGCCTTATATTAATGTTCGTGGCGTTGAGCATTACTACGAATGGGTGAAAAAACCATCCAGTTCTTTGGTAAAACCGGTGATGGTTTTCCTGCACGGTTGGGCTGGTTCGGCTAGATATTGGCAAAATACTGCTAATGCATTATCAGAGCAATTTGATTGTTTACTCTACGATTTGCGAGGATTTGGCCGTTCTCGTGGGAAGCCAACCATCGCCCAAGCCAGTGAAGCTGTTGCTGAATCCGAGTCACCACAGGAAGAATCAGAGGCAATCAAAGAGTTAACCTATGAATTAGAGGAATACGCTGATGATTTGGCAGCTTTGCTAGATGGGTTGCATATTCAGCGTGTTTATATCCATGCTCATTCGATGGGCGCTTCTGTTGCCACTTTATTTTTTAACCGCTATCCCGAACGAGTAGAACGAGGAATTTTAACTTGTAGCGGCATTTTTGAGTACGATGAAAAATCTTTTAGTGCCTTTCATAAATTTGGTGGCTATGTAGTTAAATTCCGTCCCAAATGGTTAAGCAAAATTCCATTTGTTGACCAGATGTTTATGGCGAGATTTTTATATAGTTCCATACCACATTCTGAGCGGCAAGCTTTTTTAGAAGATTTTCTCGAAGCAGATTACGATGCAGCGATAGGGACAATTTTTACTTCAGTCAGTAAGGCTCAAGCTGAAGTGATGCCCCTTGAGTTTGCCAAGCTGACAGTGCCAACTCTACTTGTAGCGGGGGAGTATGACAAGATTATTCCAGCCGAAATGGGGCGTCAAGCAGCTGCACTAAGTGACAAAGTGGAATTTGTGATGATTCCCAATACAGCACATTTCCCAATGTTGGAAGATGTACCAACTTATCTGCAACGGGTACAAGAGTTTTTGCAAATTAACACGCCAAAACCACAAGTCGGATAACTGATAGCGGTTTTTTAAACAGTTAAGTGTACCTGTGTGATACCTTGACGCATTTTATATTGTCGCTTTAACCAAGACTTTTTAATTGTTTTACGGAGCAAGGGAGCAAGTTGAATCAACAGCGAACGCAGCAGTGCATTTTTTCGCAGTAGTTTGCCTTGTTTAGCTTCTTCTAACTGGAGTTGCTGGGCGCGGATTATTTCTGGCTCACGTTCTGCTTGGATGTGCGACAGTGCTGTGTCAATATCCTGGTGTCCCCCTTCTTTGTCCAACAACGGTACAAGATGATTAGCAGCGACAATCACATCACGGAATGCGAGATTAATTCCTTGAACGCGGACAGGAGACATTGGGTGTGCAGCGTCACCCAGAAGTAGTACCCCTGGTGCGTGCCATTGGGGACAATAACCAACCACAACAGAAAGCCGAATGGGGGATTCGATAGTGTCTGCATGATTACGAAAATGCTCTGCTAGCCATGAGGGTGATAGTGAGGCAAAAATCTCTGCCCAGTTGGTCTGCTTGGAGTCAGTATTTTCGGTTGCGAACATCACCCAAGCCAGATGCAATTTTCCTGACTCTGCCCCGTGAAAGATGGTAAATGCGCGATCGCCATTTAAAATAGTACGAAACACATTATTCTTTGCAAACTCAGGGCTGGCGGCAAGTTTAAACCAGAGAATATCAATATTTTTAGGCTGGCGTACCAATTCCAATCCTACACGTTGTCGCACAAGGGAATTTCGACCATCTGCCCCAATCACTAAGTCAGCAGCAAATTCTCTCCCATCGTTCAGTACTACACCTGCGACACGTTGATTACTCCACAGTAAATCTTTGACAGGAACACCCTGGATAAATTTAAACCCATCATTGGTTTGAGCTTCCGAAATCAGTGCTTTGAGCAGTGGTGGTTGTGAAACCAGTGTACAGGCTTGGGTTGCCCCCATTGGTTCATCAACTCGAAACAACTGCTTGTCCCCGATAATGAATTCCCACGCGTCGAGTTGTCGATGGGGAATATCCTCCAACAACGCCGATACACCCATTTCCTCTAAAGCTTCTAAGCCACTGGGCATTAATCCTTCACCGCGAAATACACGATGAAAGTCTTTTGCTGCTTCAATTAAGGTTACAGCAATACCACGTTTTACAAGGAGCAGGGCAAGGGTTACACCTGTTGGGCCTGCACCCACAATCACAATCTGCACTATCCCATTCCTCCTGTATCAGTTGCTCTCAAAGATGTTGGTAGAATTAATCTTGAGATTAACTTAAACCCAGTTCTCGTTTTAGCAAGTTAATCGAGTTAGCGCCGATATAATTTTCAACCTTAATCACCTTTGGTGGACGAATAATATCTTCATCAGATGCTTGCACGGCTGCTTGCACTGCCGCATAACTGGCTTGGTCGCTGATGATAACCTCAGCCCGCTTAACCATAGCGTGTAGTTTATAAGCATCTTTTGGTTGCGAAGTCATCACCAGTAGTTCATCACCCCGCAAACCGTGGAGGATGACTTCTGCGGCTCGTGCAATCCCGGAACTAAGGCTAACTATCCCAACACAGTTTTCTTTTGGTAGAGTTTTTAATAGGTTGAGTTCCTTGCTGTAGTCGTAGATATCTAGAGGAATTACCCGTGCAGCTTTTGGAGCAGCGATCGCTTCTACATTACTGATAAAATATCGACTTGTGACTACTGTCGCAGAGGTAGTTTTATCTAATACAGCTGTTAATTCTTCCATTGCTACCAACTGGACTGGGATTTTTAGCGATCGTTCTAATTCATACACCATCAATTCACCAGCACCGATGTCATAAGATGGAACTGCAACCAGTACCCGCGCACTACAACGCAAGCGCCAGTCAATTTCCGCTAAAAATAGCTCTCTGGCTTGATTTAACGAACATCCTTGGGAGAGCAGCTCGTCAAGTGCTTGCTGGACAACTTGATAGGCATGAGGATTTTGCTTGAGAATTGGTGATTGCAGCCTACTACCGCCTTCATGACCTTGGGCACGAACATAAATACCCGAACCAGCCATACTTTCAACAAATCCGTCTTCTTCTAGTTGACGGTAAACCTTACTTATGGTATTCCGGTGTAACCCGGTTTGCATTGCCAGCGCCCGTGTGCTTGGTAATTTGTAAGCTGGGGGATATTGCCGAGAAGCGATCGCAAATCGGATTTGATTAAACAGCTGGGTTGATGCGGGAATTTCGCTGTCTGGCTGAATACGGAATTGAATCATCACCAAACCTCCTGAATACTAAGTGCTAATGAGTGCTGAGTTTTGACTATTAAGTGTTGCTTTTATACTCAACACTTTTAACTCAGCCTCCTTTTGTGACCAGCTACATTTGCTACATCTTAAATATGTTTATTTACATATAAAGTTTTTCTGATACAAATTTCTAATGCGCTCACTATTGGTAATTAATAATTTAATTAGAAAAAAGCTAGGCATACTGGCATAGTTATATCAAATAAACACACAGCTAATCACATAGCACTGGTAAGAATTATTATGACAGAGCAAGCAATAATCACCACAACGGTTAATCTTTTGCAAGATAATATTCAAGTGTCTGCTTATCTAGCAGAGCCAAAAGAACCTGGATCTTATCCAGGAGTCGTGGTATTACAGGAAATTTTTGGTATCAACACTCACATTCGGGATGTTACAGAACAGATTGCCAAACTTGGGTATGTAGCGATCGCACCTGCACTTTTTCAACGTACTGCTCCTGGCTTTGAAACCGGATATACACCTAAAGATATTGAAACGGGCAGAGGCTACGCCATGCAAACTCAAGCCTCAGAGTTATTGAGCGATATTCAATTAGCAATTGACTACCTGAAAAATCTGCCTCAAGTGAAAAAAGATAGTTTTGGCTGTATTGGCTTCTGCTTTGGCGGTCACGTTGCATATCTTGCAGCCACCTTATCAGATATTAAAGCTACGGCTTCCTTTTACGGTGCTGGAATTACCACCCGCACGCCGGGAGGTGGCGCTCCTACTGTCACCCGTACCAGAGAAATATCAGGTACTCTCTATGCCTTCTTTGGCAAGGAAGATACTAGCATCCCAGCCGAACAAGTAAATGAAATTGCAGCAGAGTTAGAAAAATATAAAATTCCTCATCATGTGTTTCGCTACGATGGAGCTGATCACGGATTTTTCTGTGACCATCGCGCCAGTTATAATCCTAAAGCTGCGGCTGATGCTTGGGAGCAAGTAAAACAACTCTTTGGTCAACTAAACTGAAGCATACACAGCCAAGTTCGTCATTAGTCATTGGTCATTAGTAAATAACAAAGGACAAATGACAATATAAACTTCAGTTGCACCATATCAAATAACAACTAATCTTCAAAAGTCATGAATTCCGAATCGAAACTTTCTCAAACAGCCAATTCGCCCTTTACAATGGACGATTTTGCTAAAGCACTAGAAAAACACGACTACCAATTTCAAAAGGGACAGCTTGTAAATGGCAAAGTTTTCCAACTTGACCATGATGGAGCCTATGTTGATATTGGTGGCAAGTCGTCAGCTTTTCTGCCGCGCGATGAGGCTTCTTTGAGAGCAGTTACCGATTTATCGGAGGTGCTGCCATTGCAAGAGGAAATGCAATTTTTGATTATCCGAGATCAGGATGCAGAAGGTCAAGTCACCCTTTCTCGAAAGCAGTTAGAAATTCAGCACATCTGGGAACGATTGACCGAAATGCAGGAAAATGCTCAGACTGTGCAAGTACGGGTTATGGGTGTGAATAAAGGTGGTGTAACCGTCGATATTCTTTCTTTGCGGGGATTTATCCCGCGATCGCACCTGGCAGAGCGTGATAATTTAGAAGCACTCAAAGGTCAAAATCTGACTGTAGGCTTTTTGGAAATTAATAAAAACACCAACAAACTCATCCTTTCCCAGCGTTTAGCAACTCGTTCTAGCAACTTCAGCTTATTAGAACTAGGTCAACTGGTGGAAGGCAAAGTTACTGGTATCAAACCTTTTGGTGTGTTTGTTGATTTAAGTGGCATGAGCGCCCTACTTCATATCAAGCAGGTAAGCCAGAAATTTATTGATTCTTTAGAAAAAGTATTTCAAGTTGGTCAGCCAATTAAAGCTGTAATTATTGACTTGGATGAGGGTAAAGGGCGGGTTGCTCTTTCTACCAGAGTTTTGGAAAACTTCCCTGGAGAAGTGCTAGAGAATTTTGATGAGGTGATGGCTTCAGCTGAGGCGCGTGCTAATAGAGCTAATAACAAAGCATCTGAATAGTTTTGAGGTGGGCTGCTTGCACAAAGTATAAATAGTGCAATCGCATCTGCGGTAGGTAGGATTAATCGGTGAATAGCGCCCAAAAATTGATCAATAATCCAAATAGTGGGTTATTTTATCCCCCTGCATCCACCAAGATGTGGGGGGATTGCAAATTAAGAAAGCTTTTCATAGATTAGACCTCTTCCCTCTGGCTGAAAATGCGGTTAAAACAATAATTTTAGCCAGCTTCAAATTGTAAGCCTCAGAATTTATTCTGAGGCTTACTTGTGGACGATGCCAAAATTCTCCAATAGGTCTATTGTAAAAATATTGTGTGGTATATTTAGAGCTTTTACCTATTGTGAATTGAATCATCCGATTTAAAAAACGCTAGGATTTACCGCAAAACTTCACTCAGCTAAATTCTCTACGTGACAATTATTTATGAATGTTAGTACCGATCAGACACTTATTCACCAGAAAATATATGCGAAAGAATTACGTTCTCTGATGCCACCTGAAGCATTTATCGCCGATCCAAGTAAGTTAATTATCTTGTTCATTAATCTGGCAATTTTGATTCTAGGCTGGATGATAGCGGCGCGGTTAGATTCTTGGTCGCCATATCTTTTATGGCTTTATCTACCTTTAAGCATCATTATGGGCAATAGCGTGGTTGTCTTACTATTTAGCACCCACGATTTGATGCATGGTAGCGTAATTAAAAACCCCCGATTAATCTATATCCTTAGCTTTTTAGGGCTAACAATGTTGTGGATGCCACCAACGTTATGGAAAGCAGTTCATAACCGAGTACATCATAATCACACTAATGATTTAGGCGACCCAGATCGCAATTACTTATATGAACAGTCTGCAACCTGGGGAAAATGGATTCAAGACTTATTTGTGCCTTCAACTGAAGTCAATCCTATATGGTTCATAGTGGGATTGACTTCTGCCTGGGGAGTACATACTTTTCGTAATCTGACATCTGTGCTGTTTTTCAATCATGAATCCGTCGATTATGTTCCTGCTGCATTTACAGTTAGTGCTAAAGATCGTCGAGCGATCGCACGGGAATTATTGATGATGATAATGATTCATCTGAGTATCATAATCTATCTCCAATTTGAACCCATAAAACTTATACTCGGTTACTTTTTACCGATTGCAATTGGTTATGCTGGAGTAATTTTTTATATTTATACAAATCATTTACTTTGTCGGATGACCAGCGTTAATGATCCACTGATAAATAGTATGTCTATCCGGGTTTATAAAATATTTGACCTGTTGCATTTAAATTTTTCTCACCACACTGAACATCATATTTTTCCAGGAATGAACTCTGACTATTATGTTCTGGTTAGGGATTTGTTAGAAAATCACTATTCTGAAACCTTTAATTTATTGGATGCTGGAGAGGCTTGGTATTTGCTGTTGAAAACTCCCCGGCATTATAAAGATGAAAATACTCTTACAGATTGGTCAGGAGAAAAGTCTGTTCCTTGTCCGACAAGCGACAATTAAAAAGGTTTATTGCGAAAATATTTTTAATTCATAACTCTTAAATTGGAGTACTCCCCTACATAAACAAAGATGTGGGGGATATTTTTTGTAAAGTTGTACTTGTAGTTGCCTATGAAACGTTTATTTTATAAGCTATTCTCACCTCAAATACCATCGCTTCTAATGCTTCCATCAGGCATAATGGTTTCATTAAAAGTAGCTCTCTTGCAACGATTAATACTAAAATAACTAGCTCCTCTAAAATCGGCATGGCTGAGGTTGGTATCGTCAAAAGATGTTTCCGTCAAAATAGCTCTTCTCAAGTTGGCATGACTGAGATTAGCATCAAAGAAACCAGTTTGACCGCAAACAACTCCACTCAAATCAGCCCCTTCCAAATTAGCTCCTGTCAAAGCGGCTTCACCGAGACGCGCTCCCTTCAAGTTGACATAGCTCAAGTCGGCATAACTAAGATCAGTCCAATCCAGACTAGCGTTACTGAGATCGGCTTCCCTGAAAATAGCCCTGCTAAGATTCACGTCCAGCAAGCGAACTCTTGGCAGCTTAACTCCAGTAAAATCTCTCTCCCCAGCAGCATATCGCTGCAACAACTCTTCGGCATTCATCCTTCAACCCCTTCATTCCCTTTGAGATTACTTCTCTTTATCTTTCTCTAATGCTTCCTCGATCGCACGACGACAAAATTCTGGAGGATCATCCTTGGTGGATAGTTCTTCCTTCATAGTCTTGGTAATGCGTAAGTTAATCCTTTCTGTTAATGATTCTTCTCTATTTGATTTGATTGGTTGTAAATTTTGTGGATTCCCTTTAGGATTAGGCATTATTGAGAAATATAAATAAGGCTTGATTTACTTGGTGCCAAAACAATAAATTGATTTTTGGTGGTTGCTACAACTTGCCGGAAGTACAACCACCAATATCCAATATCAAAAATGGACACTACTATTTTATGTTCACGCGTTCTGAACTTGAAATCAAAACTATTAAAGAATTACGCGACTTGTGTCGCAGATACGGTGTAAAACCTACTGGTAATGCAGGATACAAAACCTCCTACATCGTAACTCTGATGGCATTTCCACTTTTAGCGCTGCAACAAATGAAGCAAGGTAAAGGGATAAAATTCCCTAATTTTAACGCTATCCAAGTCATCAATTCTGCTATAGATGAGATGAATTCACCCACAGATGAGCAAGCAGCACTAATTCGGATAACTTTAGAGGGCAGGAAAATGAGCTATCCTGACCGATATGACCAGGAAAATCTGCTAAATTTGCACAAGGCTAAGATGTCGCTTGAACAAGCTATTGACTTGTTGAGCCAGTAAAACTAATCCTATTACTCTATCCCCTGCATCTACAAGGATGTGGGGGATCATTTTTAGAGTATTAAAATAAATAAGGTATGACTTATTGGCATGACTATATCTTGAGCATGGTAACAAAGTATAAAAATATGCTCATATCTCTCTTTAAGTATTGCTTAATGAATTTTGAGCATATATCGAGCATTTTGACAACTATAAACGCTGTAACTATTCAATTTAGGTATTTATATGTTTCTAGTAACTGGAGCAACGGGAGGAATTGGCCGCAGAGTTGTGCGACTCCTACGACAACGAGAACAGTCTGTGCGGGCATTTGTCCGCCTTAATTCGCGCTACAGCGAGTTAGAACACCGGGGTGCAGAAATTTTCATTGGTGACTTGCTAGAGGAAAAAGATATCCAGAAAGCTAGTCAGGGTGTACGGTATATTATCAGCGCCCACGGTTCCGATAGCGATGCCTTATCTTTAGATTACCGCGCTAATATTGAACTCATCGACCAGGCGAAAGCCAATGGTGTAGAGCATTTTGTCTTTATTTCTGTACTGGGAGCCGATCGCGGTTATGAAGATGCTCCTGTTTTCAAAGCCAAACGAGCAGTAGAGCGATATTTAGCAGCTAGTGGCTTAAATTACACTATTTTGCGCCCAGCTGGATTAGCATCTAACTTGCTACCACTAGTAGAACGATTTCGGGAAACGGGATTGTATTTGCTGGTTGGCGATCGCAAAAACCGTACTTCAATTGTCAGTACCGATGATTTGGCAAGGATAGTTGTGGATTCTGTGACTGTTGAAGGCGCTCGCAACCAGATTTTACCCGTCGGAGGGCCAGAGATTTTATTAAGAGAAGATATTCCCCGAATTTTTAGTCGGATTTTCGCCAAAGAACCAGTAATAATTAACTCACCCCTATTTCTCATTGATGGGTTACAGAGTGCATTAGGTTTATTTAATCCCCAAACCCAAAAAGCTTTGGGAACTTTTCGTACATTGCTAGCAAATGAATTTTTCTGTACAAAAGATGAAATTGCCAATTTAGAGGCAATTTTTAACTTCCAGTTGGAAACATTAGAAAGTTTTTTGCGGCGCTATTTAGCAGTTTGAATAGTCATTAGTCATTGGTCATTCGTGAATAATCAAGGACAAATGACAAATGACAAATGACAAATGACAAAGGACAAAAATATATGGTAAATGCTGCTCAAGCACGTCAGACAAAAGAACGATTCGCCCAACCGGAGGAACAACTTACTTATGAGTTAGGGAAGGCGGTACAGGAATTGCCACCCCTGTACACTAGATTATTAGCGGGAACGATGAGCGCCATCGTCTTTGGGGCGATCGCCTGGGCGTACTTCTCGCAAATAGATGAAGTCGCAACAGCACCAGGAGAATTAATTGCTTCTACACAGGTAAGACCTGTGACATCTTTGGGTGGAGGGTCAATTGTTGCTGTTAAAGTACAAGAAGGCGATCGCGTTACTAAAGGTCAAATTCTGATTCAAAAAGATCCAGACTTGCAAATAACCGATGTTTCTCGTCTAGCCAAATCTACCAGATTGATTCAAGACGATTTACAACGTTTGGATGCAGAACGCACCGGAGTTAAAACTACTGGGACGAAACTGCAAGATGAACTTTTAAACTCCCGCCTGCAAGACTACCAAGCACGTCAAGCAGCGGCGGAAGCAGAAGCAAATCGCCAAATAGCACTCATCGATCAAGCTAAAGTCCGCTTGACTCGATTGCAAGACAATTTAGTTAATGCCAAAAGTAGCTTTGGGAATGCTCAAACCAACCTTGTGAATGCAGATAGCATCCGAATTAAAATTGAAAGTAATTTAGCCCTTGCTCAAGAAAGGGAAAAAAGCCTACGCACTCTAATTACTCCTGGCGCTGTACCTCGTGTCGATTACCTGGATGCCCAAGAAAGATTAACTCGTGCAAAGACAGAAATCACTAGAGCGCAAGATGAAGTCATCAACGCCCAGAATAGAATCACAGAGGCTCAAGATAAAGCCACATCATTAGAAAAAGATATTGCTGCCCAAGTCCAGGAAATTCGCCAAGCAGAACAAGCTTACAACGCTGCACGCAGTCAGGCCCAGCGTGTAGCATCAGAACGCCAAAGCGAAATTTTGACGCAGTTTAATAAGCGTAAAGAAGAACTGACAACTGTACAAGGTCAATTAGAGCAGGCGAGGAAACAACAAGCTTTAGAAACGATTCAGGCTCCCGTAGCCGGTACAATTTATAAAGTCAAAGCCACCAAAGGGCCAGTACAATCGGGTGAAGAATTGCTGTCAATTTTGCCTGAAGGGGAAGAAATGCTTCTAGAGGTAAAAGTTCTCAACCGCGATATTGGATTTATTCGTCAAGGAATGAAGGCAAAAGTGAAAATGGCGACTTTTCCTTTCCAAGAATTTGGGATTGTGGATGGCGAAGTTATGCAAGTCAGTCCAAATGCAATTGCTGATAAAGAATTGGGTTTAGTTTTTCCGACGAGAATTAAGCTAAATAAACACGCAGTGAATGTTCGAGGTCAAGAAGTAGAATTTACACCAGGGATGGCTGCTACAGGTGAAATCGTCACTCGTAAAAAGTCAATTTTGACATTCATCACTGAGCCTGTGACACGGCGGTTCAATGAGGCATTTTCCGTTAGGTAGGAAAGTCTGCTAAATCGGCGATCGCTCCGTTATCTCCTTCATCTTCACAACTGGAGTTTAGACTAACCTATGATAAAATGACCCAACAGCATTGAGTTGACAATCTATACACCCATTGCCTGGGAAACCCGTCTTGGGGTCATTTTAACCTCTGACTTTTGCTAGGGGAGAAGGTTGTCAGTCACAATATCAGGCTTCAGCCAAAGTTGCCAAGTTATTAATGGTAGCAAGTCACTCCAGTGTTCGCACTGTTCCAGGGAAAAACCACAATTGAAATGCAGTAGTAAAGTTTTCAATTAACATTTCATCATCTAAAGTCAGTTCAGACTTTTTCAAAGTTTTAAGGTATCTGTATCGTTTAAGCGCTTTTTGCTGTTGATAGCCTCTATCTGTTTCAAGGTGCCAATTGTTGTAGTCCTTCGGCATACTAATTACGTTTCCAATTAAGAGGAAAGTCCTGCTTGACGATTAGCATCAACTAGCTGTTAACTGCTCAGTTGAAATTTCATGAAGTTCTGTAAAGCTTAACATTGTCTTTAGATTTTGTCAGCACTGATGTGGAATTGATTATAGGACTTACGCAAAAAACCTCTCTAACTCTTATTCCTCTGTGTTCTCTGCGTTCTCTGTGGTTTGATTTTGCGTAACCTGTGCGTAAGTCCTAAATTAAAAACTTGTTGCAATGCTTACAACGCCGCTCTATTACAAAAACCTCATTCCAACTTATGTATCGCATAACCCACGCCTAAAAACGTAAGGATTTAGCTTGCTAAACCCCTACATTCATTCACGACTGATGAGCGAGTTGGTTGATTTTCTTAACCAAGGAATATTAACTGCAAATCGCTGTAATTTTCAAGTCATACCCAAGAATTTTCTATACTGATCTATTTGTTTTTGGATTTCCTCTAGTTGTTTGCCAAAATCGAGATTATTCTCATCCTCATTGCTATTCACGTTGATGCTGCTCAAATTATTGTCATAGTTTTGGAATTGCGACCATAATTCTGGATTGGCTAATCCAGAACTATCTGCGGCTGATGTCAGGTATCTTGTAGTTTCTGCGTGGGTGTAGCCCGTCATAGGCATCGCCTGAGCGATCGCAGTGCTAAAATCAGAATTATTCCAACTAGTGGTAGTTTCTGGTGTTAGAGATTTTCCTGTTTCTGTAATTGCCTGACCGATTCGAGACCCAAAATTGGAACTATTAAAACTAGAGCTTTTAGTTTGTGTCTTATTTACTGCGGTTTCTGCAATCACCTGACTTGCTAGAGAACTGACATTAGAAAGATTCAAACTAGAGTTTGTAGTTTGCGTACTGTTTCCTGCGGTTTCTGTGACAATCTGACGTACTTGGGCATCAGTCAGGTTGGGGTTAGCACTAAGCATCAGGGCAACAATGCCAGCAACGTGGGGAGCAGCCATAGATGTGCCGCTATAAGTTGCATACTGATTATTCGGAACTGATGAATAAATCTTGACTCCTGGAGCGGTGACGTAAGCGATTGGATTTGTTCCAGAGCGGTTAGAGAAGTCGGCCAAATTATTATTCTTATCTACTGCCCCAACGGCAATTCCCGACTTGGATGCATAGCGGGCGGGATATTCTGGTGATGAGCCACCATCATTACCTGCTGCCATGACGACAATCACTCCTTTACTGCTGGCATAGTCAATGGCTGACTCTAGAGTGCGATTAGAAGATGAGCCTCCTAAACTGAGGTTAATCACATTAGCTCCATTATCTACAGCGTAGCGAATACCTTTAGATATGGAACTATAGGAACCAGAGCCAGAGCTATCTAAAGCTTTGACAGGCATAATTTTGGCATCGTAGGCAATACCAGTGACACCGTAGTTATTATTTTCTCCTGCGATCGTGCCGGAAACATGAGTACCATGACCGTTGTCATCTAAAGTGTTGTTGTTTTGATCGGCAAAGTTCCAACCGTAAGTATCATCAACATAGCCATTGCCATCATCATCTATACCATTACCCGCAATTTCCTTGCTATTCGTCCAGATATTATTTTTTAAATCCTCGTGGTTGTAGTCAACTCCAGTATCTACAACAGCGACAACAACGCCTTTACCTGTGTATCCATGTGCCCAAACTTCCGGTGCTTTAACCAGGTCTGCTCCCCAATTATTGCCACCAAGATCGGGAACATCAGCAAAGGTTTTCTGATTAATAGCTCTAGCCACTGCTGCTGCTCCATTAATCAAACCATAGCCATTAGTGGGGTTATAATTTTGAGTGCTAAAAGTATTACTAGGGTTACTGCTATTTTCAGATTTCTCTTTGTTTAGCAACTGCACATCAGCATCGGCTGATTTATAGCTACTACGTCTGCTGAAGTTGAGGCCGTAGTCATCTTTCGTATTCAAGCTATCTAATGAGGAGATTGAAGTGACATTGAGCCGTTTATTTGACAATATATTGTTATTAACATCATCAATGTGCATAAGTTTTTTCTCAAAGATAGCAACCGATTTTTGACAGTTTGAAGCCTTGAAACCTTGACAATCAGAAGATTTCAATCAATGTGATAAGAAGCTTCATTGTCAATAATTACTATGAAATTTCAGAACAAAATGCTAATTCTATTACCAAAAAACACTCTGAAAATTACAGTTTTCATTAAGAGTAAAATTCTCGAGTAAATCTTAAATATTGGAGGTGTATTAATGGAGACTAATCCAAAAATAATAATAGGACGTGATGACTCAATACAGTTTAGTTAAGCCTAAAACTCAACTTCTACGTAGGTTGGGGAGCCACTGGATTACGGGGTTCCCCCCGTTGAAGCAAGTGGCGTTTGAGGAAAGAAACCCAACACTTGCGTGACTTTGTTGGGTTTCACTTCGTTCTACCCAACCGACGATTTTCTTAACTGAACGGTTTTTCAACCCAGTGAGAGGCAGGGTTAAGGGTTAAGGATCGCCTCGTCAATCGCCTAATAGCGCGTCACTCTATTAACTCTCTGCCAACGAGGATAATAATTTTGCAATACCTAATCTGTCTTGTAGTGCAAGTGCAACCAACCACTATGCAATGCCTGAGTTACTTACTAAGTAAAGCTGTTATCAATAAAACAAGGAAATCAAAACCCCGCAAGTGAAATTGTCAGGTTTGCTGATAAAATTTACTCAGATGCAGACCTTATTGTGCATGATTTAAATCTAAAAGGCAGAATTGAAATCATAACCGCCGAAACACGCATTAAAGCAGATAAAAATTCTATTTATAAATTCCTTCTTTCTAAACAAGATATTGAATAATAACCCCGCCTTCCCACGCTTACCAGCGATTGCCTAACCGCGTGCCTTTCTCTCTTCAAAAAAAGCGAGAAGTGACCAAAGTTAATGCATTCATTTATTATTAGATAATATACTTAATAATTTTATGTCTAAACATAACTGTCCTAAGTGTCGAAAAGAAATTCGATATAATGCTGAATATTGTTCTCACTGTGGTTGTAATATAAAGGCTTATTATGCTTCCTTAGAGGTAAAATATCGTTGCAAAAAGTGTGGTACGTCATTTATATTCAAGCCTGGTTCAAATTACTGTGATAAATGTGGAAATCCTTTGAAATATAATAAGGATAAACAAAGTTCCGTAAATTTAGGTTCACATACAACTAGCAGAGCATCAAGCAGTAAAGGTGATTGTTTTATTGTTACAGCTTGTGATGCTGACGAAGATATTCTTCATTCTTTCTATGTATTTAGAGATAATATTCTTCTTACTTCATCCACGGGTAAAACAATAATCAAATTTTATTATAGATATTCACCTGGAATTGCAAATGTTATTAGAAGGTCAAAACTACTTAAGATTCTTATTTTATTTTTACTTGTAAAACCAATTGAGTTTGTTTTAAGAACATTTGTAATATCTAACGCTCTTTAATTAATCTTATGAGATAATATTCTGGAACCCTTGCTATTAAAGGCTTTACGTAATAATTAATGTTTCGGGCTTTGTGTGAGAATTTGAAAGTATTTACACCACCCAGACTATAGCAAGGGTAATTATTGAAATCAGCAAAATTAAAATGGCGAATGAAGTTGTGCTCCATTCGCCAAAGGCTATCCTTAAGCCGCTTTGCAAACGTTAATCTTTTATTTAGCCATAAGCTTTGAGTTAGTTAAATCTATTAAATGTTTGCTTGCTGCCGTTGATATAGCGACCAATACAAACCCTTTTGTTGCAACAATTGTGAGTGAGTACCACGTTCGGCAATCACGCCTTGCTCCAATACCAAAATCAAGTCAGCACGTTTGAGGGGAGCAAAGCGATGAGCAATCAGGAACACGGTACGGTTGGCGGAAATTTTTTGCAGGTTTTGCAGTACTTGTTGTTCAGTTTCACTATCCAAGGCGCTAGTAGCTTCATCCAAAACTAAAATCGGCGCTTGGGAAAGAAATAGCCTTGCTAGGGCAATACGTTGTCTCTGTCCACCAGATAAAGCTGTACCGCGTTCGCCAACATTGGTTTCATAACCATAAGGTAATTGACTGATGAAGTCGTGGGCCACGGCTAATCTTGCCGCTTCTACTACTTGCTCTGCGGTAATGTCAGGACTACCGAGAGTGATATTTTCCAAAATAGAACCATTAAATAAAAAGTCTTCTTGGAGAACTACACTAACTTGTTGCCGCAGTGAGGCTAAATCGGCACTTTTTATATCAAAACCATCAATCAGGATGCGTCCTGATTCAATTTGATAGAGGCGTTGCAATAACTTAGATAGAGTACTTTTCCCAGAACCGCTACGTCCGACAATGCCAACAAACTGCCCTGGTTCGGCACTGAAAGAGATTCCCCGCAGAATTGCTTCAAAATTAGGTCGGTAGCGGAAAAATACTTGCTCGAAGGTGACTTGTCCTTTCAGGGGTGGCAAAACTAAGCCAGTTCCCAGTTCAGCTTCTGGGGAGACGTTGAGAATATCACCAATGCGATCTACAGAAAGTAGCACTTGTTGAAGGTTTTGCCACAACTGTACTAAGCGCAAAAGCGGGCCTGTGACTCTACCAGACAGCATTTGAAATGCAACAAGCTGTCCGATTGTGAGCTTTTGTTCGATGACTAACTTGGCTCCAAACCAGAGAATCAGCATGGTGGATAAATTCGTGAGAAAGTCACCAATGTTGCTGCTGATATTGGAGGTGGTAGAAGCTTTAAAGCTTGTGCGAATGAAGCGGGCAAATAAGCCTTCCCAGCGATCGCGGGCTACTGGTTCGGCTGCGTGGGCTTTAACGGAGTGAATTCCTGTGATTGTCTCTACTAGAAACGATTGACTATCGGCACTGCGGTTAAAAGTTTCGTTGAGCCAGTTACGCAGAATTGGTGTTGCAACTATCGTTAATGTGGCAAATAGCGGCAGTACTGCTAAAGCCACAAAGGTGAGTGGGATATTATAATAAAACATCAATGCCAGGTACACCACAGCAAAGATGCTATCCAAAATCACAGTTAATGCTGTACCTGTGAGAAACTGACGAATTTGTTCGAGTTCCTGGACTCTTGCTACTGTGTCTCCGACGCGTCGCGACTCAAAATAAGCCAAAGGCAAACGCATCAGATGGCGAAATAGCTGTGCTGATAAACTCAAATCCAGACGACGAGCTGTATGGGTAAAGATAAATAGGCGCAGAATGCCCAGTATAGATTCAAATATGGCTACGCATAAAAGTGCCAGCGCCATCACATCAAGAGTTGGCAAACTACCCTGCACCATCACTTTATCAATGACGACTTGGGTAATTAGCGGTGTTGTTAACCCCAAAAGCTGCAAGGTAAAAGATGCTAACAATACTTCTGTGAGCAATCCTTTATACTTCCAAACTGCTGGGGTAAACCAACTCAGGTTAAATTTTTCTTGCTGGGATATGAGTTCTACTTGCCACAATCGTCCATCCCAACATGCCTCAACTATCGACTGCGGCAAGCTTTCACAAGTCCGTTCGGGGTTTAGAGGGTTAGCGATGATTAAGCGATCGCCCTTAACGCCATAAGCCACTACCCAGGATGGACTCTGGGGTGAGTCAGAACTCCATAGCAATAAAGCCGGAAATGACAACTGTCGCAATTCACCCCAACTCACTTGTAACCGCCGCATCACTAACCCTAACTTTTCGGCTGCTTCGACAACCTGTTTTGGGCGTTGTCCTCTGAGTTGGCGCTGCACCCATTCCAGTTGCACAGAATTTTCTAACTGTTGCGCCACCATTGTTAAACAGGCAGCAGCAGTGTTCCAGCTGGCAACAAACGGATAAATTGAAGCGATCAGATTGGCGGCTGGGAGTCCTCTTTGGGGTTGGAGGCTATGAGGGCTGGAAGTCCCGTCTGAGGCTGATGTTACTGAAGGAGTGGCAGAGAAGGAAAATGTCTCCCTTTGTCCCTCCATGTCCACTGGTAACACTTGCCAAAATTCCTGAATTTGTGGGTGAGAAAATTCTGTCCACAGTGCAGTATCCCAACAAACTACTACTACTTCTTTACTAGCAGCTACAGCTTTAAAATCCGCAGATAGCTTTTGGAAGTCGCCAAACCAATCCCCCACATCTAGGGCGGCTATTGGTTTGCCAACGCCTTCTTCTCGCAAGCGGACTTTCCCAGCCACAATTAAAAATTGATAGCCACCGATATCGTTTGACCAAATTTTTTCTCCAAGACGATACTGGCGCGTTTGACACTCATTTTCCAATCGGGATTGTTGTTCGGGAGTCAGCCAGCATAGCGGTGGCTGATTCCAAGGCAAAGAAGCTAGCACTTTTAATCGTAAAGATTCATTATCCAGAATTTTTAACTCACTTGTAACTTGACTGTCAGTTTTTGAATTTTCTCTGCTAGCCATTTTTCAAACAACTCATTTTGTAGTGCTTGCTGTAGTTGAGTATCTTCTAAAGACGCTGGTAGAAATTGTTCTACTCGAAACAAACCATAAGGCCCTTTTCCTTGGGGAGAGTCTTTGCCAACGATTTCTATTGGCCCGATCAATTGTCCAGGACTGGCCACATCAATAGCTGCCCGTAATATATCCGGCATACTACCTCGGCTGACGATTCCCATCATGCCATTCACAATTCGGTCATCTGAAAGGGAATACTCTTTAGCTAGTTGCTCAAAACTACCTCCTTCTTCAATTTGGGTTTGGAGTTCGTCTGCCAATTCTCGATTATCAACAACAATCCGGGAAAGTACCACCCGATCCAAGAAAATTTTGCGCTCAATAAAATATTCTGAGAGTTTTGCTTCCGTGACTACAGCTTTCAGCTTTTCTAACTTGTAACCAAAAGTGACCGATGTGTGAAAGGTACTGTAATCTGTATTATTTGTCTTTAACCATTCTTGAAAACTTTGGGGGTCAGTGAGTTGATTTTTCAGCCTAAAGTCAATTATTGACTGTTCAGTTATTGCAGTACCAATTTCAATATCATCTCGTGTTCGGATTTCTTCCTCAATCACGTACTGCCGGAGAATATCCCCAATGAACTGTCCCAATTTTCCAGAGGCTTGCAGGTACTTTACTGCTTGCTCTATAGAAATTATTTGGTCATTAATTGTCAAAAATGATAAAGATTCCATGAACTAATTATGTGAAAATTGTTAAACACTTATAGGACTTTTAAATTAAATCATATAGAAATCATCTAGTCATTAATGGATAAATACAATAAAGATTCCATGAACTAATTACATCTAAATGGTCAAAAAATTATATAGCTAATAAATAAAATAATTTGCCACGATCACTTTTACACTATAGCGGGGACAAAATCAGGATTGAAAACATTAGTGGTGGCACAGTAGCAAAGCAAATTAGTTATTTTCTACCAATGCCCAATGCCCCACCTAAACAGAGTAATTGTTTCTTCTCGGTCTAATTAAATGAAAGTTATCCATGTCCAAGCAAGTAGCACAGATGCGATCGCACCAATTAATGTATTAAAAATATTTACTACTTCATTGGTCAGCCAGGTATACTTAGATTGCAGTGTTGCGCCAATCACACTTTCTAAGTTGGTAGCAATGAAAACTGCCAGCACACACCAAGCTACTCCCAATAGATCGATTAAGCCAACTCCCCAACCCACAAATGCGATCGCTACAGAAGCCACAATCCCAGCTAAAGTTCCCTCCAAGCTTACCGCCCCTTCTGTACCACGAGGCACTGGTTGGAATGTAGTAATCAAAAAGGTGCTTTTACCATAAGCTTTACCGACTTCACTAGCAGTGGTGTCAGCCAGCTTTGTACTGAAACTTGCTACATAGGCTAACAATAATAGGGACTGGGGATTAGGGATTAGAGACTGGGAAGTAGGTACGAGGAATCCCGAATTTATTATTCCTACTCCCAAGGCACACAGGGCCCCAGTCAAAGCCGAACCCCAGACATTTTCTGGGCCTCTTGCCCCAGAACGCTTTTCGGCAATTCCTTCTGCCTCCTTCTGCGCCATACCGATGCGGGTAACGCCAGAACCAACCAAAAAATAAAACATTACTACTACATATCCTTGCCAGCCTAATGTTACCCAAATTAAGATGGCCAAGAACCAGGCGTGGAATAATCCAGCAGGGGTAAGTAGCTTTTTCGGAGCAATCCAAGCTAAACCCAATAAAATTGTGTTTAATACTACTGCTACTAACCAGGGATTTACAGAATCAATTGAGGTTGACATCAGCAATTAATCATGAGTAATTTTGTCTGAATATCAACAGAATAACTAATTTGTGATGCTTAGTGCTTTATTTTTGAAACCTCTCTAAATAAAGTAATATGTTTGTATTATCAACTAAATTGCGTAGGCATAGCTCTCAAAGCTGAGTGTCAAACCATCAATGATGTCTTAGACATACACTGTAATATTGACTAAAGAACGTGCATTAAACAAAATGCAAAACTTCTTTTGAGTTAGGTAAACTCTTCTCCGTAACCGCAGAGTACAGTGGCTGAAGTATTACTGAGTCCCCAATCTTAGTCATAAGCATAAAGAATATAATTTAATATCAATAAAAACTGTGTTCAAGTTAACCACAATCAAAACTTAATAGCATAAATTGTAGATAGCATCAACCACTAGTCTTTTTCACACAAGCTATGAGCCAAACTTTATTCCATTTAGCTTTCCCTGTAAATGACATTGCCCAAACAAAAGTATATTATGTAGATGGTTTAGGTTGCATTCCTGGTCGTGAAAACCACCATGCCCTGATTCTCAATCTCTACGGTCATCAATTAGTGGCTCATTTCACAAAAGAATCTTTGACACCGCAACAAACTATCTATCCCAGACACTTTGGACTAATTTTTACCCAAGAACGTGACTGGCAAGACTTACTAAAAAGGGCACAACAACAACAGCTACTTTTTCGCGAAGAAACCAAAAATCGCTTTGTTGGTTCTCCTCTTGAGCATCGTACTTTCTTTTTAGAAGATCCTTTTTATAACCTCATGGAGTTCAAGTATTATCGTCACCCAGAGGCGATTTTTGGCAGTTACGAACATACGCAAATTGGGGATAGGACTTAATAAATTCGTAATTCGTAATTCGTAATTCGTAATTAAAGATGAATAAATTAAGCGTAGCAAGCATTATAGCTACTGACTGGATTTTAGATTCAGCAAGGGTAGCATAATAGGCTTTGCTAAAGCTGCTGTGACTACCGCTAAACTCCTAGAGTCTGTCAGCATCCAAGGGTGTAGAGTAACTGGTACTATTACTTGGCTTCCTACAGGCATTTGTGAACTATTTGCTGGGACAATCATTAAATCATAAGGTGTCCAGATAGACGTAAAATCTAGCTGCCCCAACATTACAACATCAGAATTTAAATCCTTGAGAAAAATGCTGTCGGGGCGCATTTGTAGGCAACCAGGACGGCGGGAACCATAAGCAACCACAGTTCCATAATGGGGCGAAGAGATGGTAATAAATCGCTGCACGCGGTTAATTCCTCCCAATCGCTGAACATAGTAACGGCTGACAATTCCTCCCATGCTGAAGCCTACTAAATCTAGGCGTTGTTCTGGTGCAAAGGTCGCTGTAACATAATCGGCTACTTGTTTTGCCAATCGATCGAGACCCACATTACCATTATTAGGTACGAGATCCAGGGAATATACAGACCAACCCTGTAGTTTTAATTGAGCCGCCATTTTATAGAAAACTGCTTCTGTGTCGTCAATGCCGTGTATTAACAAAACGGGATTGCGTTGTTGATTTTCAATGTTCATTTACAAAATCTAAACTTAATTAAAGAGTGTATTTCACTTTTGTAGGTACATACTGCTCTACAAACTGAAGCTATTGCTTTTCGGATTCTTTAAAAGATATTGTTGCAAACAAAACTGAAATGCTTTCAAAGATAATCTGTATAAAGTTTTACAAATTAATCTAGCCATCTGCCATTCGACTATGACACTCTTTCCACTGGTTGAAAGTAAACTGCTTGTTTAACTTCAATTGGGTATTTACCAAACAAAGAAATGTTAATTATTGTAAAGCTTGCTTTCAGAATCTTGCTCTTAGCTACAGTAAAATTTAATAATTAATTCTCGGTGTGTGCAGGTTGCAAATGCTTGCAATAGAACATTTGCCCTGTGGTTTTACTACAATGTTAATTAAGCACAAGGCTATAAGGGTTGTCACCAGAGCGAAGTGACGCCAATTAGATAATGTAACATTCTGTCGTAATTTTTAACAATTACGGTCGAGTTCAAAATATAAAAGGTAAAAGGCAGGAGTAATTGTAATGGATTTTATCAAAAGGTTAATTTCAGGTATTCAGGGTTTCCTTGGCGGTATTCTGGGTTTCATTACTGGACTGTTACCAGGGAAGAAGAAAAGCAACGGCTACTTCTTAGAATTGGACGAAGCAAAAGATGCTGCCAAAGATGCTGCTAAAGAGGTAGCATCGAACGCAAAGAAAGTAGCAGAGACAGTTACTTCGACAGTTGCATCGAATGCTAAGAAAGTAGCAGAGACAATTTCATCAGAAGCACCAACTCCATCTAAGCCAGATTCGTTGAATGGAACAAAAACTGCGGCTGCTAAGTCTAAGACTAAGGAAAAATCAGCTAAGAATCCCAAACCAGCCGATGTTCAACTAGTCCAGACTGCTGAGGGTCTTAAAGTTGAACCGGGCAAAAAAGCAAAAGCCGCAGCAGCCAAAGTACTCAAAGAGCAGCCAACTGAAACAACCTTTGCACCAAAATATCTTGCCCCTTCGGCTACTAGCTCTAATGGTCGTCGTCGTCCAGGGGCGAATATGAGTGCTTATCTAGACATGGCACGCCAAATTAAAACACCTAAATAATTTATATAGACCGTAAATTTACGGTCTAGATAGATTAAACGTGAAGATGCAAGTTTAAGATAACTTTGCCAGTTGTAGATGAGGAAACTCTCCAAAGTAAGAGCGATCGCTTAATTTTTTCTACTACAATCGCATCTTTTAGGTTCGAGGTTTCCTCATCCAAAACTACCCGTTGTACACGACCTTTATTGACGGTGAATTCAAAGACAATTTCACCACTGAAGCCAGAAGGAAAGTTTAGTTGTTGAAGGTGTTGGGTTAAGTCAGCAATTTCTGTGTTATCCAAGCCAGTAACGCCGATCACCTCTAACTGATGGTTGATGGCTGTGTCTAATATTTCATCTTATTCCATCTCCTCGAAATCAAAGCTCAAAGATATCTCGACTTCTTTAGCTACTGGAGATTGTGGCGATCGCTTTTGCCGAAGAAAATCTGGAGCTTCTGCTAAGGCTGGTGCTGATAAGCTTAAGAATTCCATTTGACCCGCAAAACCACCAGATGGAGGACTGCCAAACACTCCTTAGTAACTAACTGCTTCTGGCATTTCTACTGGCACCTGCATAGACACGTATTTGCTTCCTAGTTCAACCCGCACGTCATCACTGACAGCCACAAAAGCGGTGTATTGAGAAAGCAGTTGATAAGTTAAGGCTGTTTCTGTAACTGCTTCTACACCAGCTTTAGTTTCAAAACTCACCATTTGATTCATCAAATCTTTAATCCGAGCGCGTCCCCACAACTGCGCTACAGCAAGATTTCCTGTTTCTTCAAATATAAGGTGAAACGTTTTTTCGTAGTGCTTACCGCCCGCAGCAATGCCGGATATTTGAAGATTACCACTAGCTCTATCCTGTTTGCGACCAAACAAAACTAATGGTTGTTGGCTGAATAAATCAGGCGCTACCTTTGGGTAAATCACAGACGATTCTGTGTCGCCTTGCCAAGAGATTTGAATATTCGTGAGTACAGGATTGTTAATTTGCTTATAAAACTTTTCGGCAACTTCTTCTATAGGTTCATCATGACGAATAATTCGAGATATTCCCCGACCAATTTCGGCGATGCGATTTAGTAAAAAACGATTAACTGAACTACCAGCGCCAAAACTGTAAAGGCGATTTCCTGGTTGTAGGTGCTGTTGTACTTCTGCCAAAATCTCATTTTCGTTACCAATGTAGCCATCAGTTAGAAGTACAACACTACGTAATCTTCCGGTTGGTGTGGGGAAATTTATGGCTGTACGAATGCCACTAAGCATTTCTGTGCTGCCATCAGCTTGTAAATTGTTAATGTAAGCGATCGCTTGGGCACGATTTTCTGATGTATTCGGCAGAGGTGTTGGCGATAACTGCCTGACTCTATCGGAAAAATCGATAATTGTGAAAGTATCGTTGGGATTCAACCCATTAATAAATCGCCGCATCAATTCCTGATACTTTTGCAACGGATCGCCAGATTGGGAACCAGAAGTATCCACCAAAAATACAACATCTTTGGGGACAATTTCATCAGTGGAATATTCCAAAGCTGGAATTAAATATATGGCAAAATGTCCGCCGCGATCGTCGGCTTGCGTCCTTCTTATTTCGCTTTTTCGTAAATTTGTTGGGCTTATTCACGTTTTTTAATATTACCTTTGATGATGCGATCGCCTATTTGGATTTCCATATCATCTATCGCCGCCTTATCAGGTAACGGAAAGATATACACTGCTTCTAAAGGCTGCGTGAAAGGATTTTCAAAGCTTTGGATTACCTCAACTCGTGACAAGTTACCCGCAATTTTTGCTATAACTTCTGTGTGCTTGAGTGGAAAAACTAGCTGCTCTCCTTGAGTAGATTGGACGTACAAACCTCCTAGCTGTTGGTTTTTAGTACTGACTGTATTCATAGATTCGATATAACACTTCGATTTGATTTGTGAACTTAGTTCTTCAGGTAGGTAATACGAATTACGAATTACGAATTACGAATTACGAATTATTTAACAAACACTAATCCACTATATAAATGAAAAGCTGAGTCCCAATTAGTCTGTTCCCTACGAAACAGATCAATGTGAGACTTGATATGACCCAGCATTTCTGTTTGATCTAATGTTGTATCTGCAAAGGACGTGAAATCTGACCAAATTTTGACTTGAGGTAGTTGCTGGTCAATCCAACTCGATAAACTATTCCAATTAATTCTGATTGTATTTTGGCTAGCTTGGGGAATGATTTCTAAACCTTGCTGAAATTCATAGCCGTTATCATAAAGTCGGAGAATGCAGCGTCTACCAGATATGTGTAAATCACAAAACTGGGCATAGTCTTGTGTTTGAGTTTTCCATTCCAGTTTACGGCGGGCATCAACATCTACAACTTGTTCAAAAATTGGCAAAAGTCCTACTACTCTTGCTGTGACTTCTGACCAGTCAAAGGTGAGAAAACCGAGTTGATTTACCTCGTTACGACAAACAACAGTAGCTTGTGGGGTAGATGCTTGGAAATGTTTGACTTGATAAACTTGAATTTGCTGAATTTGAATTATTGTTGCCCAAAAGCAAGGAATACTAGCCTGCTGTAGCTGTTTGCCATAAAATTTTAGTTCTCCTACTTGGCCAGTGCGGTATAACCTCCAGCCACGACTCGGCAGTATTAATCGTGCAGTGTAGGGGTCTAGCTGCATAATCTGGGCGAATTTTCGAGACGCTTCTGTTTTCAGTTCGTTACTGAGTGGCTCTAAAACTAGTACGCCAAGTTCAGTGTTATTTGGTTCAGATTTTGCTTGGGAAATAGCTCTTTGTCTTTCTTCTAGCTCAATTTCTTGTAGCCGTCGCAAACCTTGACGTGCTAGCGTTACTATTTTGGCATTCCTTGTATCTCGCAGCAGTTGCCGATAAATTTTTTCTGCATCTTGGTGCTTTTCAGTTACTTCATGTAGCCGACCGAGATAATATTGTACCCAAGGATTTTCGGGTGATTCTTTTTGCAGCTGTTTGAGTAATTTAGCTGCTGTTTGATAGTCTTTATGCTCAAAGGCGATCGCAACTTGCTCAATCATCACTTACTTTAAATACATGTTGGAGTGATGTCTCGCGCAAAAGTAATTTTGCGTGAGCTATAAATCATTTATACTTCATAAGCTGCGGTAATCAAGGATAATGCTACTACTGGGGCTGTAACTGCTCTCAGGATGCGGCGACCAAGGGAAACGGGTTGAAATCTAGCTGACTTCGCATTCTCAATTTCTTGTGTTGTCCATCCCCCTTCCGGCCCAGTAGCAATGATAATCTCCTCAGAGATGCTACTCAGCACTTTGTTTAAATGGGGATACTCTCCACGAGCCTCACAAATATAACGGTTACTTGTCTGATTAGTGCTGACAGCAGTATTAAAAGCAATAGGTTCTAAAATTGTCGGCACAAATGAGCGCTCTGATTGCTCGGCGGCTTCCGCAGCGATACGCCGCCAGCGTTCGAGCTTTTGAGGACTAGGATGAAGCAAAGTGCGATCGCTCAATACTGGTGCAATACAAGCTACTCCCAATTCTGTACAACACCGTACCACTTCATCAAATCCATTGCCTTTGGGCAACGCCACCATCAGCGTAATCGATACAGGTAATTCAGTTTCTACTACAAGTGGTTCTAAAACCCGTGCTTGTTCCCCTGCTAGCTGCGCTAACCACCATTTTCCTTTACCATCCATTGCAATAAAGCGATCGCCTTCACGCAAACGCAACACACGCCCTAAGTAATGCTGTTGTTCTTTGGTGAGCAAAATTTGCCCTTGTTGGAGTTGGGAAGGTGCGATCGCAATTCTTTGCAGTTGAGACATTTTTCTGAATAAATTATTGCCCTGCTATAGATATCTCCTGTCTAACCCAGGTGCGGAAAGCACAAGTTGCTGCTATTTGTCCAACTTTTTTGCTTTCTTGGATAAATCGGGGAATCTCTGTCACCAGCACAGGCACAAAAGTTGGACTGCGATCGCTTTGGGAGTATTGTTCACTATTAAGGGTGTAGATTCTCATCACATTTCCGTTATACCGCCAGAATTCTGGGACTCCCATTGAAGCATAAAGGGTCAACTTGTCTATCTTGGGTCTAGAATATTCCACTTACAGTACTATATCTGGTGGTGGATCTGTATTCGGGTCAATATTTTCTTTGTTGCGGACTAACAATTCATTTTGGATATAGTAACTACTGTCCGGCTCGGCTCCTTGCTCTAAATCATCGCGCGTCATAGTCAACGAGCCAGCGCTTTTAACTTCTAAACCAAATTCTTCACACAGCACAAGAACAAAACCTTCAATCAGACGGTTTGAGTTCTCGTGTGGCATCTGCGGCGTCATAATTTCTACAATTCCGTTGTCATAAGCTAGCCTTTTATTTCGCTCAGATCCCATATCTGCCAGCATAGCTTTGAATGTTTGCCAGCTAATGTTTTGCAGCACATCCCTAGTTTCTGCAAATTTTGCTGTCGTTACCATAGTTCAGTTTTCCTGTGGATGTGTTACCTAACTGTGTTAGGACTTATGCCAGAGAGACACAGACGGATTTATCTGTGTCTCTCTTTGATTTTATTATCTTCAATTTTTCGGCTTAAGAAAGATTCTGGAAGTAAGCCTCTAGTGCTTCAGTAACTAACTGAGTCATCGGCTTACCTTGACTTTCTGCTACTTCCTTCAACTTGCTATAAACCTCTTCTTTCAAATTCACCCGATGGCGTGATTTATTTGCAGCATCGGCTGTTTGGGGTTCGTATGTAGCAGCAAATTCGCGGATGGCATCAAAACCAACGCGATCGCAAAAATCACCAAACTTTTCCTTCGATTTCCGAGATTTCTTAAAGTAAACGAAAATCGGCTCTAAGAAGGTTTCCAAGTCATTATGATGCAGCTTTTCTATGTAAGGTTGTGCCAGTCGAGTCTGATTTGGCGAACCCCCTAACCATAATTGGTAAGATTCTGGAGCGCTACCGACAAAGCCCAATTCTGCTAAGTAGGGACGAGCGCAACCGTTGGGGCATCCTGTCATCCTAACCACAAAATGTTCTTTTTGTAAACCTAATTTATCCAACAGAGCGCGAATCCGCTCCAAAATACCCGGTATTGCGCGTTCTGATTCCGTGACTGCCAAACCGCAAGTAGGCAAAGCCGGACAAGCCATTGCATACCGTACTAAAGGTTCGATTTTGCTAGGGTCGTCTCCGACACCGTGACGGCTGAGAATGTCTTGAATAGCTTCCTTGTTATCTGGTTCGATATCGTAAAAAATCAGGTTGTGGTTGGGTGTCAGACGGATGGGTAAGTTGAACTGCTCGACAATTTCCCGCAAGGCGGTTTTCAGTTGAAACGAACCTTCATCCTTGATTCGACCATTGTCAATGGAAATTCCTAAGAATAGCTTGCCATCACCTTGTTCATTCCAGCCGAGGAAGTCGTGATATTTAAACTCTGGCAGTGGTTTGAAAGCTTCAACTGCTTTACCAAAATATTCTTCAACTTGGGTGCGGAATTTATCTACACCCCAATCGTTGATTAGATATTTTAATCTGGCATGACGACGATCGGTGCGATCGCCATAATCTCTCTGGGTAGCAACAATCGCTTTCACTATGTCGTAAACGTCATTCTTCGCCACATAACCGATGGGGTCTGCTAACCTAGCGAAAGTTTCTTCTTTACCGTGTGTTCTACCTAAACCACCACCAGCAAAAATATTAAATCCTTCTAGCTGTTTCTTCTTATTAGTAATTACTACCAGCGTCAGGTCTTGGGAATACAAATCTACCGAATTATCCCCTGGCACCGTCACGCAAATTTTGAACTTGCGGGGCATATAGTGAGTGCCATAAATGGGTTCTTCGTTGTTATGGATAATTGTGCCATTACCATTGCGCTGTCGCGCCGCCTTCACCTCAGGGTCTTCTTCAGCACTAATTGCTTTTTCCCCATCCAACCAAATTTCGTAATAAGCACCTGTTTGCGCTGAGAGCAAGTCAGCGATATTCTGGGCATACTCCCAAGCATACTGATACTCTGGGCGATTCTTAAATGGGGCTGGTGGTGCCATCACGTTGCGGTTGATGTCGCCGCAAGCTCCCAAAGTCGTACCCAGGTTCTTGACAATTGTGGCGATTGCTGTCTTGAGGTTCTTTTTTAAAATTCCGTGCATTTGGAAACCTTGACGGGTAGTTACTCGCAAGGTGTGGTTGCCATACTCATCAGCTAGTTTATCTAAAGCCAGATATAGCTGCTGTGGTACTAAACCACCGGGATTTTTGGTCCGCAGCATAAACTGGTAATCTTTTTCCTGTCCCTTGGTGCGGTTGTCGCGGTTATCCTGCTGGTAAGAACCGTGATACTTCAAAAGCTGCACCGCATTTTCGGTAAAATGGGTAGTGTCTTGAAGGATCTCAGTTGCTACAGGTTCACGCAAAAAATTACTATTTTCCTTGATTCCTTCGAGTTTAGAAGGCTTACGGCTAGCGATGGGGGAAGGAGCAGATTTAACCATTAGACTTGTATAGTATTCTCAATAAAGCATTAGTAGACGCCGAATCAGCACCCTTCGGCTACTTTATCCCCGGTAATCCGGCCGGAATAACGAGGAATATTTTAATTTTACCACGGCAAAAGCTGGCTTTGTCAGTGATGTAATACTTAACAAAACCAGCTTTTGGGAGTAGTGAGTTTTTAGTGCTGAGTCCTGAGTACTAAGTAAAGTATAAACTGACTGAGGACTCAATAATTTTTTATTTGAAGCGATAGCCAATACCACCATTGATGCTAACAGCAGAAGCATCGCTATTTTGGTAGGCACCAAGTCCGACTTTAGCATTAGTGTAGACAAGGAAATTGTTAGCAACTTCCGATTCAACACCAGCACCTACCACTACTGAATCTCTGTTACCTATAGGAGTTGGTGAACCATCTTTCTCTACAAAAGAATAACCACCAGTTAAATAGGCATTAGTTCTATTAGCAATGGGCACATCCACAGAAAGTTCTGGGATGATGGCACTCGTTTTATCACTCCAGAGGACATTACCGCGTGCAGAAAATGGCGTATTTCCTAATTTCGCGCGACCTGTGACATTACCGCCAAAGGTAGCATCATCATTGATACCTTGTCCGCCACTGGTAACGCCAGCTGCAACACCAGCACCAACATAACTAGCATCACTACCCTTTTTGGTTTCAGCAGAAGCTTGACCATCTGATAGAATAAAAGGAGCAACTATTAAGGAAGACAATGCAGAAATTGTCACGAAAGACTTGAGTAAGCGTTTCATAATTTTTACCAAATTTTGTATTTTTTACTTGTATATTGCAGGTCGAAAATAAACTGATAATGTTCCAAATGTTTCCCAGCTTTCATTAAATGAATGTTGCTATTGATGCATAAGCTTTAGAAACAAACTATCCCTGAAAATAATAAGTAAGCTGTTATAATTACTTTCCATGTCTTTTTATCCGGGTTATTTGTTCCAAAAATAGACGCTTTGAAAAGTGGCACAATATTTGGAACTAAAACTAAGTCAGGATCTGGTAAATAAAATACCCAATTAATAATTTTTGCCGAGCTTTTCACAGATGATGAAAAAGTAGGCTGTAGCATCTGTTGCAACAAGCTCTAGAAGGAATCTATAAAGTTAATTTTGAGCAATTCTTGTGGAGATTGAATAATGCTAACCGCTGCAAAAACGTTATCTGGTTTGATGGGTTTATGTGTCGGTGATGCGTTGGGTGTGCCAGTGGAGTTTACTAGCCGTGCTGAACGAGTAAAATCTCCAGTGACAACGATGTTCGGTTATGGCACATGGAATCAACCACCAGGAACTTGGTCAGATGACAGTTCCTTAAGCTTTTGCTTGGCAGAATGCCTTTGTAGAGGGTATTCATTGGATGCTATAGCTAATTCCTTCTGGCGCTGGTACAAGGAGGCTTACTGGACTCCACGCGGCGATGTCTTTGACATTGGTCAAACTACCCACACAGCAATTATGCGCCTAAAACAGGGAGTTGTCCCCCATCAGGCAGGCGGTAAGGTTGAAAATAGTAATGGCAATGGTTCTCTAATGAGAATCTTGCCGATGGCTTATTGTCACAGAAGTTTAACTTTAGGCGAATTGCTGGCGCGGGTACATGATGTTTCGGCAATTACTCATGCTCATGCGCGATCGCAAATGGCCTGTGGCATTTATATTAGTATTGCAGTGGCGCTCTTGGAAGGGGCTGACCTGAAGACAGCTTATCTACAAGCATTACAAGATATCCAAACAATTTATTCTGTGCGAGAATTTTTGTTAGAGAAGCCGCATTTTGGCAGAGTTTTGAGTGGTGAAATTGCCAAGATACCAGTTGAAGAGATTAATTCTGGTGGCTATGTAATTGACACCTTGGAGTCATCCCTGTGGTGTTTATTAAATAGCTCATCTTATTCTGAGGCAGTACTGAAAGCTGTTAACTTAGGCGGAGATACCGATACTACCGCCGCCGTCACTGGTGGATTAGCAGGAATTTACTACGGCGTAGAAAATATTCCTAAACAATGGATGAACCAAATTGCTCGTAGACAAGACATTATTTACTTGGCAGAACGCTTTGCAAGGGCTGTTTACAGCTAGCCCCGTTAATATGCTAATGCTAAACCATCAGAACGAGATTCAGAAGCAGCAACTAACACTCCATTATGTCTTAGAATCATTTGACCTTTACCAAACATGATTTTAGAAGCAATTTCTTGATTATGACCTCGCTTTCTTAAGCCTGCAATAATTTCAGAACTTACACCCTTTTCTAAAAGGATCTTATTGCCTTCTAAAAATCGCCATCTAGGTGCATCTAAAGCAGCTTGAGGATTCATTTGATAGTCAGATAAATTAACTACCATTTGTAAGTGTCCTTGTGGTTGCATTGGTGCACCCATAACCCCAAAAGGCCCTAAAGGTTGATTGTCTTTAGTCAGAAAACCGGGGATAATAGTATGAAATGGAAGTTTTTGTGGTGCAACTTGATTAGGATGTCCCTCTTGTAGAGTAAATCCTGCTGCCCGACATTGTAAAGAAATTCCAGTTTCAGGTATTAAAATACCGCTACCAAATCCTTCATAGTTAGATTGAATGAAGGATACCATTAAATCTGGATCGGCAGTACATAAATAGACAGTTCCTCCTTGAGTTAATCCCGTATTAGCTAGAGTAATTGCTGTATCTTCAATTAAGGATTGACGCTGTATAGCATAATTTTTATCTAGTAGCTGATTAACAGAAACCTTCATCAAACCTGGATCGCAAACATGAGAATAAACATCAGCGAAAGCAAGTTTCATCGCTTCAATTTGATAGTGGAAACTTTCGGTTGAATCACGAGCATATTTTTCAATTTTCAAGCCTTCTAAAATATTCAGTGCCATCAATGCAGCAATTCCTTGTCCATTGGGAGGGATTTCCCACACTTGTAATTGCTTGTATTGAGTTGAGATTGGATCGCACCAAATGGGTTGATGATTGGCTAAATCAGTTTTTGTTAAACATCCTCCTGTATCAGCCGAAAAATTAGCGATCGCCGCCGCTAATTTTCCTCGATAAAAGCTTTCTGTGCCGCTATTAGCAATTTCTTTTAATGTTTCTGCAAACCATAAACTTCCCCATACTTCTCCTGTTTTAGGAGCGCGATCGTTAGGAAAAAATACTTGCTTGAACGGCTGAAATTCTGGAGAATTTAAAGACAGATAAATATTTTCTTGACGTTGCCAATATTGTGCAGTTATGGGAGACAAAGAAAACCCTTGTTCTGCATAACGGATTGCTGGAGTAAATAGTTGTTCAAACGGTAATTTTCCCCAGCGATTCCATAATTGATACCAAGCAGAAACTGCTCCAGGAACAGTTACAGATAACCATCCTAATTGAGGAATTTTTTCCATACCTAAGTATGATTTTAAATTCAGCTGTTGAGGACTTCTTCCAGAAGCATTAAGACCATGTAATTTTCCATCCCAAACAATCGCAAACGCATCTGAACCAATTCCATTTGATGTAGGTTCAACAACGGTTAAAGCAATCGCAGTCGCAACGGCAGCATCAACTGCATTTCCTCCTGCTAAAAACATTTCTATTCCTGCTAGAGTTGCTAAATGCTGACTAGTAGCAACAGCATATTTTTTGCCTAAAATAACTCGACGCTGGGAATGGTAAGGATAATGATTGAGATTGAACTCCATAAAATGGCTCTGTAATAATATTTTTTTGCCAGCTGATTCTTGCAGGCCTACACGGGTGGCCGTCGGTATCTCGGCGGCCACCCCTAAAGTTATACAAATATTTACACAGATAAAATCTTAAAAAAATATCTGGTGTATTTGGGTACAATTACTAAATTGTTACTCATTTATATTAGTAAATGCATTGGTATAAATAAAAATAATTATCAAAACTAGGAGCAGTGGATAAACTAATTACTGATGATTATCCCAAAAGTTTACATACATTGTGTTTCCACAAACTACAAATCTCAGATTTTAGTTTTTGTCTCAATTCAATATAAAATCTAAAACTTAAAATCCAAAATCAACATGGCAGACCTAACTCCCAATTCTAGTTTTAGTTTGACACTGCGCTTGCAGATTCCCAATCGTGTAGGGATGTTGGCGTCGGTAACACAGGCGATCGCAACTACTGGCGGTAATCTCGGTCAAATTGATTTAATCGAGCAAACCCGCAAAGAGTCCACCCGCGATCTGACTGTGGATGCTGCTAGTACTGAACACGCTGAAACCATTGTGCAAGCAGTCAAAGCATTGCCAGATATCAAGTTACTCAGTGTCTACGATCGCACCTTTAATTTGCATCGTGGTGGCAAAATTAGCATTACCAGTAGAATTTCCCTGAAGAGTGTGTCTGATTTAGCAATGGCTTACACGCCTGGAGTCGGTCGAATTTGTACAGCGATCGCTCAAGATCCAGAAGAAGTTTACAACTTAACCATCAAACAAAACACTGTTGCCATTGTTACCGATGGTAGTGCCGTTTTGGGTTTGGGAAATCTCGGCCCAGCAGCAGCCTTACCAGTCATGGAAGGTAAAGCAATGCTATTCAAGGAATTTGCAGGGCTGGATGCTTTTCCCATTTGTCTCGCCACCCAAGATACAGAAGAAATTATCCAAGCAGTTAAGAATATCGCTCCGGTGTTTGGGGGCGTGAATTTAGAGGATATCGCTGCACCTCGCTGCTTTGAGATTGAAAAAAGATTACGCCAAGAATTAGATATCCCCGTTTTTCATGACGATCAGCACGGTACAGCAATTGTCACCTTGGCAGCATTATTTAATTCTTTGAAACTGGTACATAAATCAATGGCGGAAATCCGCATTGTGATTAACGGTGCTGGGGCGGCGGGAGTGGCGATCGCTCGGTTACTCCGTAAAGCTGGGGTAGAAAAAATCTGGATGTGCGACTCTAAAGGAATTATCTCTACCAGTCGCACTGATTTGACAGAGGAAAAACTCGAATTTGCTGTGAAAGCTCAGGGTACGTTAGCGGGTGCAATGCAAGGAGCAGATGTATTTATTGGAGTCAGCGCACCGGGAGTTTTGACACCAGAAATGGTGCATTCGATGGCGAAAGATCCAATTGTGTTTGCAATGGCAAATCCGATTCCAGAGATTCAGCCAGAATTAATCAGTAAAGATGTGGCTGTCATCGCTACTGGTCGCAGTGACTACCCAAATCAAATCAATAACGTCCTTGCTTTTCCTGGGGTATTTCGTGGTGCTTTAGATTGTCGGGCCCAGACAATTACCATCAAAATGTACCTAGAAGCCGCAAGTGCGATCGCTTCTTTAGTTAAGCCTTCAGACTTGAATCGGGAACATATTATTCCTTCAGTCTTTGATGAGCGCGTCGTCACTGCTGTTGCTGCTGCTGTGCAACGTGCAGCGCGTGAAGAAGGTATCGCTCGAAATTAATTACAGCTATTTTTAGGTAAATAGACCACGCGCTAGGGGCGCAAGGCCTTGCGCCCCTATGACTGCAATCAATTTGCGCTATGAACTGATGTTAAACAGATGAGAATTGATCCATGATTGGTGATTAGATGAGTTGGAGCTACCAATTTAGGAGCAAAGTACATCTAAAACGCCCTCATTTTGTCAACTGTTTGCAATGAAGTATCAAGTTGGGGACGAGTTTTTACAAGAACTACCACTGATTTTAGGGGGGCCAATCCTCAAACATACTGAGTCAGAGTCTGTGACAGTATGGGTTGCACTGAAACAGTCTTGTCAGGTAAAACTTAAGGTTTATGACACAACAAATGATGGTGAAACATTAGGAAATTGCTTATTGGAGGGAGAACGCTCTACCGTTGCTCTGGGTAAGTATCTTCATGTAGTTGCGATCGCGGCTCAGTCTAAAGTTGGACATCGCTTAACTGGAGGTCGCATCTATGCATACGACCTCCAGTTTATTGTTGCTGACCAAACCACGCAAATGCAACAAGCATTATCTTCAAACTCCTCTCCTCCAGTCAGCATCAGCTACTTCGATCATCAAAAACCAACCTTTGCTCTGCCGCCAAAGCATTTTCAAGATTTGCAAATTGTCCATGCTTCCTGCCGTAAACCTCATGGTTATGGGTTTGATGCACTGCCAATTCTCGATAGTATAATTCAGGCGTCAGCAAATCAACCCCAACACCGCCCTCACCAACTGTTCCTCACCGGAGATCAAATTTACGGAGATGATGTAGCAGATCCGTCGTTGTGGGTTGCTACTACTCTTGGTGATGCCCTTTTGGGTTGGGAAGAACAACTTCCGGTGAATGGAGTGTACTGTACTCCCCAACAACTACCCCCTGGAAAACGGGCTGATGTGGCGACACAAGCTGGCTTGACCGCAGGATTACATAATAAAGCAGAGAAAGTCAACAATCATCTTTTCAGTCTGGGCGAATATTACGCTACTTATTTACTAGCTTGGTCGCCAGTGTGCTGGCCCACAGCATTTCCCCAAGGACATCAAGTAAAGCGCGATCGCCATGCGATCAAAAAGTGGAACCGAGAAGTCCAGCATTTGCGCCAATTCATCTACACGCTTTGGAAAGTGCGCCGCGCCCTTGCGAATATCCCCATGTACAGCATCTTTGATGACCATGATGTTAGTGATGACTGGAATTTAAACCAAGCTTGGTGTTTGCGAGTACTGGGGCATCCTCTAGGGCGAAGAATAGTCCAAAATGCATTGTTAGCTTATACGGTATTTCAAGGTTGGGGCAATACACCAGGGCAATTTACAAAAGGAAAATCAGGTGAAAAGCTATTGGCGGCTGCACAAGTTTGGTCTGCTTCCCAAGGAACGGATGCAAAGGCTAATGAAGCGATCGCTCGTTATCTAGGAATGCCAGCCAGCGATCCCCATACAGACTTACCTATTTTAGTCCGAGACGGTTCAGTATTCATTTTGGATCGACATCCTGAAGCAATCACTTGGAACTATATAGTCCGCAGCGATTGCCATGAAGTAATTGTGCTGGATACCCGTACATGGCGGGGTTATCCAGCCGATCAAAAACCAATTGCCCCACCAATGCTGTTGTGTTCAAAAGCCTTTGAGCAACAACTACTTTTACCTTTACAACAAGTAACTGAACAAACTCAGATTCAAACTACATTTGTGATTGCACCCACGAATGTATTTGGATTACAAGTGATTGATTGGATTCATCATTGGCACTTACAACAGGAAAAAGTTTTTTCAACCGATGTTGGAGATGCCTGGAACATTAATGTTGAAGCCCTAGCGAAATTTCTAATCACCTTGTTTGAGGAACGCCAACAAGTCGTGATCCTTTCTGGAGATATCCATTACAGTTCTGTTGCTCACTTATCTTATGCCCGCACCCATTCCAAATTACAGTCTGTCTTGGTACAATTAACCGCTAGTGCCTTGAAGAATGAAGAGATTTTAACGCGGCTGATTCATACACGATTGAAGGATTGGCTGCTACCAGAAAAGGTACGACATTGGATAGGCTGGATCGATCCACCCAATATGGTAGAAATTTCCGATAAACAATTACAGCATAATCGCCAGCTGCTGACTAACTCTGAATGGCATTGTGTACTGGAGTGGATACCTCGAAACAGTGTTCAGACTTCTACCTACACAGCAGATATATTATCCTTGAAAGCTCCCTGGAAACGAACCGAAAATGCTAAATGGAAATGGTTGCAACCCCTGATATTTTGGAAATCTCGTTGGTTTCAGGACGGGCGAGAAGTAGTGGGATTGAATAATTTAGCTCTGGTTCATTTTGAATTTGCAGATGAAAGTAGTTCTAGCAAAGTTATGCAAGATTTGTACTGGTTTTCTTCTTGGTATCCAACCCAAATTGTTTACAGCCGTTTTGAGAGCCAGTTAACACCCAATCAGGCTTTATTACGATGATCGGCTTTGCTGTGTGAATGGAAATTTTAGTTGTATATGTGGGCACTCTAGATTTAAGAAACATACTGGAGAGTGATTTCTATGTCTACGACCCCAATTAGTGCAACACTGGCACAAACAGAGAGAGATGCTGTGTTGCAAGCGATAAGCACGATTAAAGAAAAGTTACCATTTTTAGTTGATTTGAGTTCCGACGATCGCAAGACTTTACCCAAGATGGGCGATAAGAGTCGGGCGTTTGTAAGCAAAGCATTAGAGGTGGCCGCGCAGAACCCAGAGTTTTTACCGCGATCGTTCGATTTGGATGAAATGCGAAAGGACGTGCAATTATTTGAAGCGTTGTATCCCGTGTTGTTATCCTTGACACAATTGCAAGAACTCGTGGATGATACTTCTTTGGCAGTGGGCAGTGAAGCTTATGCAGCCGCGTTGCAGGTGTATAGCTATGCCAAAGCCAGTGGACAAGGCGCAGGTTTAGATACAGTGGTTGCGGAAATGGGAAAACGATTTACTCGTAGACCTGTCAAGTTGGAGCCTAAAGAACCAATGTTGTAGAAAATAAGTTGGTAGTTGCACGTCAAAAGTAAAACGTTAGAGCTTCAGAACGTGAATGTTGGAGTTAAAAGCACGACATTTCGAGTTCTGAAGCTCAATTTTTGGAGTTTAGAGGCTCAACGTTCGAGCAAAAAGGTGCAACTTCCGAGTTCAGA
>NZ_CAXTTT010000004.1:0-47039 GCF_964247315.1 uncultured Nostoc sp.
GCCTACCTTAATGGATTAATCTTTGCTCCCTAAATAAAAAGTGGGATGCTCCCAAGTCCTAACTCTTATACAGCATCTGCTGTTGCTGTAAAAAGCGAACCTTGGATCGGTTTTATCTCTTCTAACGACTCACTAATTTTAGCTTCCCATAAAACATCATCGTTACCTTTATAACGTGAAAATGGGAAGTTAAAAGGGGGATGTTTTATCTTACCACTCATGTGTGCAAGGATCGCTTTGCCTATTGCTTCTCCAAAACCGACAGGTACGGCATTCCCTATCTGCCGATATTGCTTGATGAGGGAACCACATACGACCCAACTATCTGGAAATTGCTGAATACGTTTATATTCTTGAATACTTAACGGGCGCAAATGTTCTGGATGACAGATATCCGTTGCTGGCATGGCTGGGGATGTCACTAAAGTACAGCTTGGTCTATCCCATGACAAGCGTCTAAAGAAACCAGTTTTCCCTCCACCTGAGTAATAGGATTTTCCTAATGCTTCTTTCTGCAATTCTTCAGGTAGATGTTTCCAGTATTGACCCTCTTTTAACATTCTGTAATACTTTAGCCTCCCTTCTGGGAACTCGATATACTCTGCCTCACTTTGGCTTAAATCTGCAATAGATTCACGTAGAGTTATCCACTTATCAAGACCAAAATCACCACTTTCTGAATGTGTGGGGTATAAATAAGGAACCTTTTTCTTTCCACGATGGCAGATCATGACCACTCTTTCCCTAATTTGGGGGACACCATAATTTGCCGTGTTGTATAAGTTAAAGCTGATACTGTAACCACCTTTGCGAAGTTCATTTACAATATATTTCAAAGCACCACCTGGCATTTCTTCTCTGGATAGAGGAACACTGCCGTTTCCTCTTTCTGAGTGAGGGCGATGCAGTAATGGTGCTGAAAGAAAACCTCTTACATTCTCGATGACGGCGTATTTTGGGCTTATTTCTAAGATAAGTTCAATGTACTTTAAGAATATATTGCCTCTCTCATCTTTGAAACCACGCCTTGCCCCTGCTGTGGAAAAAGCTTGGCAGGGTGGTCCGCCTAACATAATATCTACATCTTCTTTAGCTAGTTTGGCATGATCCAGGATATCCTGAGCAGTGTAAGACGCTATATTCCCCAAAAGTGCAATATCTGGCTTGTTTGCAACTATGGTCTGTCGGCAGTGCTTATCCACCTCACACGCAAGGGAAATTTCGATACCAGCTTTCTCAAAACCAAGATCCAGTCCCATAGCGCCTGAGAAAAAAGAAATGGCTTTAACTGCTTGGTGATGATTTTCCTTGCTCGTCCTATCTACAGGATAATTTTCCTTGGTTCGGTTAATGTAATCTTCAACTGCCTCCGGCTCCATAATCCACACTTTCCCTACCTGCTGTCCCTTGATATCCCCACTACGCAATAGAGTACGAACCCTTTGCTCAGAAATACCTATTTTTGAAGCTGCTTCCTTTGTGGACAAATAGGGATAGTTTATCATTTCGTCCTCGAAACTTTTTTTAGACCATTTACACCATTATCAAGTGGTTATGTCAACCGCTATTAAGTATAGAGATAAGTATTCGCAAAACCGACCGTTTGCGAGAATGATTTTATGTGCAGGTCAAATGTTGGACAACCTTCAAACCAACCATCAAACTGGACGACAACCAGATAAAATACTGTGCATATTTACTACTTGTCCAATAACTGCGATCGCAGGCGCACCAAATCCAGTTTGCTCTACCTGTTTAATAATTGTTTCCAATGTCCCAATCAATTCTTCTTGTTCTGGGCGCGTACCCCAGCGCACCAAAGCAATAGGCGTTTCTAAATTTAACCCAGCGGCACTTAATTCTTCCACAATATAAGACAGATTGTGAATTCCCATATAAATTACAATGGTTTCGGAACCGTGAGCGATCGCACTCCAATTCACTTGCGGTTTATACTTACCCGCCGCCTCATGACCAGTTACAAATGTCACTGACGAACTATACAGCCGATGCGTCAAAGGAATACCTGAGTATGCTGCTGCTGCAATTCCCGATGTGATACCCGGCACTACTTCCGTTGATATTCCAGCGTTGACTAATTCTTCCATCTCTTCGCCACCGCGACCAAAAATAAACGGATCGCCACCCTTGAGTCGCACCACAATAGCATGATCCTGCGCTTTATCAATCAGTAATTGAGTTGTTTCTTCCTGGAACAGCGAATGTTTTCCCCTCCGCTTACCAGCATTAATTTGCTCGGCTTGGGGATTAATCATTGCCAAAATTGCCGGACTCACCAAGGCATCATAGATAACTAGATCTGCACATTCCAACAAACCTTTCGCCTTCAGGGTAATTAGTCCTGGATCTCCTGGCCCCGCACCTACTAAATAAACCTTTCCCAAATACTTCTTCCTCTGTGTCATTGTGCGGTTCATCTATCTGTTAAATCCCAAATTAGCTCGGCTAATTCTGCACTTGCTCCCAATGGCTCTGCCAGTTGGAAATTTACCGCAGAAAATTGTAATTTTAGCTCCTCTATTGAGGTGGCGATCGCATCGGTTATTCCACCAGCGAATAAAAAATATGGCAAGATTGCAATTTCCCGATAACCAGCAGTTATCAACTCTTTTACCCGCGATTCTAAACTAGGAGGCCCAGCCCAATAAGCAGTCACGGCTCCCAAACTCGCCGCCATTGCTTCCACAGTTTCTTGAGAACCTGGGCGACGGCTACCATGAGCTAAGAGAATCCATGCTTCTGCTTTTATAGCAGCTATTTGTTTTGCCAGCAATTTTTCTAAATTGGGGTGAGAGCCTAAATATGGTTGCAACTCAATTATGACATCTTGATCGGTAGCCTGTTGTGCTAGTGCTATTTCGGCGGGAATATCTGTCATCACATGGACTCCCGGCAGCAAAAATAGCGGTACAATTTTGAGGCGATTTTCATTTTGAGATAGTTTGTCATCGCCAAAAGCACTCTTAGCAAATTGTTGAATCTGCTCGTGTAAAGGCTGAGGATTCATTTCTAAAGCAGCAATGCCAACCGAATATTGGCTATTTGCTGAGTTATGGTTTTTTGACAATTTCTGAGATATCAGCCTAGCTAGTTGCTGCATAGCAATTTCTGGGCGCGGGTCGCGGCTTCCGTGAGATAGTAGCAGATAGGCAGATGACATTGGTAAATTAAATTCTTAGTTACTATTCTTATTTAAGATGAAGCTGGGGATAATAAGGACTCTAATAATTATTGAAACTATTATTAATTACTAAATAGAAGTATTCTTAATCACTTTTATATTCTCCCTCTACTACTTACCTGACTGTTCTTCAGCAGTGTAAGTATAAAATTGATCGAAAGCTCCTACCGTTTCAAATTTGTACGAAGGCATCCAAGAATTTATTTTTAAATCTGTACGGTAAATGCTAAAAATAACAAAATCTTGCCTTTCTGTAGTACTGGCAATAATTTTTTGGATTTGCGGGCTAGCCGAGTCAACCAATTTATCGCAATTAAAACGGATTAAATTTTCTATAATATTCGTAGTTTTTTTACATACATCGGTTTTTAAGTATTTTGTCAGGCGTTGAACTGCATATTCTTCATATTCAACTTGACCGGGATTGGTTTTCGCCATTGTCACACCCAAGGCGGCCAGTCCTACTGCTGCTCCAGTATACGCGATGATGGTCAATGGTTTCATATTTGCCAAGTAAAATTCATTGTAATCGTTAGATTCCAGAGACTCTAAATCAACTAAGTCCGTTCCTTGAACAAAAACTCTTGATCGCTTGCCAAATTATTGCTATAATTCAAATTGTTGAATGGCGAGCGTAGCCAAGTGGTTAAGGCAGTGGTTTGTGGTACCACCATTCGTGGGTTCAATTCCCATCGTTCGCCCTGCGTAATTTCATATTTATAGCTATACTCCTATTGAAGGTGGATTGTATGGTGTAAATATTCATAAGCATCACTTTACCAACAATCTGTCATCTAATAGCTTTATAAACTTGCAAGGATTGCAAGTCTACTGTAATTCATTAGGTTATCTTATTAAACAAGTTTATGATATAAGCAAAATTACTTGCTAAATTAAGATTAGGTATGCAATGCCTTACATCGTTTTGGGCTGATGCGATCGAGGCAAGTAATACCACTTTTAATTATCTTATTCCTTTATTATATAGAGTGCCTCGATTCCATCGTAATTCTGCTTCTGCAAGCCTCTGTTCTCTCAGACCCAAGCTCTGGACTGTTGAAGCTATAAATTTACGCTTTGCAGCACCCTTTAATTGGACTGCTGTTTGTTTTAATAGCTTTTTAAGCCAAGAAGTTAATACCGCTCAGAGGAAGGGATGCTGAATTTTCAAACCTTATTTGAATCAATACCGGGATTGTATATCGTCTACTCACTCGACTTTGTGATTGTCGGGGGAAGTGATGCTTACTTTTGGGCAACGAAGACCAAACGAGAAGAGGTTGTTGGTCGCCATTTGTTCGAGGTTTTTCCAGATAATCCCGACGATCCGAATGGTACTGGAATTCAGAATTTGCGTACCTCCTTGTCAAGCGTACTGAAGTATCAAAAGCCTCACACGATGGCAGTGCAGAAGTATGACATTCGCCGCCCCGAATCAGAAGGCGGTGGTTTTGAGGAGCGGTACTGGACGCCAACCAACTCCCCAGTCTTTGATGAAAACGGTGAGATGACGCACATTATTCACCGAGTCGAAGATGTCACCGAGTTTGTGCGGGTGCAGCAACAGCTAAATGAGCAGCGTCAGCTCAATCAATCACTCCAGTCTCACAGCGAGCAAATGGAGAGGGAAATTTCTGCTAGAGCGCAGGAGTTACAAGAGGTCAACGAACAAGTGCAAGCGGCGAATGAGGCTTTATCAGAATTCGATCGCGCTAAGACTGTATTCTTCAGCAATATCTCGCATGAATTTCACACGCCTTTAACACTGATGTTGAGTCCAATCGAAGACCTATTACTCGACATTCAAGCTCCATTAGCACCGCAACAGCGCGATCGCCTTGAGCTCGTGCAGCGAAATGGACTTCGGTTACTGAAATTAGTCAACGCACTGCTTGAGTTTTCGCAACTGGAAGCGGGAGGGATTGAAGCTTCATCTGAAGCGATCGCTTCCAACAGGAGTTTACCTTCAGCGATCCCGCCATCTTTTTTACCCGCCCGAATTTTGCTGGCAGATGACAACGCCGATATGTGCGATTATCTGTGGCGATTGTTAAGTCAACGGTATGAGGTTGAGGTAGTCACAGATGGGGCTGCGGCTCTGGCTGCGATCCAGGCACAGCGCCCAGATTTGATTCTCAGCAATCTAATGATGCCGGGGATGGATGGGTTTGAGTTGCTGCGTCAATTGCGGGCTGACCCCCAAAGGAGCGAATTGCCCGTAATTTTGCTGTCAGCCCAAGCAGGTGAAGAATCTCGCGTGTCAGGTTTGGCAGCAGGAGCCGATGATTATTTAATCAAACCGTTTTCGGCTCGCGAACTACTGGCTCGTATTGAGTCAATTTTAAAACAGGTAGACATCCGCAAACAAGCGGCTCAGACACTGCAAGCCAGCGAACAGCAACTTAAACTTGCCTTGAAGACCAGCAAACTCGGCTCCTGGCAATTCGATCTCAAAACAAACGTTCTGTCTGTTTCTGACCAGTGCAAAATGAACTACGGTCTACCCATTGACGCTGATTTCTCGCACCAAGTTATAATGGAGCGGATTCATCCAGAGGATCTGACTTGGGTGCAGGCGGCAATTCAAGACTCGATTACCAACCGCACTGATTACGATGTGGAATACCGCAATGTTTGGAACGATGGCAGCACGCACTGGGTAATCGTTCGCGGGCATCCGATTTACGACGAGGCGGGCAATCCTGAGCGCATGGTCGGGATATCAATCGATATTACCAATCGCAAACAAGCCGAAGCTGACCTCCGGGAAGCCTATGTGCAATGGGAGGCCGCTTTAGCCGCAGGAGCGATTTACACATGGCGGTGGAAGATTGCCGAGAATCTGGTGATCGTGAATGCAGCCTTTGCTCACTTGTTTGGTGTTGACTCTGTGGAGGCGGCGATCGGTTTACCGATCGAACTGTTTATACAGGGGATACACGAAGAAGACCGCCCCCAAGTGGTCGCCGCAATTAACCAGGCGATTGAAACTGGCAAAGAATTTATCAGTGAGTACCGTGTTTATACGGCAGTGGGTGAGGAGCGCTGGCTTGCCGCCCGCGGTCGCGTTGAATATGCTGCTGATGGCACACCGCTTGCTTTTCCAGGGGCACTGGCAGACATTACCGAACGCAAACAAGCCGAAGATGCTTGGCGACAGATTTCTGCCGAACTCGAACGACAACTGCGAAAGTTTGACGCGATCGCCTCTTCTGTAACCGATTTTATTTACACGTTCGATCTGTCTGGACGGTTCACCTACATCAATCAGCCGTTGCTCGAACTCTTGCAGAAAAAGTCGGCTGAAGCACTGGGCAAAAACTTTTTTGACCTGGATTATCCAATAGATTTAGCAACCAAACTCCAAAGGCAGATTCAGCAAGTTATTGAGACGCGCCAACCGCTCAAAGATGAAACGCCGTACACAAGCGCATTTGGCACACGCGCCTATGAATACATTTTCGTCCCGCTTTTGGGCGTAAATGGGATGGTAGAAGCGGTGGCAGGTGTGACACGAGACATTACCGATCGCAAGCAAATCGAAGCGACTGTCAAAGCCAGCAACGAACGGCTGAAGCTACTTTCAGAAGTCGCTAACGATCTCTTGCTCAACGAAGATCCTAAGGTATTTTTAGCCAGTTTGTTTGAAAAGGTTTCGACTCATTTAGGACTCGAAGTTTACTTCAATTACTTGTTTCAAGAAGACCAGCAACGCCTTGAGCTACACACCTCTGGGGGCATCTCAGAAGACGTTGCTTTATCCGGGAAATTTTTGGAGTTAGGGCAAGGGGTGGGTGGTTATGTGGTGCAACATCGCCAGCCAGCGATCGTTGAAAATGCGCTCTCAACGACCGATCCACTTGCTGTTCGAGTTCAGTCAATCGGTATCAGAGCTTATGTGTGTCATCCACTGATGGTAGGCGAGCGCGTTTTGGGTACTCTGGGACTGGGAACTCGTCAACGCGATCGCTTTACGCGCGACGAACTCGATCTCATGCAAACGCTTGCCAATCAAGTTGCTGTTGCCTTAGAACGATCGCGCCTGGTTGCAGAGTTACAGGCACGTGCCGAAGCGTTAGATCAAAGTAATCGTATTAAAGATGAGTTTTTAGCGGTTCTCTCCCATGAGTTACGTACTCCTCTGAATCCAATTCTGGGATGGTCAAAACTGTTGCAACGGGGAAAGCTTAATCCTGAAAAAACGAATCTTGCGATCGCCACGATCGAGCGCAACGCCCAGATCCAGGTGCAGCTAATTGATGACTTGCTCGACATTTCCCGGATTCTGCAAGGCAAAATGAACTTATCAGCCTCACCCATTGACCTGAATTCAGTGATTTCAGCCGCGTTAGAAACGGTTCGGTTAGCCGCAGAAACTAAATCAATCCAAATTCACACGACCATTTCACCGATTATGGGAGTGGTAATCGGCGATGCAGGGCGATTGCAGCAGGTTGTGTGGAATCTTCTGTCTAATGCTGTTAAATTTACACCTGAAGGAAAACAAGTCACGGTTGCCCTATCTCAAGTTGAAAATCACGCCCAAATTCAAATCACCGACACCGGAAAAGGGATTCGTACCGACTTTTTGCCCTACGTGTTTGAGCATTTCCGACAAGAAGATGGCGCAACCACCCGCAAATTTGGCGGACTAGGCTTGGGATTAGCGATCGTGCGCCAAATTGTGGAAATGCACGGTGGAACGGTGACAGTAGACAGTCCAGGTGTTGGGCTAGGAGCAACATTTACGGTTAAAATTCCGCTTGCGCCTCAGTTAACTGAAGCACCAATCTTAAATCAATCACCCATTAAAGAGAGTGATTTGAACGGCATTCACATTTTAGTCATCGATGATGAAACAGACTCGCGGGAGTTCATCGCTTTTGTTCTAGAGGAACGTGGTGCGATCGTTACTGCTGTTGGATCTGGCACTGAGGCGCTGCAAGCGATCGCTCAATCCATTCCCAACATCATTATCAGTGACATTGGGATGCCAGAAATGGATGGCTATATGCTGATGCGACAAATTCGTACCCTTGGGCTTGAGCAAGGGGGACAAATTCCCGCTATTGCCTTAACAGCTTATGCCGGAGAATTCGATCGGCAGCAAGCGATCGCCGCCGGATTTCAACGTTACGTCCCCAAACCTATCGATCCAGAAGCTTTGGTGGCGATCGTCGTCGAAATGCGAACTTACAGCAGAATTCAGAGTTCAGAATTCAAAATTCAAAATAGTTAAAGAATCAGAAGAACATTTGATGAATAAATATACTAATTATTCTAGATTCCTTATAAATTATGACTCCTGACTTCTGGGTGCTGAATTCTTACAATTATTCTAAGAATAAATTATTTATACGCACTATAAAAATGAATATTAGCACTCTGAAATAATTAAAAAATATTGATTTACAAGTCTTATAGAGCTTGATAAATAGGTCGGCGTAAATAATTATCGTTGGCATAAAGCAGAGGGCAGGGAGTAAGGAGCAAGAAGAAAAAGGGTTTGAGCCTTGTTTACTTTTCTTTACACAGTTGGGTTTGATTGTGCCAACTTACTTAGTTAAATATTTTCTTTCTAGATGTGTTGACAATCCAAATATACGCAAATAAATGATATACTAAAGATTACATCAATCTATTGAGAATGTGATAATTTGTGCCCCAAATCTGATGATGGAGTTATTTACTAACATCTATCAAAAGAAATAAAAATTGTATTCCTTTAGTAAGATCCAAAAATACTGAGTCATAGATACTTTAGGTAAAGAAGAACACGATTTAAGTGTCTGTTAAAAAGCTGATACTTGTATGTACACAGATAAATTATATTTATCTGTGTTATTTCGTGTTTATATGTGTCTAACAAAAGGTGGAGGCTTATTTGTCTCGCTTAGAAAGTTAGCAATGCAAACATCGTCATTTAGTGGAGTTGCTATGTCTGAATTGCTTCAAGCAGTCTTAGATAGTGAAGAAAGAAGTGATTTACGTTCCTTTCTTAGTGAATTACGCCAACAAGAAAAGAAGTACTTGCTGCGGAACGATATACTCAATGTATATAGTGAGTATTGCTCCAAGTCCCAAAAACCTGAGACTTTTTACACTTCCTCAGAGTTAGGCAAACTCATTTACTATACTCAGGAAATAATTCAGGAGGACTCAAACTTCTGTTTCATCATCCGTTCTAAGATTGCCAGCCAAGAAGTTTATTGGTTGACATCAGACTTAAGCATTGAACCGATGACGGTGCAGGATTTGTTGGATCTGCGCGATCGCTTGGTGAACAAATATCATCCTAACGAGGGCGGCCTGCTAGAATTGGACTTCGGCCCGTTTTATGACTACTCCCCAGTCATCCGCGACCCCAAAAATATTGGTAAAGGGGTACAATTTCTCAACCGCTATCTATCCAGCAAAATATTTCAAGATTCCAAACAATTGCTGGACAGCTTATTGAATTTCCTGCGGCTGCACCACTACAACGGTATTCAACTGCTGCTTAACGATCGCATTCAATCACAGCAGCAACTTTCCGAGCAAGTTAAGAAAGCGATCAGCTTTGTTAATAATCGCCCCGATGATGAACCCTACGAACAATTCCGATTCCAATTGCAGTCAATGGGTTTTGAGCCAGGTTGGGGTAACACCGCAGCGCGAGTGCGGGAAACTTTAAATATTCTCGATGAATTGATTGATTCTGCCGATCCTCAGACTCTAGAAGCATTCATTTCTCGTGTCCCGATGATTTTTAGAATCGTCTTGGTGTCAGCTCACGGTTGGTTTGGGCAAGAGGGAGTGTTGGGGCGTCCCGATACTGGCGGTCAGGTAGTTTACGTCCTTGACCAGGCAAAGAGCCTAGAGAAGCAGCTACAAGAAGATGTCCTGCTTGCGGGTTTAGAGAAATTGAATGTCGAGCCAAAGGTAATTATTCTCACCCGCTTGATTCCCAATAGTGATGGTACTCTTTGTAATCAACGGCTAGAAAAAGTCCACGATACCGAAAATGCCTGGATTTTGCGAGTGCCTTTAAGGGATTTTAACCCTAACATGACTCAAAACTGGATTTCTCGGTTTGAGTTTTGGCCTTATCTAGAAACCTACGCCATTGATTCCGAAAGAGAACTAAGGGCAGAATTTCACGGCACACCTGACTTAATAGTTGGAAACTATACAGATGGGAATTTAGTAGCATTCTTGCTGGCGCGACGGCTGAAAGTTACTCAATGCAATGTTGCCCATGCTTTAGAAAAATCTAAATACTTGTTCAGTAATCTATACTGGCAAGAATTAGAGGAGAAATATCATTTTTCATTGCAATTCACAGCTGATTTGATTGCGATGAATGCTGCCAATTTTGTGATTAGCAGCACCTACCAAGAAATTGTCGGAACACCTGATAGTGTGGGACAGTACGAGTCTTATAAGTGCTTCACCATGCCAGAGTTGTACCATGTTACCAATGGCATTGAATTATTTAGTCCCAAATTTAATGTCGTACCGCCTGGAGTAAACGAAAATAATTACTTCCCCTACACCCAAAATAAAGACCGCGTGGAGAGCGATCGCCAACGCCTTGCAGAAATGCTCTTTACTCTGGAAGATCCCACACAAATCTTTGGCAAACTCGACGATCCTAACAAACTTCCTCTCTTCTCAATGGCGCGTCTTGACCACATCAAAAACCTCACAGGTTTAGCTGAATGTTATGGTCAAAGTAAAGAATTACAAGAGCATTGCAACTTAATTTTAGTAGCAGGTAAATTACGCGTCGAAGAATCAGATGACAACGAAGAACGCAACGAAATTATCAAACTCTACCAAATAATTGACCAGTACAATCTCCACGGTAAAATTCGTTGGTTGGGTGTGCGTCTCTCCAAAACCGATTCCGGTGAAATTTACCGAGTCATTGCCGATCGTCAGGGAATTTTTGTACAACCAGCTTTATTTGAAGCTTTTGGTTTGACAATTTTAGAAGCAATGGTTTCAGGATTGCCAACTTTTGCCACACAGTTTGGTGGGCCACTGGAGATTATTCAAGATAAAGTGAATGGATTTTACATTAACCCGACAAATTTAGAGGAAACAGCCACCAAAATTGTAGAATTCATTACTAAATGCGAACAAAATTCTAACTATTGGAATGAAATTTCCCAGCGAGGAATTAACCGAGTTTACAGCACCTATACTTGGAAAATTCACACTACCAAGCTGTTATCGTTAGCAAGAATTTATGGCTTCTGGAACTTTACCTCAAAGGAAAATCGGGAAGATTTATTACGCTATATAGAGGCTTTGTTCTATTTAATTTATAAGCCAAGAGCGCAACAGCTATTAGAGCAGCATAAGTATCGTTAGTTTGTCTTTAGTCATTTGTCATTAGCTAAAGACTAAAGACAAATGACTAAAGACAAATAACTAAATTGTCAATGCACTCCAAGTTCGTTGACCAACTATTCCATCTACTCCTAAATTTTGCTGATTTTGAAAGGCTTTGATAGCAGTCTCTGTTAGTGCGCCAAAAATCCCATCCACCCTCACAGCATAACCGTTAGACACTAATAGCTGTTGTAATGCTCTGACAGCAATACCAGAACTACCAAAATAAAGAGTCGGTAGAGGTTGACTGCTAAACTTCTGGAACCGTCCTGTAGCCTTTGTACGGACTTTACCTCCAGACTGAAAAGACTTCTTAGGCTTACCTAAGTTAGAAGAAACTAGTCCCAGATTCTTTTTGCTGATTTTCTGAAGTATGCGTTCTTTTTCTAGTTTCAGCGCTGAGACAGAAGCCTGGGAAATCCCATCTGTCTGCATGAATTCAGGTGGTGTGACTTTAGCAGCTATCTCTAACTGACTCTGTTTTGACTGGTTTACGTCATTTTCCATCTGAAATAATTGCTTCTGTGGCAAATTAGCCCCAGATGCTTGTCTTATTGTTAACCCGCCCGTCATCATCAGGCCAATTTCAGTCATTTTAGTTTATTTTACTTTAACTAATATTTCTTTTAACCAACAACATTGTTGCTGTTCGGGATAGTACATACTGACCAAATAAAAAAGTCATGTACTAATTTTTCCAGATAATATTTTCATGTTCATATTTGCTCACCTCCAATTCCATTTAATCAGATTAATATACTTAATCAAGCCATCAAGTTATCAGACATACTATCTAAATCAATGGTTTAGACAATAACATACTATACGATCGTCTGGGAATACCATCAAACAAATTTACCTAGTTATGTTTGGATCGTGCTTGGTATGCTGATGTTGCTTTTATCATGTTTCTACTGCCAGTAAAAATACTACTCAATTGATCGAGTCAGTTTTTTAACTATTGATTAAAAGCTCTTAATTTTAAACACTTTTTCCTATTTTATATCAAGTCTGGTTAATTACTTATGATTACCGCATCTGTGCAAAAATTCCAAAAGCCTCTTTCCCCTGCTCTGGTTTGGGTACGCTCACAGCAAGCCTACTCTCTGCGATCTAAATAATAAGTCTTTAGTCGCATACGATTTTACAGGGGGTTATAAACTTTTTCTCAATCACAATTTATGTCGCTCTTTCAACCTATTCTCGGAAAGCGGACACTTTAACCTCAAAAGAATGAAACCGCACAACCTTGTTGTACGGTATTGAATTTGAACTAAAATTTTAGACAATACATGACAAAATTACACAGGGGCACTGAACATAATATTTGTGCAATTTTCTTGTCTAATTTGTGTTAATTTTTATATCATTTTGAAACTTTGAGAAAGGATGCACCTTAATCAAAAAGCGTGTAGGTGTAGGTCGCCCTTAGATATCGCTTAGTACTCTCAGTTGTGGATCTTGAAAAACTTTTTACCTTTTTTCGTCTCGCCACAAAGCAATACCGCCTAATAAACCAGTGATATTGGGGATGAGTTTGACATTTAATGGTAGCTGTAAATTCACTCTCACAGCTTCACCACCGCCAATGTAAAGGTAGTCATAATTAAACAGATGTTGCAAAGATGCGATCGCTTTTTCTAAACGCCTATTCCATCTTTTCTCACCAATTTTTTCTAACTCTGCACGCCCCAACTGCTGCTCAAAAGTTTCTCCTTTGCGAAACGGATGATGCCCCATTTCCATATTTGGTACTAGCTTACCATCTACAAATAAAGCTGAACCAAACCCCGTACCCAGAGTAATCACTAATTCTACACCTTTACCTGCGATCGCACCAAATCCCTGCATATCTGCATCATTAATCACACGTACAGGTTTGTTTAAGTGTTTTAATAATGCTGTTTCCAAATTAAATCCAATCCAATCTGGATGTAAGTTTACCGCTGTCTCTGTGACTCCAGACCGCACCACGCCGGGAAAACCGACCGAAACGCGATCGAATTCACTTTGAGCCGCTGCTAACACTACAATTGCATTAATTACAACATCTGGTGTTGCAGGTTGGGGTGTATCTAAACGTGCCCTTTCCGTTATAGGATTCCCCGTAATATCTAAAACCATAGCCTTAACACCACTACCGCCAATATCAACCGATAGGGTACGAATCGCTCCATTTTGTTTAACCATTAAGTTACATCCTTGTTAATGCTTTGTTATTTCGTTATTATGATCTGCTGCATTTGATAATATCTTGGATGTTTGGAGAGTCTTTATATTGATGGGGAGTGGGGAGATGGGGGAGCAGAGGAGACAAGGGGGACAAGGTGACTAAAGTTAGAACTTGCAACAAATCTTTCCTTTCCCCTTGTCCCCAATTCTCCTTGTCCCCAAGTCTCTTCACAATGCCCCATGCCCCATGCCCAATGCCCAAAGTTAAAAATCCCATACATTCGATGCCGGACAGCATCTAGATTTGTTAATCTAAGAATAATAGAGATAGTACTGGCGTAGCTGCTTAAAATCTATCAAGCAGCAAATTTCTATTAAAAGTAATATAAGAGAAAGAATTATGACGGCGTTTGAACCTCAAAGCATCCGCTCGTATAGCCAAGAAGATGTCCAACAAATTCTGCACTTAGCGATCGCTCGTCAAGCAGATGATAAAGACACAGAATTTTCTTATGAGCATATATTAGAAATTGCTGCTGAGTTAGAAATTTCACCTGAGTCTTTAAAATTAGCAGAACGCGATTGGGTATTACAACAGAGTCAAGTTCAACAGCGAAAAGCTTTTGACGCCTACCGCATCAGAAGATTTCAGAAGCGTTTAAGCAAATATGCAATTTTCAATGGCTTTTTTATACTGCTTAATTTAATTACTAGTGGCGGAATTTCTTGGTCGCTGTACATTTTGCTATTCTGCGGATTGCCTGTAGCGCTTGATGTCTGGAATACCTTTCAAATTAAAGGCGAAGAGTATGAAATGGCATTCCAAAAATGGAGTCGTAATCATCAGATTAAGAAAACCATCAGTACAGTTTTAAATAAGTGGTTTAAAGTATTACAGGCTTAATAAAAACTTTCCCTAACTCATCTCTACTTAATTCCCCCCGTTTCTGGGGGGAATATTTTGCGAGCGAACTAACTAGATACTGAATTAGCCGCCTCGGAAACCTTCTCAGGGGGTGGAAAGCCACCCATGCGAATCTCAGAAGTGAAGGAAGTGATACTAAATCCACCAAAACTCTTGAGGACATTTACCCGCATTCGCAAATTGGGGCTAGCAAACCACAGGCGTTCTTCTGAGAAGACGGTTTCATCTTCTGTAGTTAGGATCAAAGCACCATCACTGTCAATTTTATAGCGTCCGGCAACTGGAGTTTTATTGGCATCAAATATTTCTCTCAGTAACCTGCCTTGGGTCGGATTATCCGCATCAGGTACTGAAACTAACACAGTTGAACCACTATGTTTTGTTTGATCCTTGTCCATTGTGCCGTTCCAGGTAATTTTGGTAGCACAGGAAGCAGAACTAGGATTAATATTATAACTTTGACACAGTTTAACTGCTTCTGGACAATCTACTGCCAGCGCCTCAATGATGATATCTGACTTGCTATGTTCCGATTGGTTAAAAGCCAAATGTTGACTAGTACGATGAGAAAACCATTTACCAGCACTTAATTGAAAAAACTCTTCAATATTCATGAATGAAATTACCCTGCATCAAAATGCTAAAATTCCCACTTAATTATTATTAAAAGGTAGCAGGAGGCTTTAATATTAAGCTTGATTGCCTATTTCCTCAAGCTTCTTGAGGCCAATTCTGGCTGCCTCAGCAACGTTGAAATGATTGTCTTTTTCCAGGTATTTTAAAGCTGAGACACTCTTAGGAGTGGGAAGATTTCCCAAAGCTTCTGCCAAACGCTGCCTCACTAACCAATCATCTGATTGGGCGAAGCGCAGGATCTTATCTACAGACTCGATGTCTTGAATTTCTCCCAGTGCAGAGATTGCAGCTTGTTGCAACACGACTTCTTTGCTATCCAATGCTTGAAGAAGAATTTGATGGGCACGGGGATCTTTAATATTACCTAGAGAAACAGCTGCACTAAAACGTACTAGCCAATCAGTATCTTCATAAAATGCCCGTGAAAGCACCTCAAAGGCTCTGGCATCACCCAAATATCCTAAAGCACCAGCGGCATCAGCGCGGATACCATAATCGGGGTCATTTTCGAGAATTTTTACCAAAATAGAATAACATTCTGCTGTTGGCTTGATTCCCAGAGCAAATATTGCCATCGATCGCAGTTGCAAAGATTCGTCGTCTAGTACCTTTTTAATCAAAGGGACTGCATCCTCAGCTGCAACGTGACGCAGATTAGCAAGGGCTACCATGCGATCGCGTAAATTCGGACTTTCTAGCTGAGTAGAAATTTCTTGTAAGCTTAGAGCTGCCATTTAGTTCAAAGCGTTTTCTTTACTTATCTTAATTTACCCGATCTGTTCATCAGGCTGTCGCCATAGTGAAGTAGGAGTTTGGCGACTTTACAAAATGACTCAATTATGAATAAAAAAGCGATCGCGTTTACACCAGTGAAGGAAGTCGGTGTAAAGTGTCTGCCAATTAGGAAAATCACCCGCATCCATAACCCTCTCTAAGAGAAGGCGTACTTGGCAATTCGTTTAATAAATATTAAGTACATCTTTATTGTGAATTGGTACGAGTAGTTCTGCCGAGCGCAAAACTGGCGAATAACAACATATTAGCGTTTTTAAAATAGTATTTGGAGTAGTGGTCGATTATGTACTTTTGTAAAGATATAACAAGAAGTTGTGTAAGGTTATTTGCTTGACCTGAGTTACTTTTGTGTGAGCGGGGAATTCGCACCTTTGACCGACAGTATACACGGAATACCTTTGATATATCTGCAATTCCTGTCTTGCGAACTTTGACTAATATCATGTCCGTTTGAGTAGTTATAATAAAAGGGAAAAGGTGCAGAGTATCTAAATCTAGGTCTGATGCCAAAGAGGATTGCGATCGTTAAGCATTTAAGTACAGAAGAACTGTTTGTTCGTTACCGTCAAGCGGCAGAAGCAACAGAACGTAGCCGTTACCAAATAGTGTGGTTATTGGCAACGGGTAAGACAGTAAAGGAAGTCTCTGAAGTTACAGGATACACAAGGATTTGGATTTATCAAATTATTAAAAGATATAACCAAGATGGTGCATCAGGTTTGGCAAACAAACGGCATCTAAATCAAGGCATTGAATCATTGTTAACAGATGTTCAACAAGCCCAACTGTGGCAGGTGTTGTCAGAAAAAGCACCTGATGGGGGATTATGGAATGGGCGTAAGGTGGCAGATTGGTTGAGTGAACTAACGGGTGAGAAAATAGATCGTCGGCGCGGATGGGAATACCTCAGACAAATGACTTTCCGTCTTCGAGTGACTCGACCGGAACATGGAGAAGCTGATTTCAGTGAACAAGAAGACTGGAAAAAAAACTGAATTTGGGGCTGCAATTTCTTCAAGCCAAATATCCGAATGCGGAAATAGAGGTTTGAAGTATGGATAAACACCGTCTAGGTCTGCATCCCATTTTGCGTCGAATTTGGATACCAGAGGGACAAGTCCCGTTGGCTAGGGTACAACAAAGGTATAAATGGATGTGGTTGTATGGTTTTGTCCATCCAGAATCTGGTGAAACAAAGGCGTGGATTTTACCCCAGGTGAATACTGAGCTGTTTAATCGGGTTTTGACCAATTTTGCTCAAGAATATGGTGTTGGAGAAAACAAGCGAATTCTTCTTGTTGTTGACCAAGCGGGTTGGCATACCAGTCACGATTTAATTCTCCCAGAAGGAATTGATTTTATTTATTTACCTGCCTACTCACCTGAATTACAACTATTCAGTTAGGTTATGGCCTCTCACAAATGAGGTAGTTGCTAACTCTTCACCACAATCTTTAGATGAACTGGAAGAACTTTTAGTTTACCGATGTCAACAACTCATCAAACAACATGATTTAATTCAAGGATTTACCTGCTACCACTGGTGGCCAAGAACTCGCTCATCTTAATTATAACTATTTATCCGGACATGATATAAGTTGCACTCCTGACTCAATCAGTGGATTGACAAGGCAGGAGCGACGGCAGGCCAGCTTTTATGTTCTTTGCGCGATAAAGCAAATCAATGGTGGTATTTTCTTGACTACTTTAAAGTCCCTCCTGATAACAATCTCGCTGAACGATCGCTGCGTTTAGCTGTCACAAAACGCTCATGTTAGTGGTGGTTCTCGTTCAATGGACAGGTTTAAACACACTGCCCATCTGTTGACAGTGGTGCAAACCTGCCGTCGTCAAGGTAGGTCTGTGAGCGATTTTTTTGCACAAGCTCTGCTGGCTGATTCTATTGGTTATCAGTCTTGTCCGTCTCTGCTTCCTAAATATTAGACCTGAATCCTTACAATGATACTTTGATTAATATTACCAGCAGTAATGAGCCTTTAACGATCTTGAGTGGAGTACAAGTCAATACTATTACAAGTTCCGATTTCTTGATTGTCTAGCTCACTTTAGCTAATTTGAGAGGATGTTTTAAAAGTCCCTGAAGGTATAATTTTGCCGTTCTGATTTGGGTTAGTTCTGATGAGAAATCAAAATTTTAGCAATGTACTGAGATACTTAGCGGTGCTAATTATGAAAGCAAAAAACCCTTTTAAAACATCCTCTGATATTGCCCCAAATAAAACTATCATAGGACTTACGCATTGACAGGAAAAACTAAAGATGGGGTATAGATTTCAGGCATTAAACCTTTATTTTTCGACACTTTTTAGGCGATCGCTATTTATCAAAGAATGATTGATAAAAGCCTGAAACGACATATTTTCGTTGATTCACAAGATAACAAATTTGTACAGTGCGTAAGTCCTATATCAATAATTGAGATTTACAGTTGGCAATTGCTGTGTACAGAAAAACTTAAATACGCAATCTTCAAATTAATATGGATAAGCTCACTTTTTCAACGCACATAGACCAACATTCCAGTGTGTCCAAGGTATCGGGAGAATGGCGAGTCCGGGGACTTCGAGGCGCAACGACAGTCAGCTACAACTCTATAAAAGCAATTACTGAGGCTGTAGATGAGTTATTAGACGCCTTAGAAACAAACAATGTTTTAGACTCTGAGGAAATTGTCAGTATTACCTTTTCTGCAACTCCAGACTTGGATGCAATGTTTCCGGCTGCGGTGGCACGTCGTCGTCCTGGTTGGGATCAAATTCCTTTACTAGATGTGCAACAGATGCAGGTTGCCAATAGCCTCGATCGCTGCATTCGGGTGCTAATCCACTTAAACACTCCTTTACCCCAGAATGCATTACGCCCAGTCTATCTGCATCGTGCTGCTCAGTTACGTCCAGATATAGCATTGTTACGTTAGGCGTAGCCCGTCGCAGATATCGCTCTGCGAGACTTTAGTTACAGCAAATTTCAGATAAATAGACCACAGTGATTGAACCAACAGAAGACATCATCTTCAGTAATGTAATTTACAGCTTCAGTCATTGCTTGGTTGAGTGATTCATGGGTACGTGCTTCACAGGAACGGAGAAATTACTTGAGTTTCTACCAACAGAGTTCTATGGGTGATAAATTCATAAGCATCAATTACACGACGACGTAAATCTCCTGAGTAAGATACTGGCATTGAATCAAACAATAACTCCATCCTAATTTATCAAAGTTTGTGGTTCAATTACCTGAAAAATGCTGTAAATCGTAGATTAAGATAGCGATCGCCTATTCAATCGGAATCCGTCAAACCCATTCACAGTAAGCATTTACATTTTGCGGATAAGTCTACTTAATGTACCTTCCATTAAAAGCACATTCTGTAATGTTTAAGAGAGAAATGTTTGAGAGAAAACTAGGAATGTGGTATTGAGTTTAAGTTAGAGATTTTGTGAGAAGATGACCATCCAAAACCAGGCTAAGTTGCCCATTGGCAAGAATGCTAGTTCCTTGGATATAAGCAGCAACTGGGATTGCTTCGCCCAGAGGATGGATCGCAGAGAATTGCTTGCCGATGATGCAATCTACTTCTACAGCACATCGTTTGTCTAAGTAACGAAATACTAATAAAGGCTTGTCCTGCTTGAAAGCATTGAGTGTATCTGTGCTGTAAGTAGTAACTGAGGTGGGAAGGTAGTTAGGACAAATCAGCACATCAGTCAATAAGTGGATAGGGACGAGCATTTCTGTTGTTAGATGCTCATGAGCACAACCAAGGAAGCCACTGGATCTGCCAGAAGACTGCAATAATAACATGCGTCCCGCTTGAGTTTGGATAATTTGTTCGGACTGGGATAGACAAATCTGCTCTACAGAATCGGCAATAAATGCATAGACTTTGGAGTTAGCTTGACAGACGATAAGTTGAGCAATTTTTTGATCGAGGGGAATTTGGAGCGAGAAGGCTGTACCATGTCCAGCTTTAGACTTCAATACTATTCTTCCCTGAATAGCTGTTAATTGCTTGCAAACTTCCGTTAATTCTACTCCTAACTCTAAGGCAGCACGATCGTATAAAACAGATGAAACCTCTGGTTCAAGTACCAGTTCAGTCTGTTGAGTTCCTTGTAAGATATCTCCTGGTTTTGTAAGGGCGAACCCTTGGGCTAAAGCCGATTGATAAATTTGAGATAAGTTAAGTCCTGCGCCATCATCACAGCCATCAATAATCAGTTGATTTCCTTGCTGATAAACTTGAATTTCAATGATCCCGTTACTATTTTTACCAAGGTGTTGGCGTGTTTGGCAAGCCTCAATACTTTGCTCTAGTAAATAGCAACTTATATGCAACAGGAGAGCATGGAGGCGATCGCTAAATGCCCGATCGACTTGGATATCGCTAATTTGTAAATGTAGTCTAGCAGACTTATCTTGTAGAGCTTGTAACTGAGACCAAAGCTGATGCAACGGTTCTAAGGCTACTTTTAAAGGAATAGTTGTAACTGTTTTGACTAAATTAGAAGAATGATTAAGCAACTTTTCCTGCTGTATCAGTTCTTGTTTGAGTTGATGATGATTGTTATTCAGGGAATGAACAGTTGATGCCACCTGAGACGCTTCAGCCAAAACAGATTGCAGAGTACTGTATAATTGCTGAGAGCGAGAAGCAGCTAGAGGAGAAAGGGTATCTGAAATTGCTGCTAAACGTCTTGACCATTCTTGTAAATTATCCAGCAGGTGTTGTAATCGTTTAACTTGTCGGAGCAACCGCCCGATCGTATGTTGCTGTTGTTCTTCCTGACAGGCTTGCTGATTATATGTAGTTAATAATGTTGCAACTAGCGCGTTTAGTTGTTCGAGATGCTTAATATTGATGGGTGTAGCGGCTGGAATACTTGCTGCAACTATGGTAGAAATGGATTCTTGCAAAGAGAGTGTATGGTGATGAGGAAAAGATTTAACTAGGGATGCAACAGAAGTTTCAGTAGGCAGCGAAAAATCCCCCAACCAAGCCTGAAAATCTCCTTCCCCATACTCCTGCGGATTTGCTAGTTCCCTTACCTTGGCGGGAAGCTGCTCGGTATCTACGTGACAAAGGCTGCCAGTTTCACTTATTAGTTCTCTGTCCGGGTTTTCCTTGTCTTGAACCATAACTTGCTCTGGTAGAACCGCAGAATATTCTACCTCGGTCAAGCGATCGCCAAACTGAATAACTGGTTGATATTCCTGCGGTTGCTCTATCGATGTCTCAAGGTTTGTTTCCTGGGGAATGACGCTTTTTTGGCAATCGCCAAACTCTGTTTGTAGACGAGCAACAATGGCAGACATGCGCTCCAGAATTTCTACTTCCTCAATTTGCGAGGCTGTTAAAAATGCCATCAGCAGCATCTGTAGGCAATCTAATCCTTCCGACAACAGGGAGGCGATTGGGACGTTGACAGTTGCCCGATATTGATGCAGAAGCTGAAAAATCTCTTCTAGTGCAGCCGCAACTATGGCAATGGCATCTAGCTCGGCTGCTATGGCAATCGAATGCAGAGAGCGAGCAGCTTCCATGAGAGCCAAAGCTGTACCAGGGTTACTGTTTTTTGTATAGTTAGGCAACTCCTGCTCCAAGAACAGTAACAAATCGATCGCTTCTTCTAGGAAGCGATCGTCGTTCTGCGGTTGGGGGACAAAATCGGTACTCATCGAAACTCCTGGTTTGTGACAATTCTATGGCTTCGACATTGATTTGAGGGTACAAGCAGCGATATCAGCGATCGCTCTGAATTGCTCCTGGATTTGCGCAATTGACTCCAGCCCCGCACTGATTTGGCGATCGCACGGTTCGATAGTAGAAGCAACATCTGCTGCTGCTAGCTGGAGTTCCTGGAACCATTCCTCTATATTGAGCGTGCTGTCGCGGGCTTGACGGGCGAGAATTTCCACCTGTTCGGCAGCAGCTAGCAAACCTCGTTCCCGATCGCTAGCTTTTGTTGCTTCGATGGCTGTATTCAGAGACAAAATCTGAATTTTGGTACTCAAGCCTTCCACAAGGCTAACAAAGCCAGAAGCTTGCTGGCAAAATTCACCAAGGTATTGCAGCTGTTTATTAGTAATAGCAACAGTATCTTGAATAGACATTAAATGCTCATTGGCGAACTCGGCAATTCTTGCTCCTGCTTGTACAGCCTGGCTCACCTGCTGAAATGGCACTAGTAACTCAGACCGATTGCAGGATTCAGCCTTTTGGGGAGGCGATGACAGCTGTTGAGCAGGTGGAACTACTATTTCAGCCCAGTGCAAGTTAATTGTCAACATCATTCCTACTTGTTGCAGCAAACTGCGCTCTGCTTCCTGCCATTGTCGGGGTTCCAGGCAATGATGAATAACTAAAAACCCCCAAGGCTGTTGTTTGACAATCAAGGGCAAGCACAGGCTAGCTTGCACCTGGAAGCGTTGCCAAAATTGCTGTTGGCGCCCAGTTAGTTCTAATACTTCAGTTAGGTTGTGGAGCAAGTTTTGTCCGTCGCCAACATCGGTAGTAACAAACAAATTTATCGGTAGGGATTGGTTAAGCAAGGATGTCCAACCCGCTTGTATAGCTTCAGCGATCGCTCGATAGCGATTATCTTCCTCAAAACGATAAATCAGGACGCGATCAGCGTTGAGAACATCTCGCAGGGCGGTGACTATAACCTGCAAAAGTGCAGTTTCACCTTTTGCTTGCTGCATTTGTCGCTCAATGGCCGCAAGTTGTTCTCGCTGGAGCTGAAAAGCCCCTCGAACATTTTGATCATTGTCACTGGGCGATTCCTTAGCCAAAGCTTGGATAAAAGCTTCGATTTGACTCACCTTCTGCTGCAATTGAGCGACCTTTGGCCCCTTAGCAGATTCAAAGACTGCTTTGAGTACAGCCACATTAGCCAAAATTTCTTCTATCTGGATTTCATTTTCAACAGGCTGGGTTTCAGAATTAGGATCTAAGGTTGCGATCGTCACAGAAAACTCCTTGGCAGCATCAAGTTAAATCAGTGGGTTTGCCATTGCAATGTCTGGGCGATGGCTCTGGTGTCTAAAATCCAGCGATCGCCTGGCAGAATACCTCGAACAAAATTTAGCAGTTTGTTTGGGGAAAAGTCGGTTGGTGCCGATTGTGCTTGCTGTAAATCCTGCCACTCTACATCGTAGACATGAGCCACCAAAAACCCGATTACCTGATTTTGCAGTTCGAGAACCAGAACCATTGGCTTTTCTGGTCGTGACTGCCGCTTCAAAAGTGGCGCATAACCAAGCAAATGTTCCAAGTCAACCAGCCGCAGCATCTGTCCTTGCCAATTATAGAAACCTAAAATCCAACTTGGTAAGGCCGGGGCTGGGGAAATTTCTTGGCTAGCGAGATGAATAATGTCCACTAATGAGTGGAATGGTAGCAATCCACTTCCTTGATTCCCCAAGGAAAAACGGAGAAATTTTTGCCGTTGTTCGCCTGATGTCAGCCCAGGAGCTAAGGTTGGGGTTGTTCCCGGCAACCCCAACTTATCAGCCAATATCTGGCTCATGCCTAGAAGAAGTACTTTGAGCGGTTCCTCGTTTGGTGCTACAGACAAAACAGCCATGTGGCTAACACAGCTTAACTCCGCCACTTGCCGATAAGACCAAGGCACCGGACGCACTGCTGACAAAGGAATATCAATTAAGGCAGGGGGCTTGTCCACAGGAATGCCACAAATTTCCCCAGTCCGCGTTTGAGTCAGAAGTAAGAAGCGCCCTGAAGTGTCTACAGCAGAGAGAACTTGATGCGCCTGTTGGGCTTGTACTTGCGAAATGAACTTCTGGCGCAAGTCCACAATCGTAATGGTTTGCGTTCCCAAATCAACCATCCCGATACCACTTTCAACCGTACTGCTAATCGGTGGACAAGCAATTACTTTCAGAACTGCACCAACTGGCAGGGCAAATAAATAGTCTGCGATCGCAAAAACAACGACTCGCAGTGAGTCGCGTTCGCTCACAGCGCCAGATAATCGCTTAAACGGAAAGGGAGTGTTAAGCATAAATACCAATTCGTAATTCGTAATTCGTAATTAAGAAAGCTAGACTGAATCTAGGTTTGGGGTTTGAATGTGTTGCCTCATTTTAGAGAATTGGTATCAGGGTTATTAACCAGTTCGGCGATTGTGGTTAGGAAGTTCTGTTCTGAATAGGGTTTGGTCAGGTAAGCTTTCGCCCCTAGAGCTAAAGCTAATTGGCGATGCTTCTGTCCGCTACGGGTAGTCAGCATCACCACAGGAATCCCGGACAAACGCTCGTCTTGGCGATGGTGTTCTAAAAACTCAAATCCATTCATCCGCGGCATTTCAATGTCACAAATCACTAGATCGACATTACCGTGTTGCAGTATTTGAGCGATCGCCTCTCGACCATCGCCTGCTTGCAACACTTGATAATCGGCTTTCTGGAGCGTCTGCACCAAACTTTGCCTTTGTACAACCGAATCTTCCACTACTAACACCATCAGTCGGTTAGGTTGAACAACGGCTGTATTGACTTCCATCGGCTGTTGCTGCGGTTGCGTTATCGTTAGCTCGGATTGCTGCCCCTCTAGAGCAAGAACAGGCTCAGGCGCGGGCAATAGTTTAGTTGCAAGACTTGATGCTGGGGAAGTCGGCATCATATCTGTCTCCCAAGTTTGCCGAACTAACTCCAACGGGTCAACGATTAGGGTAAGACTCCCATTTCCCAACACGCTGTAGCCTTGGATGTAACTAGGTAAAGTCAGGACTCTGCCGAGGGATTTAATTACTAATTCCTGCTCGACTAAAATCTGCTCGACTTGCAAACACAGGTATTGATGCTCTGTTTCTAACAGCAGCAGAGGTTCGACAGTGTTTCGTTGTTTGACTGGAAAAGGACTTAGGGTTAAATTTTGGTCTTGGGTGAATAAAGGATATTTGTAATCCAGCAAATTGGCAAGCGGGCGGATGGGAACTAGTTGCTGACTTTGCCCTTCTCCCCACTGCCAGAATTTTTGGCTGCCTTGCCCGTGTAAAGATTGCTGGACTTGAATCTGCTCTGGCTGCGGTAATAAAACCTGGCTAATTCCTTCAGACAGCAACCCATAAGTAATACCTTGAGATTGACAAACGAGCAAGCGTGCTGTTGTCAAGCTCAGGGGCAATTGCATGATGAAGGTGGTTCCCTGCCCTGAAATCGATCGCACCACAATCGAACCTTGTAAAGCTTGCAATTGAGTGCGAACGACATCTAAGCCAATACCACGGCCAGATAACTCACCAATCTGGTTGGCGGTAGAAAAGCCTGGTTCAAATAATAACTCTGCCAGTTGGTCTTGTGAGGCGTCAGCGGCTTGTTCGGGAGTCAGCAGGTGTTTTTCCATAGCTCGCTGACGAATGGATTCCCAGTTAAAGCCTCGACCATCATCTCGTACCTCAATAGTAGTGCGGTTGCCTTGATGATAGGCTTGAATTGTAATTGTTCCGGTTTCTGGTTTACCCTGCTGGCGGCGGGTTTCTATCGGTTCAATGCCGTGATCGAAGGCATTGCGAATCATGTGCAGCAAGGGATCGTACAGCTGCTCAGAAATGGCTTTATCTACTAGTACCTTGGTACCGCCAAGCTTGAGTTCAACAGGCTTATGATAAGTTGCTACCATCTGTTGCAGCAGTCGGGGAAATCGATTCAACACTGTTCCCAGTGGAACCATTCTGGCTTGCAGCAAATCTGACTGCGCTCCTGAAAGCAGTTGCTTGCGCTTTCCGAGACTGAAGCGAGATTGCTGAACTAAGCCATTAAAAGCCTCAATCCGTTCTCCTAATTGCACCATGTCTTCTGTAAGATTTTGCAGGAGAATGTGCAATTCGCTATAGGTATCCATTTCTAAGGCATCAAAATTGGATTGTGCCTCGGCAGTTGGAACTGAGCGTGGAGATCCATGTATATGTCGCTGCTTGCGTTCGGGAAGCAGCAAATGTCGATCCGACCAAGTAGAAACTTTACTAAGTTGTTGTTGACAGTACAAAAACTGTACTAGAGTGTCTCGAGCGGCTTTGTGGATGTGGTTAGATTGCAGGTTTTGTTGGTTTTCGTTGATTAGCAATTCTCCAATCGTGTGGCTGAGGCGATCGAGCTGTTCTATCGCTACTCGGATAGTGGGAAGTGATGGTGATGACTGAGCTTGGAGGCTGGGCGCTGGTGGAGAGGCTGGCCGATCTGATTCTGAGTAGCGGTAACATGTCTTGGGATCTCCCATCCAGATTGACTGTAAAATCCGCTCTATGGCAGAGGGGACTACTACCGAATCCTGAGAAATAGGTTCCAGTACCTCCGGTGCTTTCGGTACGGAGTTATCAGTCCGCTTCGGGAAAAACGACCAAATTGATTCCGATTCGCTCGCACTGAGGAGGGGGGATGGCTTATTCTCAGTTGTAGTCGTTTGTGTTGGTTGGGCAGCTATCGAAACTGGCTGCTTTTGCGGTTCTGGGACAGGAGTAGTTAGCCCTGCCCATTCTCGCAATTGTGGAGATATCTCTCCCCCTTGAGTGCGATCGCCTGCAAGTACTACTGTTCGAGCTGCTTTAAAATTTTCTAAAGCCACCTGAGCGATTGGCAATACTTTGTCTGGATGCTGATTCAGGGCGTTTAGGGTTGCCTGGGCAATTTCTCCCAATCCAGATAAGCTATAAGATGCTGCTAGTTCGGCAAAAAATTCTGCTTGAGAGTTGAGTGTTGTTTGAATTTGTCGCGGATCTTGGCTTTGAATGTCAGTTTCCAGCTGTTGCAAATCCTGGAGTACACTCCCGGAAAAGATTGACTCTACCACATCAAAGCCAAGTTCTTCCGAACTGGGAAGCGGAGCCTCACGACCAAAAAAGTCGCCTAGTTTATGTTGGAGTTGGGCGAAGATTGAGGCAGTTCGATCGAGTATTTCTGCCTCATTGCAGGATAAGCCCATCAAGGTTGCACTCAATGGAGTTCGCAGGCACTCATAAGCATCTAGAAGCAAAGCTCCCAATTCTGGATCGATTTCCAGTTCTGGAGCGTATAACGCCTGGAATACATCTTCCAAATGATGGGCAATTGTCTGAATAGTTTCTTGCCCAACACTGGCAGCACTCCCTTTGATAGTATGGGCGCTTCGCATCAAGGCATGAACTTTTTCTATTGTTTTTTCATCAAGTAGACCGATCAGATTCTGCTCAATGGTTTGCAACAACTCTGCCGCTTCCGCAAGAAAAGCCTGCTCTACCTGCTCTTGATTACCGGGATCGAGGTTCATAACAGTTTTGCGAGATTAGTCAACTTTGAACTGGCTAACGCTGGTTTCCAGTTGTTGTGAAGTCATCAGCAGTTCCTCAAAAGACTCGGAAATGTGGATGGCACTTTCTGAAGTCTTGCGGGCGATCGCCGAAACATCCGTCATCGCCTCTGTCAATATCTGAGATTGCTGACTTTGATGGGAAACTGCTTGGGTAATTCCTTGTACCAGTCCGCCAATTTCGTTGGTAGCTGCCACGATCGCACTCAGGGAATGACGAGTCTCATCGATCAAGTTTGAGCCTTGGACAACTTGGCTAATCCCTACTTCCATTGCTTGGGTAACTTCGTTAGTGCCATTTTGAATTTCTTCTACGAGTCGCTCAATTTCTGTGGTGGCACTAGCCGACTGATAAGCCAGGGAACGAACTTCATCTGCAACCACCGCAAAGCCTTTGCCATACTCTCCAGCACGGGTAGCCTCGATCGCAGCATTGAGTGCCAGTAAATTAGTTTGAGTGGCAAAGTTTTCAATCAGACTCACTACTTTCGAGATTTTCTGAGAAGCTTCACCGAGACGTTTAATCTTCTTCGCTGTTTCGGACACGGTTTCCCGAATCTCCAAAATGCCATCTACGGTTCTTTCCATCAGGGAATCGCCAGCTTGGACGGTGTTATTAGCTCTTTGAACCGCCTGTCCTACTTTCTGGGCATCAGCAGCGACTATCTGGGTGGAAGTTACCATCATTTGTAATTGTTCCAGAGCGTGTTCGAGCCGTTCTGCCTGCTGTTGAGCTTGGTCAGATAGTTTTACTACTGAGGTAGTGTTATTGCTGGAAGTTTCACTCACTCTACCAGCAGCAATCTGCACTTGTCGGACTAAATCGCGCAAACTTTGGATCGTAGTGTTGTAACTATCGGCAATTGTCCCAATTTCATCTTCAGATAGGGGAGCGCGAACCGTGAGATCGCCCCTAAAGGATGGTTCCAAAGCCATGAGAACGCGTATAGCTCCTTGTTGCAGTTTTTCTCGGGCGGTGCGTTCGCGCTCTGCTGCTTCTGCTAATTGCTGCTCTTGGATACGCATCTGTTGTAGGTACTCTGCAAGATTCAGGGCAACACCAATCTGGACGCTAGTTTGGTTAAGAACATCCTCCTCGGATTGCTCCCACTGACGCGGTGCGCTATTTTGATAAACTCCCATCAGCCCCCATAGCCGATTTTCTTGAAAAATCGGAGAAATCATGTAGGCTTTAGTTCCCCACATTTCTAACAATTGGATGTGACACTCGTCATGACCGACAGTATATATATTGTCAACCCGCAAACTTTCTTTGCGGACATAACGCCCTCCTTGGTTGTACTGGAGATAGGTATCTCTAACTTTGGCAAGGCTAGTTCCCACAAGCTTAGGCCAATCCCCACTTACAGACTCAACGACAAATTCTCCAGACCAATCATGCTCAAAACGGTAAACTCCAACTCGATCTACTTTGAGTAGCTGGCGAAGTTCGTGGCTGGCAAACTGGACAAATTCCAGAACATTACCATGACTTTGGGCCATCTCTGTTAACCGACTTGGCAGGCGATAGGAAAATCGGGCGTTTGCTACTTCCCGTTCTGCCAGTTTGATCAGTTCCTCATTCTTACTTAAGGTTTGTTGTAAGTATTGCGATTGCTGGACGGCAACCCCAAACTGCGTGCCGATTTTCGCTACCAAGTTGACTTCATTATCTTGCCATTGCCGCGGCCCGCTATTCTGATATGCTCCTAACAAACCCCAGAGCTTGTTTCCGGCAATAATCGGGGTGATGATATAGGCTCTCATCTGGAATTGCTCGAGAATTTTCAAGTGGCACTGGGCATGACCAGCAGTGTAAATATCATTAATAACAAAAGTTTCGTTGTTGCGATAGCGTCCACCTTGGGTTTGTTGTAGGTGTTCGTCTTCCCATACAGTCTTGATATCGGGGCCAACCAAAGCCACCCATTCACGACTTACGGATTCGGCAATAAACTCCCCACCCCAATCTGGATTGAAGCGATACACTGCTAGGCGATCGCATTCCAAATGCGATCGCAATTCTGGTAGGGCATTGCGGAAAATTGTATCTAGCTCTTGAACTTGGCGAATTTTTTCTGCCAGCCGTGTCAGTGCTCGTTCCCCTTCTGCGGTTCGGGCTAATTCTGCATTCTTCTTTTTGAGCTGTTCGATATACTCAACCTGTTGCAAGCCTATACCTATTTGCACAGCTATTTTTCTCAACAGTTGCACATCCTTGGATTTCCACTGCCGAGGGCCAGTATTTTGGTATGCTGCTAAAAAGCCCCAGAGTTTGCTGCCAATAAAGATAGGAGCGATTGTGTAAGCCTTGGCCTGGATTTTTTCTAATATCTCTAGGTAGCACTGAACGTGACCGACAGTGTAGATATCATTAACAACAAAGGTTTCATGATTGCGATAGCGTCCGCCCTGAGTTTCTTGTAAGTGCTCGTCCATCCAAATCGTTTTGCTGTCGGAACTGGCTAAAGACAGCCATTGATCTTTTACGGATTCGGCAATAAACTCCACACCCCAGCCGGGATTAAAGCGAAATACTGCAAGGCGATCGCACTGTAGTTGTTTGCGTAAAGTTGGCAGCACATTCAGGAAAATTGTATCTACCTCTTGAGCTTGGCGAATTTTTTCTACCATCCCTGTCAGCAACTGTTCCTCTTCTGCTGCTTGCGCCAACTCTGCATTCTTCGTTTTCAGTTCTCCGATGTACTCGGATTGCTGCACGCTTAACCCCAACTGAATGCCCAATTTGGTTAGTAATCGCACCTCCTCAGAATTCCACTGGCGCGACCCGCTATTCTGATAAGCTCCTAACAAACCCCAAAGTTTGTTTCCAGCAAAAATAGGAGCGATCGTGTAGGCTTTAACCTGGAACTGCTCTAACAAGTCGATGTGGCACTGGGCATGACCAACAGCATAGATGTCATTGACAACAAAAGTTTCATTGTTGCGATAGCGCCCGCCTTGGGTTTGCTGTAGGTGTTCGTCTTCCCATACGGTTTTGATATCGGAACCAACCAGAGGCACCCAGTCACTTCCTACAGATTCAGCAATAAATTCACCACTCCAGTCAGAGTTGAAGCGATATATTGCTAGGCGATCGCATTTGAACAACTGCCGCAATTCTGCCAAGGTAGTGCGGTAAATTGTTTCTGGCTGTTGGGAATGAAGCATTCTATCCGCCATTCGCGCGATGGCGTTTTCTACTTCAGCTACTTGTGTCATTTCTAGATTTTTTAACCGTAGCTGTTCGATATATTCAGCTTGCTGGAGGGCAATGCTCAACGGTTCGCCGATCTGCAACAAAGCACCAATCTCTTCCTCAGCCCATTTGCGAACATCAGAATTTTGATAGGCTGCTAACAAACCCCAAAGATTACCAGCGCGGAAGATGGGAACATTAATGTATGCTTTGGCTTGGAACTTCTCTAATGTTTCTAAATAGCAAGGTGAAAAACCAGCTGCATAAATATCGTTGACTTTGCGGAAGCGCGTTCCTTTGGTGTATATTCCACCCTGCGTTTCCTTCAGATAGGTATCGGCATCAGGTTTAACAGGGGAGCCATAATCCTTAACATGGCAACGTTCTGAAGACATCAGACCTGTTTTTAAAATGCCGTCTTGTTCCTGCATCTCCAACAGGGACGACCAACCAGCAGCCACAGATTCAGCGATAATTTCTCCACTCCAGTCTGGATGAAATTGATAAACGACAACGCGATCGCATTTTAAAAATCGACGCAACTCTTGGGTTGCAGTGCGGAAAAGGGTGCGAAGATCCATTGCTTGCCCAATCTTTTCAATGATGCCGAAAACAGTACGTTCTCGTTCAACAAGTTTGGCTGACTCCTCAGAGCGGTTATAAAGTTGTTGCTGATATTGCAACTGTTGAATAGCAATACTAGACAGAGATGCAATCTGCACCATTAGTCGAACTTCATTATCTTTCCACTGACGAGGCTGAGAATTTTGATAGGCAGCGAGCAAGCCCCACAACTTTTCTCCTTGGAAGATGGCAACAATAATGTATGCTTTGGCTTGATAGGTTTCTAAAACTTTGATATAGCAGTCAGAAAAACCAGTACTGTAGATATCATTAGTAACTCGATAAATCTGTCCGCGATGGAAAGTTTTGCCTTGGGTGTGCTGAATGTAGCTATCTGCACTGGGCGATCGCCCTGTTGTTCCAGCCAATCCCCCTTCGTCTGCAAAGTTCCTAACACTGCAATAGTTAACGTTCTTGACAATTGCTGGGTTGTTTCGCTGTTCTTCTAACAGAGAAACCCACTCAGATCCAACAGATTCAGCAACAAATTCCCCACTCCAATCTGGCTGGAAACGATAAACTGCCACCCGATCGCATTTTAGTGACTGTCGCACTTCTTGGCTGGCAACGCGAAAGATGGTATCCAAATCTTTGGACTGGAGAATTTTATTCGTTACACCGACAAGGATTTGGTCTTTTTCTACTTCTTGTTGCAACGTAGCTTGAATGACGGCAACTTGCAGTTGCACTTCTAATTCCTGCTCGATTAGTTTTAGTAACTGAATTTCAGCATTTTGCCACTGGCGAGCAGCAGTGCATTGCTGCACTACCAACAAACCCCAAACCCCATCTTTTGCTAAGATCGGCAAACTCAAACAAGCTCTTACCTGAAATCGATCTACGAGCTGCTTTTGGTAAGGAGACAAGCTTGCAGTGTAGGTATCCGCGATCGCTGCTAATTTTTCTTGTTGATAAAGCTTGGCAGAACCTAACCCAAAAGTGACGGCGGGCAGTTTTTCCTTCAGCATTGGGGTAAAGCCATCCCTCATCGCCTCCACAGCAACTATCCCCAGCGTCGGATTCGTAAACTCATACACCACCACGCGATCGACTTGCAGGGCGCTTTGTACCTCCATAACAACAGTGGCGAGTAAAGTATCTAGATCGGAAAATTGGCGGATTTTGCTGGCGATCGCCTGTACTTGCTCTACCTCTAATCCATCTCCTCCGTCTTGATATGGCAACACACTTACCAGTTCTTTTAACTTGCGGATTCTGTCTCGCAATGGCCCTGTTTCCACCCAATCAGCTTGATCCAGTTCAGTTCGCAATTCTTCTAGAGTGGAGGTGATTTGCTGTTTTGCTCTTAGATCGACGGTATGCCCGTTATCAGATTCCTTATAACCGTTGCTGGAATTTGTGTGTGGTTGGCTGGGTGTAAGATTGTGTTGCGTTACCATAATCTTTCTTGCTATGAAGGTTATCGGAGTTAATAAATAGAATGCTTCAGGGGTCTACTTAATTTTCTAGAACAGCTTGGGCGTACAGAAGCCTTTGTGCGTCTGCCCTTGGCGTTGTGTAGGAAGCTCTAAACTTTAAAGAGGCTGAAGGGCTTGAATCACAACATGGGTGTCAATTAACATCAAAGGACTACCTTGAGAATCCACAAAGTAACCCTGTAAAAACGAGCCTAGTCGGGCAGGTAACATCGATGTCGAAACCGCTAACCGCTCTTGGGGGTCATAAACTTCAATGGTATTGACTTGCTCCACCAACAGCCCGACGGTTTGATTCTGGACTTGAACAAGCATCGCCATGCCAGAGTTACGCACACTTTCTCGCCGACACCAGTGTGTTGCTCCCAACAAACCTGCCAAATCGAGAATCCAGATAGCTTCTCCCCGCCAATTCATTATGCCTAACAAGAATTCTGTTACTTGCGGTACTGGTAAAATCTCGGTGAGTGCAACCTGAATTACTCCCCGCAAATCAGCTAATGGGAGTAACCCATTTACCTTTCCATTCAACGGAAATCTTAAAAACCTCTGGTTGTTTCCTTGGGGAGAGTTTTCAAGTCGAAATTGGCTATTAATGGGTAGCGAAGAAAAGCTATCATTGCCCTGTACCATTGCCCCAGTTTCCTTTAGCGAATAAATTTATTAACAGTCTGGAGCAAGGTATTTTCATCTACAGGTTTGACTAAATAGCCATCGGCACCACTCATAGTGCCCCAAGTTTTATCAACATCTGTGTTTTTAGTTGAGCAAATCACTACCGGGATTGCTTTTCTAATTTCTCTTTTTCAGCAGGAGTTGGGGAAACTGCTTGTCCGTGACTGTAATCTCCCCAAACACTGTCATGTAAAAGTGCCCGGAAATTTTGCAAATCCTGGAATAATACTTGAGCTTTTGCTGCCCGCTCTTGGCGGTATTTTTGCTGGCGTTGCCAGACATCTGTTTTTATTTGCAATATTTCAAATTCCCGTTCTACAATCTCTTGCTGAAATTGCTGCTGTTGTAACTTTCTGTTGTTGTGAAGGCTGGTAACAAAACTCCTCAAGTCTTGATGAAGCAAATCTGCTTGCATTTGAAGTTCTTGTTGAGTTAACTGTTTCCACTGGTTAACTTGTTGACGGCGTTCAGCAGTTATTTGCAATCGCTGCGATCGCTCTTGTTGCCATAAATTCTTGAGAGGCATCAGATGAAATATCCTATTTTGTTAACTAGAAATATTAAATAGGAGCCATGAAGACTCCCTTTTTCTAATATGGTGTTAAGCAGCAGATGGAACAGCAGCCTGAGATGTTAAACCAACTGCCTCAGCATATCTTAAGTAAGTTTCAACTGAAGCAATCACAATCCGAGCTTCTATTGATAGCAGTTCAATACCAACTAAAGAAACACGCACCCAAGCATCAACTACAATTCCTTTGTCCAAAATGCGGTCAATAACTTCAGCCAGACTTGAAGATGAGTTAACTTTTTCAACAGCCATTTTATTTTGCTCTCACAATTCTAATTATTGATTTCATCCTGCTCTGATTGAGCAGTAGGTAAAACTTACACAATGTGTTTTATTCTTCCTGGGTTTAGTGTTCCCAAAAATAGAAGATAAATATAAGAAAATAAAAAAATCATAAAAAGTTAACAATATTTTTTGTAACTGCCCAGGTAAAAAGGTAAAAATGATTCCTATCAAGGAAAAAATATGGTAGGTGTAAGCAGAAAATTTCCGGTGGCTTTGGCTGATTCGATTTTGCGGTTTCATTCGCCAATATCCGTTCTTTTTTTTCTACTGTTTATAAGCATGGTCTGAATCTTTTGGAAGTTATTACTGAGGCTTTACAAGGTAATGTCTCTGGTTTCCTTTCTTCAAATACTACCAGCTAGGCAGTTACTATTTTTTTATAAAAAAATTAAAGAAAAAATCAGCTCACCTTTATTTTTTCTGGAAAAGTTTTAAATCTTATTTTTTATAAATTTATCTGAGAGTATTTTTGAGAAAATGATAGGGTGGTAGAGGTTCGCTCAGTGCCAGTTGCCAGTGCGAACATTGTATCTGCCAGAGGGAAAATTGCTGCGTACTGAGCGTTGAATCGTTGCGCTGTGCCAAAAAGTGGATTTGCCGCACATCTGGCTTTTGAGTTTCACAGATAACATTTGTATATGTTTTGAGAATTAACTGGTTCAAAAGTTCCCACTGTTCGCATTGTTGTGTTTGAAATGCTTGCTGTGTTTGGTAGCGTTGTTTTTTAGCTAATAAATAGGCTTTTCCTCTAGCATCAATAGTGTCAGACTCATCAAGCAAATCACAAGCTGTAGCTTTTAAAGTGTACTCAACTTTGTCTGCTAGCTGAGTTAGGGTTTCTAGATATTGCTCTTGGTGCTGTTCTAGATGATTCAGCAGTTTCTCTACAGAGGTAAAACCGCTCCCAAAGCGTAGGGGAAGAAGGGGAGTTTGTTGAAACAGTTCTCGAATTACGCGATCGTGGTTTAATACAGCTTGAAGTAAATGCTCATCCTTTGCCTGTATTGCCTCTAGGGAGATTTCCGGCTCTACGATCGCGGCTAAACCAGAAGAGTAAACGAGTTCAATATTCCTTTCCATCCCTAAGGGTAGAACAAGCGGTGATGCGATCGGTACTAATAGAGCATAGGCGTATATTGACATAAGTAGGTCGGCGTGAATGTTTATCGTAGAGACAAGGCAGAAGGCAGAGACTATTCAGATTGATGCTGATTAGCAAGCATTTGGTATGTAACTTGGAAATCATCATTTATAATCTGAATCAAGCTAGAGTCGCTTAATCCCTGAGCGCGGTATCGACGAATTGCGCTTAAAGCTGCTTGATTGCTTAACAAAGCCAAGTCTGCCCCATTCCAGCCCTCGGTAACTGTCGCCCAAGTTTCTAAATCGACATCAACCAGGGGACGATCTAGATTGTGAACTCGTAAAATCGCTAATCGGCTGGCTCGATCTGGTAGATCGATTTTTATTTGTAAGTCCAATCTTCCGGCTCTAAGCAACGCAGGATCGAGCGCTTCTGGACGATTAGTTGCTCCTACTAACAATACTTTCGGGCATTCATGCAACCCATCCAATTCGGTGAGCAGTTGACCGACAACGCGATTGCTAACTCCAGAATCACCACTGAATCGTCCCCGTGCTGGTGCTAGGGTATCAATTTCATCTACAAACACAACGCAAGGAGCTGCTTGTCGAGCTTTGCGAAACAGTTCTCTGACTGCTTGTTCTGCGGCACCTACCCATCGGCTGAGTAATTCCGGGCCATTCACCGCAATAAAGTTGGCTCTAGCTTGGGAAGCGATCGCTTTTGCAAGTAATGTTTTTCCCGTTCCCGGCGGCCCCCACAACAGAATCCCACGGGGAGGCTTGGCTTTGGTTTGCTCGTATAGTTCGGGATAGAGAAGTGCGCCCTCAACAGATTCTTGAAGTTTTTGTTTAACATTATCCAAACCACCAATGTCATCCCAACTGACACTAGGTGCTTCAACTGCTACAGCCCTGAGAACTGAGGGTTTTATCTCCTTAATTGCTTCGAGAAAATCCTGCTGCATGATAGTCATGTTCTCAGGAATGGGACTGTTGAGCGAGGGGACTTGACGACGAAGGGCAATGTAGGCTGCTTTTTGACAAAGAGCTTTGATATCAGCACCGACAAAACCGACGGACAAATCAGCGATCGCTCCTAAATTCACTGAAGTCTCCAAGGGCATGGCACTTGTCAAAATCGTGAGAATTTCCAATCGTCCATCGCGATCGGGAACCCGAAAATGAACTTCGCGATCGAAGCGTCCCGGACGACGAAGCGCCGGATCGAGATAATCGGGACGATTTGTTGCCGCTAATACAAGTACGCCCTCGGTTTTGGCAAACCCATCCATTAACCCAAGCAATTGTGCCACTAGTCTTTTTTCAACTTCACCTTCCACTTGGCTGCGATCTGGGGCTAGACTGTCAATTTCATCTATAAATATCAGACAGGGAGCAGAACGAGTTGCTTTCTCAAAAATACTTCGTAAACGAGCTTCTGCTTCCCCGTAATACTTGCTCATCACCTCTGGGCCATTGATGGCAATGTAGTTTAACTCTAACTCTTCTGCCAAAACACGGGCTGTTAAAGTTTTTCCCGTACCGGGCGGGCCTACTAGCAAAACCCCACGCGGAGGCTCTAATCCTAATTTCACCAATAAATCTGGACGTTTAAGTGGAATTTCGACTAACTCTCTGATTTCTTTGAGAATATCAGCCAAGCCGCCGACATGTTGCCAAGAAGCTTTTGAGTTTGTTTTAGCTGATGGTGGGGTGACATCAGCATTATCCGTTGGTGTAGATGTATTGGTGGTGCCAACGGTGGAATTGGATTGGACTCGGCTGGAACTACTTTTTCTGGGAATATTGCCTTGCCGGGGAATACTACTGAGATGATGAGACTGAATTTGAATAGAAGTTTTTAACTCCCCTTTCTCTACTTTTTCTTCTAAAGCTTTGGCAATTTCTAATAGCTGTTCAAATCCTTTAAATATATCGTCCATTGATTTTACTTAAATAAAAGGCAGAGAAAAATTTAATTTCCATAGGACTTACGCAAAATAATTAAAAAACGAACCGCCAAGGACGCAAAGGACGCAGAGAAATAAGAGTTTTAGAGAGTTATTGCGTAAGTCATGTTTCCAAAAAATAAAAAGTTTCAATAATGTTTGATTCTCAATTTTTATTGCTGTTCAACAGGGAGAGGAATTAATCAGTTGGAATTGAATAATCGCAGACGAGCAAAGTTATACGGGGCAGTGAAATTGTTGTAGCGAATTCGCAAACGGTCTTCAAATTGACGATCGAGTGCTTCAACGTGTTCGCTAAATTGTGATTCTGCTTCCCAAGGAATTAGGTAGGCTGAATTGTAGATCATTGTGTCCATTTGGGGAGTATTTTCCACCACATCGATCGCAATGGAGTTGAGCGTGCCTTGAAATACATCTATAATGCCTTGCTTGCGATCGTTTATTCCCTGTTCGATCGCTTGCCCTATTTGGATCGCTTGTTCCATACTCAGGGGTTGACCCACTAGTTTATCCCTTTCGGTTTTGAGATTTGGGTGTTCTGCCAATAGTCCCTGAATTTCTGCATCAGTATCCCAAAAAACTTTGACACTCACTTCTCGGCAACCCGATAACTTCGCCAGCAATTGCGTCAATTCTTCTTGATGAGGACGAATTAATTGCTGTGAAACAGTTTCCCAGCTGGAAACCAAAAGTCCAAATTGCACGGGGAGTAAATTGCGATCGCCTGCTTGCATGATCTCCTCAAGGACTTTCTCATGACTTAGCAGGTTACGACGGCTGGCCAAATAACGCTCTTGCTGGGCTTCGGAGTAAATTACTGCAAAACCATCCAAAATTTTAATTTGTATAGGTTGCCGATCTAAGCCCTGTAAATTTAAGTTTTCTGGAGCCGGCAAGGTCAAAATTCCATAAATGTAAAAGCCATAACTCATAAGAATGTCTTACCAAGAAGAATGTAGATAAAAAAGTTACAGGGGTTTAGAGGTGAGTACTAATCTTAACTTGGCATGAACTAAGCTTAAGTGAGCCAGTCCTAAGTCCAAGTCACCTTCAACCACAACACCCGTATTTAATAGGCGATCGAGGAGTTCTAGAATAGAGGGTTGACTAGAGGTTTCGCCAGGGTAGTATCCCCCAGATTGGGGAAGTAAATTTCCCATTTCACCCAAGTTAATATTTAGATCGGCTGGGTCAATATCAAATATCTCGCAAAGCTTAACAACCTGTTGTTCAAGCTGTTGCAGGCTTTCGGCAGCTCGATCTAGCTCATAGTCGTTGAGGGTGCCAGCATCCATTCGCCGAATCACCTGAGCTTCCATGAGTTGACGTATCAGCTCGACAACCGTCAATAACAACGGTGCTAAACCTGAATCGGAACCTTTTGATTTGCTAATCGCCTGCATTCTGATGATTATTAGGATTGAGTACTTTGAGCGTTGAGCGATCGCAGTTCTGCTTCTAGACTGGCAACACGCTCTTGAAGTTGTTGATTAGTTGTTAATAAGGTGCGAGTTTGACTATTAAGATAGGGGTCGCTCTCCCACCAGTTAATTCCAATCTCTTTGGCTTTATCAACAGAAGAAATCAACAAACGAATCCGGATGTTGAGCAGTTCTGTGGAGCCTACGGAAATAGAAATATCTCCTGCGATCACAATGCCTTTATCCAGAACCCGTTCTAGAATATCTGCCAAGCTAGAACCCTGAGTTGCTGTGATAACTCCCCGATTAGTATTAGTACTCATTTGTTTATTAAATGACCAGAATCAAAAACAACTGTCTGTGATATGCTCGGCAGCTCGGCATTGCCCTGCATTTGTACTAATACTCCCTGCTCTCTGAGAGACTTGAGTGCAGCCACAATTTGACTGCGATCGATCCCTAATTCTACTGCCAATTCAGAGAAACGCCTTCCTGGAGACTTGCACAGGTAGTTGTAAACTTCATGCTCGTAAGGTACTCGTTGTTCCAATACAATCTGATTTGGGCTGTTTGGTATTATCTCTGCTGGCTGAGATTGAGTATTTGTACTATGATGCAATTCACTCAAAACCTCTTCTAGTAGCCGAGTTGCTTCTATCAGAGGTTGATTCGTGCGAGAAAGCAGGATATCGGCACAAATATCTTGGAAGCTAGGATCTCCAAAGTTTACGGAAATTTCGTGTTCGTGGCAAATTCTGGCAATCATCAGACAGGATCGCAATCCACCACCTTGTCCAGAGCCAGATCGACTCCAAAACGTCCGTACTAAGCGCACAATTACTTCTGCTTTCTCGGAATCTATGCCTGTTTTATTAATTACAATTTCCTGCTGAGTCAGTTCATCAGGTGTAGGTATATCGATGGTAATAACACGATCCATCAAAGCATCCTGAGTTGCATGAACTCCACAATACTCTTGAGGATTTGATGTTAAGATTGCCCGAAACTGAGGATGAACCCGGATATACTCGGCTCGATGTTGGTTTGTTGGCAATACTAACAACCTCTCCTCAAGTACGGAGAGTAAAACGTTATTTACCTCCGGGTGCGAACGATTGAATTCGTCGTAAACCAGCGTAAATCCTTCTTTACAAGCTAGGGTTAATCGTGCATCAACCCAGTGTTGTCGGAGTTCATCCTCAACTTTGACAACGCTGTGGATGAAGTTATCAACAACCTTTTTGCGGGTATAACCTAATTGATTACCAATCAAGTCTGAGGTTTTAAACTCATCATCTCCAAATAAAAGGATGATAGGCTGATTGAGCAAATCAGCTAGATGCATTGCCAGAGTAGTTTTTCCGACTCCGGCTGAACCACGTAAATGTACTGAAAAACCTGACTGTAGATAGCGCAAAGCACGTTGAGCAATGCGTTGAATAGCAGGTGTATTGACAAATCGCTGCAAAGATGCATTTAATACTGTTGTCAAACTATAAGTTCCTCCTAAATAGTAATATCATGCAAAAGTAATTTTTTTTACATCATAAATATCAAATACAGATGTCAATAAGCTTTAACTGGACTCAAATCCAACGCATTTTGGCATCAACACAAGACTAGTAATGTTTAATATCTATGTCATCAGCATAATTACGGTCTTGCGAGGATAGCTTAATAATCCACACGAGTGTAAATAATATGGTTCTGCGCTTCTTACTATTACCGATTACTGGCCCATTAATGGGGGTAACGTGGCTTGGGGAAAAAATTTTAGAGCAGGCGAATACTGAAATTGATGATAAAGAAAATCTCAGCAAGCAGCTTCTTACACTCCAACTTGCTTTTGATATGGGAGAAATTTCTGAAGAAGAGTTTGAAATTCAGGAGGAAGCTCTTTTATTAGCAATTCTGGAAGCAGAACAGGAGGAACGCAATCAGGCACAAGAGTATTGAAATTCTTTCCTGGCTTGTGTGATTTATTGCTTTAACTAACGTGCGCCTCCGTTGGAGACTCACGTTAATTTAAAAAATGTTGTTAGCTATTATACTTAAGTAAATTATGCTTCTACTATACAAGTATTAATTTAATGGAAGCTTTACCCGATAATTGGGCAGATATTCAACCTGATACTGTATATCTTTCAATCAGTGGTCTGCTAGTTTCATTTGGCAGTGAACAAATAAAGCTGGGACTAAAATACGATCGGAAGGGGAAACATTTAAAAGCCATTGAGAAAGGGCTTGTACCTCCTCGTGGTAATGTTGGGTTAGTGGCTTCCCAAGAATCTGGCTACGATTTGAAATCTAAAGTCTTAGGTAAAGGTGGCGACCGCCGATTTCATGCAAAATTCATTGATGGTATATTGTACTTCCCTGGTTTGGTAACAGAACATTGAACCCACATAACTATGACAAGACTCGAATTAAAAAATCATCAAGTTTGGCAAGATTTAACTGAAATATTACAAAACTTAGATGCTAATCTTCTTGTTCAAGAACATCTTGACCAGTGTGATTATAAAGTGTGTGGTTATTGGGATGAACAAGATGAATATTATGAGAAAATTACGTTACCTCGTACCCTAGAAGCCGAATTAGTTAGCAGTTCAATAGGCGTTACTCACAAGGAACGTTTTTTACAACTAAAGTTTTTGCTCATAGCTGATGCTATTGATAATACGAAAACTGCAAGTAGCAATGCTCAAAAACTTGGTGAATTAGTTCTTGTTTATAATGAAAATCTAGAATTTATTGATGAGAATTGGCTTTTAGATGTCGATTCTCCATTCCTTGTGAAGCGATCTGGCTAATTTTAGGGAATTGAGTATAACTAAGAACTTCAACAATCCTTCAACAGTAAATTTTTGTTTTTTGTACTTCATGTTTTTACACATTTTATATAATGATTGAAATTTTAACTCCAGAACGAAAAGCCTTGGCTCCCCATTATCAAGATAAGTGGATAAATATTGCGCTATCTACTGAAAGAATAGATGAAGAAAAGGCAGAAAATGCTATTAAACAAGCTTATGCTCTAATTAATTTATCTGAACCAGAAGTGATTTTTTGTGATAGTCCACTAGAAGCAAAAGAAATTATACTAGCATCTTACAAACTAGGGCGTGGAGTCTCTAACCAATTTAATATCAAGCTTTTAGAGCAACTCAAAGAAGAATTAATAAACAGAAGTGCATATGAAATCAGTAGATTTCTAGAGGTTTGGGAAGAAAAGCTAGAAGAAGAACTTTCTAGTAAAATCTGGTTTTATGTAATGCTGCATTCAGAAATAGAGAAACATATATATGAGCCTTGGCTGAGAATAGAACAATGGGTAAGCTATGGTAGTTGCTTTGACTTTTGCATTTCCATTTTAGACTTAGCTCATTCCAAGAAAATCTGGCAGATTTTTCAAGCATTAGTTAGTTATTGTGGCTTAATTATCCCTTTTGAGCAAATAGCTATAATTTGCAATCGTCCTATTAAAATCTCTTTCGATAATCAACAAAGACTTCATGCTGAGGGTAAAGCTGCTGTGCAATTTGCTGATGGATTTAGCCTATACGCTTCTCATGGTGTAATAATAAGCGAAGAATAAAATTCATTATCAGAGACAACAATCTCGACAGCGCAAGGAAGTAGCGAAGAATAGACAAGCTGAAATCTTAGTACTTAGTATTCCAGTGTTATAGTGTTGAATTTTGGTGTATTGTTCTCTAAGTCAGTATTTGCTTGCTGGTGAGTCTTGTCTTCTTCATCAATAATTTGACTATTTAAAATAGCAAGACGCTGCTGAATCTGATGTCGGCGTGCCTCGAGTTTCTGTAGTTCCTGCTCTAAACGCTCTTTTTCTACCATTATTTTGTAAGCATTTAAGTAAACTTTTGCTTGAGAACGTTGAGGAGGCATTGAGCTAATTTTGGCTGGAATTTGTCTGCGGTTTGGAGTGCGTTGCATAATAAATTTTTCTTTGGATATGAAAGTATTTAGTCTAATTAGCAGTTAAAATAAACAGGCTCCTGCTGCTTGAATGCGTTCTAAAGGCTGAACTGAGCGAGGAAGCACTGGTAAGCGAATCATTGTCAAACCTGGAAAACTTGCCTCGCAATCATTCCGGCTCACACGATCGCAATTAATATTTGCTGTAGAAGTAAAGCGGTTGAGAACAAGGTAATTCTGGCTCACACCTATTTCTTGCAGAGATTTGAACAAGCGATGTTGTTCGGCAAGTACGCTAGCCTGGTTAAGCGTAACTCCGATGAACTCTGCTTGCTGTGGGTCTTTTAGCACTTTTTGGGCTTTGACGACACGCTGTCGCAAAATTCGTAAACGCCCCATAAACTCTGTACGACCAAGGACATTTTGATACTTGATCCAGAGTTTGAAAATCCAAGCTAGCCAGTCTGCCAGTGCAGTTGGCATTTCTAGAAAACGCAGAAGATGACCTGTAGGAGCAGTGTCTAAAATAATCAAGTCTTCTTCTTGTTGTTCTAGCAATTCCATTACTGTTAACAGGGAAAGCATTTCATCAATCCCTGGTAAAGCTTGCTCGACAATTTTGCGCCAAGCGACAGGAGCATAGGCCATTTCAATAGCTTCGCTTGTTTGGGTTTCGCCACTCATCATTTCGGCCAGTTCCCACAAGTAATCGGCTCTGAATCGATCGAGAATGCGATCACTATCCACTTCCTGACCTCGAAGATTGGCAGTTATTTGATATGGTTCGTGTCCTAAACTCAGACCAAAGGCATCACCCAAGGAGTGGGCTGGATCGATAGAAACTATGCGAATTTTACGCTCAGGATATTGTTGAGCCATAGCCCAACCAATCGCAGCTGCTACTGTGGTCTTGCCTACTCCACCCTTACCGCCAATTAGTAACAGGCGACGACCTTTGCTCAGAAAATCTCCAAAGCTAGGAGGAATTTTTTCAGGCCATTGAATTGGGAGTGGATGAACAGGAGATGGCGGTTCCAGCTGAGGAATATGGATTTGGTTGATGAGATGCTTCAGGGCTACAATTCCCAAAGGTTCCTCATCTTGCTGTGGCACAATAAACATCGGCTTTCCGCTAGCAAGAGCCGTATACTGACTGATGAGCGGTTGTTGTTCTTGGTAACGATCTGGGTCAGTCGCACTGGCAAGGACTTGGTTAACAAACAACCCTCCGCAAGGAACCTGCATGGTTTGTAAGGCTTCTAGGAATCGTTTTGATTCCAACCAACTCATTGGTTCAGCGATCGCAACTAACAAGCAAGCTGTATGGGTGGGATCTTGAAGCAGACGACGACCTTGCGACAATTCAGCTTTCAGGGTTTGCAAAAACTCGTCAGCGCGATCGGGTGTGTAACTTCCAGCAAAGGTCTTGCTAATATACCGATGCTTTTCTTGAAACAGTTCAAGAGAGTGGAGGAAAGTGTCTAAAAAGTCCATCAATCCAAACAAATTGAGAGTATGACCGCTAGGAGCCATATCTACTACTACTCGATCTACCTGCTGCTCGTTAAAAAGCCGTTGGATCTCTAACAAGCCCATCAACTCGTCCAGTCCAGGCCAATTTAAATCCCAAACTGGAAGCAAGTCTTCTCCTTCAACAAAACTACCGCGCTCTACTAACAGTTCTAACACCTGACCATAACGTTCTTTAAACTCTTGTAGCAGACGCTTTGCATCCAACGCCCTTACTAGTAGATTGGGTAGTTCCGCTATGGGACGAGGAATGTCATCAACGCTAACTTGTAAGACATCTCCAAGAGAGTGAGCTGGATCGGTTGAGATTAAAAGAATTTGCTCATTGACAAATTTCTGCGCCCAACGACATGCAAAGGTGCAGGAGATTGTCGTTTTTCCGACTCCACCTTTGCCGCTAAACATAGCAAGGTGTAGGTTGTCAAAAAGTTCCATCCTGTTTGTCATTTCCGGCGTTCTAGGATAAAGTTACTACATATTTTTGAAATTTACTTAAGTAATTTTGCTGAATAAATCTATTTAAAACCTTAATCTTTCACAGATGGGATTTACAAAACTTCTATCCTATAGGGTGACGACAGGGAAAGCTTCACAAGAGAATTTGTAATTAATTTTGTTGAGGTACTTACAAAGGTTAGCCGAGGAACTATAACTGAGGTAAAGATTTAGCCAGAGGTGTCCAAAGGTAAGGAGATAAGATGGTTAACAGTTCTGAAGGCGATATAAATATTGGGTGTAATGTCCAAGGTATTTCTGAATACGACTTTTTTTCTGACATTAAGTCTGAGGACATTCATCCTTGTCCATTCAAAACAGACTCTCCCTACTTAGGACTAAAAACTTTTGAAATTAAAGATAAAGACAAATTTTTTGGTCGGGAGGAGTGGATTGCTAATCTGGGCGATCGCTTAAAAAAAGATAATGTACTCTTGCTTTTAGGAGCATCAGATAGTGGCAAATCATCATTGATTCGGGCAGGCTTAATTTTTTATTTAGGCTCTAATAAAAATTCATTAATTAATATAAGTTTTCGCCCAGATGAAAATCCTTTTAAATCTCTTTATCAGTGCCTTGCTTTTACTTATGGTAAAAAATCGCAGTTAGCCGATATTGCTCGAAAAATTAGAGAAGATTTGCTAATTCAAATTGTCACATTCCTCAAACAAGATTATCAGTGCGTTCTGATTTTTATTGACCAATTTGAAGAACTATTTACGAAAACTCAAAAGCCGGAACGCGATAAATTTGTTGCTAGTCTGTTTCAACTGATCCAGCAGCAGGATAGCTCTGTCAAAATTGTTTTAACAATGCGCTCTGATTTTTTGGATAGATTTAGTGAGTATCCCCAACTTGCGAAGATTCACGATCGCTATAGCTGTATACTCACTAGAATGAGCGATGGCGAATTAAAGTTAGCGATCGCTGAACCTGCTGCTAGAAATGGCGTTACCTTTGAACAAGGATTAGTTGAGCAAATTATTCATGATTTTCACCAACAAAATGATTATTTACCACTTCTGGCATACACCTTAGATGTGCTGTGGAAAAGGGAAAATCTTGCAAACCGGGTTCTGAAAACAAAGACTTATAAAGAAATAAAAGAGCAAACGTTTGGTTATTTAAGCGAACAATCTAATCGATTTATTAATACTAGTGTTGGATGGCACGAGCGCCAGGAACAAGAGATTCAAAAGTTAAACCTTGCACTGACTGAATTAAAACTGCGCGAGCAATCCGCCAGGGTTTTGAATTTACTTCCTGTCCAACCGCTAGAGGGTTTGGTGTTGGCAATTCAAACAATGGGTGAGAATCTAGAGAAATACCCAAACCAGCTTCTAGCTTCTGTTTTGGGAAGCTTAAAGGAAGCAATGAACACACCCACAGAGGCAAATAGCTTGCGCGGACACGAGGGAGAGGTGAGTTGTGTAGCCTTTAGTCCTGATGGCAATTTTATTGCCAGTGGCAGTAGTGATTCTACGGTGTGCTTGTGGAATATCATTGGCAATCCTACTGCTCAATTTTTGTTGGGGCACGAGCAAGAGGTTAATTGTATAGCCTTTAACCCTAATGGCAAGTTTATTGTTAGTGGCAGTATTGACGGAATTTTGTGTTTATGGGATCTACAAGGTAATCTCATTACTCAACCGTGGCAGGGACATGAGGAAGGAATTATTTCCGTCGCCTTTAGCCCAAATGGCGATCGCATTGTCAGTGTTGGTTTTGACGGAACAGTGTGTTTGTGGGATTTAGAAGGTAACGCCATTACTCAACCTTGGCGCGGACACAAGGAAGGAGTTATTTCCGTCACCTTTAGCCCAAATGGCGATCGCATTATCAGTGTTGGTTTTGACGGAACGGTGTGCTTGTGGGATTTACAAGGTAACACCATCACTCAACCCTGGCACAAACATGAGGCAAAAATTATTTGCGTCGCCTTTAGCCCCGATCGCAAGTTTATTGTCAGTGGTAGTAGTGATTCTACAGTGCGGTTGTGGGACATCCAAGGTAATTCCATCGGTCAACCTTGGCACGGACATGAAGGACATGTAAATTCTGTAGCGTTTAGCCCTGATGGCAAGTTTATTATTAGTGGTAGCTGCGATCGGACAATACGCTTGTGGAATATCAATGGCAACCCCATCACTCAACCTTGGCGCGGACATGAAGGACAGGTTAATTCCCTAGCCTTTAGCCCCGATGGCAAGCTGATTGTCAGTGGTGGCGATCAAACTGTGCGTTTGTGGGAGCTAGATCAAATACTACAAGATCGGGTCAACGGGCGATCGCAGCGCAAATATGAGAATTGGGTAAATTCTGTCGCCTTTAGCCCTGATGGTCAGTGGATTGTCAGTGCCAGCAATGATT
>NZ_CAXTTT010000004.1:47139-120964 GCF_964247315.1 uncultured Nostoc sp.
TCCGCTTGTGGGATATTCAGGGCAACTTGATCGCTCAACCTTGGCGCGGGCATGAGTATTGGGTAAATTCCGCAGCTTTTAGCCCTGATGGTAAACTGATTGCCAGTGGTAGTCTTGATGGAACAGTGCGCTTGTGGAACTGTGGGTGGCAAGAATGGTTGCAAGTTTGCTGCAACAGGTTACATTATCATCCCGTCTTTCAAAATCTTGAAAATGGCAGTGATGTAGAAATTGCCCACCAAACTTGTCAAAAATATGTATGGAATCCACAATGCCCTAAACAGTTGAACAATCAAGGTGCAGCAAAGCTAAAAGAGAAACCTTTTTCAGCAGCTTTGGAGGACTTTAACCAAGCAGTTCAACTTAATTTCACATCACACTGGAAACATCCCCTTGCTTGGCAATCAGTACCCACAGAGAACCCACGGTAAACGCATCCGTGACAGAGGTAATAAACTGCGATCGCTCTGTTGATTTCTATACGCAAGCACTTGCTTTTGAACTCGTTTCTAACATCATTGTTGAAGGACAGGATTACAGCGACCTAGAAGGTGTAACTGGGGCAAAAATTCGCATTGTCACCTTGCGATTAAGAGATGAACTCATCGAGTTAATGGAGTATCTCAATGTTGAGAGAAAACCCATCCCCAGCGATTCGCAAAGCAATGACCTGTGGTTTCAACATCTGGCAATTGTGGTGAGCGACATGGATCGCGCTTATGCACAAGTGCGTTCATTTCCCATTGAACCCATTTCAGTTGCGCCGCAGACAATACCACCTGATAATGAAGCATCTGGTGGTGTCCGTGCCTTCAAGTTTAAAGACCCTGATGGACATGATTTAGAGTTAATCTCGCTTTTGTCACTCTCCGACAACAAAAATCAAAAACAATGTTTAAAACTCTGACCGAAGAACACTCATGATACAAGCCCACGCCACTTGCTCTACTTGGGGAAACCCTAAGACCGCAGTGGCTCCTAAATTTATTTATGAGGATTAAAAATGTTTGAATGCGTGAATGCGTGAATTTTAAATTCCCCCTTCGCGTAGCGTCTCGCAGAGAAGGGGTTGACTACCGATATGGTTGGATTTGTTTAGCGTTTATAGCGATCGCTAATTAATAAAATCATCACTATCCAATGACAACACTAAATAACCAAAAAACCAATTCCCAAAACAGATTATCACTGGTTTCTTCAGTTTACGAAAAAAGCCAAGTTACTCAGATTCGTCTGCGGATACATATTCCCAAATGCTATCTGCAAGCACCCGTGATTTCGCAGTTAGTTTCTACTTATGGCTTAGTAGTTAATATTACCAACGCTATGCTACAACCAAATGCAGATGCAGAAGGATGCTTTGACATTGACCTGCGGGGAACAGTGCCACAAATTTCTAGCGGTTTAGCTTACCTAGAATCCTTGAATATTAGAATTGTGGGCAAGCCGAATGCTGACGGCGATAGTTGGTTTTACTGAAATAATTTAAATTTCATAATACCAAATTTCTTCTTCTCGCAACACAATTCGATGTAGAGAAAGACGATCAATCAAGCCCTCTTGCTCAAACTGCCCAAGAATACGAGTGATAGTCACACGAGTTGAACCGAGCATCTCCGCCAGGTCTTCATGAGTCAGACGCATATCTATTAAACGTCCCTTCTCAACTTCCAAACCAAACTTTTTGGATAACCATGCCAATAGCTTGATAAGCATAGTATCGACTTTTTTATGGCTACGAATGATCGTCAATTCTTGAGCCTGTTGGATATGGGCAAGTAGAGTTTCTGTTAGTTCAGTCCACTCCTTTAGAGGTAAAACTGTTGCCTCCACTTTAGTTAGGCATTCCATCTGATAAGGTTCTAATTTTGACAAACTCTTACCAACGACATCTCCAGGGCCCCACAATCCTAAAGCAACAGTTGTACCATCTTCCAGATAGCTAAAAGTTCTCACAAAACCCGTTTCAATCTTCCAAAGGTCGTTATAATGCTCTGGTAGAAATGACCTACGGGCAAAAAGTTGCTTAGTATTGTTACTGTTTGAACTAGAGAAGCTTGTGTACAAAGACACCATATTATATAAAACTATTCTCCGATAAATGAACCGTAGTATTATATTTATATCAGGTTCTAAGAACCTATGGCTATTTTAAAGAGCGGAGCAGGGGAGACAAGGGAGACAAGGGGGACAAGGGTGAATTATTGAACAAGTCTCTCCCTTATCTCCTCCTTTTCCTTGTCTACCTTGTCTCTTCTCAATGCCCAATGCCCCATTCGCTAAATTAAATTCCCGCACCATCAAGAAAATCTTCAATTATCCCATCAGAGTTTTTGCTCTTAGGGTTGTCGGTTAATTCGTCGCCAAGCTCAGTTGGAGACGAACTTGATTGATCTGACAACTGCTCGAACTGTTTCTCTAGAGACTTGACGCGTTCAAATAAAGCGCGGATTACTTCAGCTTCTACGTCACGGAATTTATCATGATCCAGAACATTGGTAGGTAAGTTGTTCTGACGAGTCACACGCCCTGGAATCCCAACTACAGTAGTGTTACTGGGCACATCTCTTAGCACCACAGAACCGGCTCCAATACGGACGCGATCGCCAATTTGAATATTTCCCAAAACCTTCGCACCCGTTCCCACAACTACATGAGAGCCTAAAGTTGGATGGCGTTTGCCACTTTCTTTCCCTGTCCCGCCAAGGGTGACGCCTTGATAAATTAGGGCATAGTCGCCCACGATCGCAGTCTCACCAATTACAACTCCCATTCCGTGGTCAATAAACACTCCCTGGCCAATTAATGCCCCAGGATGGATTTCAATTCCGGTTAAAAACCTACTAAGATGAGAAATAAATCTTGGTATGAAAGGAATTCCAATTTTATACAGCCAGTGTGCCAATCGATGAAACACTAGGGCATGAAGTCCAGGGTAACAAAATAATACTTCTAGCCAGTTACGGGCTGCTGGGTCACGCTCAAAAATGGTTTGCAAATCAGTTAGTAGCATACTCTGTTGAGATTTTTGTTGGTAAGTGAGGCTCTGAAAACAGAAACTCAGGATAATTCCCAGAAAAAGATCGAGTCCTTTATAGGAATTGTGTCATTTTACAATCTACGGTAAGTCGATAGATTATAGTGGTTTTGTGGATAATAAGTGGGATGCTATCACATTCCACAGTTGAAAAAAATTAATTTCGCATAAACTGCGATAAGTCCGTCAATTCACCGTAGTATATTGAGTACAGTCTTGAATAGCCAAAACTACGCTCTCTTGGATCTGTCTTCCAAAGTGGAATACGCGCTGCTAGCACTCTTAGAACTGGCAAGCCACCACGGGAAAAAACTTCCTTTAACCATGAGCGAGATCGTTGCCAAGCAACCCATACCTGAACGCTATCTGGAACAAATTTTGACCAACCTCCGGCGTGCTGGTGTGGTGCAGAGTCAACGCGGCTCTAAAGGAGGTTTCGTTTTAGCTCGTGAACCTTGGCAGATTACAATACTTGAAATTGTCACTTTGGTCGAAGGCGAACGGAAAGAGAAAGATACCTCTAACTCTCCGACTCTAGAAAAGACTCTGGTTTATGAAGTTTGGGAGCAAGCTAACGCTGCCTCAATTGAAGTTTTGGGTCGTTATACACTCCAAGACTTGTGCGAGGAAAGAGAAACTCGCGCTCAACAGAGTCCAATGTATTATATTTAGACACGACGGAGTACCCACATGCGGATAGCAAAAGATATCACAGAGTTAATCGGCCGAACTCCTTTAGTTCAATTAAACAAGATTCCCCAAGCTTCAGGAGCGGTTGCTCGGATTGTGGTGAAGCTAGAAAGCATGAATCCAGCATCTTCTGTGAAAGACCGGATTGGCGCGAGTATGGTGGAAGCGGCAGAAGAAGCAGGCTTGATTCACCCTGGAAAAACTGTTTTAGTAGAGCCAACTTCTGGAAATACAGGAATTGCGCTAGCGATGGTGGCAGCTGCCAAGGGCTACCATCTCATTCTAACGATGCCTGACACAATGAGCCACGAAAGACGATCCATGCTCAAAGCTTATGGCGCTCAACTAGAGTTAACGCCAGGGGTAGAAGGGATGCGAGGAGCGATCGCTCATGCAGAGCAGCTTGTAACTCAAACCCCCAATGCTTATATGTTGCAGCAGTTTCGCAACCCTGCTAACCCGAAAGTTCACGCCGAAACCACAGCCGAAGAAATTTGGAATGATACCGATGGAGAGGTAGATATTCTTGTGGCGGGAGTGGGTACTGGTGGGACGATTACGGGAGTTGCAGAAGTTATTAAAAAACGGAAGCCGAGTTTTCAAGCGATCGCAGTTGAACCAAGCAACAGTCCGGTATTAACAGGTGGTAAATCAGGGCCTCATAAAATTCAGGGTATCGGCGCGGGATTTGTTCCAGCAATTTACCGTTCAGAACTGGTAGATGAAGTGATTCAGGTAGCGGATGAACAAGCGATCGCTTACAGCCGTCGCCTCGCAAAAGAAGAAGGATTGCTATCAGGGATTTCTACTGGTGCTGCTTTATACGTTGCTATTCAAGTTGCACAACGTCCAGAAAATGCAGGTCGCCTCATCGTTATGATACAGCCTAGCTTCGGCGAACGCTACCTCAGCACCTCACTATTCAAAGACCCAGAAGAAAATGAGTGGTTAAGTAAAGTTTGATTCTTCATGGTAAGAATTCTCAGGATAAGACTCTTAATGAGGCAATTTAGAATCGTGAATTAAATAAGTTCCAGGATTAGATAGGGGCGGGTTTCCTCGATATAGTCGCGCAACTGTTAATTAGATAGTCAAATCCGCCCTTCTTTACAGTTTGGGGAGTTATTTAATCCTGATTCCTTAATACAAGAAGGCAACTATACTGGACTGGAGGCACAAAGAAGTTCGAGCCGTTCAAAACCAATAACAGTATGATAATACAGAATACACCAGAACTGGGTAGGTTAAATGGATACATGGAAGCTATGAGTTGTTGCCTACAAGGTGGCAACTATGTTATCTGGTTCAGTGCGAAGGGAATAAAGCTTGAGGATGGTGATTTAGAACCTCAAACATTGGACAAACTAGCCATTCAAAAAACTTCTCAAGAAGCAACGCCAGATTTAGAAATGCAAAGATTAATCCAATTGGCTTATCCAGGAGCAAAGCCAGAACTGGCTACCATGTGTGAGTGTTATCATGCTTCCACAGTAGTGACTACCAGAATTAATACTTTTATTGCACGCATCAACCCATCTGACGGATTCAAAAACGTTGAAAAATCCAAAAAGCGCAATCTGATTACAAGTTTTTGGCGGAATGTCAATGAGTGTATTGATTACCAGAATGCGAGAGTTTTTCAATATAATCCAGCCTTTGATATCGATGACGAACTGTGGGATTTTATTATCTGGGGATTTACATTTTTGATAGTTAATCAAGAACAAAGACAATGTTTATTAATACACGCTGGAGCATCTGATTAACAATAGCGATCGCCTAATCTTCTATTCTTTTGGAATATTGCGATTGCTTCGGCACACTCTCCTGCTATTCTACTGTGTACGCACAGCCGTTAGCTGATACAGAAACAGAAGTTTTTTCAAACATCAATACTTTCGGAAATTTCCGCCACGTCCGTCGTACTAGTTACATTCATTTACTAGAGTTTTCGCCAATTTCATCGCCACTTTCATTGTTTTTCACCAAAATAATTAAACAGACACCACTAGCAGCTAGCTTGATTGGACTTAAAGCTTCACTTTTTAATACAATAAAAGCGCCTAATCCGATAAGAACAAAAGGCACAAGATTATTAACGTAGTGAGTAAATACTTCAGCTATGACTCTGTTGCTAATTAATTTATATGCAACGTAGCACCAAACTCCTAATAATAGAAAAAATAATCCGATAATTACCAAAAAAGTCTCTAAGTTGCAGCTAGCAAATAAAGGTATATAAACACTAATATTATCACTCCCATTGGCAATGGTAACAGCAGCTACACTATAAGTTTGGGTAGAAAAAAAGCTAGGAATTGTTGATACTTCAGCTTCTTCTGTTCCAGCTATAATTTCTTTTGATGAATCTTCTTCCCGATTCACTAAGCTACTGATACCTATGGACATTGGGAGTAAACCAAGTAATCCAATCCAGCTTTTTGATAAAACTAATCCCCCAAACAAACCAGGAAGACTAAGAATTAACAGAACTGTAAAACCGAGAAACTGACCAGCAACTATATGCCGAGGGCGAAAGTTAGTATTTATTTGAGAAAAAAATAATAATAAAATGACAATATCATCAATGTTAGTGGCAATGAATGCAATTGCCCCTGTAGTAATTGCAGTAACTAACTCGTTCATATTTGACAGCAGTTTTCAGGTATTTAGACTACGACTGAGATGGGAAATGCGGAGTGGGGAGTGATGTAGTTCAATTACTTGAAAGGTTAATTTGGTATGGTTGTAAATCGTAAGTTCTAAAAATCCAGCATGAGTAAGCTAGGGACAGCCTTCAGTGAAGGGATAATTGCCTTCATCGCCACTAACATAGATGACATCATTATCTTGTTAATCTTTTTTTCACAGGTAGATGTTAACTTTCGGCGGCGGCATATCTTACTTGGTCAATATCTGGGTTTTACAGCCATTATCATCGCTAGCTTACCAGGATTTTTTGGGGGATTGGTTGTACAGCGAGAATGGATAGGATTGCTAGGATTGTTACCAATTGCTATTGGTATTCAGCAATTAGTATCTAGAAAAGAAGAAACTATAACAGTTCAGACAGTCAGTAGTGATTTTAGACAGTCTACACCTACTAACCCAGTATTGTCTTTTATTTTGAGTGTTTTGCATCCCCAAACCTATAAAGTGGCAGCAGTAACGATCGCTAATGGTGGTGACAATATTAGTATATATATCCCTTTGTTCGCAGGTCACAATCTTGCCAGTTTGGGGGTAATTCTAGGTATATTTTTTATCATGGTAGGGGTTTGGTGTGCGATCGCTTATTTTTTAAGCCGTCAACCTACTATTGCTGATATTTTAAGTCGCTACGGTAACGCTGTTGTACCTTTTGTGTTAATTGGCTTGGGTCTGTTGATTATGTACGAACGAGGTACATTTACTCTACTACCTTGGGTAAGAAGTTAATCAATATTGGATGTTGGATGTTGAATGCTGGATTTGCAATTGTAAATCTCAAATTGGTTACACCTGATGAACTAATTTCCAACTTACCATCATCAAAATGGTATAAATAATAAACCGTAGTGGACGCTGGGGAGCTACCTGGCAGATTTTAGCACCTAGTAACACCCCAGGCACAGAGCCTAGCCATATAGGGAGTACCAAACTCCAATCAACTGTTCCCAAGCTCAGATGACCAAGGGCTGTAAATAGCAATAAAATCGCTGCATGTGAAATATCTGTACCCACTAACTTCCGAGCATCAAGGCGGAAAAAACCAATCAGCACTAGGGCAAACATTGAACCTGATGACACGCTAGTTAGACCAACCAAACAGCCTAAAATTGCTCCCAAAGTAATTGTCATAAATCGACCAGAGTTAGTTTCTAAGTCTAACTTTGGCAGCTCGGGTAAATTAAATTTGGGGAAAAAAGTCAATAACAACAATTGCGCTAGTGCTAACACTGTGACTAGCAAAATCATCCCGCCAAGCAAACGGAGCAAGATATTATCCAGGCTATACTCACCTGTATGTTTAATGAAGTGCAAAATCCCCACTCCGAATAATGAGCCTGGAATACTCCCAAATGCCAGCCATTTGACAACTTCTGTGTCAAGGGTTTTCTGTTCCCAATGTTTGACGCTACCAACAATTTTCATCAAGGTGGCGGCCACAACATCAGAACTCACAGCGATAGAAGGCGGAACCTGAAAAATAAAAATCAACATTGGGGTGATGAGAGAGGCTCCACCAATTCCCGTCAAACCAACGATGATACCAACAAAAAAGCTTAAGAACGGTAGTAATAAATAGTGCATACTTTTCGGGGGTTTCAACAATTAGTTATCAGTTATCAGAGTCCTGTTGAGTCTCTCACTTCTATAAGTGAGCGGCGTCAGTGGGGGTTGATTAAATCCCAAACGAAGCCTTGATAACTTTTCACTGACTTAACTACGAGCAGCTAGAGAGCAGCAACTCAGCCAAACTATAGCCCAGTGCTAGACAGGGCTAGTTATGACAAGTTATTGTCTTTTTTAAGGATTCCTGGACAACTTAAAACCTGTGTGGAAGTTTTTGTAAGCATGACAACTGGCATTTAGCTCAACACAGACTTTGATAACTGCTTATTGGTCAGTTGCTCTGCTAAACTCAACTTCTAACTAGGTTTTTCTGCGGTTTTACATATAAAATCTCGTAAGACGATGCACTTACCGTATTTTACTCGTAAACACGATCAAACGTCCAGCGTATTCGCGTTGTATATCGCTCAATTATCTGGATAATACACCGCAGTCCGTCAAACTCACTACAGACTGGTTGCTCAAAAATTTACCTACAAGTTAATAAGCATAAGGATAATTCCAAATTTTGTTTTTGCAATCCAGTCAAAATCCTGTTTGACAAAGGTCAAATCGCCAACATTGCTGTTGAAATTCCTAATTACTTATAGTAGGGGTAGCATCAAACGGCGTTTATGACCAGGTGAAGTCTGCATTGGCTGGACGGAATTGACACCACTGCATGGTTTGGATCGTGCTCAAACTATGGCTATTGTGCTATCTAGCACCCTGACAATTAGGCGCGATCGCAAATGGCAAAGAGTTTAAGGAATAGCCAATGCCTAGTTTTTTACTCAGTATTGAAAAAAGCTTGACTTGCAAGAACTATCATGATAAATTCATCAAACCATTCGGTCGGTAATATTTTATTTACAACAATTTTCAATTCAATAAACTTCCTACTATCAAAATCGCTGTAATGTCCAAAGGCGAAGAAACAAAAACCAGAATTCTTCAGCAAGCAGCCGAACTGTTTAATCAACAGGGGTATGCAGGTTCATCGATGTCAGACATTATGCGTGTAACTGGATTGCAGAAAGGAGGAATTTACAATCACTTCCAAAGCAAAGACGATCTCGCACTACAGGCTTTTGATTTTGCGATCGCTCGCATTAAGCAGCATACTAGATTTGCATTACGAAGCAAACACCATGCAGTAGAACGTTTGCAAACAATCATTGGGGTGTTTAGTAGCTTCGTAGAAAATCCACCGATTAAGGGAGGGTGTCCACTGCTCAATACTGCTGTGGAAAGTGATGATGCTCATCCGGCGTTGCGAGAACGTGCTCAACAAGCAATGAACTCTTGGCTGCATCTAATTTGTCGAATTATTGAAAAAGGAATTGAAAAGGGTGAAATTCGCCCGGAAGTGAGTGCTGATGAAATCGCTACTATCATCATCGCAACACTGGAAGGAGGCATAATGATCAGCAAGCTTTATGGAGATTCAATTCATATACATAGGGTAATTAATCACCTGATTCAATACTTGGAAACTTCTCTTTAATTGAACAGACCGAGCAGTATTAAAAAATATTAAGAGAAATAATGCTAGTAAATAACAACTTACACAGACCATTAGAAGTAGTATTAGCAATTCCTGTAAAAACATACGACATTGATTTTATGGGAATTGTGAGTAATATCGTGTATATCAGATGGCTAGAGGATTTACGTCTAAAGTTTTTAGATGAACATTGGCAACTCAATCAACAAATTGAGCTAGGATATACACCGATTCTAGCTGGAACTGAAATTGAATATAAACGTCCGATAAAGATTATCGATCGGGTAATTGGACGTTTATGGCTGAGTAGTTTAGGACGCTTAAAGTTGACTGTGCAAGCTGAAATTTTATCTAACAATGAGTTAGCAGCAGTGGCTAGCCAGAAGGGTGGTTTTGTCAGTCTGCAAAATAATCGTCTTATTCCCATTCCAGAGGAATTACAGAAAAAATATTTACAGTATCAACAAGGGATTCGGAAAATTTAATAATTAGGAATACTTCAATGTTTTTTTGAGTTTTTACAGGCTGTTCGGTTTGTTTGTCAATATAATCTGGACTATAATACCGATTCTTCATGAATACGCGAAAGAACTCCACTACCTGCGGCACCTCCCCTTGGTAAAAGCAGATTGGGAGAGGTTTCTAAAAACTTACTAATTTCTTGATGGTTCTCCTTAAATCCCCTCTCTGTAAGCGGGGCTAGCATGTACACAAGTCGAAAAAAGCTCGATTTACTATTCCTCTCATTCCCATGTAGAGTATGGAAACGAGCAAAACCTCATCAAGTTTAGGTTTATCTCAGGCAACGTTGGGACAGCATCAGCAGGATTGTATGGAAACGAGCAAAACCTCATCAAGTTTAGGTTTTTAAGACTTGTGTGTGTAGCCTAGACAAGCAAGGAGGGGAGACGAAGTGTAGCTTAAGCTCTTTGGGGTTATTCGGGTTTAATAAGCAATCAAGCGGACATGATATAAGAGGTCAAATATTCACAAATATAGTGTTGAGTGGGCAAACAGCCAACTTTTTTATTGTCAATCTCGTAAATATACGGGAACTTCTTGTTTTGAGTTTTGGTCACTTTATCTCACTTTAAATAGCAAGGCGGTTCTGACTCCAATCAATTAGGTATAGTCCAACTCAGGCATTGCAGCCTTATATGTCGTCCAATTTAACTGAACCCTAACTCTTCGGTAAACCACTGTACCCATCCAAAGGTATGTACAACTGCTATTATCCATTGTCAGCTTTTCCTGAATTGTCTTTATATATACAATAATTACACTTTGTTAGTCAGATTAACGCAGACTTCAAGCTCTTTCAAATCTCTAAAATGGATGTTTGCTTATGGAAAAATTTCGTCATATCCAACCAAATATTACCATAATTCTTTATATATATACTAAAATTCTATGAAAGCTATATCAAACGACACTTCAAACACTTTTGCACCCAAAAACCTCTATACTAGACTAAACTTTGATAAATTTGAGAGTTTTGTTAATTGCAACACCAAAAACTATCAATTTTTAGATGAAATACTAGCGTATCTTATAGTCTATAGTTTTTAAGGTTTAGTCAAAACTATATCCAGTATCATCAAAAAACTGCAAACTTCATGTGGTGCCAAAATCAAGTGGGGAGTGAAAACATGAATTTACGTAGAGATGCATTGCAAATCCTCAAAGAAACTAGCCGAACTTTTTATATCCCAATTAGTGTTTTACCGCCAGGATTACAAGAAGCAGTAGCATCAGCATATTTGTGTATGCGTGCCATTGATGAAATAGAAGATCATCCCGAACTAGATAACGCTACTAAAGCAAAGCTGCTAAGAACGATTAGCCTGACATTACAGGCAGGAGTTGATGGCTTTGCGGTAGATGCTTTCTTTGCAGGATTTAGTGGGTATGAGAATTCATTAGAAGAAGTCACTTTGAGGATTAGAGAATGGTCACTGCTAGCACCAGACACCATTGCACCTCGAATTTGGGATGCCACTGCTGCAATGGCAGACCGAATGGCTTACTGGGCAGAAAAAAACTGGAAAATTTACACAGAATCTGATTTGGATCGTTATACCTTTGGAGTTGCAGGTGCAGTGGGACTGTTACTTTCTGACTTGTGGACTTGGTATGATGGAACACAAACGAACCGTACCCAGGCAATTGGTTTTGGTCGAGGTTTACAAGCAGTTAATATCCTGCGTAACCATACTGAAGATTTGGGGCGTGGGGTAGAATTCTTCCCAGAAGGTTGGAGTGCAGAAAATATGCAAGAGTATGCCCGGCGCAATCTAGCCCTGGCAGAAGCTTATATCAAAGACCTTCCTACCGGGCCAGCCTTAGATTTTTGTCAAATCCCCTTCACCTTAGCAAACGGCACTCTTGACGCCCTTGCTAATGGTAAAGAGAAACTCAGCCGCAGTGATGTTTTTGCACTTATCGAACAGCTGATTAGTGTGAACATGAAAGCCAGCTAATACTCTGTTAACAACTAATGGAGATGATTCTAAATTGCCTCCAAATTTGGGCATCCAAAATCCTACAGCGATTTTCTGTAGGGGAGCCAGTGCGGTCTTGGGAGTCTCCCCAAGTATAGTAACTGGCGTTGGGCACTGCCCTCCAATACCTTTAAATACTAATTCTCTCATGCAAAAACCCAGATTAAAACTGACTTTTTCAATGGGATAGCAGCACGATGCACGTCACAAGCCTTAAGAGAGCGTCATTAGGAATTACAAATTGGTATAAAGTAGGATAAACACTATTTGCCAATTTAAGTATAATAAATAATCTTGTTTAGCGATCGCTTTACGTAATTTCAGTTAAACTTTAGGAACTCTTCAAAGGATTTCCAGCAAAAATTACCTGGCAAGAGTTGATTAATGTCTAAATAATTGAAAGGGAGTATAACACTCCCCGTGATTATTCGTGCAGCGAGTTGAGAGTGCATGAGCTACTGCTTAAATCCTACCTGTTCCAATCCAGAAAATTTGGTATATAGCCAAAGGTGTCAGTCTTGTGGCTCGCAACTACTGTTGCGCGATCGCTATCAGGCGATCAAACCATTAGGTCAGGGTGGCTTTGGAGCGACCTTCCTAGCCAACGATCAAGGCTTACCAGGAGAACCGAGTTGCGTAATCAAACAATTACGCCCATCAGGAAGCGCCCCACACGTTTTGCAGATGGCCAGAGAACTTTTTGAACGAGAAGCCAAAACTCTAGGTAAGATTGGCAATCATCCCCAAGTACCAAGATTGTTAGACTATTTTGAAGATTGCGAACAATTCTACTTAGTTCAAGAATATATCAGTGGTGATACCTTGCAAGAGGAGGTTAAACTTAACGGCATCTTGAGCGAAACTGGAGTCAAGCAATTTTTGAGCGAGATTTTGCCACTGTTGCAATACATCCATGAGCAAAAGGTGATTCACCGTGATATCAAGCCAGCCAACTTAATCCGCCGCACCCAAGATGCCAGAATGGTACTCATCGACTTTGGTGCTGTCAAAAACCAAATTAGCCAAAGTGCGACAAGTCCATCAGGACAGACAGCATTAACTGCGTATGCTATTGGTACTCCTGGTTTTGCACCTCCAGAGCAAATGGCTATGCGTCCAGTCTACGCCAGTGATATTTATGCATTAGGGGTAACATGCATTTATTTACTGACTAGCAAAACTCCTAAAGATTTAGATTACAATCCCAACACTGGCGAAATGATGTGGGAGCAGCTTGTGCAAGTGAGCGATCACTTGGGCAATGTGTTGCGAAAAATGTTAGAGGTGTCTGTACGTAATCGTTATCAGTCAGCAGCAGAAGTTCTTAGAGCATTGGAAATAGAACCATATTTAGATAGTTTATCAAAGGGTTTGCTGATTAAATCTGATAATGGATCTAAAGAGCGAACACATAATTACCTGGAAAATTCTGCTGTTTTATGTAATAATCCTGCTGCTACCAGCACTGGAGTGGCACAGGTAGCGGCAGCGATTCGTGCTAGACGAGCCAAGGTAGCGGAAGCCGCGGGATCACACCAGGGTTCTGGGATGGCCAAATCGACGACTTTCACTAGCAACAGCAATGGTTCACAAGTTCAAAATTCTAAAGTTGGGCGGAAGTTAGATACCCAAGGTTTATTAACAGCTTATCTGAAGGGAAGACGAGATTTTGCCTTACACGATTTAAATTTGCTGAATCTGCAAGGTGCTGATTTATCTCAAACAAATTTCCATTCTGCTCAATTGCAAAAAACCAATCTTCAGGGAGCTAATCTTCACAATAGTGACTTTGGCAGAGCCAGTCTCACTCGAGCAAATCTTAAGGATGCTAATTTGAGCAAAGCATATTTTAACCACGCTGATTTAGAAGGAGCAGACCTGCGAGGTGCAGACCTTAGCAATGCTTATCTCAGTAATGCTAACCTCCGAGGAGCCAATCTGTGTGGTGCTAATCTCACCAGTGCCAAAATTTCTGATGAGCAGCTAGCACTAGCAAAAACAAATTGGATGACCGTGCGTCCCAATGGGAAACGAGGCTTGTTGTGATTTTAAAGTGTGAACTACCCCAGCCTATATATAGAGAGATGGGGTTTCCCAATTCGTCGGGAATAGCCTCTCTTGTCGCTGTACTTCTATCCGAATATTCTCCTAATATTAGATTCTAGATTATCCTGACGGATGAACCCTTTTTATTGAAATCAATTATTTTAGATTAGCAGAATAGCCTCAACTCCCTGCTTTTAAGCTCTCCATTTTTATTAACAATTTTAAAACGCTTATTTTATCAGAATCACAAGGCTGAACTTTTCTCACATCTGGGAAATTATCCCTGATTCTTTTCGATAAAAACTTAGATATATTCAGAATTGACCAAATATATATAATGTTTAGGTTGAGCGATAGCTATCACTATCATGAATATTAATAAATCTCCAACTATCTAGTAAAAATACGTAGATATTTGTCAATTCTTCATGAAATCTTTATAATTTCTATCTGTTACAAATAACAAATGATTATTTACAATAAACAATAAAGCATAATAATTTTCTAAAAATATTTTCATGCTTTTTTATGGTTATAAACAAAAAGGAATCTCACACCTAAAATTTTTAAAATAGAATGATTCTAAACCACTAAATTTTTCAGATGGCAGCAAAAAGCAAAAAATCAATTATCCCTGATTGTAGGCTGGAGAAATATATCACAACCGAAATCAGGTAGTATAAGGTTTACGTATAATGACTGACTTTGCACAAACGGAAATAGAACGCCGATTAACTTTATATCAAGTATTCCTCAAGTTGTATGAACATCACAGCAGCCTTCTAGATGAAATTCTTCAGCTAGAAAACCTATCTCAACCGTCGTTGAGGAGAGTCAAGGCGGGTTACGTACATGGTGTAGTGGATGATACTGCTGTTTATCTGATGACTAACTTGAGCGACAATCAGACTCAGAGTTTACGACAGCCACAACAAATCTGGACGATAGGTCGTAATCGCAACAGTGGTATTTACATTGCTGACAGTCATTTGTCTCGTCGCCATGCTGCTATTCAGCATATTGACGAGCAAGGGTTTTACTTAATTGATTTTAACAGTACCAATGGCTCGTTTGTGAATGGTAATCGCGCTCTTAGGCCGATCAAGCTTAAAGATGGCGATCGCATCCGTCTAGGAAATATGACTTTTGATTTTTTTGTGAATTCTGCCTACCGTGTTCTGCCAACTGTTGCAATGGATTTATTGATGCAGCTTGTGCATCGAAGGAATAATACAGTAGATATGCTTACTTATTCCCAGAATAGACAAAAATCTCTAACTGAAAAATCAGATTCTAATTTAGAGGCTTTCAGAAATTTCGGAATAGTTGAGAAGGTTGAAAATTTTTATGACAACTTCAGTTCAGAGCAGAAATCAGAAATTTTAGACCGCCTGTTTACCACACAAATAGCGTCTAATACCAGCCAGCTAAAAAATTGGAATTTCTAGAAGTTTTCAATTGCTTCAGCAGTGCTGTTAACAATAGCTTGACATTTAGTCTGTGAGTCTGTGCTGAGTAAGAAAGTAATACCAATTCAAAATTCACGCATTCAAAAGTCAAAATGAATAAAGCCAGACAGAGCAAAGGTTTGGGAGTATGTATCTGTCGCATTCTTTTTTCAAATTGGTATAAGGTTTGCTGAGACAGACAAGCAGACAAATAGTGAAAGTTAAAAAGGAACAAGGAATAGGGAACTCGTCAAAATATATAAAAAAAATTAAGAATTTGATTAAATATCATAGCAATCATTTTGGAGTGGCATCTCTAGCTCAAAATAAAAAGAAAGCGATTCAGCGATTGAGTGAGCAAGTTATGCTCTATCCTGGCAACAGGAGGATACTCAAGGTCTACCAGTAGTAGTAATAAAGGTAGTGATGTACTCCAGTTATGTGGCTCACCGCTACGCGTCTACGCCAAAAAAACCCCCAGCGAGCGTTAGCCAACCAGGGGAGTTAGTTATCAGGGTGCATCTACCAATTAAATGTTCTCAGGTTGAAGACCGTACTCCGGATAAATTTGGACAAAGGTCAGTTATTTTTTAAATAAAAAAACCCCCAGTGGGTGTTAACCTACTAGGAGAGTGAGTTATCAGGGTGCATCTACCAATAATCTTTTCTAGGGGCAGCCAGCATCTTCCGGGAAAAATGAACTAAATCAGAGGCGATATCTACAATGGGCTGTGACGTTCGTACCTCTATGGAGAAGCAAGCTACGCGTATCATCTCTAAGAGGAAAAAGTCGCTAAGATTTTTCTGCAAAACGCATTTGCGATCGCTATTGGTAATGCAACTAGTAGAAAAAACTCCCAGTGGGTGTTAACCTATCAGGGGAGTGAGTTATCAGGGTCAGTTATTTTTCTTAAATAAAAAAACCCCCAGTGGGTGTTAACCTACTAGGAGAGTGAGTTATCAGGGTGCATCTACCAATAATCTTTTCTAGGGGCAACTAGTATCTTCCGGGAAAAAAGAACTAAATCAGAGGCAATGTCTAGGATGGGCTGTGAAGCTCGTACCCCGATAAAGAAGCAAGCCACGCATAGCGTCTTAGACAGTGAAAGACTCGCCAACATTTCTATACCAGACGCATTCGTTATCGGTGACGCAAGTAGAAAAAACCCCCAGTGGGTGTTAACCAACCAGGGGAGTGAGTTATCAGGGTGCATCTACCAATAATCTTTTCTAAAATAAATGGGTCGCTACCGGATAAATTAGCAGAGGTTGAAGTTGTTACTGTTTGTCGAGCGAAGAAAAACCTCAGAGGGGTTAGTTATCAGGACAAACCTACCAATTAAACGCTCGGTGCGCTGCTTGACATAATGGGTGTGTCAGAGTTAATCAATAGCACTCAATTTTCATAAAAAAACCCCCCAGTGGGCGTTAGCCAACCAGGGGAGCTAGTTATCAGGGTGCATCTACCACTTAAATGTTCTAGGTTTAACCACCATGCTCCGGATAAATTTATTAAAAAATTGATTGTTGTCGTGTGTCAAAAAAAACAAAAGTGGATATTAACTGAATTAAGGGAGTTAAAGATCGAGGGACATCCATCTATTAATCAAGTATTCTAGGATTAAGCACTATTTTCTGGTAGAGAATATCTGCGTCAGAAGTTGCTGTTGTTTGCCAAAAATAAAAAAACCCCCAGTGGGTGTTAGCCAACTAGGGGAGTTGAAGATCAAGGTGCATCTACCAATTAAGTGTTCTAGACCCAAGTAATCCGATCCGGATAAAGTTGTAAAGGCAGAAAAACCAAAACGACACCGAATCAGAAACATTTAGGGGCGCGATGCATCTAAATTATCAGAGGAAGCGAAAAATCGACTTGAAACTTTCGCGTTTCAAACCAGATTTAGGAGGCGGACAGGAGAAGTTGTGACCCAGGAATTCCATATTTCCGTAACCCCAGTAGGGCAAAATGACTACTTGGTGCGGACGGAACAAGTCGCGCCTGGGGTACCATTGGCAGAAGAATTGGTGACTTGGCCTATAGCTGATTGGTTGATGGCTGCTGGACATTTGATGAATGACCCGTTGAATTCGGTGTTGCAAGGAGATCCATTTACCTCTGGCGGGCATGAAAGCGATATCGCCAGAAACTCTGTGAATTTAGTGGCATTGGGTCAACAATTTTATAATGCCCTATTTCAAGGCACTCTCAGAGATAGTTGGATTACTGCCCAAGGTATTGCCCAGAACCATCAACAAGTACTACGGTTACGCTTAGGGTTAAAAGACACTAGATTAGCTCGTTTGCCTTGGGAAGTAATGCACGCAGGCGATCGCCCTCTGGCTACTGGGCCTTATGTGGCTTTTTCTCGCTTCCAAAGTGGGATTTCGGGGGCTTCTCCTTTGCGATCCCTGCGGGGGGCTACGCCTACGCAAAATATGCCCACACCACTAGAACAAGGTGGTGTCAAAGTCTTGATGGTAATTGCTTCTCCCTCAGATCAAGTCCGTCTTGACTTACAGAAACAAGAAGCAATTAAACTGCAAGCGGAACTTCACCGTCAAACGTCACGATCTGGTGAAAGTCGCAATCGTTTCCCCGAAATTGAACTCACTGTATTAGACCAACCAGGACGGGAAGAACTGACGCAAGCCTTAGAACAAGGTAGATACCACGTTCTCCACTACTCTGGTCACAGTAATTTAGGCGCAAATGGCGGAGAAATTTATCTTGTTAGTCGCAGAACTGGCTTAACAGAAATCTTGACTGGGGACGATTTGGCAGGTTTGCTCGTCAACAATAATATCCAAATGGCAGTGTTTAATTCCTGCTTGGGCGCGTACATAGCAGCGTCCAATCCCTCTGGAGATACTGGCGAACGAAACTTAGCAGAAAGTCTGGTGAAGCGCGGAATTAGAAGCGTTTTGGCGATGTCAGAACGGATTCCTGATGAAGTGGCGTTGACGCTCACACAATTGTTTTACCGCAACTTAAGTCAGGGATATCCAGTAGATTTGTGTGTAAGTCGGGTGCGCCAAGGATTAATTTCTGCTTATGGTTCTCATCAGATGTACTGGGCATTACCGATTTTATATCTCCAGCCAGAATTTGACGGTTTTTTAAATCAGGAAACTGAGGCATTTGCAAATACGGAGTCGCTGAATCAGTATAGTTCGCCTTTAGGAGTAACTTCCACGATGTACCCTGGTATACCTGATGATAGCGAGATACCTTTAGGAATGGAAGACATGATTCCTTCTGGTTTGACGCGTGATTCTGGGTTAGACTGGCTGGGAGAAGATACTTGGGGCGATCTGGTTGATGAAATTGAGTATGATGACCCCAGCTATGAAGAAGATTCTGCGATAGTTTCGGATTTGTTTCGTCAGCTAGATAACCAAAAAGCTGCAACTGAACCGGATCGACAAATTAGCGAAAGTAGTCTTCACCAAAGCCAGATTTCAGAGGAAATGACTTCCTCAGAAGAGTCAGCAGATTTGTGGGGAGAAGTTCCACCACCGCCACCTGCAACTCCTGGGAACCTTGAAGAAAATTGGCAAAATTCTAATTTTTCGCGTAGGCATAGCCCCCCGCAGGCATCGCAACCACCCCCACCAAGAAATCGTACCCGTCGCCGTAAGCTGTGGCCGATTGTGGGTGTTGTGGGGATCAGTGCATTAGCGGCTGCGATCGGTTTAAATTGGTGGTGGCAAAATCGACCCCAAGCACTGCCTAAAATACCAGAAATTCCTACTCAGTCTCTACCTGATTCTCGACCAATTCAAAAGCAGCCGAATATCGATTTAGAAATAGAAGCGACTGGAATTGTCACTACGACTGCTACAGAAAAATTGAGCCAGGGTGACTTGCAAGGTGGGTTATTGGCTGTAGAAGAACTACTCAATCGGGGCGCACTGGCTGCGGCTGAAACTTCCTTAAAACTAATTCCCAGTAAACAAGCTGACGATCCATCTGTGAATTTTTATAAGGGACGATTGGCGTGGCAGTCTATCCAAACTGGAGACAATAACTATAGCGTCGATGATGCCCGTCGTTATTGGGAAACTGCTGCCAAAGCTAAACCCGAATCGCTTTTGTATAATAACGCTTTGGGATTTGCCTACTACACAGAAGGCAATCTGAATCGAGCCAATGATTCTTGGTTCAAGGCTTTGAATTTAGCTCTCAAAGAACAGAACACAAATTCAACATCCAGAAATACAGCAGTTCCTCCAGATGCTTTAACTTCTTATGCTGGTTTAGCTCTGGGATTGTATAAATCTGCACTTAGTCAATCTAGTGGTAAGCAAACACAGTATCTGAATGAAGCGATGAAGTTGCGGCAAACGGTTCTCAAGTCCGATCCAGAAAATTTTCAGGTAGATAAATTAGCTAAAAATTGGCTGTGGACGGAGAAGGCGATCGCAGATTGGCGATCGCTCCTTCAAGAAAAAGGTGAAGAACAGTAATATATTGTGGTGGAGCGATCGCTTTTAATTAGTAAATGTTAAGTGCGATCGCTCTGTTGATTCAAGCAAGAAGTCTATTGAAGACTAATGACTAATGATAGCCAACTCCAAAAATATTTCACAAATGATTTAGGACTGATATAGAAAAAGTTGTTGCTAAAAAGCTAGGGTTTTTGCTCTATAATGAGAACCAAGTTCTTAATTTTAGATAAAGTCGAGCTTAGAACTGTCACGCTGATTAATCCAACGCTACCAAGTTCAGCTAATTGTTTTTGACCTAGAAAAGGAGGCAATATAAAATGGCAAAAGTAGATTAGTTAAAGTAATTTTAATTGCTAAATTTTTCGTGATTTAGGATATAGCCAAAAGCTAAACAAACGGCTAACTCTAGGCATGACAATATAGGTTAACAGCAAAACCATAGTAATCGTTATAATCAACGAAATAAACAAGGGTGGTAAACCACGAATTAAGGGTACTAAGAACGTATTCAACAAATTAATCAATACATATACAGCTCCCCAAGTTAGCAAGGCTGTTTTATAGCGCGGTGGAGTTTTTAATGGTTGACCGGGAAGAGAAAACCAAGCTTCTAATCCACTAATTTTTTGAACATAAGGATCGGATTCAACTAAATGCTTACCTTGATTGAGCAAATATTCGCGATCGCGCGATGTCATCCACACCTCTAAATTTTCATAACTGTCAAATCGGAAGATAATCACATATTCATTTCGCACCCCAAGTTGGGGACAAATCACATTTGTTCCCATGTGACCCACGTAAGTTCTGGAAACCCTGGTAATCTCTTTCAACCAAGCTTCGTAAGCAGTTTCGCATCCTGGTTTGACAAGTTGTGTAATGACCACGGTTACAAATTGATCGTTTTGTTCTATCTCCATTATTTATGCCAATCAATTTTAGATTTTTTCACGTAGTTTATCAATTGCAGAGCAAGTGGAAATTTGCTTGTTGTGAAACCTTTTTAAATTTGGGATTTTCAATTAAAAATCCCAAATTTAAAATCTAAAATTCAGTCACGCTCAAGCCAAGGGATACCCAGTTTTTCCAACTTCAAGCTGAACAACATTAGCAGGAACGACACCAGTGGGTGGAGGTAAAAACATTCCACCATTAGTCACAACATAAATTGCAGTGCAATCGCTCTGAGTTTGACCAAAAGCCACGGCTGTGCTACCAATTACACCTGACTCGGCTTGAGCAATAATAGTACTACTGCGATCGCTTGCAATTCGCACCACACTGTTGTATATGTGCGTTGCTCCATAAAGATTGCCTTCCACGTCGAAGGCAAAGTCATCAATATTAGTTTGCTCTACAAAAATTTCCGGCTCACCTGGTCGAGCTGCGGTATCAACGGGAATCCGCAACAGCAACATTTTTTCCGTATTTGAAACGTAAAGGAAATCACCAAAACGCTTCAAACCATTTGCAGCCGGAATGATATTTTCCGAATTGCTACGAGCAAGCATTGGATGTTCAAGCCAAATTGAGGCACGAGGTTGAGCGATATCAATCAGCCAAATTGCACCCCGATAAGAATCTGCTGTTAAATACTGAGTGTCAGAAAGAGGAGTGATGCCATTGAGAAATATTGCATCTGGCAGTTTCAGCAAGGTTTCCACTGTCCCATCATTGGCAACTAAAGAAATCACTGGTATAGAATCAGCATTCCAGCCTGTTGCCACTAAATCCCCGTTGGCAGCAAAAGCAAGACCACTCACTTTACCTTCAACAGTCGCATGAACTTGCTGATTGCCATCTGGATTAATGCGAACAATCTTGCCAACTTCGTGATTAGTTACAAATATTGTGCCATCTGGTGCGTAGGCGTAGCCCGCCGCAGGCATCGCTAGATTTTCCAAAAAGGTATTGACTGGGAAAGAGGCAATCACTTTAGCAGGTGCTAATTCAATGGTCGTATCTAAATAAATAGGCGGTAAACCCGCGGAATTTCCCATCTTAACCTACCACTGTAATTGAATGGGGCCACCAAACTTTCGCATCTCTGCAAAAAATAGTCCTTGCGCTCCTCCATCAGGAAGTGTTGCTAAATAAACAGCTGTTTGCGCTCCTTCTTCTGCCGTGAACGGAGCATCATCTCCTCCCATATCGGTCTTCATCCAACCTGGAGAATAGGCATTTACCAGAATATTAGTATCTTGAAGTTCTTTCCCCAGAATTGCTGTTAGTCCATTTACTCCCACCTTTGAAAGTCGGTAGGAAGGTGCTAAAGGGTAGTAGTCACCCGGAACTGACACTAAAGATGCCATTTCCGTTGAGATATTGACAATGCGACCGTAGTTTTGCACCTTCATTAACGGAATTAATGCTTGAGATATTCTGAGTACGGCTAAAACATTAGTTTCAAAGGTAGATCGCATCGTTTCCAGTTGGACGGTCAGTAAGCTGGACTCTTCAGGCTTTGTTGTGGGATTTACACCTGCATTATTGACCAGAATATCTGCTTTGCCGTAAGTTTCACGCAACCACTCGGTAAACTGCTGCACGCTTCCATCATTGGTAACATCCAGCTTGTGATAGTCAACATCAAGCCCTTCACTAGACAACTGCTGCTTGGCAGCAAGACCATCTGTTTCATTACGACTCGTCAGAATTACGCGGTTGCCAATTTGAGATAATTGACGGGAAATTGCATATCCTAGCCCTCGGTTACTTCCTGTAACTACAGCAATCCTTTTTTGAGTCGTCATTTTTATGACCTTCAAACCGCTTTTAAGCTTACTGTACTGAGATGTTGTAAATTAAGCAAATTTATTTTAGGAATATATTTTACGTTTTATGTATTGACAATAAATACTAAGTATGAAGTAGTTTGAAAACTCCGAGAATATCAGTTTCAATACCTAATACATACAGATTTTGAAAAATTGCAATATGAAGATAATGAAAAGGTTAAAGCGAGGTTAATTAAATTTCAATCCCTAATAGGGATTTTAATGAATTGCAATCAGCATTCTTTAGGAATGGGTCTAGGAATTGGGCTGTTTCAATCCCTAATAGGGATTTTAATGAATTGCAATTGGTGTGTATGGCGTTTCTTCGCGTGATTTGGGTGGTTTCAATCCCTAATAGGGATTTTAATGAATTGCAATGATGTTACTGCGGGTAATGGGTCAATAATTCCACGTTTCAATCCCTAATAGGGATTTTAATGAATTGCAATCTGGCAGGCTGCTATCTCTGCCTGGTTTGCATTGCGTTTCAATCCCTAATAGGGATTTTAATGAATTGCAATTTGGAGATTATTGATTCTGAAGGCAAAAGAACTGGTTTCAATCCCTAATAGGGATTTTAATGAATTGCAATAGCCTTCCTGGTGTTACTACTTGTCGGAAGTTTGGTTTCAATCCCTAATAGGGATTTTAATGAATTGCAATTTGAGGAGGCTCCCACCATAGAAGAGTGGAAGAAAGAATTAGTTTCAATCCCTAATAGGGATTTTAATGAATTGCAATCCTCTACTATATTTACTTTTGCCCCGATTTTGAGGGTAGTTTCAATCCCTAATAGGGATTTTAATGAATTGCAATATAAGGGAACATAACGCAGTAGCTCAGTAGTGGTTTCAATCCCTAATAGGGATTTTAATGAATTGCAATTTCGGGTTCCGCGAACGGCAACAACTGTCGTTGCGGCGTTTCAATCCCTAATAGGGATTTTAATGAATTGCAATGGGAGTCTCGGATGATCCTTCGGGTATATTATTTGTTTCAATCCCTAATAGGGATTTTAATGAATTGCAATTACCGAGCACTGAAAACGTTGCGCTGTAAGGGTTTGTTTCAATCCCTAATAGGGATTTTAATGAATTGCAATACCGTTAATTGACTGTCCAGCGTCATTGGTTAAAGTTTCAATCCCTAATAGGGATTTTAATGAATTGCAATGATTCAGGACTGCGATCGCACTCTCCCACGCTGCTGTTTCAATCCCTAATAGGGATTTTAATGAATTGCAATTTTTACCGGCCACACCGTAAACGATGGTTCCTTGCTGTTTCAATCCCTAATAGGGATTTTAATGAATTGCAATATGGTATCAAAAACCTTAGAAATGCTCAATTGTGGTTTCAATCCCTAATAGGGATTTTAATGAATTGCAATCCCCAGGTTAAGCACAGTCACCAGCGTTACCCGATGTTTCAATCCCTAATAGGGATTTTAATGAATTGCAATGCAGAAGCCACAAAGCCAAGCTATATTTAGTTTTCAAGGTGCGGTTGCGCGATTCTGGAGCAATCATAGCATTAGAGAATTCCTTTGGGAAGAGTGCCGCGAAAGATTAAAGGCTGACACCCTAGTTTTTGTAAACATTTCAGAGATTGCGCGGATGATAATTAGGTGATAAGTAGGGTGAAATGCTTGCTGGTATTGAGATAGAAGCACTTTTTTGTGGCTGTGGAATTTGTACACCTACCCATTCGCGCATTTGACTTACAGGAACTCTGTGAGAGATGCGATCACTAATAATAACCTAATGGTGATGGGGGGCGCGATCGCTGCCTTTGGAGCCAGAAATCCAGTCTTTATATGCTTATAGCCTCCCACATCACACACAACAACACTTATAATGTTACTCTTGAGACTCCTCAGAGATAGATTCTGATTCTGTTTCAAGTTCTTCTGTTTTAACTTTGGGGGCTGGAGGTTTAACGGGTTTTGGGCCACGCGCTAGTGCCGGATTCACAGGTGGTCTGCTTTCATCCCTATATGATGATCCTTTTTTACCTTTGTCAGACGAGCGATCGCGGCTCGGTTTTGAGCTTTTGGGGTTGGATTCAATAGGGGTTACAGAATCCGAATTTTCGGAATTGCTGTCAGTGTTTGCTTGAGACTGACGTTCCGATTTCTTGATTGGACGTTCTACCATTGTTGATTTTTGTAAATTTATCTGTATGGTACATCAGTTTGGTGACTATCAAACTGTTGAGTAGCATTTTTAAAGATTTTATTGTTGGAATTCCTAAGTAGCTGTGGAGAGTTGTTTTGACAAAAAAGCAGCTAAAAAACTTTATTAATTAACTTACTAAATTAAAAAATGGGTACGTTATCCATAGCTAAACGCACCCGAAAACTATTAAACAAAATCAGGTCGTGCTTGTTGCCTTGATTTGAACTTTTCTTCTAAAACTGGCCAATTTTCTTGCTCGATTAAGTTAGTCAACTCATCGAGGTTTTGACGATATTGTTGTAGCGATCGCAGCAATGCTTGACGATTATACCGCGCCATCATCACGCCCAACTCTGGATTCCCACCACCCACACGACTAGTATCCCGAAAACCAGAACTAGCTAACTTTTGGGCTAATTGCAAAACATCGGGGTCAGTTTCGCTCAAACAAGCAGCAATCAACGAGGAACTGACCATCACCGGTAAATGAGAAATCCAACTCACAGCGCGGTCGTGTTGCTCTGGTTGACAATAGTAGATATTAGCTCCTAGCGATCGTACAATTTCTTCTACAACTGTAATTGCATTAGTTGGTGTTGTCGTTATCGGTGTTAATACATAAGGTTTATCAACAAATAAATCGCGCTGTGCAGCTTCTATCCCACTATCTGTTCTTCCCGCCATTGGATGACCGCCGATAAAATTATCCCAAAGGGGAGTAATATCCTTGACTATCTGTGCTTTTGCCGAACCCACATCAGTCACGACTGTCGCGGTAGGCAAATGAGCGACTAACTGTTCAAATTGGGGCACAATAAGGGCTAGAGGTGTACAAATAAATACAACTTCTGCGGCTGCTAACAAGCTCAGATCGACTGATGCTTTATCAACACTACCGAGGGTAACTGCCTTTTGACAGGTTGCTTCACGGCGACTAGCTCCTAAGATATGATGTCCTTGCGATCGCAAATCAAAACCCAAAGATCCACCTATCAGTCCCAATCCTAAAATTCCAATATTCATTTTTGATTTTGACATTCCGTTTTTTATGACTTTACCAACTATTAAAGTTGGCATCCAAGGGGTAGCATCAATGACTGTAGAGGAATTACTGGAACAATACGCAGCAGGAGTCTTAAACTTTAGTGGTGTTGACCTCCCAGAAGCCAACCTGAGTGGGGTAAAACTCAGTGGTGTAAATCTGAGCGATGCTAATTTGAGTATAGTCAACCTGAGTGGCGCGAATCTGAGTGAAGCTAACTTGAGCAATGCCAAGCTGAATGTAGCTAGACTAAGTGGCGCAAATCTATGCAGCGCCATCCTCAACAACGCCAGTCTCAACGTCGCTAATTTGATTCGAGCCGATCTAAGTCGCGCTCAACTTAGAGGAGCCTCATTAATCCGCGCCGAGTTAATTCGCGCTGACCTCAGTCGCGCTGATTTGTTGGAGGCCGATCTCACCAGTGCTGATTTGCGAGAGGCGACACTCCGCCAAGCGAATCTCCGTCACGCTAACTTGAGTGAGACGATCTTGAAAGGTGCTTCCTTAACAGGAGCCAACTTGGAGATGGCTAACTTAAACGCCAGTGACCTGAGTCGTTCTGACTTGAGCGGTGCAAATTTGCGAGATGCCGAATTCAGACAAGCCAATCTCAGCCATACTAATTTGAGCGGGGCTGATTTGAGTGGTGCAAATCTCCGGTGGGCAGATTTGAGCGGCGCAAATCTCCGGTGGGCAGATTTGAGCGGTGCAAAATTGAGCGGGGCTGATTTAATTGGCGCAGATTTAAGCAATGCCAATTTAACAAATACAAGTTTAGTCCACGCTAATTTAACTCAGGCAAAATTAATTAGAGCAGAATGGATCGGTGCTGACTTAACAGGAGCAACTTTAACAGGAGCAAAGCTTTATGCCACTTCCAGGTTTGGTTTAAAAACCGAAGGCATGGTTTGTGAATGGGTCGATCTTAGCCCAGCTGGCGATCGCTCCATTGTGCAAAACTTCCATTCTCAAGAGTCACGAGATTTTTTTAACGAAACACCGCCAACAATTCGGATTATTGTTGATGCAGCCCTAGAACACGAAGCTAATTTTGCGATCGCTGGCGCTTACTACCAAATCGCTCAAGAATATCGCGGGCTGAAACAACCTCCAAGCATCGAAAGTGGCCGTCGTCGGACTGTTTTCACCTTTCATGTAGATAGCGACGAAGCATTATTTCCTACAGCTTACATTGTCATTCTTCCCTTTCTAGATGCGGCATCTACTCAAAAAAATATTTCCAGTATAGTGGAAATGATTAACAGTGAAGTTGTGGCAAACCAAAACTTTAAATCGCCTCATATAGTCAAACAATTAAATACTCTTTTTGAACAAGCTATGAATCAGGCTACAACAATTAAACAGATGAAAAAAAATATCGAAGTAGCCGCAAAATTAAATTTTTGTAAAGCTCCAGCCCAAATAGTTTTAACGAATTCCAGTGCCCACACTTTGATTGTTTATGACCATCCCAACTTTGGAAAAAGATTTATTAATCGCTCTCCTCTTAATGCTTCAGCTTATGATATGTCCAGTGATTCAACAAAAAATATATTACCTTCATTAGATATTATTATAGATTTTGTTAAAGGATTTCATTATATTAGTCATTAGTTATGCGGGATGGGGCATTTAACTAATGACAAATGACAAATGACAAATGACAAAAAACAAAATTTTGGAGGAAAAAATGAGCAATATTTTTAATAAAATGATTGGTCGAACCCGCTATGTAGTGTTTCGCCTATTTCTGCATTTAGGGGGAGGTGAGGTTGCGCCAATTTTGGGAGTATTAAATAGTGCTGGACGGGATGCGATCGATGCCGATGGCGATTTAGAAGTTTTAGGAGAAGGATTAGTAGAAATTAGCCAAACCCTGCTGCAATATGATGAATACTGGCTTTCTGCTGCCAACGAAGGTGACGTATTTTGGAATGAAGGTGAGGCAGGAGATTACGTGAATGAATTATTTACTGACTCTGCCGAAAGATATCTCAGCGAACCAGATTACGCTTCCAATGGATTGAATGAACCTTTATCTATACCTGTAACTCGTAACGTGATTGTGATGATTACAGTAGCTTATGAAGGAGAAGTACCAGATTTGGAAACTGACCTTTCTAACGTTCAGGCGCTCAAGGAAGGATTGAAAGCATTGATAAATTTGCATTATAAACATAGATTAAAGGCAATCCAAGTACATTTCTCGCCGGCCCAGTTAGGCGATGAACTCACTAGCGATCAACTGTTGCAATATTACCCAGAATTGATTCCTTTGTAATCTGTTGGGTAGTCCGTACTTACTACTCGTATCGATAAATTGTTAAGCTCAGAGATAGGACAATAATCCAATGATCATGACCATAGTACGTAAATTTACAGCCGTTTTTTTAGCTCTGAGTTTGTGTATCACAACTGTTGCTTGTGGTGGCGAGAACCAAAGTACTCCTCCAGCTAAGAACGTTAGCCAATCCTCTACTAACACCAAGCTGAGTGATGGCGAGTATCAAATACAACAAGCTACTTATGATGATGCAACTGGTGAATACAGCTTGTTTTTACTTAACAATAATCCTCCAACTTTTGCAACCGAAAATTTGCAAATGGCACGGTTAACTGATGATGAAATCAAGCAGGGTAAGAAAACCTATCTGAAGGTAGATAAAGGACAACCGATTTTATATCTGACGGAAGATTTTAAAATTGAGTATGTCCACAACGTTACAGAGAATAAAACCAATCCCCAAACAGGACAACAAGAGACGGTTGTAGTCCGTCGAGAAAATAACTTCTGGGCACCATTTGCTGGGTCTGTGGCTGGTAGCTTGGCGGGACAGGCAATTGGTAGTATGTTGTTTAGACCCCAGTATTACGTACCCCCTGCCTATTATCCAGGACAAGGATTAAGTGGCTTCGGTGGATATGGCACAAGCTATGGCCAAGCAGTTCAACACTATCAAACTCGCTACAATGCGCCACCAGCAGCCGTAACAAATCGCACTGCGTTCCGCAATACAGGGACAATTAGAAGGTCATATCCTGGAAATTCAAATATACGCAATACACCGCGTAGTACTACAGGTAATAGCCGTCCTTCTGGTTCTGGTTTTGGTGGTAGTACATTGCGACCCTCTGGTAGAGCCACTTCACCCCGACGCAATTCTGGCAGTGGTTTTGGTAGTGGGCGTAGTTCAGCACCCCGCCGTTCAACTGGTTTTGGCAGCAGACGCCGTTAAGAAATTTCAAGTTTAATAAAAGACTGCCTAACAAGTAAAGGTAGTTGTACATAAAGAAGCCGGAGGGTTACAAGTCAAACTTCCGGCTTCTTTTTAACGTGAATTCGACAGACCTCACCCACCCAGCCTCCCTCTCCTGCGTTCGCGCAGCGTCTCGTTGGCGCAGCCTCTCGTAGAGAAGAGAGGAGAGGGAGGAGCAACGAAAAATTAGGCTTTTTGCTCCCCTCTCCTAACAGGAGAGGGGCTGGGGGTGAGGTCAAAATCCTGTGCATCGAACTCACGTCTCTTTAATATCTATGCAATTTGCGAGGAGGAATTATTAATTATTCAGTTAAATAATATGAAACACTAAATACAAATATTGCTAACAGAACAGGAATCATTTTACTAAAGTCTATTCGCTTTTGTTGAACCATTTCTAAACAAGACATCGGAATCATCAGAGGCCAGAAGATAGTTGTCACCACAAACATCACAAATGATAAAAATTTATCTTCTGGATTGGAAGCAGAATGACGTAGGGAAAATATTAACCAATTAGTTAAAAAATAGCATGTCATTAATAAGTAACCAATAGTTAAAGTCAGTTGAATCTGATTCACCGTGAGTACTCCTGAAGTTATGTAAGCTTCACTAATCATCATTCGTACAAAGTTATAACATATACAGTCGCAACCTCACCCCGTATTTGAGTAAAGCAAACACTTCCCTCTCCTTACTAAGGAGAGGGATTGGGGGTGAAGTTGAAAGATGAGATGTACTTCATGTAAACGATAACTGCTACAGCTATAGCTATTAAAGCAATAATTAAGTGGTCTTAAAAAATCGAATAATTTCGCGGACATGATCGAGAAATTGCCCGTCAGTGGAAAGTTGCGCGATCGCATTTCTGGCTTCTCTCCCCAAACGCTCATGTTCCGTTTGATTTGTCGCCCGTAATTCTTCCAAGTTAGCCGCAATTCGAGCTAAATCTCTGCGAGTTTCTTCGGCAAAACGTTGTTGAGTTGCTGGTAATGAATAAGGTTGTTCTGGGTTGAGTTGATCTTCTAATGACTGGATTTTTTGTTCCAATATAGAGAAGCGATCGCGCAGTTCAAAAATATCTTCGCGCGGATACTTCCATTCTTGGCGAATCATCGCTAACCGCGCATATAAATACTCATAAGCGCGAATTGCGGGACGCAGAATTGTTAATAATAAAGCTGCACCAGAACTTATATATCCCACTGTACTAATACCAGTGGCAGCAAGAGTATAAAGACCAACAGTTGAGAACAAGTGTAAAGCAATGGCAACCCAGAGCGATCGCTTTGCCAACACTGTGACATACTTCACTTGTTTCTCATCAACTGGAATGCCTTTCTCAGTTGATTGTGCTGCTTCTGCTAAGACTTCTTTGGCTTGAAAATGCACATTCCACGGGACGGTGACAATTACCAACAGCCACCAAAAACTAGCACCACCAATCACCCAATCAAGAAAGTTACCTGTAGGTATGTGCAACCATTGCAGTAAGCCAAAAGCCACCAGCACCGGAACCACAATTCCAATAATCGAACCGATGAAAAAGTTGATATACATCTTACCCTGTCTCCGATGAAACTATCACCTCGATTATGGCTAGTAGTTCTCGATTTTGTAATTCTTGCAGAAGATGACGGTACAGGATACACAAAATTTAACCTGTAGTTTGGGAAAACAGTAAGGCAATTCAAACCTTTTTCCGTCACTATTGGATCAGATAGCTACGCCAAATTGATTGATTATCTTTACTACCTTTTTCTGGAAGCAGCAATCGCCAAGTTTTACCTTCTTGCTGAATTTGTAGATAAACATCAAAGGGTTTTTTTGGTTGTGTCAAGCGCCGTTTTGGCAGCTTAACAATCAAGTCGTAGGTTCCCCGAACGCGAAAAGCTGGTAAATTGTCAATGGTCAGGGGTTGTTCCTGGGTAATTGATAACCGCTTAATTTCAAATCCTTGAAAATCTAAATCTAACTGGTGGCTAAGTTTTTGTTGAGTTTGTTCTAGCCCAAATGCGATCGCTTTTTGCACTAAATCACTAGTCGGTAGCAGTCCAATACTGCCACAAGCTGTCACTAGCACCAGCAATATTGTTGTTAAAACTAACCGCACCAAGTTATGCCTAAGATTCCACTTATCAGCGATAGTATAACTGTAGTTTCTCTCAATTTTCTCATCTATCATGCCAAAACAGTCTATAGGTCTTGATAAACAACTCTACAATTATCTTTTATCTGTTTCGCTGCGAGAACCAGAGATTCTTGGGAAGTTGCGCCAAGAAACCGCCAACCATCCTCGGAGTGGAATGCAGATTTCACCAGAACAAGGGCAATTTATGAGCCTTCTAGTGCAGTTGATTGCAGCGAAGAAAACCCTAGAAGTTGGAGTGTTTACGGGTTATAGCTCACTTTCTGTAGCTTTGGTACTACCGGCTGATGGCCAGATTATCGCTTGTGATGTGAGTGAAGAATTTACTGCGATCGCTCGGCGGTATTGGCAAGAAGCTGGAGTTGCTGATAAAATCGATCTCCGATTAGCACCAGCTTTGCAAACTTTAGATGAGTTATTGGCAACTGGACAAGCCGAAACTTTTGATTTTGCCTTTATTGATGCTGATAAAGAAAATTCTGATGGATATTATGAGCGATCGCTGCAATTAGTTCGTCCAGGTGGATTGATTGCGATTGATAATGTTTTATGGTCTGGACAAGTAGCTGACGAGCAAAATCAAGATAAAAGCACTCAAGCAATCCGGGCGCTCAACGAGAAGTTACATCATGACGAACGCATTAGCCTCTCCCTTGTCCCCATCGCCGATGGACTTACTTTAGCAATCAAGCGACCTTAATATAGCAAGAGCGCACAACAAGCTGTGCGCCCTTATTACAAGTTCTACTTCTATTTACTTAGAAATTATAGCCAATTCCTAACTGTAGTCCTACATCAGTATCATCCACAAAAGCAGCATTTACACCACCTGTTAGCGTAAGTTTAGAACCGATCGGAAGGTCTACACCACCTGTTAACAGTAATCCGATATCAGTATCAGCATTAGCTTCAATTGCTATACCAGCACCGATGTAAGGAGATATAGCAAAGCTTCTTTCACCCACTGAACCTGCTCTACGGGGAGAAAAATCTAAAGTCACAGGAACTAAAAATACTGTATCGTCCCCAAAGATTACCGATGGTCGCACCGATATATTGTTTGTCAGACCAAGTTTGCTGATTACTGTAAAATTAGTGTCGCTTAGAGCTGTATCATCGCCGCTCAAACCAATGTTACCACCAACTCCGATATAGCTTCTGCCACCACGAGTACTTCTACCTACGTTAACATCAGGTGTTGTACTTCCTGTTGGTGGCTGATTTAACTTACTGATGTTAACATCAGGCGGAATTAGGACTTGGTTAATTGCATGGATAATACCATTGCTAGCTTTCACGTCCGCCTGGAGAACTCTGGCATCATTCACCGAAACTTGACTACTAGCGGAATCGATTTTAATATTTACAGGTTTTCCTTCATCGGTTGTCAATTTTCCAGCCGAGAGTTGACTAGCAGTTACCGCACCGGGAACCACATGATATCTCAAAATCTTAACTAACGCTTCTTTATTCTCTGGTTGCTCTAACTGTTGTAAGGTAGCAGCAGGCAAAGCAGCAAATGCGTCATTGGTTGGAGCGAAGACTGTATAAGGGCCTGGCTGTTGAAGAATATCTGCTAGACCGGCTGTCTTTAATAAAGAAGTCAGAGTTGTAAAAGAACTACTGGATGCAGCCAGAGAAACAATATCAGTACTCACAGGAGTTCCAGCTACAACATACTGACTAGCTGGAAGATTGCTAGCAATAGGTTGTGCCCGTCCTGTTTTAACTAAAGCTTGATATAAAAGTGCTGCTGCTTCAGCACGAGTCAAAGACTGTTGGGGATTGAGTTGTTTTACATCCGGGTAGTTGACAACAAGATTACCCACTGTCGCTGCTGCCACACTGCCAACAGCATACTCTGGGATAGCTGAGGCATCGTTGTAGTAAGTAGTGAGAGTACTTGTATCGCCACCAGTTAAACCTAAGCCACTACTTAAAGCAACGATCCCTTGCACTCTAGGAATTTCTTGATTTGGTCTAAAGACGTTCCCAGGATAGCCTGCCAAAAATCCAGTTTCGTAGGCGCTTTGAATTGCAGCAGCTGCCCAGTAGTTAGCAGGAACATCACTAAATCCACCTGCACTTAATTGCCGAACTCGGTTTTGGTTACTGAAAGCTTTTTGAATCAAGGCAGCAAATTCAGCACGAGTTACAGGCTGATTTGGTCTATAAGTGCCATCAGGAAAGCCACTAATCACGTTATTCTCAGCTAGGGCTTGAATGAAGGGACGCGCCCAATAATCTGAGGAAACATCAGACAGGTTAACTGTTGAAGTAGGCGATGGTGTCGCAGGTGATGGTGTTACAGGCGATGGTGTCTCAGGTGATGGTGTTGCAGGTGATGATGTGTCAGGTGATGGTGTTGTAGATGGAACAGGAGTTTGAGATGAAGCTGGGGCAGAAATTACGATGGGAGTTATTGTAGCAGCTGTCATTCCCAGAACTAGCAAAGTAACCTTTGCTGATGACCAACGAAACAAACTAGACATGGAAATATCCTCTTTTCAATTTCTTGAGTTGACGATTGGAAAATACTGGATGCAAGGCTAAGTGAATACAAACATCTAGATGATTATTTGGTTCGCCTCGACATGAAAACCAGAAATGAAACCTGTTAGCTCTGGAAAATTAAAACGTTGAACATTATGAGTAGCTGCTTTGATATCTCATAACGTTTATCCTCATGTGCACCACACATAGTATCGAATTCCTATTTTTTTTAAAGAACCCCAGAGCACACTAAAAATAAGCATGGCTCCTGTGGTAATATAATATTTTGCAACAATAAAGAGAATTAATGCAAGTAGGCGATTTTATTCAGTTCTAAAATTGCAGTCAAGCAGTAAATTAATTGGCTTTAATAGCCGTCTCTTTATAATTGCCGACGAGGGTTAATGCCGTCAAACTCAATGTATCATAATCTTTAGCAATATTTAAGAAATAAAATCAATCTTGGCGATATGGTGTATTGTTAATCTTTTGTTGAGCTTATACAACTAACTCAGGGCTGGATTTTGAAGAAAAACTTTCACTCTTTAGATAGTTGTCCTTGATGGTAAATTTTTAAATACTAAACTGGAAATTAGCGATCGCAATCAAAAATTTCGAGCCTGATTGCGCCAAGATTTTCGCCTAAGAATTATTTTTTTCCAAAAGACAATTTTATGGAAATGAACCCAAAGATAAACTAGGGTTTTTAGAAGATGTTTAATCAGTATCAACCTTGCTCACAACTCTTCTGGAAGTAAGGCAACGAATCCGGTTTTTAGTCAACGCTTAAACCCTGCTTTTTCATAGAACTGCAACGTCTTCTCGCGTTTTGAGCCACTCAGAAGCATCACTTTATAGCAATGTTGCTACCATGCTAAAGCTAAGACATAATGTAGAGCCTGTGTACCCAATCCCTGTTGTCGATAATCGGGATAGGTGACAACATTTTCAATAATGCCGTATGGACTTGCGCCACGTGTCAAGTTGGAAACAATGGTTAAACTACATATTGCTACTAACTGGTTATCAACATCAGGTACAATGTAATACAAACGAGGATCGCGTAAAATCCCATTCCAGATAGATTGTAAAACATCATCAGTCGGTAAAGGTGCATCGACGGGATTTAGGTGGTTATATAAAGCCAAAAGTTGGGGAAGTTCGTCGCCTGTAATTAGGCGAACGGTAATTATCGGTTTCGACAAACCTGTATTAGGGTAATTTTTGACAATTTCAAACATCAAAATTATGGAAATGTCAATTCAGTGCGAACAACTCCAGCGCGTTCATGACTGGCTAGCAGTTTAACTGTACTCTCTTGAGGCACACGCACCACCCATTCCACCTTTGCCCGATCCTTGGTAGGATCGCTGTGCCGCCTAATGGGAGTTGAAGGCTTATAGGCTCGTCCCTCTAATTGACCTAACTCTTCACGGAGCTTACCCGTTACTAAAGTTCCCCCAGGAGGTAGTTCAATTTCACAGATACAGCCTCGCACCAGCTTTTTTTCTATAGCTTTTTGGGTGACGTTGGTGGGCAACCAGCCTGTATTATGCACGACCAATCGCACTCGATAAGTATCATCACCCAAGTTGTGAACACTGGCTTCATAAATCTCTAAACGAGGAGATATTAATAGATGCCAGACCAGCCATTCTGGGAAGAGGGCTATTTCTTTCTCCAGAAACTCAGGGGGTGGATTTGTCCAAGCGTACATGGTATCCCAGCCACCTAATTCAATCTGTCCGAGTTGGGGATGCTCGAAGGGATACCAATCTACGTAGCCCTTACCTACAAGTTTTTCATCGCTCCAGCGCAGCAACTTCAGGTCATCTTCTACAGGGTGTTCTCGCTGCCAATCGATGTATTTGTAATCATTAATTCCAGCTTGGCGCTGCGGACTCCAGACTTCTACTGTCCAGGCAAATAGACCTTGGTATTCATAAGCCCAATCGTCAAATGTACCTGTAATTGCGTCTTTGGGGTCATAGCGAAAATCATGAAAGGCGGAGATGGCTGGGTATTGGGTGAGTTCAGTACCTTTAGCACCAATGCGTTGATAAGTGCGAAGGTCATTGACGGGGAATTCGTCATCATTGAGGTGGGTGTAGGGACGGATGAGAACACCGCTAAAGGTATGAAAGGCGATCGCTCCTGTAATATTAGAATGTGTAGTGATAAATTGAACTAGCGATCGCACTTCTGTTTCAGATGTAGGATAGGGGCCAGCCCCCGATTGCTCAGATTCTTGCCGCCACAAAAATGGAAAATTTCGGTTTAAATCTAGCCCTTCCTTAGAACGCTGAATTTTAATCTCAACTCCGTCATAATTTTCTATCTTTCCTTCTGGTAGTACGCGATAATACTGACCACCGATTTCTGTTGGTTCGCGCCGCACCAGCAGGCGAGGTTCAGTAGGACAGACTTTCCAAGCCCCATTAGCATCGGGGATTCGCATCAGTAAAATCCGACCATCGCCATCGATATCTTCCATCACTAACCCATTGTTGCCTTCGTCATCATGGGGATAAGGACGAGTACCGGAGCGAATAAATTTTGGTTTGTCAGCCAATGCCAACTCAGCACCATCAGGATTGACACGGGGGCAAATGTAAAAGGTGCGGGTATCTAAACAACGGGTAATTTCTGAGTGAGTACCGTAAGCTGTAACTAATGTTTGCAAGAGATATAGACAAACACTTGATGGTGCTAGTTCAGTGGCGTGAATGTTGCCATCAACCCAGAGGGCAGGTTTTTCTTGATGTGCGCCAGTGGCAAAGTTGGTTACTGTCAATAGCCAGATATCACGTTTTTCGTAACTCTTGCCAATACTTTCTATGCGTACTAGTTGGGAAAATTCCTTTGCATAACTGTGTAGAATGCGTGTTAAATCTTCATAACGATAGTATTTATCAAACCGAACATCTGGCATAATCAACCTTCCCATTAGGAATTACTTTAATGCAGCGGTAGCGAGTTTGCAAGCTTCATTACGAATTACAAATTACGAATTACGAATTATTTTAATTCGGCTTACCCATAATCGTGAATGCTGCCCAGTAATAAGGATGATTATAAAGATTTTTATCTGATGCCATTTTACTATTTCTATATAGTTGTGTCGCTAAATAAGTTTGAATTCTTACTTCTTGAGGATGCAGATTATTCAAGATATCTTCATACCATTTTGTTATTTCTCCAGCAGTTAGTTCTTTCAACCATCGTGTTGCTTCAGCTAAAGCAGTAATTGCTGATTTATTTGGCTGTAATCGTCGATAAAACTCGATCATCACCAAGGCACTAGCTGAAGATTCTACACTCCAAAGTGTACTCACTACATGAGGAACGCCCTGACTCACAAAACCAGTAACTAAACTCACATATTCGCTGCTGATAGTATAGTTACTAGCACTTAAATTTTCACACGCAGAGAGGGTAATAAGGTTGTAACTATCTAGATTTTGTTGGCAGATTTCATCTAGAGTAAGTCTGTCTTCACCCGCTAATGCTAATTCTGATTTTTTCGGTTCAGCTAGATTATTAGTGACATGACCCGTAAAATGCAAGATATTATAATTATTAGATAAGGCATTTTCAACAATACTTTTCGTAGCTTCTGCTCCCTCAATTTGTTGGATATTATTGAACATCTGACCAACAATTTCAGACTCCAGTTTGGCAAATCTCAGTGGGGGATAACCTGTACTTTCAGGATGTTCTACACTGAGCAATAACTTATTTTGCCACTGCAAAATATCCTCAGTTCTGATTGATAAACCTATTTTGGCACTAGGTAGATAGGTAAAGCTGAAATTTGATTCCACATTCGGTAACTCTTCTGGTGATGGCGAAGAAAGATGGAAAAGTGTATGAATGGGCAATCTGTACAAGTCACGGTGAGGAATTAAGACCAGTTGGGTGATGCCTTCGAGTTCCTGTGCAATTGTGGAAATATTCAGGATTTCATACAGCTGCAACAGTTTCTCTTCCATATCAACTCGCCAAGAATGCTGACTTTTACTTTCTTTGTCGTGGGCTGTGCTGCGATATTCTTGGTATTGTTGATGCCAATCTTCTAGCCAAATTTCAAATTCAATTAGGCGTTGCACTGCTTCGGGTAGAGGCAATTCATTTAGACGGATAGCGTCTTCTCCTAAAGGTATTACCCTAGTATCTTGTATAGGTGTAAATAGGAGAATTGGTGATGGCGCTTGATCTTTGAGAATAAAAGTATGTAGGGCAACTGGACTAATATGCCAGTAAATAATTGCTGTTGTGGGATTGAATAGTTGTTGAATTGCGCCATAATAAGGCGAGTAAATATTATCATTCCAACCAGAAAGCAGCCAGTTTAAACAAGCATTTTTACCTTGTTCGGCAATTTCCCAAGCTTCTACTACATCACCCGACTCCACAGCTAAATCAACTGCTAATTGATTGAAACCTGCAAATTTTAGAGCTAGCTGTTTTTTACTTTCGTCTGAGCGAGTTTCTTCACTCAGTAATTGTCGCAATAAATCTGTCCCACGTTGCAGCAATTCTTGAACTTGTGTGGTTTGTCCCAAACCCATCAACACTTTGCTTAAAGATTGCAAAACCTCTAAGTGCAACTGGGGAAAATATTCTAGTGTCAAGGTTAACAGCGCTTGATGGTACTCAGATGCAGCTTTGCGCCAAGAATCGCGGGGATTGGTATGTTTTTTGCCTTGCTCGTAGTAAGTATTAGCGATCGCAAAATGCAATCTACCCCAACCTTCTGGATGGGTATCTGTCCGCAGATGCTTTAACCCTTCCTCGTAGCTGGCTAATTTTCCTTCGTAGCCGCCCTGTTGTAAGGTGGGATTTGTCGCTATGATACTACTCGACAAATTCAATAATACGTCAGAATCAACTAAATGACCGATCGCAGTTCCCCGACCAATCCAAGCTTCCCAATAATCTTGTTTAATTTGCAAAGCGTTATCATAACAGGCGATCGCTTCGGCAAATTGTTCTAAATAAAACAGTGCTAATGCCTGATTATACCAAGCTAAATGGAAGTCGGGTTTAATGGCGATCGCTTGCCGATAGGAGGCGATCGCTTCTTGTCTACGTCCTAAGTTGTCTAATGCTATACCACGGTTGTACCAAGCTAAGTAGAAGTCGGCTTGAACTGACAGGGCTTTATCCCAGGAGGCGATCGCTTCTGACCACCTGCCTAAATTAAACAGCACTACACCTCGATCTATCCAAACTTCGTGGTACTCTGGGTCAATTTCTATAGCTCTGTCGTAAGATATAATCGCCTCGGCAAATTGTTCGCTGACAGCTAGGGCTATGCCTCGGTGATACCAGTTTTCCTGGTCTTCTGGTTCGAGTTGCAGTGCTTGGTCATAACTAGCAATAGCTTCTGGTAGCCAACCTAATTTCAGCAGTGCCAAACCCTTGCTAGACCACGCTTCTTGATAGTCTGGCTTGATTTCTATAGCTTTGTCAAAAGAAGCGATCGCTTCTTCAAAGTATCCTAATTCTCCGAGAGTTCCACCCCGGTTATACCAAGCTTTGTAGTAGTCGGGTTTCAGTTCTGTGGCGGTTTGGTAAGAGGCGATCGCTTCATCAAAACGTTCTAAATGGAACAGCGTCAAGCCTCGATTAAACCAATATTCTGAGAATTCGGGTTGCATTTCAATGGCTTGATCATAAGATGCGATCGCGCCTAACAAATCGCCTGTTTTCGCTTGGCTTAGACCTTGGTAAAACCACCCTTGAGCGTGGGTAATCGGATTCTCGCTATTTCGCTCAATAATATCAGGGGAATTACTGCTTTGAACTGCCAAATCCGAAGCAAGTTGCTGGACTAAATTGGTACTTTGATCCAATTTTACCCACAACTCATCTAAGGTATTAGCCACATTCGGCTCTAAATTCGTCAAAGTGTTATCCCAGGTTTCCACCGAAGAAGACGTTGCTAATTCAGTCTTTTGTCTAGTGGAAAGGAGATTTGCTGGTGTTGTAATTTGAACAACTTCTTCATCGTCAAACCTCAATTGGGCTAACGAGGTAATTGAATCTTCCGGTGCCGGAAGAGGAATATTTTCTGGTATTGTGGTTTGGGCGTTTTCCCTTTGATACTCCCATACTATTTCCTCTAAGTTTTCGGGCGATCTCTCCTCAAAAGAGGCATTTTGGGGTGCTGACGTTATTGGTTCAACATCTGGCTCATCGTACTCCCATAATTGTTCGCCTAAGTTACGGATTAGCTCTTGTCCGGGGGAAGTTGGGAGAATTTCTTCATCGGTTGTATTTTCTACCACATTTTGCTCATCGTACTCCCATAACTGCTCGCCTAAATCGCGGATCAGTTCTTGCCCAGGAGTAGTTTCTATTACATTTTGCTCATCGTACTCCCATAACTGTTCGCCAAAATCGCGGATCAGTTCTTGCCCAGGAGTACTTTCTACATCATCTTGTGCCTGATTGTCCTGATGTTCTATTTCTGTAGGTAAGTTTTGCATTAGCCGAATGCCAATGTCATAAGCAACTTCTCCAATTCTGCCAACACCAAGTTCCCCCAATTGCACCATCTGTGTTGCTAAAAGAGGATTTGGTGTACGTGAAGCTAGCAAGCTTTCACCAAACGTCACCAACCAGTCTATCCAGCGTTCAGCTGGAATGCGATTTTCGATTCGTTGCAGATACCTCAATGCCCACTGTCGTCCTCGTGCTTGATGCACGCCTTCTAACAATTGGATAAACAATTGTTCCAGATCCGCATTGGTTAGTTCTGGTGGTATCTCCACCAGATTGCGTCCTCTCGCACCCTTGAGAGAACTATTCTGTTTACTTGCAATGAGGCGCTTTAGAAACCTTTTAAGCGACTGCGATATCCGCCTGAGCATCTGCCACACTCTTGGATTTTGTTTTTCTAGATTGTAGCCATCGTTGTGTTAAAAAAATCATCAATTACGTAAAAATCCATTCGATTCGGACAGCGCTTCCGTAGCAGGTTAGCAAAAAATATACAAATCTTCAAGAGCATAGCATTACAACGTTACAATTCCCAGGTTTTACTCTTGAATTTGACTCTGGCAAGCAGTTAATTTTCAGTTTGCTCTGTAGTCGGTTGACCAGCAGGATATAACTGACTAATTAATGCCTGGACAAGCACTTCTGGATCGTCTGTTTCAACAGCAAGCTGTTGAGCAATCTGCTGGCGTAAGTTTTCATCCTCCTGCAACATCACAAACAACTGTTCTAGGGTGACAGTTTGGTATTCTCCCTCTGGGGGGTCTGGTGCATCTGCTGACTCTGATACTGGGGTGGCTACTTCAGAAGTCAAAGGAGTGCTAAAAGCATCTGGCCCTTCGTATTCCCAAATTGGTTCGCCTTCATTGCGTGTCAACAACTGCATCCCGATATTATAAGCAACATCTCCAATTTCTCCGACGCCCAATTCACCCAATTGCACTAATCGCGCCGCCATTTCATTATTTGGTGTCGGAGATGCGAGCAATCTGTCGCCAAAGCGCCCTAACCACTCAACCCAGTCTTGAGTTGTGATCCGATGTTCGATATTATGCAGCCACTTTTGTGCCCATGCTTCCCCTCTTGCTTGATGTACTCCCTGCAACAGTTCGTTGAAGAGAAATTCCAGATCCGTATCGTTTAAGGGTGGTGCTGGTTCTTTTACCACATTTCCCTTAGATTTTGAGGTAGTCTGTTTTCCACCAAACAAGCTCTGAAAAAGCTTTTTGAGCCATTGAAATAGCCGCTTGAGCATCTGCTGCACCATCGAGTTTTACTTTATCTATAAAATTGTAGCGATCGCACTGGACTATGGCGTTAGTTCAGTCAATAAAACGTATAGTCATTTGTCATTTGTCAAGAATTTTTTCCCTGCTCTCCACTTCTTAATCAGAACAAATGTACTAAATGATATGCTATAATTCCCATACATTGATGTTGAAATCATATCTGGTTGCAAGTTTCCTGAGTGCCAAAATTTACGGCATTAGTTAAGTCTGGCGCTATGGCAACATCGATAAACAAAGCAGGTATGAGAGTTTAAAATAGTTGAATCCCAAACTCGACTCGGTGCTAGTAATTAACTTTGAAAGGCATTGAAGTCTATATTTCCATGTCTTACGAACCCCTGCACCACAAATATCGTCCTAAAAGTTTTGCTGAACTGGTGGGTCAAGAGGCGATCGCTACTACCCTCACGAATGCGATCGGCACATCCAAAATCGCCCCTGCCTATTTGTTCACTGGGCCTAGAGGTACGGGGAAAACTTCTAGTGCCCGGATTCTGGCTAAATCCCTCAATTGTCTCAAAAGTGACAAGCCTACTGCCGAACCTTGTGGTGTGTGTGAGGTTTGTCAGGGGATTGCCAAGGGCTACGCCTTAGATGTAATTGAAATCGACGCTGCCAGTAATACTGGTGTCGATAATATCCGCGAATTGATTGAAAAAGCCCAGTTTGCTCCTGTGCAGTGTCGCTACAAAGTTTATGTAATCGATGAATGCCACATGCTCAGTACTCAGGCATTCAATGCGCTACTTAAGACACTAGAAGAACCACCTAAGTACGTAGTTTTTGTGTTAGCGACAACAGACCCACAACGGGTGTTACCAACGATTATTTCGCGCTGTCAAAGGTTTGATTTTAGACGCATTCAATTAGAGGCGATGGTGAAGCATTTAAGTGCGATCGCATCTTATGAAAACATTCATATTTCACCCGATGCTGTCACCCTGGTAGCCCAACTTTCTCAGGGAGGGTTGCGGGATGCCGAAAGTTTGCTCGACCAATTGGGTTTGTTAGCGGGTAAAGTGACACCAGAGCGAGTTTGGGATTTGGTGGGGACGGTAAGCGAACAGGACTTGCTAGCACTTTTAAATGCGATCGCTCAAGATAAACCGGAAGCCGTTTTAGACTGTACTCACCACATTCTAGATCGTGGTCGAGAACCCCTAACTATTCTGCAAAATCTCGCCGCTTTTTACCGCGATTTACTCATAGCCAAAACAGCACCCAACCGCCATGATTTGGTTGCTTGTACTCAGCAAACCTGGACAGTGCTGATTGAATTTGCTCAATACTTCGATATGAGCGTGATTTTGGCAGGACAAAAACACTTACGAGAAGCTGAAGTACAAATTAAAAATACCACCCAGCCGCGTTTGTGGTTGGAGGTAACATTACTAGGATTGTTACCGAGTGCGACGAATATTCAGCCACAAGCCGCAAGTGTCACGCCGCGAGTTAATATACCTGTTGTATCTCCAAGCTATCCTCCAGCAGTTGCCCAAAATCACCCAGTCTCTTCTGTACCTTTAGCTGAACCGAAAACAAATCATAATTCTGCATCTGCCAATCATCAAGCAGCTGCCCAAAATCAACCCGTCACTTCATCTTCCCCAGTTGAACAGCAAACAAATCACAATTCTGTTACTGACTCAGTTTCACCACCAACCCTAGAACCTGTTGCTGTTCCTGTGCCATCAGTGAATATTGAATCAGTTACTTCAGAAGTTGTTGGCGAAGCTGAATATGACTTAATTCAGATTTGGCAAAAAGTGCTTGCCAACCTCCAGCCAAAATCAAGGCAAGAAATGCTGCGTCAAATGAGCCAACTCATAGAGTTCGACGGTGTTGTGGCTCGAATTGCTATTAAACAGGCATGGTTTGACAAGGGGAAATCTTATCTACCAATGATTACGGCAGCTTTCCAGCAGACTTTCCAGCGTGAAATCCAGATAAATTTAGAAAAAGGAACTTCTTCAAACTCTACCTCAGCCAAAAAAAATCCTCCGCCAAAAGACTCTACTCGCGTTCAGCAGCCACCCACACCCAGTTACAACCAGCAAATTTCGTCTCCAGCGCCAGTACCACAGCCAACTACGCCACCACCAGCACCGACAGCAGCAAAAAATGGAAATGGCGTAGATGGAAATGGGGCAAATGGAAATGGGGCAAATGGAAATAGGACACAAACTTTGTCTCCACAGCCACAGCGAACACCTGTACCTGATTGGGAACCTGACGAAGTAGCGATCGCAGCTCAACGTGTAGCAGAATTTTTCAACGGACAAATTATCCGCTTTGCAGATGATTTCCCAGAATTCTCCGATTCCATAACTACACCAGAATGGGTAGAAGAATCAGAAGTAGATGATGAATAAAAAATTGGGCATTGGGCATTGGGCATTGGGAAAAGATCCTAAGAAAGTCTGCCCTACTCCTCTACTCCATCATCCCCTTATTTCCCATCCCCCGCTCCATTTCCTATTCCCCATGCCCCATGCCCTATTCTCTATTCTTCATTTCCGGTATGCAATGTTTTCACCCATTTCAGGCGCTTTGGTCTTACCGACATCCGGGCGGTAGTACTGCTCATGACGACTAACCAGTGCAACATATATAAATTGCCACGCAGGGTTTGCACCAGCATCATCAAATATGTAGAAAGTGGGAATTTTTGATCTTGACGTATCCGTTTTAGACCTGTAAACATCCCTACCATCGACATAGTAACGGATAACCCTGTGATGGGACTTAACATGGGTGGGCGATGACGAGCGATCGCCATTAATAAATCTGGGACTGTTGCTGTCGGCAAGATGTACATAATTAGCATAAAAATCAGCAAATCCCAGCTTTTGCGCCCTCCCATGCGGTTTTTGAGAATTAAATCCCAATAATCCAAATAACGTTGATATCCGCCTTCTGCCCAACGGTTGCGCTGATGCCAGAGTGAAATTGCACTTGTCACTCCTTCTTCTTGCACTGCTGGCTGAAAAACACACTCAATATCCCATTTGTCCAAATGTAAACGGATTGTCAAATCCAAATCATCGGTAATGGTTTCTTCATTCCAGCCACCGCAGCTTTCCAAGGCTGAACGTCGGACAAATTGACCATTGCCCCGCAATTCGCCAATGCCACCAAGGGCAGTCCGCTGTTGCTGAAACCAGGTATCAAGTGCCATTTCGGCCATTTGACCCTTAGTCCAAAAGTTTTCTTTAGCGTTGGCGATCGCTTTTCGCACCTGTACCGCCCCCACGTTTTCTCTTTGAAATAAAGGTATTACTTGTTGCAGCAAGTCTGGTGTCACTTGGGCATCAGCATCAAATACTGCTATAATGTCGCCCTTTGTCAGCGGCAGTACCTGATTCAACGCCCCCGATTTGCCACCAGTAGCTTCTGCTGAACGCCTTAGTACTTTCAGATGGTCGTGTTTCTGTTGGAGTTCTGCTAATAAACGTGGCGTGCTATCACTGCTGCGATCGTCAATTATCCAAATTTCGTACTGCCCACCTGGATACTCCAGATTACAAAGATTTTTGACTAATTTAGCAATTACCGCTTCCTCATTTTTCGCAGCCACTAGCACAGAAACAGAAGGTAAATCTCCCTGTATTTCTTTTGGATAGCGACGGGATTTAGTAAACACTACCACCAAAGCATGAAATCCTAGAATGGTGGTCAGTCCTAGAATAATAATGGAAGCCCAAGAAACTAAATGTAGAGCGATCGTGCCACTCCAGACGATAGTCAAGACTAGAGCTGCTTTGCCTCTACGACCTTGAAACCGGGGTATTAGAGATACAGAATCTGTCTCTAACACTAACTCCTCATCTGCTGATAGGTCAGACAACAAGGAGTTGAGCGGATCAAGCTCTTGATAAGAATCTTCTTCGGGCCAGGAATTCGCTGGCATAGATTAGGTTGCTTGATTCAAAAACCAGTATTTGTCTACAGTTAGTAATTTTACGGACAAATATCCCTAAGCTACTTTTCCCGATATTAATCGGAATGGGCAAACTGCAATACCCGCTATCCCTAAGCTAAAAGCCGCTGGGACTACCTTTGTTGTCACCGCCATCTACGTAATTACCTCGCATTAACCACGTTTGCTACTCTTAGACAGAGGCTTGATTCCTTTGATAGCCACTTGGGCAGGAAGCTTGTAGAGTCGGACTTTCTCCAATGAGAACTGCGGTTCGGGTAAAGTAATAGTAAGGTAGCAGCAGTTTTTTGTTGGGAAAAACTGCAACAACGGTATCCACCACTTTACAGTAGACACTTTTAGTGTTATCTTTCCCAAATTCGATAACAGTTAATGCAGCATTATTGTAACCGAAATTTTAATATTTCTTAGTAGTAACTTCATTTATTGGGCATGGGGCATAAGGGATAAGTCTTTGATACTTACTGACAAGTTTTTGAACTTCACTCCTCTGCTCTCCAGTCCCCCAGTTTCTATTCCCTATGCCCCATCCCCACTATGTGCTTTAGACACATCTTTGGGGAATACTACTAATATCCACTAATATCCCCAGTTGCTAACTAACTTGAGGAATATTTAACTATGTCTATTGAGCAACTCCAGCCTGCAACTCAACAACAAGCCAGTGTTTACTTACCTTATGTTCAGGGTGCTAGGCGCAATTTCTTACCCTATGCCATCAGTCTTTATCAAAAAGGGGTCTTGGAAGGACATCGGAAGATCGAAGCCAGCGAACATGTCCCCTTTGTCGCCTCCTGGAATGTTGCTACTTTACCCTCAGACTTAACCCGTTGCCGAATTCAGTTTGATGGCAATGCTGACCTGAGTTATGAACTAATGATGGCTAGTTTCGAGTTTATTAATTTTTTAATTGAACTTATGGACAACTATAAACGTTATCGCGTGACCGATTTTTCACAACCGTTTTACCGCAAGCTACTGCGTATAGATGATTGATTAAACTCAGCCGGACTTTTGCAAATCCGGCTTGTATTTAAAATTACACTAATGGTCTATCCCAAAAGTTTTGATAGGTGAATCAGTTTTAAATTTCTCTTTTTTATCTCTTATACGTTGCGTTCTTCTCTAACGAGACGCTACGCGAATGGGCCCTTCTCCCTTGGCGCTAGCCTCTCCCTTTGGGAGAAGGGGAGACGCTAACGCGTAGCTTGCTTTTCCGTATGAGTATGCGGTTCGTTCTCTTATCGCTCAAAATTAATAGGTAAGCAAGTTCGTAGTAAACACTTTAGTCCTTATTTTTTAAAGAAATTTGCTCACAAGGTGCTGATGTTTACAATTCAGCTTAAGCCTTGTGAGCTTTCTTACAACAGCCTTTCAGTTTTAAAACGTCTTCCTAAGTCCGATATCTTTTCTTCTTTTCAGAACGATACCAAAACTAGCTACCATCAAAGTTCCGAGAAGACTAGCAGGTTCTGGAATAGAAGTTTCATTTATAGGTACTTTGATTCTTAAATTTGCCAAGGTAGCGTTAGTTATAGTCAAAGATGTTACGCTTGGCAAACCTGGGATGTCAGACTGAAAATTAAAGACCGTGGGAGTTAAACTACCATTGGGATTACTATATCGCTTTCCATATCCACTCACTTCAAAAGTACCTTGATACTTCTTGCCGGTGTCTGGGTCGATAACAGTACCAGTGTAGAAAGCTTTTGTGAGATTAAATTCATCTTGAACTACTCCTTGAAATGTGGTTCCTGCCAATTGTCCTTGGTAGAGGAAGGGTGTCAGCTGACCACTAGAAAGAACTGGCGATGTCAGAACACCATCAAACGAGACAATCGGAATACCTTTAAAGTCAACAAAGTAATGCAGACTCCAATCTGGGCGTGTTTCTACCTTTAAATAGTCTGACTGGTATACAGGAACATAATTAGGATTATTACTAGTACCTAAGTTCCGGTAATAAGTTCCAGTGTTATCCGTATCAATACGAGTAATACTGTTATTGAAATTAGGATTATTTCTGGGAAGTTCGATAGTTCCTGATAATGTGCCAGTGCTTTCAATTGTGATGAATTGAGCAGCAATTGCACTTGCTCCACTGATAGCGATCGCTACTGCTGCAAGACAACTGCTGCTAACAACTGCAATACCTAGCTTAATTCCTGATGAACTCACTTTCATTAACAAATTGTTCCTTTAATTGTCGATGGTAAACACACCTAATCTGCTGAGATTCATTACAAATATTTCTCCAGCATGATTTATTATTCCCAAGCTGGTGATGGAAGTTTCATCGATAAGAAAAAGTATTGTCAATTGCTATTTTTATTCTTGCGCTTGCAAAGGATGTTAGAGACAATCGCCTTATTAATCAATTTCAATTTCGTGATTTGATTATAAGTTTTATGTTAAACTACAACGCGAGCGCGTCTTTTAGCTTTGGTTTGATAGAGTGCTTCTTCAACAGCATTAACTAAAGTAACAGGTAGATTTAAAAGTAGCGGCTATTTACTAATTAAGTCAGTTCATCTAAGTTAGGGAGGACGAGCAAGTGTTGATTTTCTTGTTTCAACAGTTCAACATGAGTATTGTTGAAATGCTCGCTTTTTTTGAGATATTGTTGGAAATATAAAGTATTGGTTCTTTGCAAAAATTACTCAGTACTTGCCATAAATGAGCAGCGATTTTCTTGACACGTTCCTCGCCGGAGTGCGCTTCATCGGCTATATTGGTGTAGGTTTTTCCTTCCCAGGAAGAACGCAATATCAACTCTTGAAGCGTCGTTAAACCGTTTGCTTGACTGGCTTTTAGTAGCAATACTAGTTCATCTATAGTCATTACTCATTGACTCTAATTCAGTATGATATTTTCTCACACCATTAAGCTTTGCAAGTTAATGTAGTCTGCCTTGTATGCATAGCAGCCAGCCCTGACTAAAAAAGCTACAAAAAAGCCTTGACAATTTTTTGCATCCTTAAATTATTTGGCGTGATTCAATCATAGAATTTTTTTTACAAATTTTTTGGGGTTTTTAAATAATTAACCTTGAGGAGGAGGTGTTAATTTTTGCAAGCTAATGCATTAACAAAGCGGCCGCTGCATTCGCAATGCAAGCCGATGCATTAACAAGGCGGCCTTCGCATTCACAATACCTGAGTTCGATAGATTTAATCTTATCTTTTTTATACCTAAATTACAGCAAAAGCCATTAGTACACTTCCTACAATAATCACTGCGATCGCACTAATTATTGGCGTATACTGCTGCAATGGTTGAACCCATGAAAAACCCTTTAGCCATTGGTGAGCATAAATAATCACTAAACCAATGGTTACTAGTACGATTGCTAATCCTACACTGAATGCACACACTAAGATTAAACCGTATGCAGTTTGGTGAAGTGCGATCGCACTCAACAATAATACCAGCGCTGACGGACAAGGAACTAGACCACCAGCGATTCCCAAAGTTAAAAGAGACTGTAACGTAATTTGAGAATTGGCAAAATGATGGCGATCGTTGTGAGTGTGGTGATGACGATCGGAATCATCGTGAGTATGATGATGATGCTCTGGTGTAGGGTTGAGATAGCGATCGAGTAACCAAAAACCAACATTACAGACCATCAATCCGCTCAGTAAACTGAGAAATGGATACAATTGCTCTGGTAAAATATATTGAGATAATAATAACGCTAAAATACCCAGTGCAAAAACGCTGATTGTGTGAGTGAGCGTTGTCACCAACCCCAGCACAACTGCTTGCTGAGGAGTACCCTGTGAACCAACGAGATATGCTGCTACCATCGTTTTTCCGTGTCCAGGTGAAAGAGCGTGTCCGGCTCCAGCCACCAAGGCGATGCCGATACCACTGAACATTAAAGATGGAGAGAGGGTCATCTGAGCCAGATTTTGCATCAAAAAGTTACCATGTCCAATGTGAGCCACGGCTGATTGACTCGGCAGGAAACTAACTAGCAATGCCAAACCTAAAATCAGGATCGGTCTGTTCATAAACTACTCGCTTCCAACTTTGAAGCACGGTACAAACCATAGCCAATCAACGCCAAAATAACGCTGACTGTCGCAACGACGACATTAGGATAAATGGGAATACCGCCTATGATTGGTGGAGGTTCTTTCAGATCGGCTTGCAAACTAGTTCCAGGAATCACTAGCGTCACAAAGAAAAAGGGCGACCAGAAGATGACAGGCACTAACATTGCCACGGTGTAACCGATATCGGGTTCGGTTGTTCGTCGCCATAGTAACCACAGCGCCACAATACTCATACCACTGAGTAACCACAGCATCACTGCATCATGAAATTTAGCATGGGGATGCCATTCGGAGTTAAAGAGATGAGTCGCGTTCCAATCGACTGCTACGGAAACTACAGCAGTGCTGACGAGAACAATCGAAAGCAAAATTCGACTAATTCTTCTCATAAATTGTTTTTGCTATACCCTTAGTTGATAAGTTTCGTTGGTTTGTGGGTTCATCAGCCGTAGATCCCACAAATCAAGGTACAGCGTGCTAAGGGATAAACGATAGACTTTTCTTGCTATATCGTAATCATGATTTAGATCATTCTTGTGATGCCTACGGTTTTTGCTAGCCTATGCAGTTAGTATTGCAGAATTCTACTAAGCTTAAAGTTAGGGGTAGAAGAGTATAAGGGCAGTACAAACAGCACAGTCAGTAATGTTCGCATTTCACCTAATCGACGAGACTAACGCACGCGCTATCCTAAGTTGGCGGTATGAGCCACCCTATGATTTATACAACTACTTAGAGGAAGAAGCTAATCTACTACAAGATATTCTTAACCCCCAGAATAACTTCTACAGCATTATGGATGAAAATCGCGAGTTGGTAGCTTACTGTTCTTTTGGACAAGATGGACAGGTTACTGGTGGTAATTACCGCGATTGGGCATTGGATATTGGCATGGGAATTCGCCCTGACTTGACCGGACGAAGAAAGGGTACTGAGTATGCCAATGCCGTATTGGAATTTGCCGACAGTTTATTTAAACCAAAAGCTTTTCGGGTGACGATCGCAGCATTCAATAAGCGTGCGATACGGGTATGGCAGAAATTGGGATTCGATCATCAGCAATGCTTTGAGCGACGGAGTGATGGAATGCAATTTATAGTTTTATTGCGAGCAAACTGCTGTTACAGCAATCAGTAAAGAATTACTGCCTGATTATTTAGAACTTCTCAAATTTCTAGATGTACCTATTTTACTTTTCCCTTAAAAACATCCTGGGTGTGACTCCGACATATTTTTTAAAATGTCTTGTAAAACGACTTTGATCTGTACAACCAACAAGCAAAGCAATTTCTGCGATCGCATATTTTCTTTGTTGCAATAGTTCTTTAGCTTTTTCCATTCGTTGCCCAAGCACATATTGATAGGGCGCAACACCTATTGATTGCTTAAATAATCGGCAAAAATAATATTGACTCGTGCCCAAAATTTCTGCCAGTTCAGCTAGATGCAGCGGTTGATCCAAATAGCTGTGGATGTAGTCCAACACTGGCTGAAGTCGATTATTAGGCATACCTCCCACATCGGGCTGCATTTTTGGTGAAAATGCACAATATTGTCGCAGCAAGTGAATTATCAACACCTGTATCAGTGATTCGGCATAAAGATGTTCACCGATTCCACCCGTGTCAAATTCTGCTTGAAACAAACGAGCGATCGCTTCAATCTGTGGATCGTGGGCACTTACTGTACTGAGCAATTCAACTTTGTTTTCATTCAGCCCCCCAACTTCTTCTGCCATTCGAGACAAAAACAGTGGATCGATTAGAAACGTCAACGATTCATCAGTACTCTCCCACGCCCAAACCCCCGACATCTTCGCAGGACAAATCCAGAAATCTCCTTTGACTTGAGGTTTTTCCAATTTTTGTTCGCCGATGTGAGTGATTTTTTGTTGATTATGGTCGCTTAACAAAAGACAAAGCAGATGATGGTTGCATCCAGTGAATTCAAGTTCCTTCGGTGCTGAGATATGGCGATCAATAGTTAATCCGGGCAATTGAATTATCCGGCGCTCAGAAATCCATGTTTCCTTCATAATCAGTCCAATTAGCGATCGCTCTTTGCACCAATGCCATTCCAGAGAGTGCGTAGGCGTAGCCCGCCGCAGGCATCGCTCACATTTTATTTGGTGTTGTTCCAAGGAATCTAAAAGGAAAAAGTCAGCACCTACACCACTGATGAGAATAGCATGTGACGCGGTGTAGTTGCGCCACGTGCTTGTGACAGTTGCATAAGTCCTGATTAAGAGGATGTTTTAAAAGGGTCGAACGGCAAAATTATACCTTCTGGGACTTTTAAAACATCCTCTAAGCAGATTACTGCAATCCATAAACAGCTGAATCGAGAGTCCCTGCTGAATTTGGAGAATAACCGATATCTAGAGAAACACTAGCTTTTATCGTCTGAGGACCACCAATGATAGGAGTTGTAGTACCTATCGCAAACGCCCTATCTGCCGTTAGATTAGACACCAGAGGAGATGGTCTAGGATTGTCATCTGAGTTAATATCAATCTTAATAATTTTTCCAGGGGTTAACTGCAAGGTACTAAAAACAGACTGAGCCTGAGCTTGGGCATCTTTAACAGCTTCGTTGAGAACTTGCAGACGTGCCTGCTGCAATGCTTGGTCTGAGGCAGTAAAGCTGATATTCTCTATTACATTTGCGCCTGCTTGGATCGCTTTGTCAATTGCTGCCCCAGCTCGATTTGTTGGTAACTCAAACTGAAGTGTGTTGAGACCTTCAAAGCCGGTTAGGGTTTGAGTACTATTTTCATAGCTATAGACAGGATTTAGTTGAATAGATGTAGTTTGAAGTTCTTGCGCCCCAAGGTTTCGCAGCACATCAACTACTGCTGTTGAACGTTGAGCAGCTGCTTGTTGAACTTCATTTGCAGTTTTTCCCTGTACTTTAATCCCCAATTGCACCTCAGTTAAAGTAGTGGCAACGCTGACCTCTCCTTGACCAGTAACTTCCAATATCTGAGCAGTGTTTCCAGTAGTGCTACCAATCAGGGGATCGGCGATCGCCAGACCCAAATTTCTCACACCTGTAAGATTATCAGTAGCCGAACCGAGAGTCCCTACTGAATTTGGAGAATAACCGATATCTAGAGAAACACTAGCTTCTATCGTCTGAGGACCACCAATGATAGGAGTTGTAGCAGCTGTTGCCAAAACCCTATCTGCTGCTAGATTAGACACCAAGGGAGATGGTCTAGGATTGTCATCTGAGTTAATATCAATTTTAATAATCTCTCCAGGGGTTAACTGTAAGGTACTAAAAACAGCCTGAGCCTGAGCTTGGGCATCTTTAACAGCTTCGCTGAGAACTTGCAGACGTGCCTGCTGCAATGCTTGGTCTGAGGCAGTGAAGCTGATATTCTCTATTACATTTGCGCCTGCTTGGATCGCTTTGTCAATTGCTGCCCCAGCTCGATTTGTTGGTAACTCAAACTGAAGTGTGTTGAGACCTTCAAAGCCGGTTAGGGTTTGAGTACTATTTTCATAGCTATAGACAGGATTTAGTTGAATAGATGTAGTTTGAAGTTCTTGCGCCCCAAGGTTTCGCAGCACATCAACTACTGCTGTTGAACGTTGAGCAGCTGCTTGTTGAACTTCATTTGCAGTTTTTCCCTGTACTTTAATCCCCAATTGCACCTCAGTTAAAGTAGTGGCAACGCTGACCTCTCCTTGACCAGTAACTTCCAATATCTGAGTAGTTTTTGGAGTAGTGCTACCAATCAGGGGATCGGCGATCGCAACACCCAAGTTTCTCACACCTGTGAGATTAGCTGTGTTAGCCATCTTATTCTCCTTGTTTAAATGATGTTTGATATCTATTGATGTTTTAATCTTAAAGGATGTCTGAAAAGTAAACCGTGTTTATCACCAATACATACTGGATAAAAAACGCTCTCATATTCGCCAGCCAAAATCTGATAATTTGACAACTCTAGGTTTGTCAGAAAACCCCATTCCACCAAGAAAGAGCAATCCTGTACTGTTTGCCGTGGGTTACAAAGCGATATACCCCTCGGATAAAAAACAGCAATTGCAACAACAACGGGATAAACTAGCTTTATTAAACAACAAGTATAGAAAAATACTTTACTACGACAACAACGAACCCAGCTAGAAACAGATACGGTAATCGCTGAAAGCACAAGTTTAAAACAACGGTTACAAGATACTCAAAATCTGGTAGGCAATAAGCATTTCGATTCAACAATATCGCATCTATTAATTCAAAGGTAGCATCTTTGGTTCTAGCTAAATGTTGATAAGCTACTTAACGTAATTCTTCTAGTCTGGCAAGTTTCATACTGGCAGGTAAGAGTCGGTGATTCTTCCTTAGCTTGTGCCAATTGGGAGACTGTATTCAATTTGACCCCTTTTTTCCCTCATTTATATTTAGTCTAAACTCCAGTTATAACAACCCTAGCCATACCTAAACTGACAATTAAAACAGTAGATGGAGACCATCAATGTCAAAATACTGAATCTAATGATGAGAAAATAAAGATAAGCAATGCCCACCTCCAAACTTGCTGGGCTATTTACCCAAGACAGATAAACAGCAAATTTTATCAGTCAAAATTTATGACTTCTAACGTTCCCTCTTTAACTCGAAAGCGACCCACTCAAGCAATAGGAGCCAAAATTTTCCACTCTTGTAACATCATTAGTCTATTTATCATGCTCACCAGTGGACTACAAATTTACAACGCTAACCCTGTTTTTGGTGGACGTGCAGGTTTGCACATTCCTTTGGTATTTACTTTAGGAGGTTGGCTTGCAGGAGGTAGACACTGGCATTTTGCAGCAATGTGGCTATTTTCGCTGAATCTGTTGTGGTATGGAATTTACATTTTAATTACCCGACGCTGGCGATATCGCTTTGTAGGTGCTAATGACTTCAAAGCATTACAAAAAACTCAAAATTCCCAACGCCTAATTTATGCTTGGCATCGGATTGCTTATACAGCAATTATTCCCATTTTGCTGCTGGCATTATTTACAGGGATAGGAATGTATAAACCTGCTCAATTTCCCTGGATTGTGGATTTATTCGGCGATTGGCAAGCATTGCGAATTGTTCACTTTGCCTCAGTGCCAATGATTATCTTATTTGTAGTAATTCACTCAGGGTTAGGGCGTCAGGCTGGTGGTACTGAATTAACAGAATCAATGTTTTGGTAAACAATATTTTTTTAAACTAAAAAAATGAACTTTTTTGATAAATTGAATCGTAATATCTTGGAAAATCAAAGCTTACTATTTGTCGGACTCGATCCAAATCCAGAGATGATGCCTGAGCGTTACGAATCTGAAGAACTGATCGCTGGTTTGGAAAAGTGGTTACAATTCATTATTGCAGAAACTTCTGATTTCATTTGTGCTTATAAACCGACATTTGGCTTTTACGAAGCGTTAGGTATTCCTGGTTTAGAACTGCTGTACAAAACTTTAGCAGCTATTCCAGTCCATATCCCAGTGATTTTAGATGCCAAACACAGTGACTTAAATACTAGTACCATCTTTGCCCAGACTGTGTTTACAAAATGGCAAGTGGATGCAATTACTCTCAGTCCCTATACAGGACAAGATCACGTAGCACCTTTTTTAGTCTATCCTGATAAAGCGGCGTTTATTTTATGCTGTACTTCTAATCCAGGTGCAGAAACTTTACAGCAGTATCCTACAAACGAATCACCCCTTTATTTACAGGTAGTAAAAGAATCAAAAACCTGGGGAACTCCAGAACAATTGGGTTTGGAAGTGGGAACTACAAATCCTGAAGTTTTAGCACTTATTCGAGCAGTTGCACCTGAACGAATTATTATGGCGCGTAGTATCTGGGCGGAGGGTCAAAATCTGAAGCAAATTTTAGAAGCTGGCTTGAATAGTAATGGTGATGGTTTATTGATTCCTGTTCCTCAAGATATGTTGGGAAATACACAATTATCAGAGGAAGTCCAGTCTTTACGTGCAGAAATTAATCAAATCAAAATTGAAATTATTCACGAAAACTCTACTTGTTCTGTGTGGTTTCCTGATGTTTGTTTTCTAAATCAGCACCCCCATCAAGATTTGATTTTACAACTTTATGATATTGACTGCATTATGTTTGGCAGTTTTGTCCAAGCATCAGGAGCGATATTTCCTTATTACATCGATTTACGCAAAATTATTTCCAATCCCCAAGTTTTTAATCAAGTTCTCACAGCTTATGAGGATATTTTGAAGAACCTGAATTTTGATAGATTAGCAGGTATTCCTTATGGTTCATTACCTACTGCGACTGGTTTAGCTTTGCGCCTTCATTGTCCGATGATTTTCCCGCGTAAAGAGGTGAAAGCACACGGAACTAGAAGAGTAATTGAGGGTAACTTTCATACTGGTGAAACAGTTGTAGTGGTTGACGATATTCTCATTAGCGGCAAAAGTGTCATGGAAGGAGCAGGAAAGTTGGAATCAGCTGGATTAAAGGTTAATGATATTGTGGTATTTATCGATCATGAACAGGGGGTGAAAGATAGGTTACAGCAAAATGGTTATCGCAGTCATGCAGTTTTAACTATTTCGGAAATTACTAATACTCTCTATCAAGCAGGGCGAATAAATGAGGAGCAATTTTTAGCTTTCACTGAAAGTTAGTAATTAGAATAATGGGGAGTAGGAAATAGAAAATTGGGAAAGACGCGATGAGTTGTGTCTGTACTGAGGGAAAATTTTTATTGTCTACTTCCTGTTGAGCAGATTTGATGATTCGGTTAAATCTAATGAAGAGTGCTGAGTAGTGTAAATAGAATAATTTTAGCTTTGAAATTAATTATGAATTTTTCACTGAATCAATTACTTAGATGGTTAATTTTTACGCTGTTATTTCCGCTAGTATTTCTCAATGGTTGGCTAGCATTTTTGCTGGTTAAAAACTTTCAACCTGTGGTAACAATTCTTGTATTGGCTACCTTGCTTGCATTCGTTTTAAACTATCCTGTTTCGATTCTCCAACAGCGGAGAGTTAAACGCAGCTATGCAGTAGCATTAGTTTTTATATTAGCATTGGTAATTGTTGTGGCTCTAGGTATCACTTTAGTGCCCATTGTTTTAGAGCAATTTAATGAAATGGTTAAAGTCTTTCCCCAATGGATTGATTCTAGCGAAGAAAAACTTCAGATTGTCAATGATTGGTTTTTTAAACATCAATTAAATGTGAATTTAAGTCAGGTATTAGCACAAATTAATCACCAACTACCTAATGAAATAGAGTTTATTTCAGATAAGCTGTTAAGTATTATCATAGATACAATTGATAGTATTTCTGAAGCATTAATCACAGTAGTTATAACTTTTTACTTGTTGTTAGATGGCCCAAGAATTTGGGAGTTAATATTTAAGAAGTTACCTGGAAATATTGCCCAGCAGATAAGCCGGTCTATTCAGCAAAACTTCCAAAATTACTTAATAGGTCAGGGAAGTTTGGCTTTGCTGATGGGTGTTTCAATAACATTATTGTTTTTAGGTTTTCAAGTCCAGTTTGGTTTACTCTTTGGTTTAGGAGTTGGGCTTTTGAGCTTAATTCCCTTTGGTGATGTTGTCAGTCTAGTTTTAATAACTTTAATAATAGCGTCACATGACTTTTGGCTAGCAGCTAAGGTTTTTGCGGTAGCTGTTGTCATCGATCAGGTAATCGATCAGGCGATCGCACCGCGTTTATTAGGTAAATTTACTGGCATTAGACCAATATGGGTATTAGTTGCTTTGCTTGTAGGAACCAATGTTGGCGGAGTCTTGGGTTTACTAGTTGCGGTACCTGTAGCTGGTTTTATCAAAGATGTAGCAGATGGTTTTTCCAAATCTGATAACGTGGGTGAGAGTGAAGCAGCATCAGAATTGTTAGTAGAAGAATCAATATCGCAATGAAAAGTGTAACATTACTAATATTTTAGGTTTTATGGCAAGCGATCGCTATCTTTATTGTTGCTTGCGATCGCTGAATGTATCGAAGACAATTGCGTAGACAGCCAAAGGCGATCGCTCCTTATCTCCTAATATCTAATTAAAAAGCGATCACGTTCTAAATCTTCGATTTCAGGTAATTTATGAAAGACGTACATGAAAGTAAAAAGAACTTTGCATCAGCAATAGTTAGATCAGGCTCACTCAACATAGCATGTCTGATGCCTCCCTCATCACTTGTATATCCATACAAAATTAAGAATGAATTTTTTAAAGCGGGATGTAAATTGTGAGAAACTTCCAGAACCTTCAGAGCATCTGCTAAAGTTGCCTTTGGTTTTGCAGTAATAGCTTTTGCAAGACTTTCAACTGCGGAAATAGATTCTTTTATAGAGTTTCTGTAGTCAGGATTTTCCTTGTCGCTCATCAAAGCAAGGGAGCGCTTCAAATGGGTGGATACAGCAGGAAAGTTTTTATCATCTACTGCTTGCTCAAGCATTTCAATTTCTTGCTCATTGGTGATATCTGTGAATACACCTCCGACAAATCTATAACCTGCCAGTTCTCTTTCTAATACAAAGTTTATATTTTCTACAAGTTTCGGAGATTGGAAATAGTTGATTGTAATCTCAAGAAAGTCGTAAACTTCATACCATTGGCAATTTTGAAAATATTTTAATAACCAGTTTACAGATTCTCTTGGTCTTGTAGGTAAGTTATCCAAAGGATACTTAAAATATTTATCCCAAAGAAATTTAATAAAAACATCTATATGTGTTACAATGCCTACTTGCACGAATTTTGAGTATTGTAAAAAGAAATTTGTACTTAATACATTCCAAAGGGAATTGCGTAGATCATCATTCATACTATCAATTTGGATAATCTCAGATATTGGCTTCAAGCCTCGTCGTTGGCTAAAGGTCTTGGCTGAAACCTCAACTGCAAACATTTCAGGTAAATGTTGCTTCGCCTCATATTCAGCAATTTTTTCAGGATCATGTATATGACAGTATCCAGAAGAATTAGCTTTGAGCTTACATTTTTCTCCAGATTTAGTTATTGCCTTACAATTAGCTGATGACATACGAGATCACTTCAAGGATATCTTTATTAAGATAGCAGTCTTACCAATGAAACCTAGTATTAATTAAAACGCTGACAGTGGTCTAATAGCTTTTATCAATATAAGCACTTAAAAATATCAGTTGGTTTACCATCTCCTCAGCCGAGTGAGTAGCAACCAGCTTGAGCAACCCTTGTAACTGTTGCCCCACGGAATAGCGTTGTTGCTGCAACAAGATAATGCCAGCATGATTTTTTTCTGTGGCTAAAAACTCGTTATGTAAGCAGCAAAAGTCTCTTCGGTTGTAGCTATAGATAACACGCCCTTGCCCTGTTGCCCAAATTAGCTGCTCATCATCAGAATAGCTCTGCCTGCTCACATCGGCCACTGTCACAACATCCAAGTTTGCATTAGAGAAAGCTTTGATTAGGGACTTCTCAACACTGTCCTCATCTAAATACAAACGAATTTGGCTCACTGTCTGTTCGCCGCCGTGTATTCAGCTTCCAAACGGTCGTATTCTTCAATTTCTGCGGCAATCTCCGTGTCAATTACTTCCTGGTTAGCATAGTAGTAAGCTAGCGCTGCATAAATTTGTGCCAACATTAGCTGTGGTCTTTGGACAACTATCTCTTCCGGTTTCATGCCTGCGTTGAAATCGATCGCAATATTATGTACCGTAATCCGGTGTCCCGCAATCCGAGGGCGACCACCACAGGTTCCAGGTGTGCTGACAATCAGCGTGCCAATGTCGGTAATTGTTTGCATAGCTTGTTTACTAAATTTTGCTCTCATAGGCAACTGAGCAATTTTAAACTTCTTCTAATCTAGAAATATAAATATCCAGTTGTTTATTTAGCTACCTACAGCAAAATAAAACATTTATCCCTAATAATTAGGAGTCTACCATTAATCCCAGAATACCAAACATCCTGCCTGCATTGAAGACGATAGACTTTTTATAAGAGTAATTTTTGCAAAAACTCGAATTTCTCAACATTTCAAAGCAGGTATGGGGCAATGGTGCGATTAAAACTGTGGCAGTGGGTTGTCTTAGCAATTCCGATCGCGTTTATCATTATTTTCTTACTGGTGTCTGCCGGTTCACAAATTCATGCGTGGGGCATTAATTGGATTTGGGGTGTATTCACCGTTTTATTCGTTGGTTGGCGTTGGCTGCTAGTCAAATGGACTCAACCAGCTGTTAACCAAGTAGAAGCTGTATTAACTCAAGTGCGTGAAGAACTGGAATCGCCAGCAGAGGATACAGTAGCGCGACCTGTGGGAAGTGACACCACAAAGCTTGTAGAAGCCGCCCTTCAAGAAATTCTCCAAGCAGCACAAAGCGATCGCCCGATTTGGGAAGACTGGCAAACTTTTTGGACGCGATGCCAAGATTTAGTGGTAGCGATCGCTCATATCTACAATCCTCAGATTCAATATCCCCTGTTGAACATTTACGTCCCCCAAGCTTACGGGCTGATTCGCGGAACGGTGGATGATATGGATCGGTGGATGCAAAAGTTATCCCCTGTCCTCAATCAGGTAACGGTTGGACAAGCATATCAAGGATATGAGGTCTACCGGAAGTTGGAGCCATCGGCTCGGAAATTCTGGAAAGCTTGGAACTGGGCACAGTGGATCTTAAATCCGGTGGCGGCGGTGGCAAAACAAGCCAGTCAGGGTTTCAGTAACCAAGCAACTCAGCAATTATTGGGGAATTTGAGTCAGTTATTCCGGGAAGCTGCCCTGAGAAACTTATGCCGACAGGCGATCGCACTTTACGGACGTAGCCCAGTTCCAGCAACCGTAGTTTCCACACCAACTTTACCCAAGGCAAAAACTCAAACACTCCGAGAAATCTTGACTCAAGCCCAACCAGCCAAGGCGGTTGAGCAAAAACCTGTAAATATTCTGCTGGTGGGGCGCACGGGATCGGGAAAAAGTAGCCTGATTAACACCCTATTTCAGGCGGATCTCGCAGCCGTTGATGTTTTACCCAGTACCGATCGCATTCAGAATTATCAATGGCAGACTCAAACTGGGGAAACCCTGACGCTTTGGGACACACCTGGTTATGAACAAGTCAACCGTGCCGATCTCCGAAATCTAGTGCTTGATTATGCTATCAGCGCAGATTTGCTGCTGTTAGTTACCCCTGCCCTCGATCCTGCCTTGCAAATGGATGTGGACTTTTTGCAAGACATCAAAGCAGAAGTTGCAGATTTACCTGCGATCGCGATCGTCACCCAGGTAGATCGTCTGCGTCCGATCCGCGAGTGGCAACCACCTTATGATTGGGAATGGGGCGATCGTCCCAAAGAAATTGCCATTCGCGAAGCCACTGAGTATCGCGCCAGACTGCTGGGAGAATTCTGTAATCTCGTTCTACCTGTGGTTACAAGTGACAGCAAAACAAGTCGGGTTGCTTGGGGTGTGGAGGCGCTATCGTTGGGATTAGTCGATGCGATCGCACCTACCAAGCAACTCCGTCTCGCCCGCTTTTTGCGTAATCTAGAAGCCCGCATCGTCGCCGCCGCCAAAATCATCGACCACTACACCTTCCAGATGACGACAACACAAGGATTAACGGCATTGCTCAAAAGTCCCGTCCTTCAGTTTGTTTCTACCCTCTCAACCGGATCTCCAGCTTTAGCATATATGCTGGCGGAGCAAATTCCCGTAGAACAGTTGCCGATTGTGATTGGCAAACTGCAAATGGGATATGAACTTTTCTCGCTCTTGAACCCCAACTCGCTCAACTTTGAATTGCTATCCCTTTGGCCGCTACTGCTGGAAAACTCCGCTTCACCCGATCGCAACGCCTGGGCATTTGGTCATGCTCTAGTAGAGTACTGGACTCAGAATCTAACGGTTAAACAACTTGGGCAGCGATTTGAGTATTATTTAGCGATCGCCAAATAATTTGCCTGCGATCGGCAATGTCTAGGAAAAATTGTGACGCATCTTCGATCTCTTGCAAATACTACGCCTAAATAACGAGTTTAAGCTGCTACGTAACCCCCGTAGATTAAACACCAAAAGTTGCATTAGTAAATAAAAGTAAATTGCGAATATTTATTTAGCACTTTTGAAGAATTTCATACTATCAGGACTTACGCAAAATAATGGAAAAACGAACCGCAAAGGCGCAAAGGACGCAAAGGAATGAGAGTTTCAAAGAGTTATTGCGTAAGTCCTACTATATAAGGAAAAGTAAAAATGCGCTAACAGATTGTAATCTAAGATCAAAGTGTAAAATTACGATTGAGAGTAGGTGTCTGCTGAACCTACCCGCTTTACGTGAGTTTTTATATAGACATCCCTTTTGTTTGGAGTTATTTATGAAAAATACATTAGACATCTCCATCTTTCAAGAACAGAATTCAGATCAGAGCTATAGCATTTCGTCTTACAACAGGCTGCTTTCGGTCGTGAAGGATTTAGCTTGTGTACGGACTATTGAGGAAATTATTGAGATTGTGCGTTTAGCTGCTCGCGATCTCACAAATGCTGATGGAGTAACTTTTGTATTGCAAGATGGTGAATGTTGCCACTATGTAGATGAAAACGCCATTGGGCCACTTTGGAAAGGTATGCGTTTTCCGCTCAAGTCTTGCATCTCCGGTTGGGCAATGCTCAATAAAAAAGCAGCCGTAATTGAGGACATTTACCAGGATGCACGAATTCCTATTGATGCTTATAAAGTGACTTTTGTCAAAAGTTTAGTGATGGTTCCGATTCGGGTTTCTGATCCACTGGGTGCGATCGGAGCTTACTGGAGTACACGACACCTAGCCACGCCTCAAGAGATCGGAATGCTTGAGATTTTGACTGACACTACGGCAGTTGCGATCGCTAATGTTCAACTTTTCCAGAAACTGACGAGCCAAAACGCCCTTAAAGACAAATTTATTGCGATGCTAGCTCACGAGTTGAGAAATCCTGTTGCCCCCATTTCCAACAGCGTTCAGCTACTCAAGTTAAAGCTAGGCGAGACTGGCATAGTCGGGGAAACAGTTTTAAGGATGCAACACCAGATTAAGCACCTCTCGAAATTAATCGATGAGTTACTCGACGTATCATCCATCACTTATGGGAAGGTTTCATTAAACCTTAAGAAAGTTAATTTGGTGGAATTGGTTTGCCAGAGTCTCAACGATCATGCACAAGCAATAAAGAGATGGAATCTTAACGTAGTACAAGACCTGCCAAACACACCCGTGTGAGCTTATGTTGACTCGACTCGCTTCTTCCAAATCTTTGGGAATCTTCTTGATAATGCCTTAAAGTTTTCAAAGCCAGATGGGATGATCTGGGTGGATCTCTCAGTTATTCCAGGTGAGAATGGCTTAGGTAGTGTAGCGGTCTTATCTGTAAGAGACTTAGGCATAGGGATAGACCCGACAATATTACCAGAACTTTTCGAGCCGTTTACCCAGGCCGATCGCAGTTTAGATCGTTCGCGGGGCGGGCTAGGTTTGGGACTTTCGGTAGTAAAAAGTCTTGTGGAACTTCATGGTGGTAGTGTTGAAGCCTCAAGTAGAGGGATTAATCTGGGAGCAGAATTCAAAGTCACTCTCCCTATATGCGAAGAGATTACAGCCTTGGACAACGACCTAGAGATTACAGAAGCGGCTAAAAAATCGTTGAAGATTTTAGTCATCGAAGATAACGAGGATTCAGCCGTAACATTACAAGCAGTACTTGAATACTTTGGGCATGAAGTTTCCATTGCCAAGGATGGAATTTCAGGGGTAGAAACTGCAAGGGAGTTTGAGCCTCACGTGATTATTTGTGACATCGGACTTCCTGAGATGGATGGATTCACCGTTGCACAGGAACTGAGTAAAGACTCCAAATTTAGTCGCTCAATTCTGATTGCGCTCACCGGCTACGGTGGCCAGGAGGATCGGGATCTGGCGCTTCAGGCTGGTTTTAAATGCCACTTGACCAAGCCTGTGGACTTTGAAATACTTACGACAGAAATTGATCGATACTTTGATGGAGTATTATCAAGTTGACAGTTGAAAAGAACGAGTACTGATTTCCTGTCCAGCACCAGCAACACCAATAATCACGCTGACACCCCAGCCTTTATGGCAGCATTCTAATGCTTTTTCTCGCTCTTGAATACAGCCAACCATAACCCCCTCAACTTTGAGTTGCTATCCCTCTGGCCGCTACTGCTGGAAAACTCCGCTTCACCCGATCGCAACGCCTGGGCATTTGGTCACGCCCTAGTGGAGTATTGGACTCAAAATCTGATGGTTGAACAACTCCGGGAGCGATTTGAGTATTATCTAGCGATCGCCAAATAATTTGTCTGCATTGAGGAATTAATGTCCTCGACTTAATACCAATTCTGTATGAAGATGCACAGAATGATCTGCCTGAAATCCTTGCTAAATAAAACACTATTCTATGCACGCTCACATAGAATTGGTATAAGCAGGTTGATTACCCTCAAAAGTCTTAGTCGATTACACTTTTGTTGCATTCTTCATCAAAAATTTATCAAATCAGTAAAAATACTAGCTTAGAGTTAGTTTAAAATCCGACTATCTTTACCAAAAGCAAATAAATGAGTATGCGAAGACTATCTATGGCTGCTCTTGGAGTGGCATTTATAGCTATGGCAACTGTACCTACACTTCCAGCTGAAGCTGCCCTACTAGAGTTTAACTTCACTACCAAAAGCAGCGGAACAGGAACATTTATCTTAGACACGGACACTGCCCGCGATCCTAACCCAGCCTTATTTACCAACCCTAGTGGATCTTTTACTGAAGGGATTTCATACCCAGGTGCTATTTCTGACTTCACTTTCTCAGCACCATCTAGAAGTCTTAGCAACCTCAGTGGTGATTTCGGTGTTTTTCCATCTATTCCTTTTGCTCCTAATAGCATAGGAGTTAATAGTGGTCTTATTTCTCCAGCCGGATGCCTAACAGCACCTGACTACTACTGTTCAGTTAGGATTGACGTACAGTACTTAGGTAATCTTTCAGAACTACCCGTACTTTCCACTAACCCACTTTCCTACTTCACAGCTACTGACATTAAGTTGGTTGATCCCCCAACGGGCAAGGTTCTTAGCAGTGATCCGATAATTAGTTTTCGAGCTGTACGTGTCCCAGAGTCTGATTCTGTACTAGGCTTATTAGCTATTGGCGTTGGAGGCGCAGCTTTGCTATTGAAGCGTAAATATAGCCTTACTCATCTGGGTTAAAGCAGTACGCCTGAAGCTGTGGGTACTGATTTCTGACTGCAAAGAAGGCTAAAACTATTATGGCATAATAGTTTTAGCCTTCTTTGCAGCGAAAAAGTTGGATAATGTAAGCGTAGCCCGTCCCAGACATCGCTTTTGTTTCAGGTAGAGATTTAAATCTTATTTGAAACAGGACTGTCTGCGTAAGCATCAGGCACAAATTACCAATTACGAATTACGAATTACGAATTAAAAAGTCACCACACTGCGAATTGATTCACCTTTGTGTATCAATTCAAAAGCATCATTAATTTGCTCAATGGGCATCAGATGGGTAATCAAATCATCAATATTTATCTTACCTTCCATATACCAATCAACAATTTTTGGCACATCTGTACGTCCTCTAGCGCCACCGAATGCCGAACCTTTCCAAACGCGCCCAGTTACTAGTTGAAAAGGACGAGTACTGATTTCCTGTCCAGCACCAGCAACACCAATAATCACGCTCACACCCCAACCTTTATGGCAGCATTCTAATGCTTGACGCATCAATTTAACATTACCGATACATTCAAAGCTGTAATCAGCACCGCCTTTTGTTAAATCAACCAGATAGGGAACTAAATCACCCTGTACTTCTTGGGGATTAACAAAGTGTGTCATACCAAACTTTTGTGCCAAGGCGCGTTTGTTGGGATTAATATCTACCCCAACAATCATATTGGCCCCTACCATCCGCGCTCCTTGGATGACATTTAAGCCTATACCACCCAAACCAAAAACCACGACATTTGCCCCAGGTTCTACCTTGGCAGTATTGATAACTGCACCAATACCAGTAGTCACACCACAGCCAATGTAACAAACCTTATCAAAGGGAGCATCTTCCCGAATTTTTGCTAAAGCAATTTCCGGCAGCACCGTATAGTTAGCAAAAGTGGATGTACCCATATAATGATGAATTATCTGCCCATCAATACTAAAGCGACTAGTGCCATCGGGCATAACACCGCGTCCTTGAGTTAGGCGAATGGCTTGACAGAGATTAGTTTTGAAACTCAAACAATATTCGCACTGGCGACATTCGGGAGTGTAGAGGGGAATTATATGATCCCCTGGTTTGAGACTGATGACACCAGCGCCTACTTCCACTACCACACCAGCACCTTCATGTCCCAAAATAGCCGGAAATAAACCTTCTGGATCGTCACCCAATAAGGTAAAAGCGTCGGTATGACAAACTCCGCTTGCTTTCACCTCAACTAACACTTCGCCGGCTTGTGGTCCCGATAGTTGAACGGTTTCAATCGTCAACGGCTTATTTGCACTGTAAGCTACTGCTGCTTTAACTTGTAATATTCAGCGCTCCTGTTTAGTTTTGTCATTTGTCATTTGTCGTTGGGTATTGGGGACAAGGAGAAAGACTTGTTGCAAATTCTCACCCTTTGTCCCCTTGTCCCCTCATAAATATTGAACGCATGATAAACTTTTGTATTACTTCATCATATTTACTAAGCACGATCGCCACTATAACGATAAATATTACTTTGTTAAAATATCATTCTCTAGCTAGATTGGTTAAAGGCGGCAACAGCTGTTTTGACAACAATGTAAACTGGATGTCAGCAGCAACCCCCAAATAATTTGTCCACCCCTAAATTAATATATTTTGTCACAGCTTATGAACCCTGCCCTAACTCAAATTGGCGCTCAAATGTCCAACCTGACAGGCGTCAGAGCAATCATGAAGGATATTATCGAGACATTACGAGCGGGTGCAGGGCAGCATTTTATTAATTTGAGTGCTGGTAATCCGTTGATTTTGCCAGAGGTAGAGCAATTATGGCGGGATTGTACTGCACAGCTTTTGGCTAGTCCAGAATATGGCGAGGTAGTTTGCCGTTATGGGTCAAGTCAGGGCTATGCACCATTTGTTGAAGCGATCGCCAACGACTTCAACAAACGCTATGGGTTAAACTTAAGCGATCGCAATATCCTGATCACCCCCGGTAGTCAAACCCTCTACTTCTACGCTGCCAATACCTTCGGTGGTTACACCCCTAGCGGTGAGTTAAAACAAATCGTTTTACCCCTCAGCCCTGACTACACAGGTTACGGCGGTATCTGCTTAGTTCCAAAAGCCTTAATCGCCCACAAACCGACTCTTGATATTGATCCAGCTGCCCACCGATTTAAATATCGCCCCGACTTCAGCCAACTGTCGATTACAGAAAACACAGGTTGTGTCCTCTTCTCTCGCCCCTGTAATCCCACTGGCAATGTCCTCACGGATGATGAGGTGAAAAAGATTGTTGCCCTTGCTGCACCTTACAATGTGCCCGTGTTAATTGACTCGGCTTATGCGCCTCCCTTCCCAGCATTGAACTTTACCGAAATGACACCAGTGTTTGGTGATAATATCTTACACTGCATGAGTTTATCAAAAGCGGGATTGCCAGGAGAAAGGATTGGTATAGCTATTGGGGATGAAAAGTGGATTGAGGCGCTAGAGTGTTTCCAAGCAAATATGAGTCTCCATTCTTCACGTTACGGCCAAGCGATCGCAGCTTATGCAATCAATTCTGGTGCTTTAGTGGAAATTTCTCACACTGTCATCCGTCCCTTTTACCAAAATAAATTTACCGTTTTAGAAACCAGCTTAGAACAAGCGATGCCCAAGGATTTACCTTGGTTCCTGCATCGCGGTGAAGGAGCAATTTTTGCTTGGTTGTGGTTACAGGATCTACCCATCAGTGATTGGGAATTTTACCAGCTAGTTAAGCAAGTAGGTGTGATTATTGTCCCAGGAAGTAGCTTCTTCCCCGGTTTAGAGGAAGAGTGGGCGCACAAACACCAATGCTTCCGCATCAGCCTTACAGGCAGCGATGAGGAAATTGTCACTGCCATGCAACGTTTAGCAAAAGTCGCTGAAGAAGCTTATAAAGGTGCTGCGGTGACTGCCTAATAGGGAAAATAGAAATGAAACACGAAGAACTTAACAAAGAGATAGCGAGCAGAGGCGTAGAGGCGCAGAGGGCCAGAGGGGCAGAGAAGCAGAGGGGCAAGAGAGTAGGAGGAAATTCAAAAATTCAAAATACCCAATCCCCAGCCCCTAGTTCCCAATCCCCAGCCCCCAATCTCGATGATTGGTTAGAAATTGGTAAGATTGTTTCCCCTCAAGGATTGTCTGGAGAATTGAAGGTTTATCCTGTATCTGACTTTCCTGAAAGATTTGAGGTGCCAGGAAAACGTTGGTTGTTGCGTTTAGATGGCACAGAACCACAACCAATCGAATTATTAACAGGACGTTATATCAGTAACAAAAACTTGTATGCGATCAAATTAGCTGGTGTGAAAAATTGCGATCAGGCGGAAGCTTTGCGCGGTTGTAAGTTAATGGTGCCAGCAAGCGATCGCCCCCAATTAGGCGAAGATGAATATCATGTCCTCGATTTGATTGGCTTAGAAGTTTTCATGCAAACATCTGGCGAACTCGTGGGTACGGTGGTAGATATCATCCCCGCTGGCAATGATTTGTTAGAAGTCAAGTTGCATGAATCATTTATTACTGACAAAGGACAAATGACAAATGACAAAAAGCAAAAGACTGTTTTGATTCCATTTGTGGAAGCGATCGCACCAGTAGTAGACTTGCTATCTGGTCGCATTGAAATTACACCACCACCTGGCTTATTGGAAATTAATAATTAGGTTATTCCTCGATCTGCTTCTAGCTAGTTTTGCTGTACTGGATACTTCAAGGGGATTTCAGCATTTCATTTTTGTGTGGGCAACAAACTAATCTTGAGTTGTCTTTGATGCAATCAAAATTGAACGCTGTACCTGAATTGGAATATTAAATATATTCGCTAGTTTTTGACGATGCTTAAATCCTATATCGTGCATATAACAATAGCGCAAAATAATCTGTTTCAATAAACGATCGCAAACAGGATTTTTGGAGAATTCAGAGTGTAATTTATCAATCTTGTCGGTATCTAATTTTTTTTCAAACTGCAATTCAATAATTTCTTGAATTAAGCAGAATGTGCGTAAGTCATAATAACTTGCAAAAATTTGTACAGAAAGCTCTAGATAAAGAAAATGCCGATTGATAGGATTAATCAATAGCGTAGGTGTAGCCCGTCGTAGACATCGCTCTCCATCCTGTGCCCAGAAGCAAGGAATTTAGTCACGAAGGCTGAAAAAATTCATCATCGGTTAGATGGCCATCATCTTGAAAATAAGTAAAATTACATACTGCTGAATCCGTCAAAATCATTTTGTAATGGAGTGTCGAAATGACATTAGCCAGTCCTCCACAAACAAAGCCTTTAACAGAAGAAGAATTACATAAGATAAACGCTTACTGGCGTGCAGCTAACTATCTTTCGGTTGGGCAGATATATCTACTCGACAATCCGCTACTCAGAGAACCGCTAAAGCTGGAACACATCAAACCCAGACTTTTAGGGCACTGGGGAACAACACCAGGACTGAACTTTATCTATGCTCACCTGAATCGGGTCATCAAAAAATATGACCTCAATACAATTTACATTGCTGGTCCCGGTCATGGAGGCCCTGGACTGGTAGCCAACACCTACCTAGAAGGCACTTACACGGAGTATTATCACAACATCTCCCAGGATGCTGAAGGAATCCAGAAACTCTTCAAACAATTCTCTTTTCCTGGTGGTATTCCCAGCCATGTTGCACCGGAAACCCCTGGTTCAATCCACGAAGGCGGTGAACTAGGTTACTCCCTCGTCCATGCTTTCGGTGCTGCCTTTGATAATCCCGACTTAATTGTTGCTGCTGTTGTCGGTGACGGCGAAGCTGAAACAGGTGCTTTAGCGACTAGCTGGCATTCTAACAAGTTTCTGAACCCCGTGCATGATGGGGCTGTACTGCCGATTCTGCACTTGAATGGATATAAAATTGCTAATCCAACAGTACTGGCACGGATTAGCCAGGAGGAATTAGAAAGCCTATTTGTAGGCTACGGTTACAAGCCATACTTTGTTGAAGGTGACGATCCCGCAGATGTCCACCAGCAGATGGCGGCGACTCTAGATATAGCGATCGCTGAAATTCAAAGTATCCAAAGGGAAGCCCGCGTACATGGTTTCACTGAACGTCCCCAGTGGCCGATGATTGTCATGAGAACCCCCAAAGGTTGGACAGGGCCCAAGGAAGTTGATGGCAAAAAAACTGAAGGTTCTTGGCGATCGCACCAAGTTCCTTTTGGAAACATAGCCAAACAGCCAGAACACCTGAAACTCCTAGAAGATTGGATGAAGAGTTACAAACCAGAAGAACTCTTCGACAGCAACGGTAAACTGATTCCCGAACTAGCAGAACTGGCTCCCAAAGGTCATCGACGCATGGGCGACAATCCCCACGCTAACGGCGGTATCTTACTGTGTGACCTGAAGATACCCGACTTTCAAAAGTATGCCGTAGATGTTCTCAAACCAGGGCAAGCGATCGCTGAAGCTACCCAAGTTGCCGGAACTTTCCTCCGGGATATCATGCAACTTAACCAAGAAAGGCGCAACTTCCGCATCCTTGGCCCAGACGAAACGGTATCGAATCGCTTAAGTTCTGTGTTAGAAGTCACAGACCGGGATTGGGTAGCCCAGATCCTCCCCGAAGATGACCACCTTTCCCCCGACGGTCGGGTGATGGAAATTCTCAGCGAAACTTGTTGTCAAGGATGGTTAGAAGGCTACCTCCTCACAGGACGCCACGGCTTTTTCTCTTGCTACGAAGCGTTCATCCACATCATTGACTCCATGTTCAATCAGCACGCCAAATGGCTGAAAACAACCAGACATATTCCCTGGCGTAAACCAATTGCTTCCCTCAATTACCTACTCACCTCTCACGTTTGGCGACAAGACCACAACGGCTTCTCCCACCAAGATCCCGGTTTTATTGACCATGTAGTTAACAAAAAAGCAGAAATCGTTCGCGTGTATTTGCCGCCCGATGCCAACACTTTGCTATCAGTAACCGATCACTGCCTGAGAAGCCGCAACTATGTCAACGTCATCGTTGCTGGAAAGCAACCAGCATTGCAATACCTCAATATGGATGCTGCCATCAAGCACTGCACCAAAGGCATCGGCATTTGGGAATGGGCAAGCAACGATCAAGACGGCGATCCAGATGTAGTAATGGCTTGTGCTGGAGATATTCCCACCTTAGAAACCTTGGCGGCTGTGGATATTCTGCGCCAGCACTTCCCAGATTTAAAGGTGCGGGTGGTGAATGTAGTCGATTTAATGACACTACAGCCAAAAAGCGAACATCCCCACGGTTTGAGCGAAAAAGACTTTGACACGATTTTCACCACCGATAAACACATTATCTTTGCCTTTCATGGCTATCCCTGGTTGATTCATCGCTTAACCTATCGTCATACTAACCACGATCAGATGCATGTGCGCGGCTACAAGGAAGAGGGAACTACCACCACTCCCTTTGATATGGTTGTTCTTAACGAACTCGATCGCTTCCATTTAGTGATGGACGTAATTGAGCGCGTACCCAAGTTAGGATATAGGGCAGCTTATGTCAAGCAGCATCTGCAAGATAAATTGATCGAACACAAGCAATATATTGATAAGTACGGCGACGATATGCCGGAAATTCGCGACTGGAAGTGGCCGTATTAAAAGGGGATGAGGGAGACAAGGGAGACAAGGAGGATAAGATAAAATCTTCTCCCTTGTCTTTGTTGTTTCCCTTGTTTCTTTTTATCACCTGTCATTAATGTAGGCTCATAGATTTAAGGGACTTCCAAATAAAAAATATCCCATCGCTCGCAAGGCAGGGGAATTCTTAGCAGGAGAAGGAAAATTGTAAGAAGTCCAGAAATTAGATAATTTATTTTTTGGAATTCCCTAACCTAAATTACTGCTGCCAGCGATTTGAGTTGCTCCCTCAGATGCAGGAGGGTGATAAGTCATAGATTGTAACCCCAAGCGACCAGGACCAATAAAGCGGTTAAGCGTAAATGAGATACCGCCGAGCATCACCCCAATCGCTCCTAAAATGCCGCCACTAGATTGCAAGGCCGTTACCGTTTCCATCTTGACTGATGAGTCTTTCCACAGCCATGCCCCTGGTTCTACATCTAACACCTCTCCAGGAGCAAGGTACTTTTCAAAAACATTGCCGTAACCGTGGATTAGAAGCAGCCCCCCTTGTTGCTGTCCAATAAAGCGATCGATAAATAATCCGCCACTACGACTAAAAAAGAGGTTCGCCAGTCCTCGTTGGAAAAAGAAACTGTACTCAATATTACTGGTAGCTAACAAAAACTGATGTTCGCGTACATCCACTGTCTGTCCACGCTCTAATTGCAGCACTACAATCTGTCCTGGTGCCTCACGAGAGAAAGCGATGTTTCCTGGGCCATGTGCTTCACTAATGAAAATTTGCAGTCCAGCAAAGAACCGCTTGGCTGCCCCTTTTAAACCTTTGACTCCAAGCCGAACATTGGGATGTTTCCACAGTAGAATATGATGTTCAAAGTAAATTGATTGCTGTTGTCCTAGATGGACATCTACCACAGGTACTACTTCTCCCTCTATTCTTAAATTTAAGTCACCGGAATGAAAGGTTTGTTGGGGATTTCTCAATTCTGGTATCGGTTCACTGTTGAAGTCAGACATAGTACGATCTCGTAGATGGTTTTTTGGAAAATCACTGATCTTGCCTATAGTGACATTATTAACGAGATTACCGTAAGCAGTACATAACTTGCACTATCAAGCATCAACACAAACTTTACAGATATAACACTTTTAAAAGTATTTGCATAATTTTTTCATTTCGGAATGAGAAGTACTTAAAGTTACTTAATGCATCAAATACTACTTGCTTTCATGGTTAGCGCTAGGATAGCTATGTATTTTATGAAAGTATAAATATGGCTCAAACTTTTTACGTAAATTCAGTATCAGGTAGCAATACTAACCCAGGTACTCAACAAGCTCCCTTCAAAACTATTACGCAAGCCCTCAAGGTAGCTACTGTTAATACCAAGATTCAACTGGCAGATGGTAATTACAATGCTGCTAGCGGTGAAGTCTTTCCGTTGACAATTCCATCTGGTGTGACAGTGGTGGGTAATGAAACCAATAAAGGTAATGGCATTTTGATTGAAGGAAGTGGTAATTACCTGAGTCGTACTTTTGCTGGTCAGAATGTCACTTTTGTATTGCTGGATAAAGCTGAACTGCGGGGAGTGACTGTAACAAATTTGGCTAGTCGTGGTAGTGGTGTCTGGATTGAATCAACTGCCCCTACTGTTGCTAATAGCACCTTCATCAACAATAAGCGGGAGGGAGTATTTGCTACAGGCGATGCTAATCCAGTTGTTTTAGGTAATGTGTTCAGTGAGAATGCAGCTAATGGAATTGCGATCGCTAAAAATTCTAAAGGTCAAATTGAAAATAATACCTACTTCAAAACAGGTTTTGGCATTGCCATTAGTGATACTGCATCACCCATCCTTCGAGATAACAGAATTTATGAAAACCGTTCTGGGATTGTCATCTCTGGTAGTGCCCGTCCCGTATTACGTAATAATGTTAGTGAAAATAATACTGATGATGGGATTACAGTGATTGGAACTGCTCTACCGGATATCGGCAGTACCAATAATCCAGGGGGCAATACTCTACGCAATAACGGTAAATTTGATTTGCAAAATGTCAGTTCCAACAAGCTGATTTCTCTAGGAAATAAAATAGATGCGTCTAAAGTTACCGGAAACATAGAGTTTGCAGATAGTTCGGTTCCAACTCCAACTCCAACACCAACTCCAACTCCAACACCAACTCCAACTCAAACGACAACTGCAACACAAACTCCAAAACAAACATA